>NZ_CP107904.1:6605000-7308000 GCF_036013975.1 Kitasatospora sp. NBC_00458
CTGCGTGCCTTTTGAAGAATGAGCCTGCGAGTTTGCGGTGTGTAGCGAGGTTAACCCGTGTGGGGTAGCCGTAGCGAAAGCGAGTCCGAATAGGGCGGTTGAGTTGCATGCCCAAGACCCGAAGCGGAGTGATCTAGCCATGGGCAGGTTGAAGCGGAGGTAAGACTTCGTGGAGGACCGAACCCACCAGGGTTGAAAACCTGGGGGATGACCTGTGGTTAGGGGTGAAAGGCCAATCAAACTCCGTGATAGCTGGTTCTCCCCGAAATGCATTTAGGTGCAGCGTCACGTGTTTCTTGCCGGAGGTAGAGCACTGGATAGGCGATGGGCCTCACCGGGTTACTGACCTTAGCCAAACTCCGAATGCCGGTAAGTGAGAGCGTGGCAGTGAGACTGTGGGGGATAAGCTCCATGGTCGAGAGGGAAACAGCCCAGAACACCGACTAAGGTCCCTAAGCGTGTGCTAAGTGGGAAAGGATGTGGAGTCGCAGAGACAACCAGGAGGTTGGCTTAGAAGCAGCCACCCTTGAAAGAGTGCGTAATAGCTCACTGGTCAAGTGATTCCGCGCCGACAATGTAGCGGGGCTCAAGCACATCACCGAAGTCGTGTCATTGCAGCATATAGGGCCAACGCCTGCTGTGATGGGTAGGGGAGCGTCGTGTGCCGGGTGAAGCGGCGGTGGAAACCAGTCGTGGACGGTACACGAGTGAGAATGCAGGCATGAGTAGCGATACAAGAGTGAGAAACTCTTGCGCCGATTGACCAAGGGTTCCTGGGTCAAGCTGATCTGCCCAGGGTAAGTCGGGACCTAAGGCGAGGCCGACAGGCGTAGTCGATGGACAACGGGTTGATATTCCCGTACCCGCTTTGAAGCGCCAACGCTGAACCAGGTGATGCTAAAGCCGTGAAGCCGGCCCGGAGTCTTCGGACAAAGGGACGTGGTGGAGCCGCTGAACCAAGTCTGTATTAGGTGAGCGATGGGGTGACGCAGGAAGGTAGTCCAGCCCGGGCGGTGGTTGTCCCGGGGTAAGGGTGTAGGCCGAGTGATAGGCAAATCCGTCACTCATTAAGGCTGAGACCTGATGCCGAGCCGATTGTGGTGAAGTGGATGATCCTATGCTGTCGAGAAAAGCCTCTAGCGAGTTTCATGGCGGCCCGTACCCCAAACCGACTCAGGTGGTCAGGTAGAGAATACCGAGGCGTTCGGGTGAACTATGGTTAAGGAACTCGGCAAAATGCCCCCGTAACTTCGGGAGAAGGGGGGCCATTCCTGGTGACGGCACTTGCTGCCAGAGCTGGGGGTGGCCGCAGAGACCAGCGAGAAGCGACTGTTTACTAAAAACACAGGTCCGTGCGAAGCCGTAAGGCGATGTATACGGACTGACGCCTGCCCGGTGCTGGAACGTTAAGGGGACCGGTTAGCTTGGATTCGTCCAGGCGAAGCTGAGAACTTAAGCGCCAGTAAACGGCGGTGGTAACTATAACCATCCTAAGGTAGCGAAATTCCTTGTCGGGTAAGTTCCGACCTGCACGAATGGCGTAACGACTTCTCGACTGTCTCAACCATAGGCCCGGTGAAATTGCATTACGAGTAAAGATGCTCGTTTCGCGCAGCAGGACGGAAAGACCCCGGGACCTTTACTATAGCTTGATATTGGTGTTCGGTTCGGCTTGTGTAGGATAGGTGGGAGACTTTGAAGCAGCAACGCCAGTTGTTGTGGAGTCGTCGTTGAAATACCACTCTGGTCGTGCTGGATGTCTAACCTGGGTCCGTGATCCGGATCAGGGACAGTGTCTGGTGGGTAGTTTAACTGGGGCGGTTGCCTCCTAAAGAGTAACGGAGGCGCCCAAAGGTTCCCTCAGCCTGGTTGGCAATCAGGTGTTGAGTGTAAGTGCACAAGGGAGCTTGACTGTGAGACTGACGGGTCGAGCAGGGACGAAAGTCGGGACTAGTGATCCGGCGGTGGCTTGTGGAAGCGCCGTCGCTCAACGGATAAAAGGTACCCCGGGGATAACAGGCTGATCTTCCCCAAGAGTCCATATCGACGGGATGGTTTGGCACCTCGATGTCGGCTCGTCGCATCCTGGGGCTGGAGTAGGTCCCAAGGGTTGGGCTGTTCGCCCATTAAAGCGGTACGCGAGCTGGGTTTAGAACGTCGTGAGACAGTTCGGTCCCTATCCGCTGTGCGCGTAGGAGTGTTGAGAAGGGCTGTCCCTAGTACGAGAGGACCGGGACGGACGAACCTCTGGTGTGCCAGTTGTCCTGCCAAGGGCATGGCTGGTTGGCTACGTTCGGGAGGGATAACCGCTGAAAGCATCTAAGCGGGAAGCCTGCTTCGAGATGAGCACTCCCACCTCCTTGAGAGGGTAAGGCTCCCAGTAGACGACTGGGTTGATAGGCCGGATATGGAAGCCCTGTAAGGGGTGGAGTTGACCGGTACTAATAGGCCGAGGGCTTGTCCTCAGACGCTCGCGTTCACTGTGTGGTTCCCGGGTAGCGAACAGCTATCGCCGGCGAACACAAGAAACACTTATCAACTAAAAAGTGTGTTTCGCTGAATACCCGATAGGGTTTCGGTGGTCATAGCATGAGGGAAACGCCCGGTTACATTCCGAACCCGGAAGCTAAGCCTCATAGCGCCGATGGTACTGCAGGGGGGACCCTGTGGGAGAGTAGGACGCCGCCGAACAATTATTCAAAGCCGCGGCCCCAGCGATTCGCTGGGGCCGCGGCTTTTTTGTGTTGTAGGTACGTATGTACGGCCGGCAGGTAGGGACTTCCGCCCAGGCGCGGGGTGTCCCGATATGTCGGACAATGGAGTAGGTGCGCGGCCAGGAGGCCGGCGCCGAGCCGCGTGAGGGCAGTGGTGTCGCCCGGTCCGCGGTGTAGCTGAAGCAGCAGAAGGAGTCACCACGATGTCGAACCAGCCCCAGGACCGTCCCGAGCGTCGATCGGACGACGGCCGCGGCTACGAGCCCCGGTCTCGCGGGGGCTGGTCCAACGACCGTGGTCCTCGCCGCGACGACCGTGGTGGCGACGGCCCGCGCCGCGACGACCGCCCCTCCGGCGGTGGCGGTGGCTACCGTGGCCGTGATGACCGTCCGTCCGGCGGTGGCTTCAACCGTGACCGTGACGACCGTGGTGGCGACCGCGGTGGTTTCCGTCGTGACGACCGTCCGTCCGGCGGTGGCGGTGGCTACCGTGGCCGCGATGACCGTCCGTCCGGCGGCGGTGGCGGCGGCGGTTACCGTGGCCGCGATGACCGTCCGTCCGGCGGTGGCGGTGGCTACCGCGGGCGTGATGACCGTCCGTCCGGTGGTGGCTTCAACCGCGACCGTGACGACCGTGGTGGCGACCGCGGTGGTTTCCGTCGTGACGACCGCCCCTCCGGTGGCGGCTTCCGTCGTGACGACCGTCCGTCCGGCGGTGGCGGTGGCTACCGCGGGCGTGATGACCGTCCGTCCGGTGGTGGCTTCAACCGTGACCGTGACGACCGTGGTGGCGACCGCGGTGGTTTCCGTCGTGACGACCGCCCCTCCGGTGGCGGCTTCCGTCGTGACGACCGTCCGTCCGGCGGTGGCGGTGGCTACCGCGGGCGTGATGACCGTCCGTCCGGTGGTGGCTTCAACCGTGACCGTGACGACCGTGGTGGCGACCGCGGTGGTTTCCGTCGTGACGACCGCCCCTCCGGCGGCGGCTTCCGTCGTGACGACCGTCCGTCCGGTGGCGGCTTCAACCGTGACCGTGACGACCGTGGTGGCGACCGCGGCGGCTTCCGTCGCGACGACCGCCCCTCCGGCGGCGGCTTCCGTCGTGACGACCGTCCGTCCGGTGGCGGCTTCAACCGTGACCGTGACGACCGTGGTGGCGACCGCGGCGGCTTCCGTCGCGACGACCGCCCCTCCGGCGGCGGCTTCAACCGTGACGACCGCCCCTCCGGTGGCGGTGGTTTCCGTCGCGATGACCGCCCCTCGGGTGGCGGTTTCCGTCGTGACGACCGTCCGTCCGGCGGTGGCTTCAACCGTGACCGTGACGACCGTCCGTCCGGTGGCGGTTTCCGTCGCGATGACCGCCCCTCCGGTGGCGGCTTCAACCGTGACGACCGCCCCTCCGGTGGCGGCTTCCGTCGCGACGACCGCCCGTCCGGCTTCCGCCGTGACGACCGGGATGACCGTCCGCGTCGCGACGACCGTCCGTCCGGCGGTGGGTTCAGCCGTGACCGCGACGACCGTGGTGGCTTCCGCGGCCGTGACGACCGTGGTGGGGACCGTGGTGGCTTCCGCGGCCGCGATGACCGTGGTGGGGACCGCGGTGGCTTCCGTGGCCGTGACGACCGTGGTGGGGACCGTGGCGGCTTCCGCGGCCGTGACGACCGTTCCTCCGGCGGCTACGGCCGTGACCAGGACGACCGCCGTGGCAACTACGAGCCCGTCAAGCGTCTGCCGATCCCGGAGGACGTCACCGGCTTCGAGCTGGACGCGGACGTCCGCCAGGAGCTCAAGAGCCTGCCGAAGACGCTCGCCGACGATGTCGCCCGCAACCTGGTGATGGTGGCCCGCCTGCTCGACGGCGAGCCGGAGGAGGCCTACCAGTACTCGCGCGTCGCGCTGCGGCTCGCCTCCCGCGTCGCCGCCGTCCGTGAGGCGGCCGGCTTCGCCTCGTACATGACTCAGCGTTACTCGGAGGCGCTGACCGAGTTCCGCGCCGCCCGCCGGATGACCGGCCGTGCCGACCTGTGGCCGGTGATGGCGGACTGCGAGCGCGGTCTGGGCCGCCCGGAGCGTGCGCTGGCGATGGCCGGCGAGCCCGAGGTCAAGCAGCTGGACAAGGCCGGCCAGGTCGAGATGCGCCTGGTCTCGGCCGGTGCCCGCAGCGACATGGAGCAGTTCGACGCCGCCGTCGTCACCCTGCAGAGCCCGGAGCTGGCCTCCAGCGCCGTGCACCCGTGGACCGCGCGACTGCGGTACGCGTACGCCGACGCCCTGATCGCGGCCGGCCGTGCCGACGAGGCCCGTGACTGGTTCGTCAAGGCGACCGAGGCGGACACCGACGGTTCGACCAACGCCGCCGAGCGCCTGGCCGAGATCGACGGCCTGGAGTTCGTCGACGCGCTCGACCCGGAGCTCGCGGACGAGGACGACGTGTCCGACGAGCCGGTGTCGAAGCCCAAGGGCGGCGGCCCGGCTGACGAGCGGGAGATCTTCGAGGACGAGGAGGACGTCGAGGAGTACTACGACGACGACGACCTTGAGATCGACGAGGACTTCGACGGCGTGGCTCCCGAGCGGGCCGGCGACGCCAAGTAGCGGTCGGCGGATGCCGTAGGACCGAGTGAGGCCCTGCCGCACCCCGGGAAATCCCGGAGTGCGGCAGGGCCTCACTGCGTTCGCCCGCCTGTTCGGCCATCGGGCCGTGCCACCGGGCCGGGCCTGGATCACCGGGCCGTTTCACCGGGCCGGGGCGGTCCCGGCCTCTGGGAGCCCGGTGCTCCGCGCCCTCCGTCCTCAGCCCAGTTCGAGGTTGCGCAGGACCAGCCCGGTGGCCGGCTTCGGGCCGAAGGACGTGGACTTGCGCGGCATCGTGACGCCCTGTTCGGCCAGCCGGCGGACCACGCTCTCGCGCACCGGGTGCAGCAGCACGGCGGTGCCGCCGCTGCGGGCGGCCTCGCGTTCCGCGGCGGTCGCCGTGTGCAGGTACCCGATGTCGTCGGGGCCGTCGGGGATCCGCCAGGTGTGGTCGAGCAGGGTGGAGTGCAGGACGGTGGCGTCCAGGTGGCGCCACTCCTCCGGGCGGTCGTGCGGCACGGTGGCGTCGAGGAGGGCCTCGTCGGGTTCGCCGACCAGCCAGAAGACACCGTCCCCGCCGGTGAGCAGGAAGCCGCTGCCGCCGTGCCGCTTCTGCTCGGCGAGCGCCTGCAGGGCGCTGTCGACCGGGCCGGGCACCTCCTTGACCTGCCAGTGGCCGCCGAGCCGCTCCAGCGCGTCGGCGACCGGCAGCCGGTACAGCACCCGGTGGATGGCCCGGACCCGTAGCGGGTAGCGGGCGGTGTCGACGAGCAGCACCAGACCGCGGTCCCAGGGGCTGCGCGGGAGGTGGCGGTGCTCGCGCTGGAGGCGCAGGTACATCTCCCAGCGGTGGTGGCCGTCGGCGATCAGTGCCCGGCAGGTGGCCAGGTCGCGGCTGATCTCGGCGATCTCGGCGGGGTCGGTGACGGCCCACAGCCGGTGGTGGGTGCCGTCGGAGGTGGTGGTGGTGAGCAGGGGGGTGTCCCGGACGGCGCGCTCGACCACGCCGGCCGCCCGTCCGTCGCCGCGGTAGGTCAGCAGCAGCGGTTCGAGGTTGGCCCGGGTGGTGCGCATCAGGCCGACCCGGTCGGCGACCGGCCGGGGCATCACGTCCTCGTGCGGGAGGACCACGCCGGCCTCGCTGCCGCTGACCGCGAGGGCGCCGATCAGGCCGCGTTGCAGCACCTCGGGGGTGCCGTCGCCGGCGGGCACGCGCTGCTCGTAGACGTAGAGCGCGGGCTCCGGGTCGGCGGCCAGGACCCCGTCGCGCTGCCACTCGCGCAGCAGCCGGGCGGCGTGCCGGTAGCGGGTGTCGCGGTCGGGGCGGTGGCCGGTGTCGTCCGGTTCGGGGCGCGGCAGGATCAGCCGGACCACGTTGTGCGGGTCGGCGGTCTCCAGGTCGAGCCGCCGGCCGGGGTCGACGACGTCGTACGGCGGTGAGGTGACGGCGGCCAGTGCGCCGACCCGGTCTGGGTCGTACCGCAGGCCGCGGAAGGGGGACAGGGACAGACCTGCGGTGGCGACGTGCCCGGGATCGCCGGGGCCGCCCTGCGGAGACTCCGCTCCGCTTTCTGCACTGGGTGTGCTCATTCTGGGCATCGTAACCGGGTACGCGTTGTTCAGAGATCGGAACACCCGTGCTGGTCCGGTGGGCGGGTGTCGTGACCGAGGGCGAGGTACGGCGTGGACGAACGCAACGATCGGGTCGACGGGGTCGCCGGCGGCGGGGGTGTACCGGAGGAACTCGGGCGGCCGGGGGAGCCGGTGGGGGACGTCTACGAGTGGTTCCGCCGCGGCGCGAAGCTGCTCGCGCAGGGCAATCCGGCGGCGGCCGAGCAGCTGCTGGCCCGGGCGGCCGCCGCGGAGCCGGACTCCCGCAGCATCCGGGAGACGCTGGCGCGCGCGCAGTTCGACGCGGGGTCCTACGCGGCGGCGCTGGAGAACTTCCGGGCCGTGGCGCTGGCCGACCCGTCGGACGACTACGCTCAGTTCGGGTGGGGCGTGGCGGCGGCTCGGCTCGGGGACTTCGAGACCTCCGCCGAACACCTGGCACTGGCCGTGGCGATGCGGCCGGACACCGACCACTACCGGGCCGCGCTGCGGCAGACCCGGGCGACCCTGGCCGCCAGGGCCGGGTCGTTCGGGCCGCTGCTGCCGGGGGCGCCGGGCTACCTGGAGCCGCCGCGCGGTGCCGGGGGCCCGCCGGACGAGGCCGAGGACCGGGAGTCCGTGCAGGAGCCGGGAACCACGGGGGCCCGGGAGCCGACCGATGAGCGGGACCGGCGTGCCGAGTGAGTCCGCGGTGACGCGCCCGACCGACGAGTACGACCGACGCGATGAGTGAGGTAGAGCAGGCATGACCGAAACGGCCACCACCGTGCGACGGACCGCCCCGGGCGGCAGCGAGCTGCCGCTGACCGAGGCGTACGACACGGCACTGCTGGACCTCGACGGCGTGGTGTACGCCGGACCGAATGCGATCGAGCACGCCGTGGACTCGCTCGCGGTCGCCCGTGACGCGGGGATGCGGCTGGCGTACGTGACCAACAACGCGTCCAGGCCGCCCCGGGTGGTGGCCGCGCACCTGACCGAGCTGGGCGTGCCGGCCGAGCCGGCGGACGTGATCAACTCCGCCCAGGCGGCCGCCCGGGTGCTCGCCGAGAAGCTGCCCGCCGGGGCGAAGGTCCTGGTGGTGGGCGGTCTGGGGCTGGAGGAGGCGCTCGCCGAGCGCGGCCTGCTGGCCGTCCGGACGCTGGCGGAGGAGCCGCTGGCGGTCGTCCAGGGCTTCGACGCCTCGGTGGGCTGGGCGCAGCTGGCGGAGGCCTCCTACGCGGTGCAGTCCGGGCTGCCGTGGGTGGCGTCGAACACCGACGTGACGGTGCCCACCGCGCGCGGGATCGCGCCGGGCAACGGGATGCTGGTCGCGGCGGTGCGCGCGGCGACCGGTGTGGAGCCGGAGGTGGCGGGCAAGCCGCTGCCGCCGATGCACCGGGAGACGGTGCTGCGGACGGGCGCGAAGCGGCCGCTGGTGGTCGGGGACCGGCTGGACACCGACATCGAGGGCGCGTTCAACGGCGGGGTGGACAGCCTGCTGGTCTTCACCGGCGTGACCACGGCCGCGCAGCTGCTGGCGGCGCCGGTCGAGCACCGGCCGACGTACCTGGCGGAGGACCTGCGCGGTCTGCTGACCGCGCACGCGCCGGTGACCGCGGCGGACGGCGGCGGCTTCGGCTGCGGCGGCTGGGTCGCGGTGGCGCAGGACGGCGTGCTGCGGCTGGAGGGCGTCGGCGCGGACCGCTGGGACGGGCTGCGGGCGCTCTGCGCGGCGGCCTGGACGGCCCTGGACGCGGGCGGCGAGCCGGTGGACGGGCGGAAGGCGCTGGCCGAGCTGGGCTTCTGAGCCCGCTGATCCGGTCCCGCTGATATCCGGTCCCGCTGATCCGGGCCGGCCGACCCGGCCGACCCGGTCGGCCCGGATCAGGCGGTCGGCCCCGGACCGGGGCCGACCCGGACGGGGCGCTCGGCCCCGGTCGGGCGGTCGGTCAGAGCAGGGTGCGCAGCCGCAGCAGGTCGCGGAACCCGGCCTCCAGCTTCACCCGGCCGCCCGCCCAGGCGGAGGCGAAGGCGAGCCGGCCGCCGACCAGCGCGACCAGGTCGTCGCTCGACATGGTGAGTCGTATGTCGGCTTTTTCGGCGGGGCTCCCGGGAGCTTCCCTGAGGTCCTCGATGCTCCCGCCGCGCAGCCGCCCGGTGAAGGTCAGGTCGAGGTCGGTGATCCGGCAGCTCAGCGATCGGTCCAGCTCGGCGGCCTTGCGGACGTCGCCGGTGGAGCCTCCGATGTTCCGGCTGAGCTGTTCCAGCGCCTCGCGGCACTCCTCGGCGTTGGCCATGGCGGCGGGTCCACTCCCCTGTACGGGCCTGCTACGGCGGCGGGCGACTGCCGGGCCACGGTACCGCAGACGGGTTTTGGCGGTAGCGTCGTCGGTGGGATGCCCGGATTCGCCCGGGCACCGACGGCGACGACGCGATGGACGCAGGCGAATGGGAGGCACCCGGATGCTGCCGAAGACGGTGCGAGAAGCGGTGGAGGCCGCCGCCGTACTGGTGGAGGAGGTCGGCAAGCGGGTCGTCGGGACGGCGGCCGGTCTGCTGGAGAAGGGCGGGATCGACGTCGCCGACGTCGAGCGCCGGCTCGGGGGCCCGTTCCCGCCGTCCGCGCGGTCGCTGCAGACGCTGGCGGGCGAGGCGGTGACGGCCGGTCGGGCCGGGGTGGACCTGGCGGTCGGCGTGGCGCGCGGCGAGGTGGAGAAGGTCTTCGAGAAGGTCGGCGACCAGGTGACGAAGGTCGGCGTGGTGCTGGCCTACCTGGAGGGCAAGCTGCGCGAGGTCGAGGAGGACGGCGCGCCCCGGCAGTCCGAGCCCGAGCCTGCACCCGCGCCCGCGCCGCGGGCCGGGGGGCTGTTCGAGAACGGCTGGGAGGACGAGGCGCCGTCGGCCGGTCCTGGGGCCGCGGGCGGCCCGGGGACGGCGTCCGGGGCAGCGGTGCCCGAGCGGATAGCGGTCGACGAGCCGGTGGAGGTGGACCCGCCGGTGCCGCCGAACGGGGCGCAGGTCGCGCGGAGGTCCACCGCGCCGAAGGCCGCCGCGCCCGCCCCGGGGAGCGCGGACGAGGCCGCCGGGACTCCCGGCGGGAAGGCCGCCGCGGGGAAGCCTGCGGAGGCGCCGGCGGGGAAGAAGGCGGCGAAGAAGGCGGCCGCCGGGAAGCCCGCCGCGAAGAAGACGGCGGCCGGCGAGGGGAAGCCCGCGGCGAAGAAGGCCGCCGCCAGGAAGACGGCGGTGAAGAAGACGGCGGTGAAGCGGACCGCGACCGCGAAGAAGGCGCAGCCGGGGGAGGCGAAGCAGCCCACCGGGCAGGAGCCGCCGGTCAAGCGGACCGCGACCAGGAAGACGACCGTCCGCCGGACCACGACCACGAAGAAGCCGGAGCCCGATGCCTGAGCCCGACACCGGCCCGGTCCCCGCGCCCGTCCCCGCTCCCGCGCCCGTCCCCGCTCCCGCGCCCGTCGGCGTCCCGCCGGCCGGGGGGACGGTCGCGGACGCCCCGCCCGCCGACTTCGTGCCCGTCGACGAGGCGGCGCCGCTGGGCGTCGAGCCGACCCCCACCGGCCACCCGGCGGTGGACGCCGCCCTGGCCCGGCTGGAGGCGCTGGACGGGGTGCCGGCCGACGCGCACGTCCCGGTGTACGAAGATGTTCACCAGCGGCTCGTCGACACGCTGGCCGCGCTCGACCGGGACTGACCGGGACTGACCGGCATCAACCGGGCACCGAACCACCTGTAGGAGCTGAAACACCAGTGGCAGTGGCACGACGCCGACTCGACGCGGAGCTGGTCCGCCGCAACCTGGCCCGGTCCCGGGAGCACGCCTCCGAGCTGATCGCGGCCGGCCGGGTGACCGTCGGCGGCACCACCGCGACCAAGCCGGCCACCCAGGTGGAGACCTCGGCGGCGGTCGTGGTGGCCAAGGACGAGAACGACCCCGACTACGTCTCGCGCGGCGGGCACAAGCTGGCCGGGGCGTTCGTGGCGTTCGTGCCGCAGGGCCTGGTGGTAGAGGGACGGCGGGCGCTGGACGCGGGCGCGTCCACCGGCGGCTTCACCGACGTGCTGCTGCGCGCCGGGGCGGCGCACGTCCTGGCCGTGGACGTCGGCTACGGGCAGCTGGCCTGGTCGCTGCAGAGCGACGAACGGGTCACCGTGATGGACCGCACCAACGTGCGCGAGCTGACGCCGGAGCTGATCGGCGGCACCCTGGCCGACCTGGTGGTCGGCGACCTCTCGTTCATCTCGCTGGGCCTGGTGCTGCCGGCGCTGGCCGGCTGCGCCGCCGAGGACGCGGACCTGGTGCTGATGGTCAAGCCGCAGTTCGAGATCGGCAAGGAGCGCCTCGGCAGCGGCGGGGTGGTGCGCAGCCCGCAGCTGCGCGCCGAGATGGTGCGCCAGGTGGCCGGGCAGGCGTGGGGGGTGGGGCTGGGCGTGCGGGCGGTCACCGCGAGCCCGCTGCCGGGCCCGTCCGGGAACGTCGAGTACTTCCTCTGGCTGCGGCGGGACGCACCGCGGCTGGACCCGGCGGAGGCGGACCGGGCCGTCGCCGAAGGCCCCCGATAGGCTGCTCTGCGGACGTCCGGTCCGTCATGCTGGGTGGCGCGGCCGTACCGGGCCGAGGACGACCCGGCCGGCGTAGGGAGAGGGCAGCGGGCATGAGTGACGAACGTACGGTGTTCTTGATCGCGCACACGGGCCGCGAGGCGGCGCTGCGCAGTGTCGAGGGCCTGGTGCACGGTCTGCTGAAGGCGGGGATCCGGATCAGGCTGCTGGCAGCCGAGGCGGTGGATCTGGACCTGCCGGACGGCGTGGAGAGGGTGGCCGGGGGGCCGGGTGCGGCGGACGGCTGCGAGCTGATCCTCGTCGCGGGCGGGGACGGCACCCTGCTGCGCGGCGCGGAGCTGGCGCGCGAGCACGGTCTGCCGATGCTCGGCATCAACCTGGGCCGGGTGGGCTTCCTCGCGGAGGCCGAGCGGGACGACCTGGCGGTGGTGGTCGAGCGGGTGGTGGACGCCGACTACGAGGTCGAGGAGCGGATGACCCTCGACGTGATCGTCCGTACCAACGGCGATGTGGTGCACCACGACTGGGCGTTGAACGAGGCGTCGATCGAGAAGGCGTCCCGGGAGCGGATGCTGGAGGTGGTGACCGAGGTGGACGGCCGTCCGGTCTCCAACTTCGGCTGTGACGGGGTGGTCTGCGCGACGCCGACCGGTTCGACCGCGTACGCGTTCTCCGGCGGCGGGCCGGTGGTCTGGCCGGAGGTCGAGGCGCTGTTGATGGTGCCGATCAGCGCGCACGCGCTGTTCGCCCGGCCGTTGGTGGCCTCGCCGGACTCGGTGCTGGCGGTGGAGGTGCAGCCCAAGACCCCGCACGGGGTGCTCTGGTGCGACGGGCGGCGCTCGGTGGAGCTGCCGGCCGGTGCCCGGGTGGAGGTGCGCCGGGGCCAGACGCCGGTGCGGCTGGCCAGGCTGCACCGGGCGCCGTTCACCGACCGGCTGGTGGCCAAGTTCGCCCTCCCGGTGACGGGTTGGCGCGGCCGGGCCGGGACGAACTGCTGATCCAGCGGAGTTGACGGGGCGTCATACCGCCAGCGGGTGGCTGTCGTCGGCGCCGTGCCAGCGGCCGCCGTCGGCGGCCCGGGCGGCGACGGCGGCGAGCCGTTCGACGGCGTCGGGCACGGCGGCGGCCGGCACCGAGAGCGGGATCCGGATGTGGTGCTCGAAGGCGCCGTCGGAGCCGAACCGGTTGCCGGCCGCGATCCGGACCCCGAGGTGCTCTCCGGCCCGGGCCAGCGCCGCGCCGGAGAGCGTGCCGGTGGAGACCCAGAACGACAGGCCGCCGGGCGGGACGGTGAACCGCCACTGCGGCAGGTGCTCGCCCAGTGCGCCGGTGAGCGCCGCGGCGGTGTCCCGCAGCCGGGCCAGCTGGTGGGCGCGGACGGCCGGCAGCTGCCGCTCGTCCAGCAGTTCGGCGGCGATCAGCTGGTCCAGCACGGGGGCGCCGACGTCGCTGTAGACGCGCTCGGTGGCCAGCCGGCGGACCAGCGCGGGTGCGGCCCGCACCCAGCCGATCCGCAGGCCGCCCCAGAGCAGCTTGCCGGCCGAGCCGACCGTGACCACCTGGGCCGAGCGGTCCAGTGCGGCGGTCGGGCGGGGCGGCGGGGCGTCCGCGGGGACGCCCCAGCCCAGTTCGGCGGTGGTCTCGTCGGCCAGGACCACCGTGCCGGCGGCCCGGGCGGCGGCCAGCAGCTCGCGCCGCTGCTCCTCGCGGACCAGCGCGCCGGTCGGGTTGTGGAAGTCCGGGATCACGTACGCGACCCTGGGCGCGGCGCCGGTCAGCACCCGGCGCCACTCGGAGAGGTCCCACTCCGGCTGCGGCGACCCGCCCGCACCCCGTCGGGGGCCGGTGCCTGACCCGCTCCCGGGCACCGGGCGCGGCCCGCCCGGCCAGGCGTAGGGGACGGGCACCAGACGGGCCCCGCCGATCCGCAGCGACTGCAGGGTGTGCGCGTAGCTCGGGGCCTCCACGGCGACCCGGTCGCCCCGGCCGATCAGCGCCCGCTGCACCAGGTGCAGGGCGCCCATCGCGCCGATGGTGATCAGGATCTGGTCGGGGGTGGTCGGCAGTCCGCGCTCGGTGTAGCGGCGGGCCACCGCCTCGCGCAGGACCGGGACGCCGGTGGGGTAGTGGCCGTGCCCGGCGGCGTACGCGGGCAGCTGCTCGACGGCGCGGGCGGCGGCCTCGGAGAGGAAGGGCTGGGGGGCGGGCAGTGCGGCCACGCCGAGGTCCAGGGTGCGGCCCTGCTCGTCCGGCGGGACGGGGTGCAGGGCGTCGCTGGGCGGCGCGGCGCCCTCGGGCAGGGCGGTCCAGCTGCCGGAGCCGCGCCGGCTGCGCAGGTAGCCCTCGGCGCGCAGGGCCTCGTACGCGGTGGCGACGGTGGTGCGGCTGAGCCGGAGGGCGAGGGCGAGCTCGCGTTCGGCGGGCAGCCGGGCGCCGACCGGGAGGCGGCCCTCGGAGACCAGCAACCTGACCTGGCCCGCGAGCGTCCGGTACGCGGGCCGGCGGGCGCCGGGCGGTTCGGGCAGCCGGGCGCCGGCGAGCAGGCGGGCGAGTGCCGCGGGGGTGACGGTGGTCTGCCAGTCGGCCATGGCTCATCAGTCCACTTGCTCGTGATTGGCCCTGGATGGGGCGCTATTGGCCTGGCCATCATGGCAGGGCGGCCGCCGAGTCCGCCACCGCCGGGGCAGTGTCCCGGACGTGCAGCACCACCCGCCGGAGATTCCATGGCCACCACGACCACGCCCCCGACCGCACCCGCCGATCCGACCGCACCGGCCGCCCAGGCCGACCCCACCGGGCGGTCCGCCACCGCGACCTCCGCTCCGGCACGGCCGGGGCTCGCCGTCCGGGTGCTCGGCGACACCCACGCCCTCGGCCGCCGCCTGCCGCAGCTCCTCGTCGGCCTCGTCCTCTACGGCGCCAGCATGGCCCTGATGCTCCGCTCCGGCCTCGGTCTCGACCCGTGGGACGTCTTCCACCAGGGCCTGCAGCGCACCGTCGGGCTCTCGGTGGGCGCCTGGGTCACCATCTGCGGCGCCCTGGTGCTGCTGTTCTGGATCCCGCTGCGCCAGCTCCCCGGGGTCGGCACCGTCGCCAACGTGCTGGTGATCGGCGCCGCCATGGACCTCACCCTGCGCGTCGTCGACGGCCCCGGCCCCGTCGCCGCCCGGGTCGCGCTGATGGTCGCCGCGATCACCCTCAACGGCGTCGCCACCGGCCTCTACATCGGTGCCCGGCTCGGCCCGGGCCCGCGCGACGGCCTGATGACCGGCCTGCACCGGCGCACCGGCCGCTCGCTGCGGCTGCTCCGTACCGGCATCGAGCTGGCCGTCCTGGCCGCGGGCCTCCTGCTCGGCGGCACCGCCGGCGTCGGCACCGTCGCGTACGCGCTGGCCATCGGCCCGCTCGCGCAGTTCTTCCTGCCGTGGTTCACCGTCCCGACCGCCGCCGCGTCCGCCGCGTCCGCCGCGCGCGTCACGTCGGAGAACGCCGCCCGAACCCCCGCGTGAACGCCGCCCGAACCCCCGCGTGAACGACCCGGAACGGATGAACTTCCGGGCACCGAGTTGCCGCGCGTCGTTGTCGCTCGTCGCGCGCCGGGGGCGGAACCTCGTAAGGTCGTCTCCGTGTTGGACGAGATGCGGATACGGGATCTTGGGGTCATCGACGACGCGGTGGTCGAGCTCGCCCCCGGCTTCACCGCCGTGACCGGTGAGACCGGGGCCGGCAAGACCATGGTGGTGACCAGCCTCGGACTGCTGCTCGGCGGCCGCGCCGACCCGGGCCTGGTGCGCAACGGCACCGGACGCGCGGTCGTCGAGGGCCGCCTCGAACTGCCGGAGGGTTCGCCGGCGGCCGCCCGCGCCCTGGAGGCCGGTGCCGAACTCGACGACGGCGCGCTGCTGATCAGCCGGACGGTCTCCGCCGAGGGGCGCTCCCGCGCCTACGTCGGCGGCCGGGCCGTCCCGGTCGGGCTGCTCACCGAGCTCGGCGAGGACCTGATCGCCGTGCACGGCCAGACCGACCAGCAGCGGCTGCTCCGCCCGGCCCGCCAGCGCGGTGCCCTCGACCGGTACGCCGGCGCGGCCGTCGCCGAGCCGCTGGCCCGCTACCGCGAGGTCTACCGGCGGCTGCGCGAGGTCTCCGCGACCCTGGAGGAGCTGACCACCCGGGCCCGCGAGCGCGCCCAGGAGGCCGACCTGCTCCGCTTCGGCCTGGACGAGGTCGCCGCCGCCGAACCGGTCGCCGGTGAGGACGACGAACTGTTCGCCGAGGCCGAGCGGCTCGGCCACGCCGACGCGCTCTCCTCCGCCGCCACCCTCGCCCACGCCGCCCTGGCCGGCGACCCGGCCGACCCGGAGGCGCTGGACGCCGGCACCCTGGTCGCCCAGGCCCGCCGGGCCCTGGACGCCGTCCGCCACCACGACGAGCGGCTCGCCGCCCTGGCCGACCGGCTCAACGAGGTCGGCTACCTGCTCGCCGACGTGGCCGGCGACCTGGCCGGCTACGCCGACGACCTGGACGCCGACCCGGTCCGGCTGGCGGGCGTCGAGGACCGCCGGGCCGTCCTGGCCCAGCTGCTGCGCAAGTACGGCGGCCCGGAGAACTCGCTGGCCGAGGTGCTCGCCTGGGCCGAGACGGGCGCCGCCAGGCTCGCCGAACTCGACGGCGACGACGACCGGATCGACGAGCTCGGCGCCCGGGAGACCGCACTGCGCGCCGAGCTGGCCGACCTCGCGGCCGAGGTCTCGGCCGCCCGGCAGGCCGCCGCCGGCCGCTTCGCCGAGGCCGTCTCCGCCGAACTCGCCGAGCTCGCCATGCCGCACGCCCGGGTCACCTTCGCGATCGCCCAGGTCGACGACCTGTCCGGGATCGAGGTCGACGGCCGGACCGTCGCCTACGGTCCGCACGGCGTGGACGAGGTCGAGGTGCTGCTCGCCCCGCACCCCGGCGCCCAGCCGCGTCCGATCGCCAAGGGGGCCTCCGGCGGTGAGCTCTCCCGGGTGATGCTCGCCGTCGAGGTGGTCTTCGCCGGGGCCGACCCCGTCCCCACCTACCTCTTCGACGAGGTGGACGCGGGCGTCGGCGGCAAGGCGGCGGTCGAGATCGGCCGCCGGCTCGCCAAGCTGGCGGAGAGCGCGCAGGTCGTCGTGGTCACCCACCTGCCGCAGGTGGCGGCTTTCGCCGACCGCCACCTGGTGGTCGAGAAGACCAACGACGGCACGGTGACCCGCAGCGGCGTCAAGGTGCTGAACGACGAGGAGCGGGTGCGCGAGCTCTCCCGGATGCTGGCCGGTCTGGAGGACTCCGAACTCGGCCGCGCGCACGCCGAGGAACTGCTCGCCGCCGCCCGCGCCCCCCGCCCCCGCTAGAGCCCGTCCGCCGGCCGCCGTCCCACCACCCCGGGGACGGTCCGGCGGGGCGGCCGGGCCTCCCCGTGCGGGCCCGTCGGCCCGGTCGGCGGGGCGGCCCGCGCGGGCCCGCCACGACGCGCCCCACCGGGGGCGCCGACTGTCCAAGAGGGCCGCCGACCTGGCATGGTGGCGGCTGGACACTGGCCTTCCAGTCCCGAGCGCCGCAGGCGGGAAACCCTCGCCGCGGTGCGCGTACCTGATCGAGTCGGATGCGAGACGACGTGGACCATTCCGCCGCCCGGGCCACCGCGGCCAGCCCCGAACGGGGGCAGCTGCAGGTGGTTCTCGTCCTGGCCGCCAGCACCGGCGGCATCGGTGCGCACGTGCGCTCCCTGGCACAGGGCCTGGTCGCGCACGGAGTGACCGTCACGGTGTGCGCCCCCGCCGGCACGGACGCGCTGTTCGGCTTCTCCCGAACCGGCGCCAGGTTCCACCTGGTCGACATCACCCCCACCGCGGGGGCCCGCAGCGACGCCACCGCGATCGGCGAACTGCGCCGCGCCTTCACCGGCGCCGACGTGGTGCACGCCCACGGCCTGCGGGCGGCCCTCCTCTCCGACCTCGCACTGCGCACCGCCGGACGCTTCCCGGGCCTGCGCCCGGAGACCCCGCTGGTGGTCACCTCGCACCACGCGATCCTGGCCACCGGCATGGAACGGCGGCTCCAGCGGCTGATGGAACGCCGGGTGGCGCGCGCCGCCGACCTCGTCCTCGGCGCCTCCTCCGACCTGGTGGCCCGGGCCCGTGAGCTGGGCGCCACCGACGCCCGGCTCGGCCCGGTCGCCGCCCCGCCGACGCCGGGGGTCCGGCTGGAGCGGCCCGCGGCCCGGGCGGCGCTGCTCGGCGACGGCCCGGACCGCCCGCTGGTCCTCGCGGTCGGCGGGCTCGTCCCGCAGAAGGCCTTCGGTCTGCTGCTGGACGCCACCCGCGAACTCTCCGCGCTGGACCCGGAGCCGCTGGTGCTGCTCGCCGGTGACGGCCCGGAGGCCGCCGCGCTGCGCGAGCGGACGGCCGCCGAGAAGCTGCCGGTCCAGCTGCTCGGCTACCGCACCGACGTGCCCGACCTGCTGGCCGCCGCCGACCTGCTGGTGGTCTCCAGCCGGTGGGAGGCCCGTTCGCTGGTCGTGCAGGAGGCGATGCGGGCCGGCGTGCCGGTGGTCGCCACCGCCGTCGGCGGCATCCCCGAACTGGTCGGCGACGCCGCCGTGCTCGTCCCGCCCGGCGACCCGGTCGCGATCGGGCGGGCGGTCCGCGGGCTGCTGGCCGACCCGGCGGGCCGCGAGCGGCTGGCGGTGGCCGGCCGGCAGCAGGCGGAGACCTGGCCGGACGAGGCCGCCACCGTGGCGCAGGTGCTCAGCACCTACGACGAGCTGGTCCAGCGCGACCGCTGACCCCGCCCGGCGCGTCCGCCCGGCGCGTCCGTCCGGCGGGGGCGCCCCGGCCGCCGGGCGCGCCCGCTCAGACGGAGGCCCGCCCGGACGGGGGCCCGCTCAGACGGCGGCCTGCTCGGCCGCCCGGTCGGCCGCCGAGCCGTCCGGCTGGGCCGACAGGTAGGCACCGCCGCAGGCGGTCAGCCGCAGCGCGGTGTCGATCAGCGGGACGTGGCTGAACGCCTGCGGGAAGTTGCCGACCTGGCGCTTGAGCCGCGGGTCCCACTCCTCGGCGAGCAGCCCGAGGTCGTTGCGCAGCGAGAGCAGCCTGTCGAACAGCTCGCGTGCCTCCTGCACCCGGCCGATCATGGCGAGGTCGTCGGCCAGCCAGAACGAGCAGGCCAGGAAGGCGCCCTCGTGGCCGGAGAGGCCGTCGACGTTGTTGCCGTGGTCGTCGTGGGTCGGGTAGCGCAGCACGAAGCCGTCCTCGGTGGACAGCTCGCGCTGGATCGCCTCGATCGTCCCGATCACCCGCTTGTCGTCCGGGGGCAGGAAGCCGACCTGCGGGATCAGCAGCAGCGAGGCGTCCAGCTCCTTGCCGCCGTAGTACTGGGTGAAGGTGTTGCGGCCCGGGTCGTAGCCCTTGTCGCAGACGTCCCGGTGGATGGTGTCGCGCAGCTCCCGCCAGCGCTCCAGGTGGCCGTCGGAGGGCGCGTCCTCGGGGTTCTGCTCCAGCAGCTTGATGGTGCGGTCCACCGCCACCCAGGCCATCACCTTGGAGTGGACGAAGTGCCGGCGCGGGCCGCGGACCTCCCAGATGCCCTCGTCCGGCTCGGTCCAGTGGTCCTCCAGGTACTCGATCAGGCGCAGCTGGAGGTGGTGGGCGTGGTCGTTGCGGACCAGCCCGGTCATGTGGGCCAGGTGCAGCGCCTCGACGACCTCGCCGTAGACGTCCAGCTGCAGCTGGCCGGCCGCGCCGTTGCCGACCCGGACGGGCTGGGAGCCCTCGTAGCCGGGCAGCCAGTCGAGGGAGGACTCGGTGAGCTCGCGCTCGCCGGCGATGCCGTACATGATCTGCAGGTTCTCCGGGTCGCCGGCGACCGCGCGCAGCAGCCACTCGCGCCAGGCCTTGGCCTCGTCCCGGTACCCGGTGCGCAGCAGCGAGGAGAGGGTGATCGCGGCGTCCCGCAGCCAGGTGTAGCGGTAGTCCCAGTTCCGCTCGCCGCCGATGTCCTCGGGCAGCGAGGTGGTGGGGGCGGCCACGATGCCGCCGGTCGGGGCGTAGGTGAGCCCCTTGAGGGTGATCAGCGAGCGGACCACGGCCTCCCGGTAGGGGCCCTGGTAGGTGCACTGGCCGGCCCAGTCGTGCCAGAAGTCGGCGGTGGCCTCCAGCAGCTCCTCGGCGGCGGGCGCGGTGGGCGGCTCCAGGTGGGAGGCCTGCCAGGTGAGGGCGAAGGCGATCCGCTCGCCGGCCGCGACCGTGAAGTCGGCGTAGGTGGTGAGGTTGCGGCCGTAGGTGTCGGCCTCGCCGTCCAGCCAGACGGAGTCGGGACCGGCCACGGCGACCGTGCGGTGGCCGCCGTCGGGCTGCTCGACCCGGTGCACCCAGGGGACGACTCTGCCGTAGCTGAACCGCATCCGCACCGCCGAGCGCATCCGGACGGTGCCGGCCACGCCCTCGACGATCCGGATCATCTGGGGGACGGCGTCCTTGCCGGCCAGTGGGCGCGGCGGCATGAAGTCGATCACCCTGACGGTGCCGCCCTGGGCGTCCCACTCCTGCTCCAGGATCAGCGAGTCGCCCCGGTAGCGGCGGCGGTCGGCGGGCACCGCCGGGGCGGCGGCGGTGGGCGGCGGCACGCGCAGGTCACTGCTGTCGGTGAACCTGGGCGGTGCGGGGGCCGGTGCGGGGGCCGGGGCCGGTGCGGCGGCCGGGGAGGGCAGTCCGGTGGCCACCGCCTCCGCGGGGCCGATCCGCCAGAAGCCGTGTTCGTCGGTGCCGAGCAGGCCGGCGAACACCGCCGGCGAGTCGAACCGGGGGAGACAGAGCCAGTCCACGGCTCCGTCCCTGCTGACCAGGGCGGCGGTCTGCATGTCCCCGATGAGTGCGTAGTCCTCGATACGGCCGGCCACGTGGATCTCCAGTTCGCAATGTGGTCACGACGCATCGGCGATCAGAGGGGGAGCAGCGGTTCTGCGGAGCCGGAGGCCACCCCGGGACGTCCGGCCCTCCGCGGGGTGGTGGCGGGCCTTGCTGGAGTGTCCGCGAGGGCTCGGTCGAGCCTCTGGGTGGGGAGGAGCGGGAAATACGGGGAGGTCCGGTCGCGCATCGGGGACCGAGAGGCGTCCTGACCCTCCCACGCCCTCCGCGTGCTCGTGTTGTCGGCGATGCGTCCGTGCAGCTTACGACGGACGAAAGGGGCGAAGCACGCGGGCGCCGCCCGGTGTGGCGCCGCAATTCGGCGGAAATACCGCGCATCGTGGATGAGCCCGCCAGGATGGCCCGGAAGGATCAGCTCCGGATGACTCGAACAGAGGAGCCCCCGATGGCCCGGCCGAGCCGTCCGGAGTGGCCCGCCCGGGCCGGTGGTGCGACGGGTGTGACGGCTGCGCCCGGTGGTGCGCCGGTGGTGCGCCAGGCGTGCGCCCCCGGGGCGACCCCGGCGCCCGCCCGGCGGGCCGGAACGCGTCCGGCCCGGGTCACTGTTACCCTGGTATCCCGTGGACCGGTGGGATC
Organism: Kitasatospora sp. NBC_00458; assembly: GCF_036013975.1. Taxonomy (NCBI): domain Bacteria; kingdom Bacillati; phylum Actinomycetota; class Actinomycetes; order Kitasatosporales; family Streptomycetaceae; genus Kitasatospora; species Kitasatospora sp. NBC_00458. Next base: position 6,625,977 of record NZ_CP107904.1, read on the forward strand.
AAACGCCCCGGACCAGCCGAACCGACGACCCCCGGGCGCCGTGCACACCGCACCGCCCCACTGTCGGCAGGCGAGCCGCGAGCCCTCCCACCACGTCACGTCCGACTCGCGACCCACGGGAGCCCCCTCTTGGCACAGCCCCATTCCGGCAAGGCATCGAACGGCCGCGCCGTGACGACCAAGCACCTCTTCGTCACCGGGGGTGTCGCCTCGTCGCTCGGCAAGGGCCTCACCGCCTCCAGCCTCGGTGCCCTGCTCAAGGCCCGTGGCCTGCGCGTCACGATGCAGAAGCTCGACCCGTACCTCAACGTGGACCCGGGCACCATGAACCCGTTCCAGCACGGTGAGGTCTTCGTCACCGACGACGGCGCCGAGACCGACCTCGACATCGGCCACTACGAGCGGTTCCTCGACACGAACCTGCACGGCTCGGCCAACGTCACCACCGGCCAGGTCTACTCCACCGTCATCGCCAAGGAGCGCCGCGGCGAGTACCTGGGCGACACCGTCCAGGTCATCCCGCACATCACCAACGAGATCAAGTCCCGGATCCGCCGCATGGCGACCGAGGACGTCGACGTGGTGATCACCGAGGTCGGCGGCACCGTCGGCGACATCGAGTCGCTGCCGTTCCTGGAGGCCGTCCGCCAGGTCCGCCACGAGGTCGGCCGGGACAACGTCTTCTTCGTCCACGTCTCCCTGCTCCCCTACATCGGCCCCTCGGGCGAGCTGAAGACCAAGCCGACCCAGCACTCGGTCGCGGCCCTGCGCAACATCGGCATCCAGCCCGACGCCATCGTGCTGCGCGCCGACCGCGAGGTCCCGCAGAGCATCAAGCGCAAGATCTCGCTGATGTGCGACGTCGACGAGGAGGCCGTGGTCGCCGCGATCGACGCCAAGTCGATCTACGACATCCCCAAGGTCCTGCACGGCGAGGGCCTCGACGCCTACGTGGTGCGCCGCCTCGACCTGCCGTTCCGCGACGTCGACTGGACCACCTGGGACGACCTGCTGCGCCGCGTCCACGAGCCGCAGCACATCGTCAAGGTCGCCCTGGTCGGCAAGTACATCGACCTGCCCGACGCCTACCTGTCGGTGACCGAGGCCCTGCGCGCCGGCGGCTTCGCCAACAACGCGCGGGTCGAGATCAAGTGGGTCACCTCCGACAACTGCGAGACGCCCGAGGGCGCCCAGGAGCAGCTCGGGGACGTCGACGCGATCTGCATCCCCGGCGGCTTCGGCGACCGCGGTGTGGACGGCAAGGTCGCCGCCATCACCTACGCCCGCGAGAACCGGATCCCGCTGCTCGGCCTCTGCCTGGGCCTGCAGTGCGTGGTCATCGAGGCGGCCCGCAACCTGGCCGGCCTGCCCGAGGCCAACTCCACCGAGTTCGACTCCGCCGCCAAGTACCCGGTCGTCTCCACCATGGCCGAGCAGCTGGCCATCGTGGACGGCAAGGGCGACCTGGGCGGCACCATGCGCCTCGGCCTCTACCCGGCCAAGCTCGCCGAGGGCTCCATCGTCCGTGAGGTCTACGGCGGCGAGCAGTACGTCGAGGAGCGCCACCGCCACCGCTACGAGGTCAACAACGCCTACCGGGCGGACCTGGAGAAGACCGGCCTGCAGTTCTCCGGCCTCTCCCCGAAGGGCGACCTCGTGGAGTACGTCGAGTACCCGCGCGAGGTGCACCCCTACCTGGTGGCCACCCAGGCCCACCCGGAGCTCAAGTCCCGCCCGACCCGCCCGCACCCGCTCTTCGCGGGCCTGGTGAAGGCCGCGATCGAGATCAAGACGGCCCCCGCGGCCGAGTAGGCACCCCGCGGCCGGGCACCCGGTCGTACCCGAGTGCCCGGCCGTGCGCCGGACGGCGGCCCCGCGATTCCCGCGGGGCCGCCGTTCGGCGTTAGATTGTGTCGTACTGACGAAAAGGGGAGACCGTGATGGACGACCGCAGCATCGCCGACGTCGCCGAGGAGTGGGAGATCCGGGGGAGCACCACCCCGTTCCAGGGCCGCGTGACCGGGGTGCGCACCGAGGAGGTCCGGATGCCCGACGGCAGCTGGGCCCGCCGCGACTACCAGACCCACCCCGGCTCGGTCGCCGTCCTCGCCCTGGACGACCGGCAGCGGGTCCTCGTCCTGCGCCAGTACCGCCACCCCGTCCGCCAGCGCCTCTGGGAGCTGCCGGCCGGCCTGCTCGACGTACCCGGCGAGAACCCGCTGCACGCCGCCCAGCGCGAGCTGTACGAGGAGGCGCACTGCAAGGCCGGCACCTGGCGGGTGCTGGTCGACTTCTACACCTCGCCCGGCGGGACCGACGAGGCGCTGCGCCTCTTCCTCGCCACCGACCTCGCCGAGGCCGACGGCGAGCGCTACGAGGCGCACGGCGAGGAGCTGGAGCTGGAGTCCGCCCGCGTCCCGGTCGACGAACTGGTCGGACTGATCCACGCGGGCGAGCTGCACAACCCCACCCTGATCACCGGCACCCTGGCGCTCTCCGCGGCCCTGCACGGCCCGGGCGGGCTGGACGGCCTGCGCCCGGCCGACTCGCCCTGGCCGGCCCGGCCGTTCCGGGGCTGAGGGGCGGTCCGACCGAGGGGGACCGGTGGGCCGACCGGCCGACCGGGGCGACCTTCGAGGGGGCCGGTGGGGCGGCCTCCGGGCCCGGTCGGACCCGGCCCGGTACGACGGGTTGATCCGCGGGGGTGATTTACCGGTTCGTACGACCGGATGTCACCTCGGTCGGGCCCGATCGTCGAACTACGCTTCGCAGACAGGGCGCCCGTCCCGGGCCTCCTCCGCTGAGCGCTGGGTGACGTCGGGAGTGGCACGGGTGGCGAGGAAGACGGCGACGATGGAGGCCGGGCCCGGCGCGCCCGCCGAACGCGTTCCCGGGCTGGACCGGCTGCCCGCCGGGCCCGCCCTGTTCGTCGGGCGGCGCGCCGAGCTGGCCGCGCTGCGGGCCGCGGCCGCCCGCCCGGCCGAGGGCCGCAGCCCCGTCCTGGTGGTGGCCGGCCGTCCGGGCTCCGGGCGGACCGCGCTGGCCGTCCGGTTCGCCGTCACCGTCGCCGCCGACTACCCCGACGGCGTGCTGTTCGCGCGCCTCTCCGCGCCCGACGGCGGCCGGGTGCCGCCCGCCCGGGCCGCCCGCCGTCTGCTGGAGCAGCTCGGTGCGGAGTCCGTCGGCGTTCCGCTGCCCGGGGCCGCCGAGGACGGCCGGGACGAGCCCGGCTGCGTCGCGCTGCGTGCGGCACTGGCCGGCCGGCGCGTCCTGCTGCTGCTCGACGACGTCCGGGACGCCGGCCAGCTCTGGCCGCTGCTCGCCGACGAACCCGGCTGCCTCGTGCTGGCCACCACCGCCGGGCCGCTCACCGGGATCGAGGACATCGACCCCGTGATCCTCGGCGGGCTCGACCGCTCGGCGGCCGGCGAGCTGCTGGGCGACCTGGTCGGCGGGACCAGGATCAGCTGCGACCCGGTCGGCGGGGCCGATCTGGCGGAGGCCTGCGGCTCGCGGCCGGCGGCGCTGCGGCTGATGGCCGGGTGGCTGCGGGGCAACCCGAAGCTGGCCGTGACGGACGCGGCGAAGGAGTTGGTGCGGGCGGTCGCGGAGGCGGACGCGCGGGAGACGGCGCCGGGGGAGGCGCGGGGCGAGAAGCGGGGAGAAGCGCGGGGAGAAGCGCGGGGGGAGACGAAGGCGGGGGCGGCGGGGCAGCCGGGGGGCAAGGGGGCCGCTGGGGTCGGTGGGGTCGGTGGGTCGGTGGGCGGGTCGGCGGGCGGGTCGGGCGCCGGGGTGACCGGTGGGTCGGACCCGAAGGCCGGGGTGAAGCAGCCCAAGGCGTCGAAGGGAGCCGGGCGGGCGGCGGGACCGGGCGGTGGCGGGGCGGAGAAGCAGGTAGGAGCAGGAGCAGGAGGTCGGGGAGGGGCCGGAGCCGGGCCCGCTGCCGCCGCTCCCGCAGCCGGACCAGCCGCCGGACCAGCCACCGGAGCGGAGGCCCCGGCGGACCCCGGGGCGGCGGCGGAGGGGACGGACCCGGCCCGGGATCCGGCGGCCTGGGTGAAGCCCGGGCCGGAGCCCGCCGAACCCGTCCCCGTGCCGGACAACGACCCGCTGATCGGCGCGTTCACCCTGACCTACGCGGCACTGCCCGCCGCCCAGGCCCGGATGCTGCGCGCGCTCACCCTGGCACCCGCCCAGTCCGCGGACCCGCGCACCGCCTCCGCCCTGGTCGGCTGCCCCGCACCGGACGCCGCGGCGACACTGGCCGCGCTCGCCGAGCGGGAGCTGCTGACCGAGGAGGCCCCGGCCGCCGACGGCACCGCCCGCTACCGGGTGCCCGGCCGGCTGTACCCGCGGCTGGTCCGGCTGCGGGAGCGGGAGGACCGTCCGGCCGAGGTCGAGCTCGCCCGCGCCCGGCTGCTGGAGCGGCTGGTCCGCCTCACCGACTCGGCCCGGGCGCTGCTCGACCCGACCGGGGGCACCGGCCCCGACCCGCTGCCCGGCCCGCTGCGGCTGAGGTCCGCCGCCCACGCCCGGCAGTGGCTGCTCGACGAGCGCGACCTGCTGCTCGGCGCCGTCGCCGACGCCATCGGCCAGGGTGACCTGGACGGTTCGGCGGGGCGGCTGGTCACCGCGCTGCTGCGGGCGCTCCCGCTCACCGGCGAGGCCGCCCCCGCCGACCTCCACCAGCTGCACGAGCTGGTGCTGACCGTGGCCGAGCGGCACGGCCGCCCCCGCCGGGCCTCGGCCGCGCTGCTCAACCTGGGCGACCTCCAGGCCGCCGCCGGGCGCTGGGAGCAGGCCGCCGGGCACTACCGGGCCGCCCTGGAGCACGCCCGTACCGCCGACGACGAGGCGCTCTGTGCCCGGGCGCTGGAGGGCGCGGCCGGTTGTCACCGGGCGCTCGGGGACCCGGTGCGCGCCGCCGACTGGTACGGCCGCGCCCTGGGAGTCCGGCAGTCCATGGGGGACCAGGCCGCCGAGGCCAGGCTGCTCGCCAGGATGGCCGAGGCGCACACCGCCCAGCGGCGTTTCGACGAGGCCGACCGGGAGTACCGGGCCTCGCTCTCGGTGCTCCGCCGGCTCGGCGACGAGCAGGGCCGGGAAGCCGTCGGCACCGCCCTCGCGGAGCTGCGGGAACGACTCGTCGACGGGTGGTAGCGGGCGCTTCCGGAGTATTGTCGAAGATGCCTGGTTGGCGTGGCTTTGGCAGGAAGATCACCTGGGAAGCCTACGAACCTGCCAATGTGTCCGGCAGATTTATTCACTTTGGAAGGCTGACACGTCGCCTGGGCTTCATTACACTCGAACCTAGTCGCGCAGAGATCTGTGCCCCGGTGTCGTCCGGAGGCTTCCCCACGTGCGCGTCGCCCGCCGGTCTTCTCCGGTAGGGACCCCCATGGCAAGAGGACGTGTTTAGCCGTGAAGGTCGGCATCCCCCGCGAGGTCAAGAACCACGAGTACCGCGTGGCCATCACGCCCGCCGGCGTGCATGAGCTCGTCCGCAACGGACACGAGGTCTACATCGAGGACAACGCCGGTCTCGGCTCCTCGATCCCGAACGAGGAGTACGTGGCCGCCGGCGCCACCATCCTCCCCACCGCCGACGAGGTGTGGGCCACCGCCGACCTGCTGCTGAAGGTCAAGGAGCCCATCGCGGAGGAGTACCACCGCCTGCGCAAGGGCCAGACGGTCTTCACCTACCTCCACCTCGCGGCCGACCGCGCCGGCACCGACGCGCTGGTCGCCTCCGGCACCACCGCCATCGCGTACGAGACCGTGCAGCTCGCCAACGGCGCCCTGCCGCTGCTCGCCCCGATGTCCGAGGTCGCGGGCCGGCTGGCCCCGCAGGTCGGCTCGTACCACCTGATGCGCCCGGCCGGCGGCCGCGGCACCCTCCCCGGCGGCGTCCCCGGCACCCACCCTGCCAAGGCCGTCGTCATCGGTGGCGGCGTCTCCGGCTGGCACGCGGCCACCATCGCCATCGGCATGGGCTACGAGGTGACCCTGCTCGACCGCGACATCAACAAGCTGCGCGAGGCGGACAAGGTCTTCGGCACGAAGATCAAGGCCATCATGTCCAACTCCTTCGAGCTGGAGAAGGCCGTGCTGGAGGCCGACCTGGTCATCGGCGCCGTGCTGATCCCGGGCGCCAAGGCCCCGAAGCTCGTCACCAACGAGCTGGTCTCCCGTATGAAGCCGGGCTCCGTGCTCGTCGACATCGCCATCGACCAGGGCGGCTGCTTCGAGGACTCGCACGCGACCACCCACGCCGAGCCGACCTTCCAGGTCCACGACTCGGTCTTCTACTGCGTGGCCAACATGCCGGGCGCCGTCCCGAACACCTCCACCTACGCGCTGACCAACGCGACGCTGCCGTACGTCGTCGAGCTGGCCAACCGCGGTTGGAAGGAGGCGCTGCGCCGCGACGCCGCGCTGGCCAAGGGCCTGAACGTGCACGAGGGCCAGATCACCTTCGGCGCCGTCGCCGAGGCCTTCGGCCTGGAGTCCGTCTCCCTGGAGTCCGTGCTCGCCTGAGGCCGAGCATCCGGCCTCTCTGAACGGGCCGCCGCCCGCACGGCGGCCCGTCGGCCCCCGACCCGCTCCCCTCGGGCCGGGGGCTTCGCCGTGCCCGCGTACGGCCGGGGCCGCGAGGCCGGTGCGGGGCGGCTGTGGGGGCGAGTGCGGGGTGGGGCGGGCGTGGGGCGGGCGTGGGGCGGGCGTGGGGCCGGTGCGGGGGTGGCGTGCGGACGGCGTGTCGGCGGGGTGTCGGCCGCGTGCGGGCAGGGCGCCCGTCGGGGCCGTGGCGGGGACGCGGTCCGGCACGGGGCGGGAGGGTGGACGGACGTCCGGCCGGGCGGGCCCGCGAGCCCGTCGGCGGGGCGTCGGCGGCCCCGTGAACGAGGGGTGAACCCGGTGGTGACGGAGGGGGTGGCGCGGGCGGGTCGCTCTGTCGTCAATTTCCATCGGTCGCGTCACCCGACCGCAGAAACGTTAGGGTCAAGGGCTCGCGCATCCCTTGACAGAGGGTCGCCTGATAGTCGACACATCCTGCCCACTACCGTGGATTGTGTTGCTGCGAACGCCTTGAACGGCCTAGAGTCGCAAACCGTCGGCATGCTGCCACGCTGACGAATCGACATAGAGTCCTGGATGCCCAAGGAGGTAAGACGACTTGTGAATGAGTCGACATTTGCTCCCGGGGGTGGTCAGCCAGGACTGGCGGAGCACACCGCCGGCCAGCCGCGTGAGGAGTCCGGGGCCCGGCAGGCCACCGTGGGCTCGGCCGAGGTCGGCTCGGTCGCACTCCGTACCTTCGAAGCACGCCAGAACACAGCACAGGTGACCACGGTGACCGACTACGACGCCGAACTGCCGGCCCACGGCCTGGCCTACGGCGAGTTCGCCTACGGCGCCTACGACGACCCCGACGCCGAGTACGAGCCGGACCCGGAGTACGCGGCCACGCTGGCCCCCGACGCCGCGCGCCAGCGGCGCGAGCGGGTCGGCCCGACCGGGCGTCCGCTGCCGTACTTCCCGATCCCCGCCCCGGTGGCCGAGCACGGCCCCGCGCAGATCATCGCGATGTGCAACCAGAAGGGCGGCGTCGGCAAGACCACGTCGACCATCAACCTGGGCGCGGCGCTCGCCGAGTACGGCCGCCGCGTGCTGCTCGTCGACTTCGACCCGCAGGGCGCCCTCTCGGTCGGCCTCGGCGTCAACCCGATGGAGCTCGACGTCACCGTCTACAACCTGCTCATGGAGCGGGGGCTGACGGCCGATGAGGTGCTGCTGAAGACCGCGGTGCCCGGCATGGACCTGCTGCCGTCCAACATCGACCTCTCCGCGGCCGAGGTGCAGCTCGTCAGCGAGGTGGCCCGGGAGTCCGCGCTGGCGCGCGCCCTGAAGCCGCTGCTGCCCGACTACGACTACGTCATCATCGACTGCCAGCCCTCGCTGGGTCTGCTGACGGTCAATGCGTTGACGGCCGCTCACAGCGTGATCGTCCCGCTGGAGTGCGAGTTCTTCGCGCTGCGCGGTGTCGCGCTGCTCACCGAGACCATCGAGAAGGTCTGCGAGCGGCTCAACCCCGAGCTCCGTCTGGACGGCATCCTCGCCACCATGTACGACTCGCGCACCGTGCACAGCCGTGAGGTGCTGGCGCGCGTCGTCGAGGCGTTCGGCGAGCACGTCTTCCACACCGTCATCGGGCGGACCGTGCGCTTCCCGGAGACCACCGTCGCCGGCGAGCCGATCACGACGTACGCGACCAACTCGGTCGGTGCCGCCGCCTACCGCCAGCTCGCCAGGGAGGTGCTCGACCGGTGCCGCCCCGCCGAGTGAGTCTCCCGGGTGCCGACGAGCTGTTCCGGACCACGGGCGGGATGGCGCTGTCGCCGTCCCTCGCGTCGCGTTCGGCCGCCGAGGCGCCCCGACCGGAGACCGCCCGGGCGGTCAACGGCGCCGGTGACGCGGACGGTGCCGATGGTGCCGAGGGCGTCGGCGCCGCGGAGTACGCCGCGGACGGTGCCGAGGCCGGCACCGCCGCGGGCGCCGGCACGGCCGGAGAGCCGGGCGACCACCGGCGGCAGGCCCGCCGGACGGCCGGTGCGGCGGGGACGGCGGCGGTGCCCGCGCCCGCGCAGCCGGGCGGGCAGGGCGGCGCCGGGCAGGGTGTCGGCGGCAACGCCGGTGCTTCCGGTGGCGTCGGTGGTGTCGGTGGTGTCGGTGCACAGGGTGTCGGTGGGGCGGGTGCCGGAGGCGCCGCCGGGCAGGGCGGCCGGGCCGCCGCGCCGGGGCCGCGCCAGCACGCCGGTGCGGTCGAGGAACAGACGGGCGCCGCCGGGCGGCCCCGTCCGCGAAGCCGTGCCCCGCGGCGCCCCAGCGGGCGCGAGCGGCACGACGAGAAGATCACCGTGTACGTGTCCGCCGAGGAGCTGATGGACCTGGAGCACACCAGGCTGGTGCTGCGGGGCGAGCACGGCCTGGCGGTGGACCGCGGCCGGATCGTCCGGGAGGCCATCGCGGTCGTGCTGGCGGACCTGGAGCAGCGGGGCGAGGCCAGCATCCTGGTGCGGCGGCTGCGCGGGCGCTGAGGCCCGCCGGGGCGTGCCGGGGCCCGGGGGCCTTGGGCGCCTGCGCCTGCCGAGCCGCCGGGGCTGCCGAGGCTGCCGGGGCCCCGATGAGGCCCGCCGACGAGGTCCGCCGATGCCGATGAGGCCCCCGATGCGGGCCGGTCGCCGCTGGGGCCCGCCGATGCTTCGCCGATGTGCGGCCGTTCTCCGTGTGCTTCCGTTGTTTCCGTTGTTCCGTTGCCTCGGTCGTTCCGGTGTTTCCGGTGTTCCGGTTCTTCCGATCGCTCCCGGGTGTTCCCGTCGGTGGGACGGCCGGGTGCGATGTGCCGGGGAGGGGCGGGCTCCGGGTCGGTCGAGGGCCGGGTTCGAGGGCCGGTTCGAGGGCCGGTGACGGCTTTGACGGGTGTCGGAGGTCACTGAAGGTCACCTAGGGGTGCTGAGGCGCCTGCGGGCGGCGCGGCGGCCCCGGGGCGCCGGGCGGCACGCCGCGGGCCGTCTGGAGGGCCTGCCCGGGCTCGTGGGGCGTCCTCCGGGGCCGGCCCGGCCCCCGCGGCGCGGTCGTGGGGCCTGCGGTGCCGGTGGAGGCCCGCACGGCGTGTCGGCGGCCCCGGGACGGACCGGGCGGCGGCACCGGGTGAAGATGGATCGCCATGCCGAGTACGCCCGAACCCCCTGCCGCCGCCGGGACCGCCCGATCGGTCGAGTCGGCCGCCCCGCCGGTCGCACGGCCGGACGCGCAGCCCGGCGCACAGCCGGACGGCGGCGGCGACGGGCCCCGGGGCGGCTTCCGGGTCCGCCTGGACAACTTCGAGGGTCCGTTCGACCTGCTGCTGAGCCTGATCGCCAAGCACAGGATGGACGTCACCGAGGTGGCGCTGGCGACGGTCACCGACGACTTCATGGCACACATCCGGGCCATGGGGCCGGACTGGGACCTGGACGCCGCGACGGAGTTCCTGGTGGTCGCCGCCACCCTGCTCGACCTCAAGGCGGCCCGGCTGCTCCCGGCGGCCGAGGTCGAGGACGAGGAGGACCTCGCCCTGCTGGAGGCCCGCGACCTGCTCTTCGCCCGGTTGCTGCAGTACCGGGCCTACAAGCGGGCGGCGGCGCTGTTCGGCGAGCGCTGGGCCGCGGAGCTGCTCCGCCGGCCCCGGAGCGTCGGCCTGGAACCGCGGTACGCGCAGCTGCTGCCCGAGGTCGTGATCGGCATCGGAACGGAGCGGTTCGCCCGGCTGGCGGCCCGGGCGATGGTCCCGAAGCCGAAGCCGGTGGTCTACGTCGACCACATCCACACGCCGCCGGTCAGCGTGCGCGAGCAGGCCGGGCTGGTCGTCGGGCTGCTGGCCGAACTGGGCGAGGCGACGTTCCAGCGGCTGGTCGCCGATGCGCCGGACGACATGGTCGTCGTCGCGCGGTTCCTGGCGTTGCTGGAGCTGTACCGGGAGCGGGTGCTCGCGTTCGAGCAGCAGGAGGCGCTCGGGGAGCTGGTCGTGCGGTGGGTGGCCGAGGCGGACCGGGGGGTGGTCGAGGTGACGGACGAGTTCGACCGGCCGGCGGGCGACGAGCGGGTGGAAGGGGAGCGGGCGGGAGGGGAGCGGGCCGAGGGGGCGCCCGCGGACGGGGCGCGGGCGGGCGGCGCGCGGGCGGACGAGGGGCCCGGGGGCGGGCGGAGCGGACGGAGAGAGCGGCGAGAGGAGGGCCGGCGATGACGGTTGGGGCCGGCGGTGGACGGCGGGTGCCCCGGCGCCCGCTGGGTGTGCCGGGACAGCCGCGGGCCGAGGAGTGGCTGGAGCCCGCGCCCGGGGTGCTGGCGGAGCCTGCCGCCGGGGCGGCGTCCGGGATCGTGCCCGGAGCGGTCGTCGGGGCGCAGGCCGGGTCGGTGGACGGGGCGCAGGCCGGGTCGCCGGCCTGGTCGGTGGACGGCGGGGGTGACGCGGCGGGCGTGGGTTCGGTGGGCGTTGTGGGCGTTGTGGACGCCGAGCCCGTGGTCGTGCACCAGAAGTCGGCTCCGTCGACTTCCGGTGCGGCCGAGGACCCTGCGGCCGAGGCGTCGCTGCCGTCGCCGCTGTCGTCGTCGCCGTCGGGGCGGCCGGATCCGGACGGACCTGGCTTGCGGGCGGAGCTGGAGGCGATCCTGATGATCGTCGACGAACCCGTCGGCGAGGCCCACCTGGCGTCCGTGCTGGAACGGCCGAGGCCGGAGGTGGCGGCGGCGCTGCGCGAGCTGTCCGCCGAGTACACCGCGCAGGGGCGGGGCTTCGACCTGCGGCTGGTGGCCGGCGGCTGGCGGTTCTACAGCCGGGCCGTGTGCGCACCGGCCGTCGACCGCTTCGTCCTCGACGGCCAGCAGGCCCGGCTGACGCAGGCCGCGCTGGAGACGCTGGCGGTGGTCGCCTACCGGCAGCCGGTGTCCAGATCGAGGGTCTCAGCCGTCCGCGGTGTGAACTGTGACGGCGTGATGCGTACCCTGGTACAGCGAGGACTGGTGGAAGAGGCCGGATCCGAGCCCGAAACAGGTGCGATCCTGTATCGGACGACGAACTACTTCCTGGAACGGATGGGGCTCCGCGGCCTGGACGAGCTGCCGGAGCTTGCTCCCTTCCTGCCCGAGGTCGACGACGTGGAAGCGGAGTCCCTGGAGGGCACGATGATCGCGGAGGCGGTCGCCGCCGCTGCCGTGCAGGCCGCGGACGGCAGTGGCGAGGCCGGTCGGGCTGCGCCTGATCGGTAGGGGGCGGTGAGGTCGGCCGAAACGACCGCACATCCCAGACGGTAACGACGTACGGACACTTTGATGCGTAGCAGTGGCAACGGCAGGAACAGCAGCGGCGGCGGCAGCGGTCGCGGCGGACAGGGCGGGGGCCGGGGCGGCTCCTACGGGGGCGGCTCCGGCCGTAGCGGGTCCGACTCGCGCGGCGGCGGTTCGTACGGCGGCGGTGGCGGTTCGTACGGCGGTGGCTCGGGCTCCTCGCGCGGTGGTTCGTACGGCGGCTCCGGTGGCGGCGCGGGCTCCTCTCGGGGTGGTTCGTACGGCGGCTCCGGCGGTGGCTCGGGTGCCCCGCGCGGCGGCGGTTCGTACGGCGGCGGCGCGGGCTCCTCGCGGGGCGGTTCGTACGGCGGCTCCGGCGGCGGCTCCGGTGCCCCGCGCGGCGGCGGCCCCTCGCGCGGTGGTGCGGGCTCCTCGCGCGGCGGTTCGTACGGCTCCGGCTCCGGCTCGTACGGGCGGGACGACCGCCGTGACGGCCGTCGGGACGACCGCAGGGACGACCGGCGTGACGACCGCCGCTTCCCCGACCGGCCGCTGCGGCCGGAGGAGCGGAAGTACGACCGCCCCGAGTTCGGCGGCGGCCCCAACGCGACCCCGGCCCGCGGCGGCTTCACCGGGCGCCGGCCGAACCCGGCCCCGCGTCCGCGTCGCGAGGGGCAGGGCGCCCCGGGTGACCCGCGCCGCCAGCCGCAGCGCTCGCGCGAGCTGCAGGCCCGGATCGAGGACGCGGTGCTCGCCCGGCACGACAAGCCGGCCGTCAAGCTGCCCAAGACCTTCGGCGAGCCCGAGGGCGAGCGGCTGCAGAAGGTGCTGGCCCGGGCCGGCATCGGCAGCCGGCGCGCCTGCGAGGAGCTGATCGAGCAGGGCCGGGTCGAGGTCAACGGCAAGCGGGTCACCGAGCAGGGCAAGCGGGTCGACGCGGAGAAGGACGAGATCAAGGTGGACGGCCTGACCGTCGCCACCCAGTCGTTCCTGTTCTTCGCGCTGAACAAGCCGGCCGGCGTGGTCTCCACCATGGAGGACCCGGACGGGCGGCAGTGCCTCGGCGACTACGTGACCAACCGGGAGACCCGGCTGTTCCACGTCGGCCGCCTGGACACCGAGACCGAGGGCATCATCCTGCTCACCAACCACGGCGAGCTGGCCCACCGTCTCACCCACCCCCGGTACGGCGTGACCAAGACCTACCTGGCCGCCATCCAGGGGCCGATCCCGCGCGACCTGGGCAAGAAGCTGGCGCAGGGCATCGAGCTGGAGGACGGGTTCGCCCGCGCCGACAGCTTCAAGGTGATCTCCAACGTCGGCAAGAACTACCTGGTCGAGGTGACCCTGCACGAGGGTCGCAAGCACATCGTCCGCCGGATGCTGTCGGAGGCCGGGTTCCCGGTCGAGAAGCTGGTCCGCACCCACTTCGGCCCGATCGCCCTGGGCGACCAGAAGTCCGGCTGGCTGCGTCGCCTGACCAACCCCGAGGTGGGTCAGCTGATGCGTGAGGTCGGTCTGTAGACCGGTCGGTATATTCGACGGACTTCCTGTAGACCGGTCTACATAATCGAGCGGATTCCATGGAGACCGGTCTGCATATTCGAGTGTTTCGTGAGGGCCTCCCCGCCGAGTGGCGGGGAGGCCCTCACGCCGTTCGGCGGGTCCTGCTGTGAAGCGGGCCGCATAGCCGGGTGATCGCCTTGTCAGCGTCATGATCCGTGGCTGAAGATTGCCACCTGTCCACGACCCGCCGGGTGGCGGGACTGCGCCACCGGCGCGGGGTGAGAGGCGAACGGGGAGCGACGCCGTGTCCGATGCACCACTCAGCGCTCTGGGGCTGGCCGCGCCCGACGGACGGGTCTACGCGGCGCTGGTGGCCAATCCGCAGTCGACGGCGGAGGACCTCGCCGCCGTCTGCGACCTGAGCCTCCAGCAGAGCGTCCGCGCGCTCGACCGGCTGGCGCAGCAGGGCATGGCCACCCGGGCCCCGGTGGACCGGCACCGCTTCCTGCCGGTCGCCCCCGACGTCGCGATCGGCACCCTGATCGGCCACCGCGAATCCGAACTGCGCCACGCCCGGGCCGAGATGCACCGGCTGATGGACGCCTTCCGGGAGGCCTCCAGGTACACCGACCCGGCCCACTCGGTCGAGGTGCTGACCGGCGGCGAGGCCATCGCGCAGCGGCTGGAGCACATCACCGAGACCAGCCAGTACCAGGTCCGGGGGTTCGACTGCCCGCCGTACATCCAGGACCCGGTGGCCAACATCCCTCTGCAGCGGCAGCGGATGAAGGAGGGCCTGCGGTTCCGGACCATCTACGACCGGGAGGCCGTGGCCTGGCCCGGACGGTTGGAGAAGAACATCCTGGTCGGGGTCGCGGACGGCGAGGAGGCACGGGTCAGGCCGGTGCTGCCGATGAAGATGATCATGTCGGACGACCGGATGGCGATCATCCCGATCAGCGTGGGCGACAGCGTCCTCGACGCCGCCTACGTCATCCACCCCTCGGCGCTGCTCCAGGCGCTGGACACGCTCTTCGAGGCGGAGTGGGAGCGGGCCGTCCAGTTGCAGGCGGCGATCGGCGCCACCGAGGAGACACCGGAGCCGGAGGCCGACCACCGCAAGCTGCTCGGGCTGCTGGCGGCCGGCCTCACCGACGAGTCCATCGCCCGGTCGCTCGGCTGGAGCGCCCGGACCACCCAGCGCCGCCTGCAGAGCCTGATGCGCGAGCTGGGCGCCACCACCCGCTTCCAGGCCGGCATGGCGGCCCGGGAGCGGGGGTGGCTCTGACCTGGCCGGACCCGCTCTGACCCGCCCGGACCCGCTCTGACCGGTCCGGGCCCGCTCTGACCGATCCGGGTCGGGCGGGGAGCCGCCGGGGAGCCGGCCGACGGCTCGGGGAAGCGGCTCAGGGCGGCTCGGGGAGGCGGCTCGTGGAGGCGGCGCCCGGCGTCAGCTCCAGGGGGTGAGGCCCGACCAGCGGCCGTCCGGACCGCGTTCGACCTTCTCCAGGCCGACCACCGCGGTCCGGTTCAGCCGGCCGTAGATGTGCGGGAACAGCACACCGGGGGTGGCTCCCTCCGGCGGTGTGCCGTTCGGGGCCTCCCACTTGACCATCGGTTCCACCAACGACTCCTCGATCAGCAGCACCATCAGCGGTTCGCGGGCGTCGGCGTAGAAGGTGTTGGCCACGGCGAGCACCGTCTGCTCGTCCGCCGAGCAGTGGATGAACCCGTCGGTGAGCAGCGAGGCGGTGGCGTACGGCCGGCCCGGGTCGGCCAGCCAGTCGTCCAGGGGAGCGAGGTGCAGGATCATGTTCCTGTTGTACCTGAGCGGACGTCACGACGGCGGTTCGCGCGGGGCGGCCGGGTCGTGCGCGGACGGGTGGTGGAAGCCGGGGGCGGGGCGGGGACGGCGGGCGGCGGTGTCACAGGCCGGCCACCTTCGCGGAGGCGGAGATCTCGTACACCAGCGTGACGGTCCGGCGCGCGCCCGGGCCGAGCGGGACGTCCCAGCGGACGATGCCCTCGGAGTCGAAGGCGTCGGGCGCCGGCGAGCACTCCTCCTTGCGCAGCCGCACCTCCACCGCCGACACCTCGGAGACCGGCACCCGTTCGCGCACCGCGACCAGCTGCTCGTCCCGCTCCTCGGGCCCGGAGAACCGGGAGAGGTACAGCCGGACCGTGCGGGTGGTGACCGAGCGCTGGGCGAGGCCGGAGGTGGACTGGCGCTCCTCCGTCTCGCGGACCACCCGGTAGCCGTCCGTGCTGCCGAACGACAGCTCGGCGTCGGCCCCCGCCGCGGTGAACGGCAGCTCGCCGCGCCCGGTGAAGCCGCTGCCGCGGACCAGCTCGACCGGCCCCGCGAGCAGCACGTGCCCGGCCGCGTTGCGGAACCGGACCACCTGGGTGACCAGCGGTGACAGCTCCGGCGCGCACGCGTACTCACTGCGCGCCGGCCCGGTGAAGGTGCCCAGCGGGACCCGGTGCGCGCGGCCGTCGGACGGCACGGTGGCCGGCGCCGGAGCGGACAGTACGCGCACCTCGCCGCCGTCGTCGACGCCCGGAACCGCCTCGGACGGGCCGAGCACGGAGACCTCCTCCTCGCGCAGTTCGACCTCGACGGTGCGCCGCTCCTCGGTGGTGCGCTCGCGCAGCGCCAGCAGGTCCTCGCCGAGCGCGGGCGGTTCGGTGGCCAGCGCCGAGCGGGCGGTCGAGAAGGTGAGCCGGGCACCGGTCCAGTCCTCGCCGGTGCGCTGCCAGACCACCGCCTCCGACTCCAGCCGGAGCTCGCCGTCGGCCAGGGTGGCCCGGTAGGAGGGCCGCCAGAGTGCGCACGGCACCAGGTGGCTCACGGTCAGCCGGGCGGGCCCGGCGCTCACGGCCTCCACGGTGAGGTCGAGGTGGGCGACCAGCTCGGCCGGCTCCTCCTCGGACCGGTCGAGGGCGATGAGCGCCTGGGAGCGCTGCTCCTCCTGTTCGCGCAGCCGGGACCGGGCGGCCCGGAGCTCCTCGCCGTACCGCTCGCGTTCGGTGTCCACCCGGGTCAGTTCGCGGGCCCAGCGGGTGCGCTCGACCTCGCCGGCGCCGGCGCCCTCGCCGACCTCGCGCCGCAGGTCGGCGGAGAGCTGGGACAGCAGGGCCAGCCGCGCCCCCAGCCGTTCGAGCAGCCGCTGGTCCTCGCGGGTCCGCTCGTCCAGCCGGTGCAGGCGGTGGCGCAGCGCGGAGTCGCCCGGGCCGGGCGGCAGCGGTGCGCGCGGGGTCCAGGCGCGCACGATGCGGGCGTCCAGGACGCGGACGCCCGGCGTGTCCGACTCGGCGCGCAGGGTGCGGTCGACGGCGAGGGCCGTGAGCGGGCCGAGGCGCAGTCGCCGGACGCCGGGGCCGAGGTCGAGCGTGACGGTGCGTTCGACCTGGCTGCGGTCCTCCAGGCAGGTGACGGCGGTGACGGGGAGCGGGTGGACGGTGTCGGCACCGGTACCGGCACTGGCACCGGTGTCGGTGCCGGTGGGGACGGTGGGGGTGCCGGGGGGAGTGAGGCCGCCGGGGTGGGGGGCGGGGGTGCTCGGGAGGGGGGTGTCGGTCATCGCGTTCAGTTCCTCCGGTTTCCGCCGACGATGGCCTTTCCGGCCGGGATTCTGATCTGGTAGCCGCCGTCGAGCTCGGCCCGGCCGCCCGGGGGGAGCTCGACCCGCCACAGCCGGCTGCTGGGCGGGCACTCCGGCGAGGGGACGGCCGGTGCGCGCCAGTCGGCGCGCTCCTCGATCCGGATCTCGGCGTCTGAGCTGACCGGCACCCGTTCGCGGACCTCGACGGTGACCGCGCGGCCCAGCCGGTTGGCCAGTTCGACGTGGACCCGGTGGTCGAGCACGGTGCTGTTGTTCAGCATGCCCGCGGTGGACTCGCGAAGCTCGGTGCGGCGCGTCACCTCGACGGACTCGGCCACACCGATACCGAGTCGGCGCACACCGCCGGGCGCGAGCGTGGGCAGGGCCGCGGTGAGCAGGAACTCGTCGTCGACGGTCACCTCGACCGGCCCGGCGAGCACCGCCCGATCGGTCGGGTTGGAGACGACCAGCGTGGCGTAGACCTTCTCCTCGACGGAGGGGACGGTCACGTACTCGGGCCGGACGGACACCGGGATCTCGTCGATCGTGACGGTGTGCCAGGTTGCGTCGGAGGGGATGTCGGCGGGCGCGGCGGCGTCGAAGCGGTGGTCGAAGGATCCGGCCGAGACGCGCGGCGGCACGGCGTGCAGGGGCAGCGGCAGCCGGTCGATGCCCGCGGCGCGGCCGACGAAGGCAGGCCGGCCGCCGGGGCGCTCGGCGGACCGCTGCAGGGTGCCGCGCTCCCCGGACGAGGAGTCCGGTCCGAGCAGGACGAGCATCGGGTAGTCCAGCAGCCGGGAGTCGGGGACCGGCGGCCCGGCGGGCCTGCCGGGGCCGTCGAAGCCGCCCTCGGCGCCCGCGCCGACGGCCGAGTCGAGCCGCACCTGGACGTCGTCGCCGACCTCCAGGCCCTCCGGCGCGGCGGCCCGTCTGCGGGCCGCCCGGCCCGGCCGGGGGGCGGGGGCGGCACCGGGCGGCGGTCCGCCGTAGCCGGCGAAGCCGCGGGAGGACGCGGCGAGGCGCGGTTCGCCCTGGTCCGCGAGGAGGCCGCCGGCCTGGTACCCGCCGGGAGCGGCGGGCATGGGCGGCGGCAGGGGCGGGGCGATGCTCGGGCTGACCGGGGCGGCGAGGCTCGGCGGCGGTGCGGCGGCCTTGCCGGCGATCAGGGCGCCCGGCCGGTCCGGCACGGGGCGCGGGCCGGCCGCGTCGTAGCCGGTGAACAGGTCGGACAGCCCGGCCGGGGGCTCGCGCCAGCCGGAGGGCGGCGGGGCGGGCTGGCTGCGGCCGATCCGCAGCGAGCGCAGTTTGGGCAGGTCGGTGCGCCGGTCCAGGTCGGCGGTGGAGAGGGCGAGGCGGACGCCGGTCCAGTCCTCGCCCGTCAGCTGGGCGACGGAGGCGCGCAGGACGAGCCGGCCGGTGTCGGCGCCCTGCGCGTACGACAGCCGGTAGGAGGGCACCCAGCGGGCGGTCCGGACGGTGTACTCCAGCTCGATGTCCAGCGTCGGGGTGGGGGTCGCGACGGGGCCGGGGCCGTCGCCGTCGCCGTCGCTGTTCGGGGTGTCGGAGGCCGGGGAGTGGGCGGCCGGGGTGTCGGAGGCCGGGGTGCCGGACGTGTCCGTGGGCGGAGCGGCGAGGGTGAGCAGGACGGTCGCGGAGGTCTCGACATGGCGGGACGGACCGGCGGTGGAGGCGCGGTCCAGCCGGTCGGCGAGCAACTGGGACTCGTGCTGGGCGAGTTCGAGGTCGCGGGTGAGCTCCTCGGCGCGCCGGTGGAGCCCGGTGAGGCGTTCGTCGACGAACTCGGCCAGCTCCAGCCAGGCCTCGGCGGGCGTCCGGCGGAGCGGCTCGCCGGGGTGCTGATTCGGCGGTACGGCACGCAGCGCGACGGTCTCGGCGATGGCGGCGAGGACCAGTCGGTGGCGCTCCACGAGGGACTGCTCGTGCTCCCGGGCCGCGTCCAACTTCTGCCGCAGCTCGGGGAGTTCGGTGGCCTCGCGAAGCTCGGCGACTGCTTCGAGACGCGCCTCGGTGACGGCGGTGCCGGCCGGTCCGGCGAGCACCCGGGCCCGCAGCGAGCGGCCTTCCAGGGCCATCGGCAGCCCGGTCAGCCGGAGCCGCCCACCCGGCGGCACGGCCACCCGGGCCCGGCGGCGGCAGACCGCGCCGACGGCGTGGACGACGACCGAATCCAGCACGGAGGGGACACCGGGGACGGAGGGGATGCCGGGGACTGCGGGGGAGGCCTCGGGCGGCACGGAGGTGTCGGCCGGGCCGGTGGTGGGGGCGGGGGGTTCCGGGCGTTCGCCGGGGCCCCCGTCGTTCGGTCGATGCTGGTCGCTGCTGTGCTGATCGTTCACCCGGCCAACCCTTCGTCTCGTCCCGCTCGTACCGCGCGTACCGCTCATGCTGCTCTTACGGTTCGTGCCGCTCGTGCCGCCCGTACGGCTCGTGCCGTTCGTGTTGTCGGCGCCGATCGCGCCGAGCCGTCCCCGGGCGGCCCATCCTGCCGTGCGTCGGCGCCGCCGTCCCCGGATTTCGCCGCGTGCGGTGTGCGGGCGCCGTCGCGTGCGATCCATGGCGCGGGCCCGGGGACGGGCGCTTCCGCGTGAGTCGTGAGTGGGGACGGACGGGAGGGCCGCACGGTTGCGGTGCGGTGTCCACAGGGGCGGTGGGGATACGAGAGGATGGTGTGGACGTGTCCGACCGGTTCGGTTCCGGGCCGGCTGCACGGCCCGTACGGCCCGTGCGGCCGAACGGGCCGTGCAGCCGTACGGCCCCGTGCAGGTCCGCCGGTTCCGTTGTCCCGCTCGCCAGTTCGTTCCGTGAGGAGAGCCACCCCGCCATGCGTACAGTCGCCGTCGTCGGTACCGGACTCATCGGCACCTCCGCCGCTCTCGCCCTCACCGGGCGGGGTCTGACCGTCCATCTGGAGGACGCCGACCCGGACGCCGCCCGCACCGCCGAATCGCTGGGCGCGGGCATCACCGAACCGGCCGACGGCCCGGTCGACCTGGCGATCATCGCCGTCCCGCCCGCGCTGGTCGGCAAGGTGCTCGCCGACTGCCAGAGCCGGGGCCTGGCCCGCTGCTACACCGACGTCGCGAGCGTCAAGGCCGGGCCGCGCGCCGACATCACCGCGCTCGGCTGCGACACCGTCCACTACATCGGCAGCCACCCGATGGCCGGGCGCGAACGGTCCGGGCCGCTGGCCGCCCGCGCCGACCTGTTCGAGGGCCGGCCGTGGGTCCTCACCCCCACCCCGGACACCGACACCGAGACGCTCAACGCCGTCCTCGAACTGGTCGCGCTCTGCGGGGCCATGCCGATCGTCATGGAAGCCGCGGCGCACGACCGCGCGGTCGCGCTGGTCTCGCACGCCCCCCAGCTGTTCTCCTCGCTGGTCGCCGCCCGGCTGGAGCACGCCGACGAGACGGCCATAAGGCTCTCCGGCCAGGGCGTCCGGGACGTCACCCGGATCGCCGCCTCCAACCCCGGGATGTGGGTGGACATCCTCTCCGCCAACGCCGGCGCGGTCGCCGACGTGCTGGAGGAGCTGGCCACCGACCTCGGTGAGGCGGTCGGCGCGCTGCGCGCCCTCCAGGCCGTCGAGGAGCCCCGGCGGCGGGACGGCGCCGCCGGGATCGAGGCGGTCATGCGGCGCGGCAACACCGGCCAGGCCCGGATCCCCGGCAAGCACGGTGCGCCGCCCACCCGGTACGAGACGGTCGCCGTCGTCCTGGGCGACCAGCCGGGGGAGCTGGGCCGGCTCTTCGGCGAGGTCGGCGCGGCGGGCGTCAACATCGAGGACGTGGACATCGAGCACTCGACCGGCCAGCAGGTGGGCTTCGTCCAGCTGTCGGTGGCGCCGGGGGCGGTGCGGCCGCTGACGGCGGCGCTGCGGGCCAGCGGCTGGAGCGTGCGGGACTGAGGCGGGTGCGGGTGCGGGGCTGAGGCAGGGGCCCGGGGCGGGCGCCGGTGGTGGGCCGTCCCGCCGCCGACACCGCCGGACGGTGCCGGGGCGCCGCTCCGGGTGGAGTGCACGGCTGCCCGGCGCGCGCTGCCCGAACCTTCCCGGCCGGGTCGGGGCGGCGGACGGGCGGCGGTTCCGGCGGACGGGCGAGCGGGTGGGCGGCCAGACGGGGGAGCGGGCGGTGGAGGCGTCGGCGGGGCACGGGCCGTACGGACGAACGGAGGGTGGTGCGATGGGAACGGCGGGTGCGGTGGTCGTGGCCGGCGGGCCGACGTCCGCCTGGGCGCTGCGCCGGGCGGCCGCGCGGCTGCGCACCGACCTGCGGGCGTCCGGACGCGGTGGCGAGGCTCTGCCGGGCGCCGTACCGCTGTTGGTCGGCATGCTGCGGTCGTCCCGAGGGCGGACCCGCCGGGCGGCGCTGGGGATGCTCGCGGAACTCGCGGAGCATCCGGCCGCCTACTGGCAGCCGATCGATGAGCTGGGCGGACCGGCCGTCCTGGCGCCCGTGGTGCCCGAAGCCGTCCGGCTCGCCGGGGACGCGGACCGGCAGGTGCGGTCGTCGGTGCTGCCGGTGCTGAAGTGGCTCGGAGCCGGCGATGCGGCGGTGCTCGCCGCGTTGCGCACCCGGGCCGAGCGCGAACCGGACCCGGAGGTGCTGGCGGGGCAGCTGACGGTGCTGGTGGCGCTGATACCCGTGGCCGGGGTGGTGCCCGGCGGGGAGGCGTCCGGTGGGGAGGCGTCCGGCGGGGCCGGTGCCGACGGGGAGGACGAGGAGAACGGGAAGGACGGGAAGGACGGCTGGTACGCGTGGTTCGCGCGGTGGCTCGGCCACCCGCGACCCATGGTGCGACTTGCGGCGCTGGCCGGCCGGCTCAAGCTCCGGCCCGGGACGGACGCCGCGGGCCTGGGCGCCCTTGCGTCGGCGGCGCTCGCCGATACGGAGGACCTCGGCTGGCCGGCGGTCGGCCTGTTCCACGGCATGAACGCCGAAGCACTGGCCGGACGGCCGGACGAGAGCCGGGTCCTGGCGGACGCGCTGCTGCGGACGGGGGCGAGCGGACGCCAGTCGGCGGGGCAGCGGGCCGCCTGGGCCCTGGACCAGGCGGCCCGGGCGGTCGCCGACCGCCGGACCGACACCACCGACCTGTACGCGCTGGCCGCACGGCACCTCGACCACCCCGGCTGGCAGGTCCGCGAGCGCGCCGCGCGGCTGCTCACCGATGCCGGTTCGGACGCGGCCCCGTACGCGGACCTGCTCGCGCACCGGCTGCTCGTGCTCCTCCCGACGTACCAGGGGAGAGCGGAGGCCGTCGCCCTGGACCACCTCGGCGACCCGCGGGTGCTGACCTACCTGCGCCACCGCATCAGCGGCTCCGACTACGACGCGGTGCTCGGCCGCCTCGCCGGCTCCCACCCCGGCGAGGCCGCCACCCTGCTGCCCCGGATCAGCGCCGCGCTCAAGCAGGAGGGCGGCGCACGGGCGGGCGCCCTGGAGGCACTGGCCGCCTGGGGACCGCCCGCGGCACCCGTCGTGCCGGTACTCGTCGGGCTCCTGCGGAGCGGGGAGGCCCGCCGGGCCGCCGCAGCGCTCGGCGCGATCGGCCCCGCGGCGGAACGGGCCGCGCCGCGGCTGCGCGAGCTGGTCCACGCCGCCGGATCGCCCGGCGGCGGCGCGCAGACCCTCCACGGCCCGCGCACCCGGCCCTGGCACGGCACCCAGACGGCCGCCTGGGCCCTTTGGCGGGTCACCGGCGACCACCGGACGGCGCTGGAGGTGCTCGGTGCCGCCGTCGAGGCGGGCCCCGGCCACCCGCACCTGCCGTACCTGGCCGACCTCGGCCCGTCGGCGGTCCGGCACGCCGACGCCGTCCGGGCCCTGCTGGACTCCCCCGGGGAGTGGACCCGGGTCGAGGCCGCGCACGCCTGGTGGCGGCTGACCGGCGAGCCCGGCCCGGCCGTCGACGTGCTGGTCGGCGAGCTGACCGGCGAGCGGGCGGCGGCGCGGCGGGCGAGGGCGGAACGGGCGGCGGCGCGGGTGGCAGGGGAGACGGGGATGGCGCCGGTGGCGTGGGAGCAGGGCGACGAGCTGTCGGCGGTGCTGCGCCACCTCACCGCGATCGGCCGCCCGGCCGGTGCCGCGGTGCCCGTGCTGGAGGCGTACCTGGGGGGTCACCGGCGGATGCTGGGCGGCGTCGAGCTGACACCCCGGCGGGACGAGCGGCTGACGGCGGCAGCGAAGGCGGCGCTGGTGGCCGTCAGGGGCGGCTGAGGCTCCCGGCGGGGGCGGGTTCTGCGTGGGGCGGGGCGGGGCGAGGGCGGGTCGCGGGGAGGGGCGGGACGGGGACGGAGTGGCCGTGGGCCGGTGGGGACGGCGGGCCGTCCGGGGGTGGGCGGCGTGAGGCCGGGACGGCGGGGCGGCCGGTCGGGCGCCGTCCGGGGGCGGTGCGCGGGCGGGTCCGGCCCGTCCGGATACGGGGCCCGGTACCGACTGGGGCGGGGTCGGGCGGCGGTCCATTAACCTTGGTGGAGACACTCCCCCGGCTTCCCCTGGTTCGGGTCGCCATGCTCAGACATCAGAGAGAGGTTCGTGCCGTGGATACTGCCGACCGAGCGCACGCCCCGGTCGTCGTCGCCATCGACGGACCCTCCGGCTCCGGCAAGTCGACCGTCTCCCGGGCGGTCGCCGCCCGACTGGGGCTGAGCTTCCTGGACACCGGTGCGATGTACCGGGCGATGACCTGGTGGATGCTGGCCAACGACGTCGACGTCGACGACCCCGAAGCGGTGGCCGTCGCCTGCGGCAAGCCGGTGATCGTCTCCGGTACGGACGCGGACGGCCCGACCATCACGGTCGACGGTCAGGACGTCGCCGGCCCGATCCGGGGCCCCGAGGTGACCGCGCACGTCAGCGCCGTCGCCGCCGTCCCGGCGGTGCGGACCCGGCTGGTCGAGCTGCAGCGCGGCTGCGCCGAGGTCGCCGAGCGCGGCATCGTCGCGGAGGGCCGGGACATGGGGAGCGTGGTCTTCCCCGACGCGACCGTCAAGGTCTTCCTGACCGCGTCGGAGACGGCCCGCTCCGAGCGCCGGGCGGCCGAGCTCCGCGCCAAGGGCGTGGACGAGGCGACCCTCACCGCGATGGCCGCCGACCTGGCCCGCCGGGACGCGGCCGACTCGTCGCGGGCGACCGCCCCGCTGACCCAGGCCGCGGACGCGGTGCTGGTGGACACCAGCGAGCTCACCCTGGAGCAGGTGATCGACACGATCGCCGTCCTGGTGGAGGAGCGGGCCGGGTTCTCGGCAGTCTGACCGGACTGCCGGACTGCCGGACTGCGGGACCGGGGGCGGATCGCAGCCCGTCGGACGGCCGGAGCGGCCGTTCGACCCACCTGGTGGTCACCGGGTGACCACTCAAGACGGGTGCCGACGTGGCACCCGGACGCACGGGTGCCGACGTGGCACCCGGAACCGATCGCGCTGCCCCGGTGGGGCAGGTACGCACGGCACGCCCCTGGGAAGGGTCGGGCCGGGAAACGGACGACACGAATCATGACCGCAGAGCACTCCACCGCCGGGCACGGCGAGCTGGACGCCACCGACTACGCCGAGTTCATGGCACTGGCCGCCGAGGAGGGGTTCGAGGCCGAGGACTTCGACGGCCTCGGCGACGGCAGCCACGTCCCGCTGCCGGTGCTGGCCATCGTCGGCCGGCCGAACGTCGGCAAGTCGACCCTGGTCAACCGCATCATCGGCCGCCGCGAGGCCGTCGTCGAGGACAAGCCCGGCGTCACCCGCGACCGCGTCAGCTACGAGGCCAGCTGGAACGGCCGCCGCTTCAAGGTCGTCGACACCGGCGGCTGGGAGATCGACGTCCTCGGCATCGACGCCCTGGTGGCGGCCCAGGCCGAGCTGGGCATCGAGACCGCCGACGCGGTGCTGTTCGTCGTGGACGCCACCGTCGGCGCCACCGACACCGACGAAGCCCTGATCAAGCTCATCCGCCGGGCGGGCAAGCCGACCGTCCTGTGCGCCAACAAGGTCGACGGCCAGTCCACCGAGGCCGAGGCCTCCTACCTCTGGTCGCTCGGCCTCGGCGAGCCGTACCCCGTCTCCGCCCTGCACGGCCGCGGCTCCGGCGACCTGCTCGACGCCGTGATGGCCGCGCTGCCCGAGGCCCCGCCGCAGACCTTCGGCGACGCCGCCCCCGGCGGCCCGCGCCGGGTGGCGCTGATCGGCCGGCCCAACGTCGGCAAGTCCAGCCTGCTCAACAAGGTCGCCGGCGAGGAGCGGGTGGTCGTCAACGAGCTGGCCGGCACCACCCGTGACCCGGTCGACGAGATGATCGAACTCGGCGGCAAGACCTGGAAGTTCATCGACACCGCGGGTATCCGCCGCCGGGTCCACCTGACCGCCGGCGCCGACTTCTACGCCTCGCTGCGCACCTCCGCCGCCCTGGAGAAGGCCGAGGTCGCGGTCGTCCTGGTCGACGCCAGCGAGACCCTCACCGAGCAGGACACCCGGATCATCTCGATGGCCGTCGAGGCCGGGCGCGCCGTCGTCGTCGCCTACAACAAGTGGGACCAGCTCGACGAGGAGCGCCGGTACTACCTGGAGCGCGAGATCGAGCGCGACCTCGTCCAGGTGCAGTGGGCGCCCCGGGTCAACGTCTCGGCGAAGACCGGCCGGCACATGGAGCGGCTCGTTCCGGCGATCGAGACCGCGCTGGAGGGCTGGGAGACCCGCATCACGACCGCCCGGCTGAACGCCTTCCTCGGCGAGCTGGTCGCGGCGCACCCGCACCCGATCCGCGGCGGCAAGCAGCCGCGCATCCTGTTCGGCACCCAGGCGGGCATCCGCCCGCCGCGCTTCGTGCTGTTCGCCTCGGGCTTCCTGGAGGCCGGGTACCGCCGGTTCGTCGAGCGCCGGCTGCGCGAGGAGTTCGGCTTCGCCGGCACGCCGATCTCGATCTCGGTGCGTGTGCGGGAGAAGCGCAAGCGTAAGTAGTCGGCGGGCTGCCGCCGTCGGGCGGGCCCCTGGTCGACGGGGGCCCGCCGGGCTGTCGGTTCGGCGGCCCGGTTGTTCGGCGGTTCGACGGCTTGATGGTTCGACGGCTTGATGGTCGGCGGCCCGGTGGCCGTCGGCAGGCAGGTGCGCGGAGGCCCCGTCACCCGGTTCCCAGGACCGGATGACGGGGCCTCCGCGCGTGCGGGGCGGGGTGAGGGCGGTGGTCAGTGCTGGTCGCCGCTGCGGCCCGGGGGGAGGGAGAGCATGCTGCGGTGGCGGCCGCCGGCGGCCGGGCCCGGCGCGTGGCCGAAGCCCGCGCCCATGGCCGGCGCGGGGGCCGGGAGCGGCATCGGGTGCGGGACGGGGCCGAGGTAGCCGGCCGCGACCCAGCCCTGTCCGGTGCCGAACTGGGCGGCTGCCGCGGCTGCCGCGGCTGCCGTCGCGGTGGCGGGCTGGGTGGCTACGGGCACCGGTACGGCGGCGCCGTGGCTGAAGCCCTGGCCGGGGTTGTGGCCCGGGTGGTGGCCGCTTCCGTCGCCGGTGGGGGCGGCGGTGAGGCCGGCACCCGGATGGTTGGTGTGGCTGCCGGGACCGCCGTGGGTGTGGTGGCCGACCTGCCCCGTCTGTCCGGTGTGCCCCGTGTGTCCGGTGTGGGTGTGGTGACCGGTGGGGTCGTGCGGGGCGGACTGGCCGTGCTGTCCGGCGCCCCCCGACCCGCCCTGCTGGCTCGGCATGAACTGCGGGATGCCGATGGCCTGACCCGCGTACGTGTGGAAGGCCTGCTGCTGCGGCGGGTAGGGACGCGGCTCCGCGAGGACCGGATAGCCGTCACGGACGGCGAAGCCCGCGAACTTCAGGTTCTCCTCGCCGGAGCGGTCGCCCGGCAGCGCGCGGAAGAGGCGCCGGTACTCGGAGTACAGCTCGTCGTAGATCGGCGTCGTCGAGTGCGGGTGCTCTGCGTCGTACGACGGGCGCATGCCCGGGATCGCGCGGGAGGCGGTGGCGGACCGCCGGTGGGCTGCGGGGACGTCGTAGCTGTACACGCAGGGCCCAACGAGCGAGGACGGCGGGGGATGCGGGGTCCGGCGGTGCGGCCGGAAGGTGTCCTATGCCGATCGGGAGGGCGCGAGCAGGCCCGGCGGGCGCGGGGCGCGGGGCCGGGCGCGGAGGCGGGCGCGGGGTGGTCCGGCGCCCTGTCGGAGCTCTGTCCGCGCTGGGCTGGACGGGTGCCGGACGGGTGTGGGGCGCGGGGTCGGCGTCAGGTGCGTGCCGCTGCGGGGTGGCGCGCAGGTAAGGCGTACGCGCCCGGCGGGCGTGGTGTGCTGCGCGCGGGTGCGGTGCGCGGCGGCGGGCCACGCCGCCGGGCGGTGGTGCCGTACGGGTCCTGGGTCCTGCATGGCGCCTGCGCGCCGTGCCCTGCCGGGGGGCGTGGGCGTGCACGTGGGCGTGGGAGTGGGCGCGGACGTGTCGCCGGGAGCCCGGGGGCGGTGAGGGGGTGGGCGGCGTGGGGGCGGGCGGGGACGGGGACCGGGGCTGGGCGGTTGGCCCGGGTGCTGCTCCCGCCCCCGTCCGTCCCTGCCCCTTCCTGCCCCTTCCTGTCCGGGCCTTGATCTCCCGTTCGTTCCGGATCAGGTCCCGGCGAGGGGCAGGGAGGCGGCGACCACCTGGCCGAGGGAGACCGCGCGCTCCAGAGCCTGGCGCAGCAGGTCCTCGCGCGGCTGGCGTCCGACGGTCCCGGCGGGGACGGCGTACATGGTGACCTCGCCCAGCTGGTTGGCGGCGAACCGCCAGGCGTCGGTCACCTGGAGCGGCTGGTGGGCCTGCCACCAGCCGGTGCTCCCGCCGGTGGCGGAGGGTTGGAGGACGGCGTGCAGCTTGCCCATCGCGACCAGCACCGACCAGCCGGGCAGCTGGTCCGGCGTCTTGTCGAGGTCGGTGACCGGCTGGAATCCGGCGTCCTGGAGGAGGTCCAGGAACTCGTCCTCGCCGGTGACGTTGCCCGGCCGGCCGACCGGGCCGGTCGGCTCGACGACCAGCGAGGCGTGGCCGGCGTCGCCGTGCAGGACCAGTCCGCAGGTGATGCCGAGGATGGCGGCCTGGCCGGGGGCGGTCGGCTGTCCGGATGCCGCGGGCCGACCGGACTCGGGGGAGGGGGAGGGGGCCGGGACCGGCTGCTGGGGCCGGGAGGCGGTGCCGGGGGGCACGTCGCCCTGGGCCTGGCTGATGCTGCGGACGGCGCCGACCAGCTGCTCCTCGGAGACCGGGACCACCTGGGAGGGGATGCAGCGGGCGTGGGCGAAGGCGAGCACTGCGGTCTCCTCGCCGACGAACAGCACGGTGCTGGTGGGCTCCTGGAGCGTGTCGCCGGGCGTGCGGCAGGAGGTGCACTCGTAGCTGTCGGGCGCGTGGGCGCCGCCGAGCAGGCGGTCGGCCTCGTCGTCGCCGATCTCGGACCGGACCTCGTCGCTGACGTCGAGCATGCGCGGCACTTGTTCTCCTTGGTGAGGTGTCGGGGCCTGGGGCGGTGGTGGGGGTGAAGCGGGCGTTGGGGGCGAGGTGGAGCGGGTGTCGGGGCGGGGCGTCGGGGCGTCGGGGCGGTGCCGGCGGTGTCGTCGTCGGGGGTGCCGTCGAGGGTCTGGTCGGCGGCCTGGCGGGGCCGAACCGAGGGGGTCGGGTGGTCGGGTCTGTTCGAGCCCGGGCAGGGGTCGGCCCCGGCCGCCCTTACCAACGGGCCCCTGTGGCAGGGGTCACGGGTGGGGGGTGCGGGTGACGGGAATTGCCCGTGATTCGATCGCGGAGCGTGTCGTCATGCTCGCAATCTGTCGATCTCGGTGGCGCGCCTGCCGGAATGAAACCGTGAGGTGGGTCACGGGCCGTCGATGTTTGATCTAGGAAATGACGGTTAAAACGGACAATTTGGACAGGATTACTTGGTCGTTACCGGCGGTAATGCCCGGCTGAGCTGGGGAGACCCCCGAGCGTTTGGTCCCCCGGCGGCCGACTCGTAGCTTCATTGGCGGTGCAACGAGCACCACCCGGGTTCACCCCCGACGCACAGCCCGCCGGTTCAACCGGTGCGGGCCGTGCCCGCCGATGCGACCGCTCGAACAGGTCGCCGGTGCGTGGGCGGTGGCCGGGGCGGCGCGGTACGTCCGACACGTACCCGGCCGCCCGACGGACGCGGCGAGCGAATCCCAACCCCTTCGAGGGCTTGGTTCCGCATGCCCGCCCGGGGCTGTCGAGAGGAACCTCATGACCTTCCGTAACGAGACCGCCGCTGCCACCACCTCCACCGTCACCAAGCGCAACCGCGTTCGGATGGCTGTCGTGGCGGGCGCCGCTGTCGCGGCCCTGCCGGTGGCCGGCCTCGTCACGGCCAACTCGGCCTCCGCCGCCTCGGTCTCCACCTGGGACGCTGTCGCCCAGTGCGAGAGCGGCGGCAACTGGGCCATCAACACCGGCAACGGTTTCTACGGCGGTCTGCAGTTCACCTCCAGCACCTGGGCCGCCTTCGGTGGCACCGCCTACGCCTCGCAGGCCAACCTGGCCACCAAGGCGCAGCAGATCGCCGTCGCCGAGAAGGTCCTCGCCTCGCAGGGCCCGGGCGCCTGGCCCGTCTGCTCCGTCAAGGCCGGTCTGACCAAGGGCGGCGCCCCGGCTGCCGTCGACACCTCCGCGGGTGCGACCACCGCCCCCGCCGCGAAGCCGGCCGCCCCGGCCGCCACCGCGACCCCGAAGCCGGCTGCGCCGAAGGCCACCGAGGCCCCGAAGACCGCCGCTCCGAAGGCCGCTGTCGCCCCGAAGGCCGCCGAGGCGCCCAAGGCTGCCGAGGCCCCCAAGGCCGCCGCCGCGCCGAAGGCCGACAAGGCCGACAACGCTGCGAAGTCCGGCAAGTCCTGGACCTCGAACGACGCCAAGCAGGTCAACGGCGGCAACTACACCGTCCAGGCCGGCGACACCCTGAGCAGCATCGCCGCGGCCAAGGGCATCGACTGGCACGCGCTGTACGACAACAACGCCAAGGTCATCGGCGGCAACCCGAACCTGATCTTCCCGGGCCAGACCCTGACCGTCTGATCTGCCTGGTCCGTCCGGTGCGTCCGATCTGACGATCCGCTGGTCGGGTGACCGGTGATCCGTCGATCCGCCGGATCCCTGATCCGCCCCCGCACCGCGGGCCCCTCGCCGGGGCCCGCGGTGCGGGACCACAGGCCGCTTCCCCGCCCGCTGCGCGGGGGAGCGGCCGTCGGCGTTCCGCGGTGGCGCCGGTACTGGCGGTGGTGACGGTGGCGGCGACGGTGTGCTGCCGGTGGCGGAGTCAGCCCGTGGGGCGGGCACCCGGACGGCGGTACCGATCCGCCGCGCACCCCGGTCGTCGGCCTAGGGTCGGCTGTTGTGGCGTCAGATCCGTCGTGCCCTTGGCGGCCGTGACAGCCGTGGCGTCCGCGGTGTTCGCGGTGTTGGCGGGACACGTGGCCATCGAGGTGTTCGAGGCGTTCGCGGGGGTGATCGGGTGGCCGACAGGGAACGCGGACCGGCCGGGGCCGCCCCGCAGCCCGTCCGGCGAACCGCCGTCCGCGGTGCCGTCCTGGCCTCCACCGTCCTCTTCTCCGCCGCCGCCGCCGTCTGTCTGGCGGGCGCAGCGCCCGGGATGCCGACGGGCCGCGCCCGGGCCGCGGTCACGGTGGCGGACATGATCTGGGACGACCTCGCCGCCTGCGAGAGCGGGGGCGACTGGCAGGCCGACACCGGCAACGGGTACTTCGGCGGACTGCAGATCCGGCCGCCGACCTGGGAGGAGGCCGGCGGTCTGAGGTTCGCCGACCGGCCGGACCGCGCGACCCGGCGCCAGCAGACCACCGTCGGCGAGGAGATCCTGCGCCGGCAGGGCTGGGAGGCCTGGCCGGGCTGCGCGCGGGAGATCGGGATGATCGTCGACCCGGTGGAGTGAGCGGTCGCGGCGGCGTGCGGTGCCCGCTGTCGGAGGGGTGGGCGAGGATGGGGGAGTGACCCAGGGCGAGTTGTTCGGCGGCCTCTTCGACCCCTCCGCCGGGCGCGGGCGGTCCGAGCCGGCGCCCGGTGCCGTGCTGCTCCCCGGCTGGCTCGACGCGGAGGCGCAGCTGGGGCTGGTCGCCGACTGCCGCGACTGGTCCCGTCCGCCGGCCGGTCTGCACACCGTCCGGATGCCCAGCGGAGGGGTGATGTCCGTCCGGATGGTCGGCCTCGGCCTGCACTGGTACCCGTACGGCTACTCGCGGACCGCCGAGGACGGCACGCCCGTCAAGCCGTTCCCGTCCGACCTCGGCCGGCTGGCGCGCCGGGCGGTCGCCGACGCGTACGGCGACGCCGTCCCGGACATCCCCGGTGCGGCCGGGTACGAGCCGGACATCGCGATCGTCAACCACTACCCGCACGGTGCGCGGATGGGCCTGCACCAGGACCGCGACGAGCGGACGGACGCGCCGGTCGTCTCGCTCTCGCTGGGCGACACCTGCGTCTTCCGGCTCGGCAACACCGAGACCCGGACCAAGCCGTGGACCGACCTGGAGCTGCACAGCGGCGACCTGCTGGTCTTCGGCGGACCGGCCCGGTTCGCGTACCACGGCGTGGTGCGGACGCTGCCGGGGACGGCGGACCCGGCGCTGGGCCTGACCGGGCGGCTGAACATCACCGTGCGGCAGTCGGGGCTGTAGCCGGTCGGGGTCCGGCGGGTCGGTCGGGCGGGTCGGTCGGGCGGGCGGGCGGCGGCTTGGGTCCTGCTCCTGGTCGGTGAACGGCTCCGGTCCTGGTCGGGGGTCCGACGGCCGTCAGCCGACCGATACTGTTCGACCTCGTTCGAGTGAATCGACGAGGCCGGCCCTGGTGTGGGGAATGTCCCGGCTCGCTGAAGAATTCGATTGAGCTGGAGAATTCGAGAGAACGGGTTCCGACAGCCGGGCGGAAGACCTCCGGCCGGGTCGGCGGCCCGGAGAGGACGTGTCCCATGGGTACCCCCGTCGACGAACTCGTCGCGCTGCTGGATCTTGAGCAGATCGAGCTGAACATCTTCCGCGGGCGCAGCCCCGAGGAGGCGCTCCAGCGGACGTTCGGCGGCCAGGTCGCCGGGCAGGCGCTGGTCGCGGCGGGGCGCACCGTGGACGGCGACCGGCCGGTCCACTCGCTGCACGCGTACTTCCTGCGCCCCGGGGTGCCCGGGGTGCCGATCGTCTACCAGGTCGACCGGCTCCGGGACGGCCGCTCGTTCACCACCCGACGGGTGCTCGCCATCCAGGGCGGCCGGTCGATCTTCGCGCTGACCGCGGACTTCCACACCCCGGAGCCGGAGAGCATCGAGCACCAGTACCCGATGCCCGCCGTCCCGGCCCCCGAGGACCTGCCCAGCGCGCTCGACGAGGTCGGCTCCCGGCTGGGCGAACTGCCCCCGTTCATCAGCCGCCGCCAGCCCTTCGACATCCGGTACGTCGACCGGCTCCGCTGGACGACCGAGGAGCTGGCCGGCGTCGAGGCCCGCAGCGGCGTCTGGCTGCGCACCAACGGCGCCCTGCCCGACGATCCGCTGATCCACGTCTGCGCGCTCACCTACGCCAGCGACATGACGCTGCTGGACGCGGTCCGCGCCCCCGTCGAGCCGCTGTGGGGCACCCGGCACTTCGACATGGCCTCGCTCGACCACGCGATGTGGTTCCACCGGCCGTTCCGGACCGACGACTGGCTGCTCTACCAGCAGGAGTCCCCGATAGCCCACGGTGCCCGCGGACTCGCGCGCGGGCAGATCTACGACCGCAGCGGTCAGCTGGTGGTGTCGGTGGTCCAGGAGGGCCTGTTCCGGCGCATCAAGGACTGACTCGTCCCGGGACCGCCCCGTTCGGGACCGGCCCGGCAGGTGCCGGTGTGGCGGGGGACCGATACGGCCGGGACGGATGTGACGGGCGTGCGACGGGCACGCTACGGGCGTGCCAAGCCCTCCGGCAGCGGGAATGATCCACCCGGGTGCCGGATGTTGAGGGGGGTAACGGAGAACGGACGGCCCGCCCGGCGGGCCCTGGACCGGAGTGGGAGGGCGCGCCGATGACGGCGACAGCCGCGGAGGACTGGAAGCACTGGAGCGATCGGCGGGCTGCGTCCGTGAGCGCACCGCACGGGCAGCTGGCGCTCACCGGAACGCACTGGCTTGAACGGGAGCCCGCGGGGATCCCCGGCCTGCCGGGACTCTGGTGGACGGACGCCGAGGGCATCCGGGTCCGGGCGGCGGCGGCCGACGGCATCACCGTCGCGGGCGCCGCGACCCCCGTCGACGGGGAGGCACTGCTCCGCCCGGACACCGATCCGGCGGCGGACACCGCCACCCTGGGTGACCTGCTCCTGGTGCCGATCGAGCGCGAGGGCGAGCTGGCGCTGCGGGTCTTCGACCCCGCCGCACCGCGGCGGACGGCCTTCGCCGGCATCTCCGCGTACTCCTACGCGCCGGAGTGGGCCGTCCCGGCGGTCTTCACCGCGTTCGAGGAGGACGCCGCGCAGGCGGTGCTGGTCCCGAACGCCGACGGCAAGGAGCGCCCGCTGGCCGTGACGGGCCGGATCGAGTTCACCGTCGCGGGCGAGCACCGCACGCTGACGGTGAGCCGGTCGGGCAACGGGCTGAGCGGCGTCATCGCCGACGCGACCAGTGGCCGGGACACCTACCGGTTCCGGTTCATCACCCTCCCCGAGCCCGACGCGGACGGTCACACGGTGCTGGACCTGAACCGCGCCTACCTGCCGCCGTGCGCCTTCGCGGACCACTTCATCTGCCCCTTCCCGCCGCCCGGCAACCGCCTGGACTTCGCGGTCGAGGCCGGGGAGAAGCAGGTCCTCACCCGGTAGTCGCAGCCGGCCGCGCCTTCCCGCGCTCCCCGCCCCCGTTCCCGTCCGGCCTCCACGTCGGTCGGGGGCGGGGGCGGTCGGGTTTCGGGAGCGGTCGGGTCGGGGGCGGCCAGGCGGGTCGGGGGCGTGGGACCGTGGGGGAACTCGTTGACAGCCCCGGGGGTGCGTGCCACTCTCATCATTAGATAGCAACCTATCGATTTCTGAGGAGGCAGCACCACCATGTCCACGTCCACTGCCGCCCGCTCCCGGGTCTCCGCGTTCCAGAGGCTCGGCAACCGGACCATGCGGCTCTTCCACGGGCTCGGCATGCCCGTCGGCCCGATGCACCTGCTGAAGGTCAGGGGCCGGAAGTCCGGCCGCGAGTACACCAACCCGGTCGCCCCGGTACGGATCGACGGCGTGATGTACCTGCTCCAGGCCTTCCCGGGCTCCGACTGGACGAAGAACGTCCGGGCGGCGGGCGAGGCGGTCCTGGTCCGCGGGCGCCGGGCACGGCGCGTCCGACTGGTCGAGGTCCCGCCGGAGGAGCGCGGCCCGGTCGTCCGGGAGTTCCCCGGCCAGGTGCCCATGGGGGCGGGCATCTTCGTCAAGAACGGCGTGGTGCCCGACAAGCGGCCGGAGAGCTTCGAACGGGCCGCGCAGGGGATCCCGGTGTTCCGGGTCGTGCCACTCGACTGACCCCGGCCCCGTGGGGTTCCGCGCTTCCGCGCCCGCCGGGTCCGCCGGGTCCGCCGGGTCTCGCTTGGTCCCGTGCCCTGCGGTGGCCCCGGCCCGGCCCCCCGGTCCAGTCCCCCGGTCCAGTCCCCCGAGTCCGGCCTCCCGCGGACCGGCCTCCCGCAGGCCGTCTCGCCCGGCCCCGCTTCCCGCAGGCGGCACCCCCAGGCCGGGGACCTGCGGCGTCGGGCGTCGGCGCTAGGCTGCGCGGGGTGATGTCGCGATCGGCGGGAGGCCCGAATGCCCAGGCGGGAGAGCGTGGACGAGGACCCGGCCGTCGAGGGGCCGCCCGTCGAGGGGCCGTCCACGGAGGTCGCGGCCATGGAGGTCGCGGCTACCGGGCTGCCGGCTGAGCCGGCGTCCGCGGCGGTGGATCCCGGTCCGACGTGGCTGCGCACCAGCGTTGCGCCGAAGCTGCACCTGACCGCGAAGTCCTGCCGCGCGTTCTTCGAGGGGCGCCTCGCCGAGGAGGGCGCGACCTTCGCCGCCTGGACGGTACTGGCGGCCCTGAAGCTGGAAGGCCCGATGATCCAGCGCGCCCTCGCGCGCTACCTGGGCATCGAGGGGCCGACCCTGTCCCGGCAGCTGGAACAGATGGAACGCCGGGGGCTCGTGGTGCGCCGCCGCACCGACACCGACCGCCGCGCCGCCACCGTCGAACTGGCACCCGACGGGGAGGCGATGTACGCGCGGATCTCGGCCGTCGCGGTGCGCAGCCAGCAGGAGATGCTGCAGGGCCTCAGTGACGGCGACGTCGCCCAGCTCGCCGTCCTGCTGGACCGGATCCTCGGCAACGTCGGAGCAGGCTGACCCCGGTCGTCGGTGCCCGAAGTGCGGGGCGGAACATGGGTTCCCGTGTCGACCAATCATCCTGCCAATCAGCCCCCCGCCGACGCCGCCCCGCCCTCCTCCCCGCCGGCCTCCTCCCCGCCGGCCTCGGCCCCGGCCCCTTCGGCGCCCGCCACCCCTGTGCCCGCCGCCACCCGGCCGGTCGTCACCCCGCTCGCCGTCGCCCCGCCCGCCGTCACCCCGCCCTGGTACCGGCGAGCCGCGCGCGGAGCCTTCGCGGACCTCAGCCCGCTGCGCGACAACGCCGACTACCGGCGGGTCTGGTTCGGCCAGGTCGTCTCCTCGATCGGCCAGCAGATGACGGCCGTCGCCGTCTCCGTCGAGGTCTACGATCTGACCGGCTCCAGCTTCGCGACCGGCCTGGTCGGCCTCTTCTCCCTCTTCCCCCTCATCGCCTTCGGCCTCTACGGCGGTGCGATCGCCGACAGCGTCGACCGCCGCCGCCTCGGCCTGATCGGCTCGGCCGGCCTGGCCGTCGTCTCCGCGGTCCTCGCCGCCCAGGCGCTGGCGGGCCTCGGCCTCGTAGCCGTCCTCTACGCCGCCGTCGCCGTCCAGGCGGGCTTCTTCGCGCTGGGCTCACCCGCCCGCTCGGCGATGATCCCGCGCCTGGTCCCCGCCGCCCAGCTCCCCGCGGCCAACGCCCTGAACACCGTCAGCATGAACCTCGGCCTCACCGTCGGCCCCATGCTCGGCGGCGTCCTCATCGGCGCCTACGGAGTCCAGTCCGCCTACCTCGTCGACACCGTCGCCTTCGCCGCCACCATCTACGCCATGTGGCGCCTGCCCGCCATGCGCCCGCTCGGCGAGGGCAAGGGCCGGGCCTCCGTCCTCGACGGCCTCCGCTTCCTGCGTGAGCAGCCCAACCTGCGCACCAGCTTCCTCGCCGACCTCGCCGCGATGATCTTCGGCATGCCGCGCGCCCTCTTCCCCGCCATCGCGGTGACCTTCTACGGCGGCGACGCCCGCACCGTCGGCCTCCTCGTCGCCGCCCCCGCCGTGGGCGCCCTCGTCGGAGCCGTCTTCTCCGGCTGGGTCGGCCGCGTCCGCCGCCAGGGCGCCGCCGTCCTCGCCGCCGTCGTCGCCTGGGGCCTCGCCATCGCGGCCTTCGGCCTCGTCCGCAACCTCTGGCTCGGCCTCCTCCTGCTTGCCGTCGCCGGCTGCGCCGACACCGTCAGCATGATCTTCCGCAACACGATGATGCAGGTCGCCGCCCCCGACGAGATGCGCGGCCGACTCCAGGGCGTCTTCATCGTGATCGTCGCCGGCGGCCCCCGCCTCGGCGACTTCGAGTCCGGCGCGGTCGCCTCCCTCACCAGCCCCGCCGTCTCCGTCGTCACCGGCGGCCTCGCCTGCGTCGCCGCCATCGCCCTCCTCGCCGCCCGCCGCCCCGCCTTCCTCCGCTACGACGCCCGCCACCCCACCCCCTGACCCCACCACCCATACCTGGCAGCGAGCACCCCCCGACGTGCTGTATTGTTTTCCACGTCGCCGGGACACCGGCCGACAAGGTCGAGAAACCCGAAGCAGAGCCCCCCAGGCTCCGCCAGGGCCACGAGACCACGGGACGTGGCGCAGCTTGGTAGCGCACTTGACTGGGGGTCAAGGGGTCGCAGGTTCAAATCCTGTCGTCCCGACTGTGAAGTCGGTTGTGAGAGCCGGTACTTGGGAAACCGAGTGCCGGCTCTTCTTGTTGTGGCGTCAGCCGGTGGTCGCACAGTGGTCGCCGGGCCAGATCGGCCAGGGCGTGGTCGGTTCGTCTGTTCGGGGCTGTTGGTGGGCGGGCAGTTGCCGGTGGGGGCGTGGGTTCTGGTGCCAGGGGCGCCGGCCGAGTGCGGCGCGGTCGGCGTTGTCGAGGATCCAGGCGACGGGGTCGACGGCCGCGCGGGCGGCGAGGAACGTCAGGTCGGTGTAGATGTTCGCGCTGGTGGACAGGGTGCGGTGCGCAGGGTCTTGGAGCTGACGGGCAGGGGGACGCCCGCGGCGGTGGCGAAGCTGGCGGTGAGGTGGCGCAGGTCGTGCAGGGCGATGCAGGGGACGCCTGCTTCGTCGCAGAGCAGGTGGAAGCGGTCGAGGACGTTCTTGGAGTGCAGGTGGCGTCCGTGGCGGTGGAAGACGTAGCCGCCGGCGGGGGTGATGCTGCCGAAGGCGCGGGTGCCGACGCGGTCGGACAGGGCGACCCAGGCCTTGCTGCTCCTGTCGATCACGGAGGGGGTGGCGCGGACGAAGAAGGCACGCTCGGGCAGGTGGACGTCGTCCCAGTGCAGGGCGAGGGCCTCGCCCTTGCGGATGCCGGTGCCGATCATGAGTTCGGCGAGGTCGGCGTAGAGGGGGTCGGTGACGTGGGTGAAGCGCAGGACGCTCTCGGCTTCTGCGTCAGTAGGTGACGGTGATGCAGCCGCCACCGCCGGCGGCGTGGCCCAAGTCGGCGATTCCGTCGGCACCCTTGGCGCCGTTGCCGCCCTGGCCGATGGCAGGCTGACTACCGGTACAGGAGGACTGCTCCGGGCCGCCAGCTTCACTACCTGCGTCTCTATAACCTCCCGGGCTAGGGAAGGGCAATATCGGAGGTGTGACCGCCCTCTCCGCCGCTGGTGTAACTGCCGCCGAATGCGGAAGCCAGGCCGACCGAATTCCTGGCCACTCCGGAACCTCCGCCGGCCGTACCGGTGCCGCCATGATGGCCCTCGCGCCCAAAGTCGTCGGGAGCGCCGCCGGCACCCCCAGCGCCACCCAAGCCGACAGCGAGGGTGAGTGTCTCGCCCGGGGTGACGGTCAGCGTGCACGAAACACGGGCGCCACCTGACCCCGCACCTCCGCCGCCCCTCCCGCAGTGGCGAAGCCGGTAAGGCCGCCGCCGGCTCCTCCGCCCCCCGCCACCCGAACCGGCGCCGAGGAGGACGGTGGTGATGCCGGTGACACCGGGGGACCGGTGAACGTCCCGCCGGCGGTGAACGTCTGCGTGGTGGCCGCCGAGGCGGGGGTGGCCTGGACGGCGGGCACGACGAGGCCCCGGTCAGGCCTAGGACGCCCAAGGCGACCCGCATCCCCCGGGAGCCGGAGTCCGGCCGCCGCACGGCCGACTCGCTGCTGTGGCCACTCATGCACGTACCGTGCGCGAAGCATGTCCGGACCGCCACACCAACAAGCCGTCCGAGCGTTCGGACACGGCAGGCGGCAGGCCCGCACCAACCCCGGCAACCCGCACGCGGGCAGACTCAACCAGCCGGACGCACGCCCCACCCTCGGCCAGCAACGGAGTGAAAACCTCAGTACCGGGTGCGGAGTCGCCGCTGGTGATTGAACGGGGCGGGCCCGGGTTGTGGTCCGGGCCCGCGTGGTGTGGTGGTCAGGCTTTCGTTGCGGCCTTGACGGCTTGGTTGATCTCGCCGCCGGTGACGGTCGGGTTGGCGGCGGCCCCGGCCGGTGTGGCCTTCTTGGTGGCCTGGATGACGAGTTCGGCCATCTTCTCCAGGTGCTGGGTGGCGGTCTTCATGGCGTCCTGGGCGCGTTCGCCGGCGGCCTTGTCGCCGGCGGCGGCGGCTTCGATGCCCTTGGTGAGGACCTGGCCCATGGTGTTGAGGCCGCTCATGTCGCGGAACAGGTTCGCGGTGGTGATGGCCTGCGCGGCCTGGAGACCGGTCGGGTCGGGCATGGCCACCAGCGGCGTGAAGGACGCCGCGGTGGTACCCAGGCCGGCCACCGAGAGGTCGAGGTTCTGCGCGCGGGTGCCGGTGGCGACCGGTGCGATGTCGGGGGCGGTGATCTGGATGGGCGAGTCCTTCCAGTTCCAGAACCGTGTGAGGTCGATCTTCTCGGCCGAGTTGGCCCGGCCGAGGACGGCCTCGGCGAACACGCCGTCGGTGGCGATGGCGATGGTGTTGGTCACCGACGCGCCGAGCGAGGTGTCGCTCTGGTGGCGGGCCTTGGCCCACGCCTCGCGTTCCTGTTCGGTGGGGAAGTTCCACCGGAAGCCGAGGTAGTTGCCGGTGGCGGCGACGGGCTTGGGGTCCAGCAGCATGCCGAGCGGGACCGCGGCGGCGGTCGAGCCGGCCGGGGTGTAGGAGTAGTTGGCGAGGATGCGGCTGAGGGTCAGCTCGTCGGCGTTGGCCCACACGGCCTGGCTGTAGTGGCGGCGGTTGTCGTTGAGGTGGTCCAGCACCGCTTGCGGCACGCTCCCGCCGCGCACGTGGAAGCCGAGCGAGGAGAGGTAGGTGCGGGTGCCGGACTTCACCGTCGCACCGAACAGCCCGCACAGGGCCGCTCCGCCGGCGTCCTCGCTCAGGTCGGGTGCCGCGGTGGTGGTCTCGGCGACGCCGAAGTTGGCCACGCCCGAGGTCATCGTCAGACGCAGTCCGGCGAGGCTGCCGCGGGCGGCGGTGCCGGCCCAGGCGTCGTAGGTGAGCAGCTTGTCGGTGGGGCCGAAGGTGTAGGAGGCGCGCTTGAGGACGCCGGAGCCGCCGCTGTCGCCGAAGCGGAGGGTCTGGCCGGGGAAGACCACCTGGATGCTGCGGATGCCGGCCTCGTCGTACCAGACGTCGATCTTGGAGGCGTAGGAGGAGTCGGCCTTCGGCGGGGCGTCGAAGGCCAGCGGCGCTTCCCGTTGCGCCATCAGGATCCGCAGGAGGGAGCCGTCGGTGCGCAGGACCCAGTGGTCCCCGCTGGTGGACGAGACGATCTCGGCTATGCCGGTGATCGTCGCGAAGGGGGGCTTGGGGGTGGTCCAGGCGATCGCGCCCGGTTCCACCACGAGGGCCTTGCCCTCGGCGGTGATGCCCCACAGCGTGCCGTCCGGACCTGCGGACAGGCGCTGCACGTTCGGCACCGGGGTCCGCTCCAGCCAGCCGCCGCCGCTGCGCTCGAAGGTCCGCCCCTGCCGGCAGTACCAGACCCTGTCCCGGCCGACGGCGGTGATGTCGTCCGCCAGGACGTTCGTGTCATGCGACACGCCGTTCGGGTCGCGCTGGTGGATCGCGTTGCCCATGCCGATGAGGTGGAGCGCGCCGTCCGGACCGCAGGACAGAGAGCGCCCCGCCCAGCCCTGTACGTCGCGGCGCCAGGTGGTGCCGTCGAACTGGACGAGCAGGTTGTCGGTCCTGAGCGCCCAGAGGGTGTCCTTGCCCGGGGCGATGCGGATCAGGCCGCCGTCCAGTCCGGTGGTGGGCAGCGGGTTCCACTGCCGGGCCACCGGGTCGAAGCGCACCGGGCTGCCGTCGGACTTGCGCACCCCGTACACGCCCATGGCGGAGGCGGCGATGTCCGCCAGGTCCACCCCGTCGAAGACCGCCACCTGCGGTGCCTCCGGCGCCGTGCACGCGTCCAGCTTGCGCTCGGCGGTGTTGAACGGGTTCGCCTCCCGGATCTTCTTCGCCCACTCGGCGGGCGCCACCGAAGCCAGTACCTCCTTGTACCGCTGCAGGGTGGTGTTGGTGAAGGTGAGTTCCTGCAGCGGGATGAACAGGCAGCGTTCGAGCTTGGTCGGCTTGGTCGTCACGCTGTAGACCTGCACGACCTCGTAGTACTGCACTGACATCGCGTGCATGTGGTTGTAGTTGGTGACGACGCGGGTGAGGACCTTCTCCTTCTCCGACTGCGTCGTCTCCCGTACCACCGTCATGTTCCGGCTGCGGGCGGCGGTGGCCAACTGCTGGGTTCGCGCGCCGATGCGCTGCGCGGCCTCGGCGGCGACCGACTTCACGCCGGTGGAGCGCGTCACCGCGGTCGTGAACCCCGAGTTGGACGAGTTGCTCCAGGACGCGCCGCCGCTGATGATGCCGAGCGAGGCACCGAAGGTGCCGCCCGAGCTCGCGGAGTTGCTCGCCTGGGACGCCTGGGATGTGCCGTACTGCTCCTCGCGGGCGATCGCGTTGGCGACCTCGCTGATCGAGCGGTTCTGGTCGGTGATACTGGACAGCGAGTCGTTCTCGGCGGTGCTCTCGGTGCCGGTGGCCTTGGTGCCGCGCTGCCAGTCGACGACCGCGACCCTGGTGCTCTCGCCGGGCGCGAGCGCCAGGCTGTGCAGCAGCCGGCCGAGCGTGACGCCCTCGGCCTTCCAGCTCTGCTCCGTGGTGACGATCATGCCCTCGGCCGGGCGGTCGTAGAACGGCAGGTTCTCCTCGCCGAGGTCGATGGCGCCGGTCAGCTTGCGCGCCGGCTTCGCCCCGGGGATGTCGGTGAGCACCACAGACCGGTAGCGGACGATCTCCGTGGGGTGGTTGCCGGTCGTCGGGAGCAGGTCCTTGGGCGTGTCGCCGTCCAGCCCGGCGGGGGCCGCCGGAGGCGTCGCCGGGGTGGTGGCAGGTGTTCCGGTGCTCGGGGTGGTCATCACAGTCCGA
Organism: Kitasatospora sp. NBC_00458; assembly: GCF_036013975.1. Classification (NCBI taxonomy): domain Bacteria; kingdom Bacillati; phylum Actinomycetota; class Actinomycetes; order Kitasatosporales; family Streptomycetaceae; genus Kitasatospora; species Kitasatospora sp. NBC_00458. The sequence goes on from NZ_CP107904.1 coordinate 6,667,640, forward strand.
TCTGCGGAAAAGGTGAAGGAGAAGCCGCCGGGCATCGGAGCGCCCCATGGGCGAACGACGCTTTCCGGATCGCTCGAAAACTATCCAGGACGATCACAACTTCGTTGCATTTCAGAGAACTTGGCCAGATCCGGTGCTTGCTGAAACGGCCCTCTTGCGGCGCCCGCCCCAGCAAGCCGGCCAGTCGGACCGGAGGGCACGGCGACGCCCCCGTGAACCGATTCGATTCGATCGTGGCAGGTCAGGAATTCGCTTTCCCGCTCAAGGTAAGACATGCAGTAGACCATCAAATGAGTGGTTAATGGCATCGGTTGAACTGGAGCGATGGCTTCCGGTCACTTCCCTCCGAAAGACGGAACCCATGTCCTCGACCGACCGACCGACCGGACCGGACCGGACCGGACCGGTGAGGGGTCCCGTCCGCGGCCGCCGCTATGCGGCGAGCGGCAGGTCGTCGTCGCTACGGGGGACGGCTCGGAGCCGGTCCGGCTGGGCTTGGCCGAGTGCTCGGGCGAGGGCGTTGACGGCCTGTCGGCGGAGTCTTTGAAGAGGTGGCCGTAGAGGTTGATGGTGGTCGCGAGGGTGGTGTGGCGCAAGGTCTTGGAGACGATGGCGACGGGGATGCCTTCGGCGGTCACGAGGTCCCGCCCGAGCAGGGCCGCGGCATCGGCTGCGGACGCGGGAGCGGGACCAGTAATGAGCGCGGCCAGTAGCACGCGCCGACAGCGACCCTCATCAGGGTGATCCGACGGGGCGGTCGGCACACGGGCGGAGAGGGGGCTTCTACCTGGTCGTCCCGGCCGTACCAAATCGCGGTTCTCCCGGACCCTTCGTCCGGGCAGCCGCACGGACTCCTGGAGGGCTCTCCCGCCTGATCTGTACGCCGACCGGCCCACACCGTAGGTCACTGCCGCACGTGCCCTGCCTCCCCCCGGCGAACCGCCGGCAGACCTGCAGGATCGGCAGGGAGCGGCATTCCGATCGCGCGCCGTTTCCCTTTCAGGGAGCCTGCCGACCTCCCGATCGACGTGTGGGGTCATTCCCGGTGCGGGGCGGTCGTGTTCGGTGCCGGACTGGGCGGGGCGTTCGCGCGCCGGCGGGTTGCCGGTGCGCGAACGCCCCTGTCCGGTGTTGCGGTGGGTGGTTCGTGTCGGTGTGCCGGGGGTCAGTACTGGGTGGTGACGGTGACGCCGTTGAACGCGGTCCTGCCGTAGAGGGTGATGTAGCGGTAGCCGGCGGTGGTGTTGGTGACGGTGATGCTCTGAGTGCCGGTGCTGTTGGTGGAGGAGGCGGTGTAGGCGGTGGTGGAGGCCCAGGTGTCGGCGCTGTAGTACAGGTAGGCCGTGCCGGTGCCGCCGGTGGTGGTGACGTTGAGGGTCACGGTGCCGGCGGGCATGTAGATGTACAGCTTGTCCTGCTCGTCCGCGGCGGCGGAGCGGCCGGTCCGGAAGCAGTTGCGGTCCATGGCCCGCGGGTCGGTCCCGGTGCAGGCGGTGGGCGCGGCGGGGGCGGTGACCGTGACGGGCCTGCTGGTGGTGGCGGTCTTCCCGTTGCTGTCGGTGACGGTCAGGGTGACGGTGTAGGTGCCGGGCCTGGTGTAGGTCTTCCACGGGACGGGGTCCGTGGAAGTGCTGCCGTCGCCGAAGTTCCAGGCGCGGGAGGTGATGGTGCCCTTGCCGCCGGTCACCGTGGAGCGGTCGGTCAGCTGCGCGGTCAGGCCGGTGGCGGTGCTGTCGAAGGCGGCGGTCGGCGTGCCTGCGCTCAGGCAGGTGTCGGTGGCGCAGAGGTCGAGCCAGGTGTTGAAGCCGGCGTCGTAGCGGGTGCCGATGGCGTTGTAGTAGGCGTAACCCTGGGCGTAGTTGCCGGTGCGGAAGTAGTAGAGCATGCCCTGGACGACGCTCGGGTACTTCTCGATCATGTGGCGGACGGCCAGGTAGCCCCAGTGGTAGGTGCGGACGACGTCGCTGTTGAGGTAGGTGCTCTGGAGCAGGGTGCTGAGCGGGTAGGTGTGCTTGGGGGCCTGGGTCACCGCGTTGGTGTCGGTGAGGCCGCGGTAGGTGTAGGAGACGTACTCGGCGACGCCCTCGATCCACCACAGGTCGGGGACGCTGGTCTGCTGGGTGAAGCCGCCCTTGAGGTTGTAGCGGGCGTCCAGGACGTGGGCGTACTCGTGGTTGAGGTTCCAGATCCGGGCGGTGAAGCCGTTGTCGGTGGGGTGCCGGTACATGATGGTGACGGGCTGGTTGGCGGGGTCGGACGGGTCGCCGGTGAGGGTGATGCCGCCGTTGTTGGTGTTGGCGCCGTAGATCGCGCCTGCGTAGGTCTGGTAGTCCGCCTTGCCGGCGAAGACGGCGATCTGCACGGACGACTCGTACTGTCCGGGTATCGGGCCGTTGTCGCGGACGAGGTTGTGGAAGAAGGCGTCCTCGCCCTTGAGGTCGGCGCAGACCGCGGCGAGCTCGGCCGGGGTGAGGTCCTGGGCCAGGATGGTGCGGGTGGCGTCACAGGTGTGACGGACCGGCAGCGCGGCGGCGATCAGCCGCTTGTCCAGGTCGCAGATGCCGTAGGTGGAGCACTGGCCGGGGTCGAGGTAGTCGGCCATGTCGGCGGTGGTGACCCACAGGGGGGCGGTGGGGCCGGTGATCGAGGATCCGTCGAGGAGGGCCTTGACCAGCGGCCGTACCTTGGCCTGGAAGGCCGGGTACTTGACGAAGCGGGTGAGAACGCGGGCGGCGTTGGCGTCCAGGACCGCGTTGTCGGTGCCCAGCAGGTCGCGGTGCTTGCGGGCGAAGCCGTCGAGCGTGTCGATGAGGCTCGGATCCGCGGTGACGGCGGCGAGGAAGTCCGGGTTCCTGTCGTGGCCCCGGTCCAGCGGCGTGAAGACGCTGTTGACGAGGGTGACCATGTTCCTGGAGCTGTCGTACGAGCGGTCGTAGGCGTTCAGCACCTGCTGGTAGGTGCCGAGGTAGCGGGCCTGCAGCCCGGCGCTGTCGGTGAGGATGACGACGTCGTTCGCGACCTCGCCGTTCGCGTCGGTGACGTCGGTGAAATGCGGGCCGGCGACGAACGCGTCGATGCCGCGCACGACCGAGTCGGTGAGCGACTTGTCGAAGCCCGGGATGCGCTGGGGGTCGTTGGACTGCACGTAGTAGCCCGCGCGCAGGAACAGTACGAGCTGCCACACGCTCGTCGAGTTGTCCCCGGGGTAGGACGTGGCGGCGTCGCGGAAGGCGTCGGCGACCGTCGCCATCCGGCTCTGGCGGAACACGGCCGAGGCCTCCGAGCCGGAGGTGTAGAACAGCGAGCCGATGCACTTGGGCGCCGACGCCTTGACGAAGGAGACGAGCGCGGCTCCGGAGCGGCTGCTGAAGTCGGCCGGGGTGCACGACTGGGCGACCGGCGGGGCCGCGGACAGCGACCGCGACGAGGCCGTGGCCGAGGCGGTTCCGGAGGAAGCGGACCCGGGTGGGACGGGCAGGCCGAGCGGCGGGAGCTGCTCGGGCGTCAGCCGGCGGCTCTGCGGTGCGCCGTGCTCCGAGGGGTCCGCAGCGGCGGTGCCGGTGGGCGGCAGGAGGCTGCCCGGGGCCTGCTGGGTGAGGGTGGCGGTCCCGGCGGTGGGGGTGGCGGCCAGGGGGGGGCCGGCCGCCAGGCCGAGGAGGGTGGTGCCTGCCGCGATCGCGGCGAGCAGTCTGGGCATGCGTGAGGGCAGGCGCAACGTCGTTCCTTAGTGGGGGGAAGGCAGACGGGCGCGCGGCAGGCGGGGGATGGGGGAGGCGACTGGGGCGCGTCGAACGCATGCTCTCACGGTGCCTGACATGCCATCAATAGGGCGTGACATGTCACACCTCAGACTGCCGGGCCGGGCATTGAGCCGACCGTCGACGCGCCGCCCTCGCACCGCCCCGGTTCACTCGGCGTTCACCACCGCCCTCGCCCGGCTCTGCCTCGGTGGGGGCCCGCTCCACCCCGGCTTCGTCGTCCTCGGCGCCCCCGGTCACCAGGGCGCGCACACCGTGGACACCGGTAGGGTGCCGGCGACGCGGATGGCGGGGCTCGCCGCTGAGGGACGGGCTCGAAGGCGCCGCCGCTGCGCGACCTGGAGGATAGCCGGAGGACGGCGAAGCAGCTGGTCACGGCGGCACCTGGAGAGCGTTTCGGTCGACGACGCCCTGGACCGGAGCCTTTCGCGCGGTGAAATCCGCTCGACCCGGGCACCTCCTCGAAGAGACCCTGTGGGCATGGAGTTCCTCTGCTACCACCGCGACCGGCCCGGCTCCCTGGCACTTCGCGACGAACTGCTGGAAGAGCACTGGTCCTACATGGACCAGTACGCGAAGGAGATGATCGCCCGGGGCCCGACCCTCGCCGATGACGGCGGCACACCCACCGGCAGCGTGCACATCCTCGACCTGCCCGACCCTGCCGCCGCCCGCGCGTTCGCCTTCGTCGAACCGGGCTACCAGGCCGGCGTCTACCGGGACGTGCTGCTGCGACGGTGGAGCAACACGCTGGGGCGCACCATGTGGGACTTCCCCGGAGGCCGGACCGGCGGCAACCGATACCTCGTGCTCGGCCTCGGCACAGGACAGCCCGCCGACCTCGCCGTGCCGACCGACCGGGACGAGCTGATCGCCTACGGACCGCTTCTCTCCGACGACGGCAGCACCTGGCTCGGCACGGCCGCGTTGCTCCGCGCGCCGGACCCGGATACGGCAGCAGCCGTCCTGACCCGCGACCGATACGCCGGCATCGAGGTGCACAACTGGCAGTTCGGCGGGCGGCCGTCATAACCCGAGGGCGTCCGGACCGAGGTCGCACCGGAGCCCTTCGGACGGCTCCGTCCTCGCGTTCCGTCCGAACCCACGGGGCTCCCGGGGGTTGAGGGGCATCGGAACGGCTGGACATCGATCGTGCTGCGTGGTGCTCATGGTGCTCGCGCTGGTGATCGGCAGCGGCTGGGCGGCCGCCACGGGGGCCGCGATCGGCAACCGTGAACCGCACCACCGGATGGAGGTGTCTGCCGTCCCGACGGGAGACCGGACAGCACCGCCCGCGGCCCCGCCGCTGCGCTCACCCGAGGACCAGCGGCAGCCCTCGTGCCGAGGGCCCCGAGCTCACGTCGACGGGTTCGACCTGGTCGTCAACCTGGACCCGCCGGGCGACCACAAGGACTACCTGCACCGCGGCGGGCGCACGGCCCGGGCCGGCGAGTCCGGCACCGTCGTCACGCTGGCGCTGCCCAACCAGCGCCGCGAGATGGCCCGGATGATGACCACCGCCGCCATCACCCCCGTCACCACCCGGGTCAGCGCCGGCGACGAGGAGCTGGCCCGCATCACCGGCGCCCGCGTGCCCACCGGCATCCCCACCGTGATCGCGGCCCCCGTCGTCGAGCGCCCGCGTCGCAGCCCGTCCACGAGCCGCAGCCGCCCCGCCCCTGTCGTCGGCGGAGCCACCGGCACGGCTGCCGTGGGCCGTGCCGGCCAGGGTTCCGCCGGCCTCCGCCGGGCACCCCGACGCGTCGCCCTCGCCGCCTGGCAAGCAGACGTGGGCAGCAGCGCAGCGGTGTCCTGGTCGGGGTCGCCGACTGCTTTCAGCACGGCGTCGCCCGTTCCCGGCCGGAGTCCGACGGTGAGAGCGGGCCGGATCCCGGTGGCAGGCGAGATGGTGCGCGCCGGCGGGTTCCTCCAGGAGCAGGACGAGATCATGGTGCGCTCCCTTCGCGCTGCGGCCGACTCCGCCGACACGCGTACCGCGAGCGAAATGCTCGCGCAGCGGACGGCGGTCACCGCCACTTCGCACCAGGCCCCGCAGTTGTCCGGGGCGGCCTGCGGTGAGTACGTGCGCTCACCGCAGGCCGGTCTCGTCGGCCTGGTGGGTGGGTCAGGTGTCGGTGGCGGGTTCCTGTCCGGCGTCGCGGCGGAGCTGTTCGTTGATGCGCAGGGCTTCTTCGAGTTGGTCTTCGAGGATGACGATGCGGCAGGCGGCGTCGATGGGGGTGCCCTGGTCGACGAGGTCGCGGGCGCGCATCGCGATCCGTAGCTGGTAGCGGGAGAAGCGGCGGTGTCCGCCGTCCGAGCGCAGGGGCGTGATGAGGCCCTGGTCGCCGAGGGCGCGTAGGAAGCCGGGGGTGGTGCCGGTCATCTCGGCGGCGCGGCCCATGGTGTAGGCGGGGTAGTCGTCGTCGTCGAGGGAGTCGGGGGTGTGCGGTCGAATGGTTGCCGTGGTCACTGCACCTCTTCTTGTTGTTGTGTCCGGGGACGCGCTGAGGGGCCCCGGGGCCATAGCGGCTCCCGGGGCCCCGAAGGGTTTTACACCATCTACCGGCTCTGGGGCCGGGTTCCTTATGTCCGCACAGCCCCGGGGGAGGGGGTGTGCGGGGATCGCGTATGCGTGACCGGAAACCACCGTCCTTGCCTTGGGGTCTACGGGGTCCGCCCGGGCTGATTCCTCACGGGCCGGGCGATCCTGATGGCGCGCTGTCCCTCCATTCATCCTCTGTGCTGGCCGGTTACTGCGAACTGCGGGTACGTCCGACTGCCTGGTGATGCGACCTGCTCGGTACTGCTCATACGGGTACTGCGGTACTGCGAACTGCTTGGTCGTGCCAACTACCCGGTACTGCTGTGGCGGCCCCTGGCGGTCCCGCCGACTCCGGCAGCCAGCCCCGTCGCCCGTCCTGCTCAACCTGCTCGGCTTGGAACCCCACTGCCGGACTCCCGGCACGCGCGCCCGCAGTCTGGGCGCCTTCACCGGGATACCGCGTACTGCGACTGCTGGTACCACTCGACGGCGGCCCCTGATACCTGCGGGCCACCCGGCCCGGCCACCGGTCCTGTCGCCTTACTGCGCCATCCCTGGCTTCAGGACCCTGCAGCCGTGCCGACCTGCGCACTTCCGTACTGCTGCCCGCCAGTTCGTGTCTGCCGGGTACCGCTGGACTGCTGTCTACGGGAGAAACACTAACCACGGTGCGCGGCAATGTCTACTCTGGCGGGCATAGATTTTCCGGTGTCGGTCGGAGAGGTAGTCTGCGCCCCGCATGCGGTGGGTGTCGTGCTCGCCCGGCTGCCCGGCCGCGTCTTGGTCGGACGCGATCTGCGGGCGGCCGACGGGGCTGACGGCCTTCCGGTACGACCGCGCCGTCGCGCTCGCGGAGGCGGACGGCGCCCCGGTGCTGTGGAGACGGTGGAGCGCCGTGCCTGGGAGGTTCTGGTCCGTTCGGCCGTTACGGGCTGACCCCGGCGGGGGCGGGCAGTGCCGGGGTGAGTTCCCGTACGCGTTCCAGTGAGCGGATCTTCTCGTCGACGTCGGTGATGTTGTTGGTCACCATCAGCTCGTCCGCGCCGGTGCGTTCCAGCAGGTCCGCCAGTGCCCGGCGGACGTCGTCGGCGTCACCGACCACCTGGGTGCTGAGCAGCGCGTCGGCGGCGGCGCGTTCGGCCTCCGTCCACGGGTACGCCGCCGCCTCCTCGACGGTGGGCAGCGGCGTGATCGGCGAGGCGCCGTTGAGCCCCAGCACCGGGAACAGCGCCGGCGCCGCCAACCGGCGCGCCTGCTCCGAGGTTTGCGCGCACACCGTGTAGGCGGTGACGATCGTGTGCGGCCGCTCGGCCCGGGCCGAGGGCCGGAAGCTCTCCCGGTACGCCCGCAGGGCCTCCTCGGCGCCGCGGGAGTGGAAGAAGTGGTGGGCGAACGCGTACGGCAGCCCGCGCCGGCCCGCGTCCACGGCGCTGCGCACACTGGCGCCCAGCAGCCACGGCCGGGGCGGCCGCGGCGGCTCCGGCAGGGCTTCCAGCCGCTGGTAGACGTGCCCGTCCGGGAAGCCGCCGTCGACGAAGGCGAGGAGTTCCTCCAGCGCCGCCGGGAAGTCCTCGTCGGGTGCCCGGCGCAGCGCGTGGGAGAGCACCGGGTCCGCGCCCGAGCGGCCGATGCCCAGGTCCACCCGGTCGGGGAACAGCGCGGCCAGCGTCCGGAAGGACTCCGCGACGGCGTACGGCGGGTGGTTGGGCAGGATCACCCCGCCCGCGCCGATCCGGATCCGGCCGGTCCGCTCGCCGAGCGCGGCCAGCAGGACGGCCGGGACGGAGCCGGCGATCCCGCGCGAGTTGTGGTGCTCGGCCACCCAGAACCGGGCGTAGCCCAGCTCGTCGGCGGCCGCCGCCAGCCGACGGGTGCCGGCCAGGGTGTCGGCGGGGCGTCCGGCGGAGTCGACGGACGATATGTCGAGGACGGACAGCGGGACGGTCCGGGAACTGCCGGTCATGCGGGGGGTGCTCCTTACTCGGGGGCTCACGCGTACCAGGTGGGGCGGGGGACTTCGCCGTGCAGGAGGTGGCGCCCCACCACCCGGGCGGGCCCCGGGTCGTCCCCGTGCACCCGCCGCGCCCTGACGTCCCGCCGGTAGCGGTCCAGCCCGGCCGCGGCCTCGGCGCCGCCGCGGCCGGCCGCCCCGAGCGCGCCTGCGGTGACCGCGTCGGCGGCCGCCTCGGCCTGCGCGGCCAGCGCCGCGACGCGGACGGCGTGCCGGCCGCGGTCCTCCTCGGTCACCGTGCCGCGCCGGGCGTGGAGGGCGTCCGCCTCGGCGCCGACGGCGTCGGCGAACGCCTCCACCGCCCACAGGGCGCAGGCCGGGGCGCCGTGGTGCCGGGCCGCGTCCGCGGCGGCGGCCTCGGTCGGCGGTGCCTTCGACCACTGTTCGCGGGTATGCCGGGCGGTGGCGTCCAGCGCGCCCCGGGCCGCGCCGATCAGCGCGTTGGCCCGGGCGAGCTGGAAGGCCAGGGTGAGGAAGGTGTTGTAGGCCCGGGGCACGAAGGTCTTGTCGACGTGGCCGAGCGCCCCGGTCCACGGGATGTTCGCGCCGTCGGCGACCACGGTCCCGGCGGCCGGCGACCGGATCCCGGACTCCTCGGCGCCGGGCTCGAAGGACAGCCCGGTGTGGTCGCTCATCGCGAGCGCGCTGATCGGGGTGTCGCCGTCCTCCAGGTGGCCCTCCAGGATGGTGATGTCCGACACCGGATGGCCCAGGGCATGTTCCAGCCGCCCGTGGAACAGCATCTCGTGGCCCGCGTCCTGGATCACCAGGGGCGCCGAGCGGGGTTTCGAGGACCCGCTGAAGAACCACCGGGCCCGGGCCGACACCTCGCCGATGTGCTGGATCTTCTCGTCCGTGCCGATGAACTCGGCGATCGACACCCACACGTAGTGGTGGGCCAGCAGCTCGCCGACCGAGGCGTCGGCCGCCGCGACGGTGCGCACCACCCGGAGCGCGGTGGACCGGTTCTGGCCGGCCCCGCCGTACTCGACCGGCCCCAGCAGGGTCACCAGGCCGGTCTCCTTCAGCAGTCGGACCTCCCGCACCGGCGGGGTGCCTTCGTGGTCGCGCCGGGCGGCGCCGGGTGCCAGCCGTGCCGCGACCTCCTCGGCCCGCCGCAGCCAGACCTCGGCGGCCTCGGGGGCGGCGTCCGTCGTCGTGTCAGTCATGTCTCCCACTTCGTGACGTGCTCGCCGTCCTGCCCGGCGGCGTGTTCGGTGTTTCGGTGTCCTGCTCCGGGTCTTCGCGGCGGCCGGTGACGTTCGCGCCGTGCGCCCTGTCCGTACTGCCCGAGCCGTCCGCCCCGTCCGCCCCACCCACCCCGCCCGGGTCGTCCGTACGGCCCGCACCGTCCGCGCCGGGCAGCCGCAGGACGGCGTCCAGCAGGGCCCGGGTGTACGGGTGGGCGGGGGCCTCGAAGATCCGCTCGGTTTCGCCCTCCTCGACGACCGATCCGCCGCGCATGATCAGCACCCGGTCGGCGACCTGCCGCACCACGGCCAGGTCGTGGGTGATGAACAGCAGGGCGATGCCCCGCTCGCGCCGCAGCCGGTCCAGCAGCTCCAGCACCTGCGCCTGAACCGAGACGTCCAGCGCCGAAACCGGCTCGTCGCAGACCAGCACCTGCGGACGGCCCGCCAACGCCCGGGCGATGGCCACCCGCTGGCGCTGGCCGCCGGACAGCTGGTGCGGCCGGCGGGAGAGCAGTTCGGCCGGCAGGCCGACCTGGTCGAGGAGTTCCGCGCACCGCCGGGCCCGCTCGGCGCGCCGCAGTCCGGGAAGCGCCTCGCCGATGATCCGCGCCACGGTGAACCGGGGGTCCGCCGAGGCGTACGGGTCCTGCTGGACGAACTGGATCGCCGAGCGCTCGGCCCGGCGCCGCCGCTCCGGCAGCGCCGACCAGGGCCGCCCGTGCAGCAGCACCTCCCCGGCGTCGGTACGGGACAGACCCATCGCGACTCGCGCCAGCGTGGTCTTGCCCGAGCCGGACTCGCCGACCACGCCCAGCGCCTCGCCCGCCCGCAGGGTGAACCCGACCCCGTCGAGGGCCCTCGGCCCGCCCGGGGCGAAGGACTTGACCAGCCCGCGCCCGCTCAGCACCGGGGCCGCTTCCTCGGCGTCCGGCGCCGCGGTGCCCGGCGCCTCGGTGTCTGGTGCCTCGGTGTCCGGTGCCTCGGTGTCCGCCTCCTCGGTGTCCGGTGCCTCGGGCGGGGCCTGGACGGGACGGGCCGGCGGGCGGCCCGAGGGCACCGCGTCCAGCAGCATCCGGGTGTACGGGTGGTCCGGGGCGGACAGCACCCGGCCGGTCGGCCCGCTCTCCACCACCTCGCCCCGCCGCATCACCAGCACGCGGTCCGCCAACTGCGCCACCACCGCGAGGTCGTGACTGACCAGCAGGAGTCCCCGGCCCTCGTCCTTGAGCCGGCTGAGCAGCGCCAGGATCTGCGCCTGGACGATCGCGTCCAGCGCCGTGGTCGGCTCGTCGGCGATCAGCAGCGGGGCGTCGGCGGCCAGCGCCGAGGCGATCAGCGCGCGCTGGCGCAGCCCGCCGGAGAGCTGGTGCGGGTACTGGGTGCGCCGGGCCTCCGGCTCCGGCACGCCCACCGCCGTGAGCAGTTCCACCACCCGGGCATCGCCGTCCGGGCCGGCGGTGCCGCCGAAGCGGGCCGCCTCGGCGATCTCGGCGCCGACGGTGCGCAGCGGGTCCAGTGCGGTCAGCGCGTCCTGGAAGACCATGGCGACCCGCCGGCCGCGCACCGCGCGCCACTGCCGTTCGCCGAAGCCGGCGGTGTCCGCCCCGGCCACCTCCAGGGTCCGGGCGGAGACCCGGGCCCTGGCGCCCGCCAGCCCGATGAGGGAACGGGAGGTGACGGACTTGCCCGAGCCGGACTCGCCGACCAGCGCCACGCACTCCCCGGTGCCGACGGCCAGCGACACCCCGTTCACGGCGGGCCGCGGCGCGCCGGGGAACGACACCCGCAGCCCCTCCACCCGCACGAGCGGGCCCGGCACCGGCGCACCGGTGTCCCCGGCCGTCGTCGCGGCCGCGGCAGCTTCCGTTGTCGTCGTCGTCATCGCACCGCCCTCAACTGCAGCGAACGGCCGATCAGCGTGGTGCAGACCACCACGGCCGAGACGGCCAGGCCGGGCGCGATCGAGATCCACCAGGCCGTCTGGAGGAAGTCCTTGCCGTCGGCGACCATCGAGCCCCAGTCCGCCTCCGGCGGGACCGGGCCCAGGCCGAGCACGCTGAGCCCGGAGCCCGAGATGATGGCCGAGCCCAGCCCTATGGAGGCCAGCACCACCAGCGGGCCGCCGACGTTCGGCAGCACGTGCCGCAGCACCGACCGCCAGGCCGGCACCCCCAGCACCCGTGCCGCTTCCACGTACTCCGAGCGCAGCACCAGCCGTGCCTGGCCGCGCACCAGTCGGGCGTAGTTGGGCACTCCGGCGATGCCGATGGCGATCGCCACGTTGACCGTGCCGCCGCCCAGCAGCGCCACCACCAGCAGCGCGAGCAGCAGTTCGGGGAAGCCCAGCAGCACGTCCACCACCCGCATCAGGGCGAAGTCGACGTGCCGTCCGCCGCAGCCGGCGACCAGGCCGAGCAGCGCGCCGCCGCCCACCCCGATCAGCGTCGCGCCGACCGCGATCAGGAGCGACAGCCGGGTGCCGTGCACGAGCCGCGACCAGACGTCCCGGCCGAGCTGGTCGGTGCCCAGCCAGTGCTCGGCACCGGGCGGGCGCAGCGCCGCCGCGACGTCCGTCGCCTCGGGGGCGTGGGTGGCGAACACCTCGGGGAAGACCAGCACGAGCGCCACCGCGGCCAGCAGGACCGGGGGCGCCAGGCGGGCCGGCGAGCGCAGCAGCGCGCCCCGGCGTGCGGCGGCCGCGGCCGGCCGGTCGAGGAGGGCGGTCGCGGTGCTCATGCCGTGCCCCCCTCGCGCAGCCGGGGGTCGATCAGCGGGTGGAGCACGTCCACCAGGGTGTTGATGACCACGAACGCCGCGCTGGAGACGACCACCAGGGCGCTGACCACCGGCAGGTCGCGCGAGCCGACCGCGTTGGCCAGCACCCGGCCCAGGCCCGGCCGGGTGAAGATGTTCTCCACCAGCACCGCGCCGCCGAACAGGCTGCCCAGCACGAAGCCGGCCAGCGTGGTCAGCGGCAGCAGCGCGTGCCGCAGGGTGTGCCGCAGCAGCACCGCCGTCGCGCCCAGGCCGCGCGAGCGCGCGGTCAGCACGAACGGGCGGCCGTCGGCGCTCTCCAGCTCCTGGCGCATCACCTGGGCGAGCACGCCGGCCAGCGGCAGCGCCAGTGCCAGCGTCGGCAGCACCAGCGCCGCCGGTCCGTCCGCCCCGATCGAGGGCAGTGCGTGCAGCCGGTAGGAGAACACCGTCAGCAGGATGACGCCCAGCCAGAACGACGGCATCGACACCATCAGCAGCTCGGCCAGACCGGTGGCACCGCGCACCGCCCGGCCCCGGCCGACGGTCAGGGTGGCCGCCAGTACCGCCAGCACCAGCGCGGTGACCAGCGCGGACACCGCCAGCTCGACGGTCGGGCCGAGCTGGCTGCCGAGCAGCCGCTCTATCGGCTCGTTGAGCTGGTACGACCAGCCGAGGCCGCCGCCCGCCAACCGGGCGAGCTGGCGGCCGTACTGGAGGAGCAGCGGGTCGTCCAGGCCGTTCTCGGCGATCACCTGGTCGCGCAGGGCCGGGGTCGCGGCGGCGCCCGGCCCGATCAGTCCGTCCACGATGTCGCCGGGGGCGAGGTGGAGGGCGAAGAACGTCACCGTGAGCGTCCCCCACACCACCACCAGCCCCGCCGCGAGCCGCCGGGCGACGAACCTGGCCCAGGGCGGCACGTGCCGTCGCGGCACAGGCCGGGCGCGGTCGGACACCTCAGGCCACCCCGATGCCGTAGAAGTCGGTGTTGGCGTCGACGTCCAGGACCAGCCCGTTCACCTTGCCGTGCCGGGCGACGTCCATGGTGGCGATGTAGGCCGGGAAGGAGTACGCCTGCTCGACGATCTTCCGCTGGACCCTGCGGTACAGCTCGACGCGCTGCGCGGCGTCCACGGTCGCATCGGCCTGGTCCAGCCAGCCGTCGATCTCGGCGTCCTTGACCCGGCTGCCGTTCGCCCCGCCGCCCCCGAACTGGGACTTGGAGTGGTAGAGGCTGCCCAGCAGGCTCGGGTCGGAGCCCTGCCAGGCGAAGGCGAACACGTCGTAGTCGCCCTTGCCGGTGCGCCCGATGGAGCCTGCGGAGTCCAGCGGCACCAGCTTCAGCTCGATGCCGACCTGCTTCAGCGCGTCCTGCACGCCCACGTCGAAGGTGCGGTTCTGGGCCGAGACGAAGGTCTGCACGTACGGCTGCTCGGCGGTGAGGCGCTTGCCGTCCCTGGTGCGGTAGCCGTCGGAGTCCCGCCCGGTCCAGCCGGCCTCGTCCAGCAGCCTCTCCGCCTTCTCCTTGCTGTACTCCCAGGCCGGCTTGGCGAACGACGGCTCGGCGCCGGGGGTGGAGGGCGCCAGCGGCCCCCAGGCCTGCTCGTACTCGCCCTGGAAGACGCCCTTGACGATCCCGGCGAAGTCGATGGCGTGCCGGACGGCCTGCCGGGCGCGCGGGTCGTCGAACGGCGCGCGGGCGGTGTTGAGGTAGTAGGTGTAGGGGACGCCGGGGACCGCCTTGCGGACCACCTGGACGCCGTTCTGGCCGCGCAGGCCGGCCAGCCGGTTGGCGGGGATCAGCTCGGCGGCGTCGACCTGGCCGGACGTCAGGGCGCCGACCCGGGAGGCGTCCTCCTTCAGCAGCAGCACGACGATGCTCTCCAGCTTCGCCTTCCCCCGGTGGACGGCGGTCGGCGGGGCCCAGTCGTAGTCGGGCCGGCGCTTGAACACCGCCTGCTGGCCCGGCGTCACCGACTCGAAGGTGAACGGGCCGGTGCCGACGACGAACGCGCCGCCGGAGGAGAGGTCGCCTCCGTGGTCGCGCAGTGCGACGGGGGAGTGGAAGCCGAGGAAGGTGCTCCCCGCCGAGCTGAGGAAGGAGGAGTGAGGGGCGGTCAGGTGGACGGCCACCGTGCGCGGGTCGACCACCTCGGTCTCCTTGTAGGGGCCGAGCAGGCCGGCCGCCCGCTTGGACGCCGTCTTCGCCGCCGCGACGTGGTCGAAGTTCGCCTTCACGGCCGCTGCGTCGAACGGGGTGCCGTCACTGAAGGTCACGCCGGTGCGCAGGGCGAAGGTGTAGGTGAGGCCGTCGGGCGAGACCGTCCACGAATCGGCCAGCCACGGCTTGACGGTCCCGTCCGGAGCGATCGCGACCAGCGACTCCAGCACCGGGCGCAGCAGCCGTCCGGTGACGGCGGTGGACGCGGCGTGCGGGTCCCAGCTGTCGGGTTCGACGGCGGCGCCGTAGCGCAGGGTGCCGCCGTCGCCCTTCGCGGAGGGCGGCGCGGAGGAGTCGGAGCAGGCCGTGAGGACGGCGGGTCCGATGACGGCGGCGGCGGTCAGGGTGACCGGGAGGCGGAGGAAACGGCGTCTGGTGTACATGGGTTCTTTCTCGATCCTGTGCGAGGCGGGGAACGGAGGGCGGCGCAAGGCCCGCCCGCCCCGCGGGGGGAGGCGCTGACGTCCCCGGCCACGGACGGTGCGACGGGCCTGCCGGCTCCGCCCGGATCCGTCGCCCTGACGGTCCCTCTGACCGCCCCCTGTGCGGGCCCTCTTCCGGGGCGCGCGGGTTCGGCGGCGGGACGCTCGTGGGTGTGCTCGGCCGGCGGGCTCTGACGTGGTGCGGAGTGCGGTGCGGACCCGGCGGCGGTGGTGCGGCCTCGGCGGCGGTGCGCGCCGCCAGGGAGGTGCGGCTGTTCCGGAGTCCTCCGGAACAGCCGCACGGGGACCGTCAGATGTGCGGCACGGGGGAGTCCGCAGATTTGAGGTCCGGTCCGGGGGTGCTCTCGGCACCGACCGCGGGGCTGCGCAGGACGAAGGCGGCCACCAGGACGCCGACCGCCACGAACACGGCGCTGAGCCCGTAGGAGAGGTGGAAGCCGCCGGTGAGCGCCACCACCGTGCTGTCGCCCTCGCCGAGCAGCGTCGCGGTGCGGGAGGCCGCCACCGTGGCGAGTACGGCGGTGCCGATCGAGGCGCCGACCTGCTGGGTGGTGTTCACCAGGCCGGAGGCGATGCCCGCGTCGTCGGGCGAGGTGACCGACATGGCCTGGCCGATCAGCGCCGGCATGGCCGCGCCGAAGCCGAGGCCGAGCAGCACGAACGGCGGCACGATGTCGGCGAGGAAGCTCCCGTCGCTCGGCACCCGGGCCAGCAGCGCGAGCGCCGCGGCCACCAGCAGCAGGCCGACGACCAGCACCCGGCGGGGCCCGAACCTCTGGTTCAGCCTGACCGCGAAGCCCAGCGAGACGATCGCGATGGTGACCGGCGCGGGCAGGAAGGCGAGCCCGGTCTTCAGCGCGTCGTAGCCCAGGACGTTCCGGAAGTACAGCGCGGTGCAGAACTGGTAGCCGAACAGGCCGGCGACCATCAGGACCATGATGCCGTTGGCGCCGGAGACCGCCCGGGAGCGGAAGATGCGCAGCGGCAGCAGAGGCTTGGCCGCGTACGCCTGGCGGACCACGAAACCGGCCAGCAGCACCAGCGAGCCGGCCAGCAGGCCCAGCGTGCGGCCGTCGCCCCAGGTGTACTCCTCGGCCTTGATGATCGTGTAGACCAGCAGCATCAGGCCGCCGGTGACGAGCACCGAGCCGACCAGGTCGGCGCCCTCGCGCAGCCCCGGTCCCCTCCCGCCGGGCACCGCGCTCTGCGTCAGCACGAGCGCCACCAGGCCGATCGGCACGTTGACGTAGAACACCCACGGCCAGCTGAGGCTCTGCGTCAGCACGCCGCCCAGGATCAGGCCCAGCGACGCGCCGGCCGCGGAGACGAACGCGTACGCCGCCAGTGCCTTGGCGCGCTCGCCGGCGTCGGGGAACAGGGTGATGATCATGCCCAGGACGACGGCCGAGGCGAGCGCCCCGCCGACCCCCTGGACGAACCGGAACACCACCAGCGCCGTCGAGGAGGAGGACAGGCCGCAGGCCAGCGAGGCCACCGTGAACAGGCCCAGGCCCGCGCTGAAGACGCGCCGGCCGCCCAGCAGGTCGCCCAGCCGGCCGGAGAGCAGCAGCAGCCCGGCGAACGCGATGAGGTAGGCGTTGACCACCCAGGCCAGGCCGGACTGGGTGAAGCCGAGGTCGGCCTGGATGGTCGGGAGGGCGACGGTCACGATCGAACCGTCGAGGATGATCACCAGGTTGCCGGTGCAGAGGATCCCCAGTGCCAACCAGCGTGACCTGGAAGGCCGGAGGGACGGCGGGGCGTGCGTGGTCATCGGAGGAGTCCTTCGGGGAGTGGCCGGGGAGGGGTGCCCGGTGGCGCCCGCGCTCCCTGAGGGCACTTCTTGTTACAGCGACCATCCTGTGTGACCATCAAGTCCACCGTAAGGAGGCACTTTCATGTTCCTGGGGAACAACGATGTGATCGAGGACATCGAGGAGGCCGGCGGTGCCGACGGCCCGACCCCCGTCCGCGAGGTGTGCACCGTCCTGGAGGCGCTCAACCGGATCAGCGGCAAGTGGGCGATCGGGATCCTGCTCAACCTCAGCCACGGTCCGGTCCGCTTCACCGAACTCGAACGGTCCGTACCTGGAATCAGCCGCCGCATGCTCACCCTGACGCTGCGGAACCTCGAACGCGACGGACTGATCGAGCGCACCGTCTACGCGACCGTGCCGCCCAAGGTGGAGTACCGCGGCACCGAGATGGCCGACGAGCTCTACGCCTCCCTCAAGGACCTCACCGCCTGGGCGGAGCGCCACCGCGACGCCATCGCCCGCTCGCGCGACTCCTACGACCGGGAGCGGGCGGCGCCGGGCGCCGGGGACCTCTGAGCCCCGGCCCTCCAGACGCCCCGCTCGCGAACGCCGCGGGGCCGCCATCGTTCCGGCGTCCCGTTCCGCTTGCTGAAGGGTTCGACACGTCTCGATCGCAGGCGGTGGCCGTGGCGGGGCGGTCGGCCCGGGGCCGCCTCTTGCCGGCCGCTCTGCCGGGCGGTGCGTCCGGCGGGGCGGGCAGGAGGGTCAGTCGAGCGGTGAGCCGGGGTCGCCGGAGGCCGCCGACGGGGGGCGGGTTGCCCGGGTCAGCCACCAGGTGGCGGCCAGGCAGACCACGGCCAGGATGAACAGCACGGCCGGCACCATGCGTACCTCGGACAGCTCGATGATCTTTCCGAGCGCCGGGCCGGCCGCCACCCCGCCGACCATCGATGCGGCGATCACCAGTGCTCCGGCCCGCTGCGCCGCGGGCACGGTGCGCCGCAGCCAGGGCAGCCCGGTGGGGAAGATCGGTGCGATGAACAGGCCCACGCCCGCGTACGCGTACGGGGCGAGGCCGGGCAGCACGGCGGCCAGGAGGCAGAGAGCCATGCCGGTGCAGCTGGCGGCGATGATGGCCGGCTCCGACCAGCGCAGCGTCAGCGGCGCCACCAGGAAGCGGCCCAGCGTCAGCATCAGCCAGTAGACGGAGGTCGCCGAGGCGGCGAGCGTGGTGCTGTGGCCCACGGCCGCCAGATGGGTCGGCTCCCAGCCGCCGACTCCGGCCTCCACCCCGACGTGCAGCACGTAGAGCACCACGAAGGCGGTGAGCAGGGCGGCGGTTCGGCGGGCCGGTAGGTTGGCGGGGTGCCCGGCCGCGCCCGCGGGCCGGCCCCCGGAGGTCCGGCCGCGTACGCCGCCGAGCGGGATCAGCAGCAGCGCCGCCATCACGGCGAAGGCCGTGAAGACGGCCGGGTAGCGGTCGGCTCCGAGCAGGCCGATCAGCGCCGGGCCGGCGATCGCGCCGATGCCGAAGTGCGCGTTGAGGATGTTGAGCATGGCGGGGCCGCGCTGCCCGAAGCCGGTGGCGAAGAGCTGGTTGAGGCCGTAGTCGATGCCGCCGAAGCCGAAGCCGGTGACCAGGGCGCCGAGGAGTGCGAGCGGCCAGCTGGGGGAGAACGCGAAGGCGACGCTCCCGAGTGCCATCAGGGCGTAGGAGACACCGAGCAGGGCGCGGTTGCCGATCCGGCCGAAGGCCCGAACGAACGCATCCGCACAGTATTCCGTCGACGATTTCGATCTCTGAGGGCAGGGTGGACGGGAATCGGCCACCCTTCGGCGGGCTCGTCCGGGTCAATGCCGCGAGCCGCGAGCCGCGGCACGAGAACGCCGCGCCCCGGGACGGCGCCCGCCCGGGCACATCGGCGCCCCGTACTCTTCGCGGCGAGTTCAGATATCAGATACCATCTGGTCGCAGGCATGGCAGATGCGTCCGCGAGTGTCTTCCCATCAGGGCAAACCCCTCATGAAGGAAGAAATATGACGATACGTCTGGTTGCTCGCGCTTCCACGCTCGTGCTCTGCACGGCCCTCGCGGCCTCCGTCGCACTCCCGGCCCAGGCCTCCTCGATCGGCGAAATCCGGCCCAAGGCCGAGACCGCGCCGCTGTACGACGACGAGGCCGGCGGCGACGCCAACGCGGACGACCCGGCGATCTGGCGCAACGGCGCCGACCCGGGCCGCAGCCTGGTCGTCGCCACCGCGAAGCAGGGCGGCCTGCGGGTCTACGACCTGGACGCCCGTCAGGTGCAGTCGATCCCCGCCCCCGCCGGTCCGGGAGCCGACGACGCCCCCGGCCGCTTCAACAACGTCGACCTGGTGCAGGGCCTGCGCCTGGCCGGCGGCCGCGCCGACGTCGCGGTGGTCAGCGACCGCGGCAACGACCGGTTGCGGATCTACCGCATCGACCGGGACAAGCCCGGCGGCCCCCTCACCGACATCACCGACCCCGCCGCACGCCCGGTGTTCTCCGCCGACCAGGCCGAGATCAACGACCAGAAGACCGCCTACGGCCTGGCCACCTGGACCGACCGGAAGACCGGCCGCTCCTACGCGGTGGTCAGCCAGCGCAACCGCACCCGCATCGCCCTGCTGGAGCTGATCGCCACCCCGAACGGCACGGTGGACTACCGCCAGGTGCGCACGATCGACCTGCCGTCCTCCTTCCGCCTGCCGAACGGCACCTCCTGGACGCCCTGTGCCGAGCCGGGCGAACTGCCCCAGGTCGAGGGCATGGTCGTCGACCCCGCGGACGGCACCCTGTACGCAGGGCAGGAGGACGTCGGCATCTGGCGCATCGACGCGGGCCTCACCGGCACGCCGAAGCTGATCGACAAGGTGCGCGAGTACGGCGTGCCCGGCACGTACGACGAGGAGACCGAGGAGTGCACCCCGGGCTCCGACCCGGGCTACGGCGGCAAGCGCCTGACGGCCGACGTCGAGGGGCTCACCCTGGTCACCGAGTCGGACGGCGACGGCTACCTCCTCGCCTCCAGCCAGGGCGACAACACCTTCGTCGCCTACGACCGCGAGCGTGACGACGACAACGAGTTCGAGGGCGCCTTCCGCATCACGGCCGCCTCCGCCACCCTCGACGGCTCCGAGGTCTGCGACGGCGCCGCCGCCCTCAACGCGCCGCTCGGCTCCAAGTACCCGAAGGGCCTGCTGGTCGTCCAGGACGGCCAGGAGACCCCCGCCGACGGCGACCGTGAGGCGACCGGCTTCAAGTTCGTCGACCTGGGCAAGGTCCTCGACGCCATCGACTGACGGCCGAGGCCGGCGCACGGTGCCTCGCCGTGCGCCGGTTGCCTCGTCGAGTTCGCCGGGGCCCGGCTCCACCGCCCGACTGAGCGTCAAATTCCTTGCGCTCCAAGCATGGTGGCCGCCGATGACGCACTGATGTGACCATGATCACACCGAATGACGCTGTCGTGGTCCGACCCTCACCGCATCTATCCGTTCGAGGGGTTCTGTACCCACGAACGAAGCGGAGAACGGACTGTGCGTGCACAGCGAGGTGGCGGAGTCGAGGAAGGGAAGCCCGGACGCCGACGGTGGCAGCCGCCGCTGCGGCGACCCCTGCGGCGGCGGCCCCTGCGGTGGATCGACTACCCGCGCAGGGGGCGGCGCGGAGTCCGGCGCTGGCTCCCCTCGTGGCGGCAGCTGCTCCTGGCGGCGTCGCTGGGCGTCCTAGGCCCGACCGGGTGGCTGGTCTGGTTCTACACCGTCACGCAGGTGCCCGAGGACCTCAACGCCTTCGCCACCCAGCAGAACAACGTCTACTACTGGGCGGACGGCACCGAGATGGCCCGCATCGGCGAGACCAACCGACAGGAGGTGCCGCTCGACGGCGTCCCCGAACCGGTGCGGTGGGCCGTGCTCGTCGCCGAGAACGAGACCTTCTACTCGGACCCCGGGATCTCGGCCAAGGGCATCGGTCGCGCGCTCTGGAAGCTGGCCTCCGGGGGCGAGACCCAGGGCGGCTCCACCATCACCCAGCAGTACGTCAAGAACATCTACCTGAACCAGCGTCAGGACTTCTCCCGCAAGCTCAGCGAGGCCGTCATCGCCGTCAAGCTCGACGACCGGATGAGCAAGGACGACATCCTCGCGGGCTACCTCAACAGCAGCTGGTTCGGCCGCGGCAGCTACGGCATCCAGCGCGCCGCCGGGGCCTATTTCGGCAAGGACGTCTCCCGGCTCGACGTCAGCGAGGGCGCCTTCCTCGCCGCCGTGCTCAAGGGGGCCGCGCGGTACGACCCGGCACTGGGCACGGCCAACCACGACCGGGCCGTGGAACGGTGGTCCTGGATCCTGGACCGGATGGTCGACGCCGGAAAGCTCTCCCGTGCAGACCGCGCCCGGTACACCGTGTTCCCCGAACCCAAGCCGCAGTCGAAGTCCGCCGGCCTCGGCGGCCAGGTCGGTTACCTGGTCGACATAGCCAAGTCCTACCTGGAGAGCCACACCGACATCACCCCCGCCGAGTTCGACCTCGGCGGCCACCAGATCTACACCACCTTCGAGAAGCCCAGGGTCACCGCCCTCGCCGCCGCCGTCCAGGAGGCCACGAAGGGCATCGACCCCGGCGCCCGGGACACCGACAAGCTCCTCAAGGTCGGCGCCGCCTCCGTCGCCCCCGACGGGCGGATCGTCGCCCTCTACGGCGGCCCCGACTACCTCAAACAGGGCTTCAACAACGCCAACACCTCCACGGTGCCCATCGGTTCGGCCTTCACCCCGCTGGTCTACGCCGCCGGACTCGACCAGGGCGTGCAACGCGCGCGGGGCGCCACCCGTACCCCGGTCACCCCCGGCACCACCTACAACGGGGACAACGGGGTGAACGTGATGACCCCGGAAGGCCCGTACTGGGGGCGCGACGGCAAGATCGCCAAGACCGCCAACGACGGCAAGCGCGACTGGGGCCAGGTCACCCTGCGCGGGGCCGTCGAGCAGTCCGTCAACGGGCCGATCATGCAACTCGGCCTGGACGTCGGCCTCGAACGGGTGCAGAAGACCGCCGCCGCCCTCGGCCTCCTCCCCAGCGCCATGGGCGAACTCAGCCCCGGCTTCGCCGTCGGCAACTCCACCCCCAGCGCCATCCGCACCGCCGACGCCTACACCGCCTTCGCCGCCGGCGGCAGCCGCACCGACCCGTACTCCGTCCTCCGCGTCACCCGCAACAGCGAGGCGCTCACACTGCGGCTGCCCGCCGCCGTCCAGGCACTGTCACCGGCCGTCGCCGCCGAGGTCGACGCGGCCCTCAAGGGCGCGGTCCGCGGCGGCAGCGCCGGCTGGGCGGCTGAAGCGGGGTCCGATCTGGCGGCGAAACCCGGCACCACCACGGACCGCACGGCGGGGTGGGCGGTCGGCTACGGCGGACAGGTCGCCACGGCGGTCACGGTCTTCCGGGCCGACCTCCGGGACATGAAGCTGCTGTCCCTCGAAGGACTGGGCGGGGCCAGCCCGGACACCCTGGACTCGACGCTGCCCGCCCGGATCTGGAGCACGTACGTGAAGGCGGCGGACGGGCGGTAGGAGGACCGGGCGGCTGCGGTCCGCAGCCGCCCGGCGGTCGTCATCTCACCAGCTGCGACCAGTCCGCCGGCTGTGCCGGGTCCAGCCGGCGCAACTGGTCCAGCACCTTCGGGTCCTGGACGTCCAGCCAGTCGGCGACCTGGCGGAACGAGGCGCAGCGGACCTCCTCGCGCTTGCAGACGCTCTTGATCACGTCCTCGACCGCCTGCATGTAGATGCCGCCGTTCCAGTCCTCGAAGTGGTTGCCGATGAACAGCGGGGCCCGGCTGCCGTTGTAGACCCGCTCGAAGCCGGCCAGGTAGCTGTCCCGGGTCGCCTTCTCCCAGGCGTCGAACTTCTTCGGGTCGCCGTTCGTGGTGTCGCCGGACTGGCCGGCCAGGTAGTTGAAGTCCATCGAGAGGCTCTGGGAGGAGGTACCGGGGTTCGGCAGCAACTGCAGCGGGAAGTTCCAGACGCCTTCCTTCTTCACCGGCCACACCTGGAACTCGCCGGGCGAACTGGCGTCGTAGCGGAAGCCCTTGGCCTTCTCGACGGGCAGCAGGTTCTTCTGGCCCTCCAGGCAGGGGGCGCGGCCGCCCACCAGCTCCTTGGTGTAGTCGAAGGGGAGCGGCGGGAGGTCCTTGTACCCGGTGTTGGTACGCCAGTTGGCGACGAAGGAGATCGCCTGGTCGAGCTCGGACGCCCACTCCTCGCCGGACCATTCACCGCCCCCGCCGGGCTGCGGGCCGCAGAAGTGCCCGTTGAAGTGGGTGCCGATCTCGTTGCCGTCCAGCCAGGCCAGGCGGAGCTGTTCCAGGGTGTCCTTGATGTGGGCGTTGGTGGCGAAGTCGATCGATGCCACGCCGGCGTCGTGCTTCGGGGGGCGGTAGAGCGTGCGTTTGGACTTGGGGAGGAGGTAGAGGCCGGAGAGGAAGAACGTCATCTGGGCGTTGTTCTCCACGCCCAGCTTCCGGAAGCGGGAGAAGAGGCGGTCGTCGCCCTCCAGGGCGCCGTCCCAGGAGAAGACCACGAACTGCGGCGGCTTCTCCCCGGGCTTCAGCCGCTCGGGCTTGGGCTGCTTGGGCTGCGGGCCGGTGTCGGAGGTGGAGCCGTCGCCGAGCAGTTTGACCTGGCCGTCCCAGGTCGGCGTGGGCGTGGGGGGAGGGGCCGGTGCCGGGGTCTCGGCGGGGGCCGCGGGCGCGGGGCTCGGGGGCGTGGTGCCGGTGGCGGTGGGTCTGCTCCGGGGGGTGGAACATCCCGGGCCGAGGACAAGCGCCGACGCCACCCCCACCGCCAGCACCCACGTCACACCACGAGCAGTCCGCACCGTACCTCCGTGAAATCGTCCGTCAGTTCAGTCACTGCACTGATAAGACGTGATGGAGGGTCACGAAGGTTACACGGATGTCGGATTGAGGACTCAAGGGAGGGAATCGCCGGTCGGGGGG
Source organism: Kitasatospora sp. NBC_00458 (assembly GCF_036013975.1). Classification (NCBI taxonomy): domain Bacteria; kingdom Bacillati; phylum Actinomycetota; class Actinomycetes; order Kitasatosporales; family Streptomycetaceae; genus Kitasatospora; species Kitasatospora sp. NBC_00458. The sequence continues at coordinate 6,691,347 of NZ_CP107904.1, forward strand.
AGCGAGGCGCCGGCGCGGCGGACGGGAGGATCGTGCACCTGGCCCGCCTCTCCCGAGCGGGCGGCGGGCGGCGGGCGGCGGGCGTATCGGCGGCGATCGGCTGCCCCGACCGGACGGCAAGATCCACTGGCAGTCTCTATGCTGGCTGCCACCAGGGGGGACGGGCCGGCGACACGGGGTGGCGCCCGTGTGGTCACGGCTGGTCGACGGACCTGGCGCAGCACGTACGGCCGCAATCGCGGAGTGCCATCGAGAACGGGGATCCGAACCACCATGACTGCTCTTGACGCGAAGGCCGGCCTGTGGTGCCGGCGCTACCACCCGGCCCCGCAGGCCGCCAACCGTCTGATCTGCTTCCCGCACGCAGGAGGCTCGGCCAGCTTCTACTTCCCGGTGTCGGCCCAACTGAGCCCCGGCACCGACGTCGTCGCCGTCCAGTACCCCGGTCGTCAGGACCGCCGCTCGGAGCCGTGCATCGACGACATCCGGCAGCTGGCCGACGAGCTCTACCCGGTGCTGCGCCCGCTGGCCGACCGGCCGCTGACCTTCTTCGGCCACAGCATGGGGGCGGTCATCGCCTTCGAGGTGGCCCGCCGCTTCGAGCGCGACGGCGAGGGCCCGGTGCACCTGTTCGCCTCGGGCCGCCGCGCCCCTTCCCGCTACCGGGAGGACGAGGACGTGCACACGCGCGACGACGACGGCATCCTGGCCGAGATCCGGTCGCTGAACGGCACCGACGCCCAGGTGTTCGCCGACGACGAGATCATGCGCATGGTGCTGCCGGCGCTGCGCAGCGACTACAAGGCGGTGGAGACCTACCGCAGTGAGCCCGGCGCCGTGCTCCGCTGCCCGATCACCGTCCTGACCGGCGACGCCGACCCCAAGACCTCGATGGACGAGGCGCGGGACTGGCAGGCGCACACGTCCGGGGCGTTCGATCTCAAGGTCTTCCAAGGCGGTCACTTCTACCTGGGCAGTCGGCCCGGCGAGGTCCTGAAGGTGCTCTCCGTGCACCTGGACGCGCTCGCGGCCAAGGCCTGACCGGTACGGCGAAGGGCCGTGGGGGACGGTGCATCCGCCACCGTCCGCCACGGCCCTGCTCACGGGACCTGTTCATCAAGCCCTGTTCATCCGGCCCCGGTCCCGGTCCCGGGGCACCCGGTCACCGGCCTCCGGGTCGGCGGCTCACCAGGTCACGGGCAGCGCGGTGGCGCGCCACTGCCCCATGCCGCCGAGCGGCAGCTCCTCACGCGGAACCGCCAGCCGCAGCTCCGGCAGACGGGCGAGGAGGGTGGTGAAGGCGATCTCCAGCAGTGCCGTGGCGTAGTTCTGCGCGACGCAGGTGTGCGGGCCGTGGCCGAAGGCGATGTGCGGGTTGTCGCCGCGCCGCACGTCGAGCGCCTCCGGGTCGGAGAACGCCTTCGGGTCGCGGTTCACCGCCTTGATCCCGATGACCACGCCCTCACCCGCCCGGATGAGCCGCCCGCCGATCTCGATGTCCTCGGTGGCCACGCGCGGCACCGAGTCGCCGACGGACACGTACCGCAGGAGCTCCGCCACCGCACCGGGCGTCAGCTCCGGGTCGGCCCGGAGCGCGGCCAGCTGCTCCGGGTTGTCCAGCAGTGCCAGGGCGCCCAGGGAGATCATGGACAGGATGGGTTCGTTGCTCAGGACCACGATGAGCATCGCCGTGTTCAGGAGGTTCTGCGGCGTCAGTTCCGCCGTTCCGTCCTCGCTCCTGGACACCAGGCTGCTCAACAGGTCCTGGCCCGGTTCGGCGGCCTTGTTCTCCAGGAGAGCGGTGAGGTAGGGCGCGAGTTCGAGGATCGCCGGGACCATCTCCGCCATGGGAGCGGCGAGCAACTGGACGCGCTTTTCGAAGAGCTCGCGCTCCGCCTCGGGGATACCCAGAATCTGCGACAGGAGCATGGGGGAGAACGGTGCCGCGTAGGCGGATACGAGGTCGGCCGACGGCCCGGCGGCCACCATCCTGTCGATCAGCCCGTCGGCGACCCGCTGCATGAGGGGGCGCAGGGTCTTTACCTGACGGACCGTGAAGCTCGGTATGACGAGGCGCCTTTGGGCGGCGTGCTCGTCGCCGTCCAGTTGATTGAAGGTCAGCTCCGCCGGTGGCACGGGGGCGCTCTCGGTGACCGGCGGCATGCCGGGCGCGTACTTCGCGCTCTGCGGGAAGGCCGGGTCGCTGCGGTCTGCGGAGATGCGGGGATCCGCGAGGAGGGCGCGCGCCTCCTCGTACCCCGTCACGATCCATCCCTCGCTGCCGTCCGGGAATGCGACCCGGTTGACGGGGCCCTCCTCGCGCAGCGTGTTGTAGGCCGCCGGCACGTCATAAGGGCAGGTTTCGCCCGGGAACGGATAGGCGAGAAGCTCGTCCGCGATTTTACTCATGTAAACTCCTCGATGATTTACGCCAGTTCGGCAGGGGCGTGGAAGTCGAAAGCGCGACGCTGCCCGTCGGGAGCCTCGGGCGCGGGCGTTTCCCGGAAAGCGCCGACGGAATTCGCGTGGACGGGAAGAGCCACCGGTGGAGTTCCCCGGGAAGGACCGTCGAGCCGGTCCGCGGTTCGCGGAGCGCGCCGGAGCCCGCGGGCCAGCGCGTCGCCGGTGCCCCCCCGGTGCCACTGGATCCCGCCAGAGAGTACCTCAACTCGACTGGAATGACAGTGGACCGCCGGCCGCTCTTTCGCGGCGCCCGGGCCGGGTCGGCGAGGCCTGATTGAGCGTGTACCGACAGGTCCGGGGTTGGGCTGGTCAGGTGCCGGCCGGTGGCCGAAGATGAGGGTTGCCTGGCGTCTGGAGCTGGAGGTACGGTTCGATCAAGTGCCAGGGCACTCAAACGGGGGTAGTGCATGAACGGGCTTGGTTCCCGCATTTCTGATGGTGTCTCAGAACCGTACCGCGGCGTTCCCGGTCGGGGATGTCGCTCATCCTGTAGTGGGCCGTCGCGCGCTTAGCGCCGGACGTCCGATTCGCGTGCCAATGGCCGAAGTTCGCCCAGATCATCCGTGAACGGGACGGCTTCGTAGGTCCAAGACCTTTGTATACGATCGGGGCGAATTCTCCTCCTCTCTCCCCGGGGTCGATCGACCATGCCCGCACACGTGATGTGACGTGCACGTCCGGTCGTATCGGGCGCGTGCCGGGGGGTCGGGACGCGGGTCCGTCGGTGCGGTGCCCGCCCCGAGTGTGTCGGCGGTGGGTGCAGTTCTCCGCGCGGCCTTCACGTGCGGGCGATGCGATGTAAGCGGCAGCAGTGTGCAGCAGGGCGGGGGCTCATCCGAGCGACCGTCACATTTCCTTGTCCGTCTGCGGAGTGTGGCTGAATTGAGCGAGTCCCGTGTTGCCGGTGAGGCGACGTCGGCACAGCAGGACAACTGGATCGCCGTCATCGGGATGTCGTGTCGGCTGCCCGGCGCGGACGGCCCGGACGCGCTGTGGCGGCTGTTGAGTGACGGCGCCGGCAGCGTCGGACGGCTGCCGGCGGACCGCCTCGCCGCACTGCAGGGCCACGACGGTGAACAGCCCACCCCCGGAGCCGAGTTCGGCGCGTTCCTGGAGAGCCCGGGCGAGTTCGACGCCGCCTTCTTCGACATCTCGCCCCGCGAGGCCGCGGCCATGGACCCGCAGCAGCGCCTGATGCTGGAGCTGGCCTGGGAAGCGCTGGAGCACGCCGGGATCGTCCCGGAACGGCTGCGTTCGGAGCAGGTCGGCGTCTTCGCCGGGGCGATCCGGGACGACTACGCCGCCCTGTCGTACCGGCGCGGCGGTGAGGTGGTCGGCCATCACAGCATGACCGGCCTGCACCGCGGCATCATCGCCAACCGCATCTCCTATGTCCTGGGCCTCCAGGGCCCTAGCCTGGTGGTGGACACCGGCCAGTCCTCGTCGCTCGTCGCGGTCCAACTGGCCTGCGAGAGCCTGCGCAAGGGGGAGTCCGGCCTGGCGCTGGCGGGCGGTGTGCACCTGAACCTGGCACCCGAGAGCGCCCTGGTCGCCGCCCGGTTCGGCGGTCTCTCCCCCGACGGCCGCTGCTTCACCTTCGACGCCCGGGCCAACGGCTTCGTGCGCGGGGAGGGCGCCGCCCTGGTGGTGCTCAAGTCCTACCGGCGGGCGCTGGAGGACGGCGACCACGTGCTGGCGGTGATCCGTGGCGGCGCCGTCAACAACGACGGCGGCGGCGAGGGCCTGACCGTGCCCAACCCGGCCGCGCAGCGGACGGCGCTGGCCGAGGCGTGCCGGCAAGCCGGCACCGACCCGGCCGAGGTCGGGTACGTGGAACTGCACGGCACCGGAACCAAGGTGGGCGACCCCGTCGAGGCTGCGGCGCTCGGCGCCGTCTACGGGCAGGCGGCCGGCCGGACGGCGCCGCTGGCCGTCGGCTCGGTGAAGACCAATGTCGGCCACCTGGAGGGTGCGGCCGGGATCGTGGGCCTGCTGAAGGCCGTGCTGGCCGTCCGGTACCGGAAGCTGCCGCCCAGCCTCAACTACGCCACCCCGAACCCCGCGATCCCGTTGGCCGAGCTGCGGTTGAGCGTGCAGGAACGCCTGGACGACTGGCCCGACCCGGGCCGCCCGCTGGTCGCCGGGGTCAGCTCCTTCGGCGTGGGCGGGACCAACTGCCACCTCCTGGTGTCCGAGGCGCCCGCCGCGACCGGGCCGACGCCCCGGCCCGCGCCCGCCGAGGCCCGGCCGGGCGGCCCGCTGCCCTTCCTCCTCAGCGGCCGTACGGAGCCGGCCCTGCGCGCCCAGGCCGACCGGCTGATCCGACGACTCGAAGACCGGAATGACGAGTTGGCCGACGTCGGCTACTCCCTGGCGGCCACCCGAACCGCCTTCCGGCACCGCGCCGTGGTGCTGGCGGCCGACCCGGTGGAGCTGCGCGCCGGGCTCGGTGCACTGGCTGCGGGTGAGATCCGCGCGGGCCTGGCCACCGGACAGGCCGACGCCCGGGGCGGGACGGTGTTCGTCTTCCCCGGCCAGGGCTCGCAATGGGCCGGCATGGCCACCGAACTCCTGGCGTCCTCCGAGGTGTTCACCGAGCGGATGCGCGAGTGCGAGGACGCCCTGCGCCCCCACGTCGACTGGTCACTGCTCGACGTGCTCGGCGGTGCGCCCGGGGCGCCCTCCCTGGAGCGGGTCGACGTGGTGCAGCCCGTCCTCTTCGCGGTCATGGTCTCGCTCGCCGACCTCTGGCAGTCCCTGGGCGTCCGGCCCGCCGCGGTGGTCGGGCACAGCCAGGGCGAGATCGCGGCCGCCTGCGTCGCCGGCGCCTTGTCGCTGGCCGACGCGGCTCGGGTGGTGGCGCTGCGTAGCCGGGCCCTGACCGAGATCGCCGGACTGGGCGGAATGGCCTCCGCCGCCCTCGGCGTGGCCGAACTGCAGCCGGTGCTGGCCGAGTTCGGCGACCTCCTGGCAGTGGCGGCGGTCAACGGTCCGCGCTCGACCGTGGTCTCCGGCGACTCGGAGTCGATCGACCGGTTCGTCGCCCTGCTGTCCGGGCAGGGCGTCCGGGCCCGCCGGATCCCGGTGGACTACGCGTCGCACTCGGCCCACGTGGAGGCCATCCGCGAGCGGCTGTCGACCGACCTCGCCCCGATCGAGGCGCGGGCCGCCCGGATCCCTATGCTGTCCACCGTCACCGGCCGCGCGCTGGAGCCGGGCGAGGCGGACGCGGAGTACTGGTACACCAACCTGCGTCACACGGTGCAGTTCGAGCGGGCCACTCGGGCACTGCTGGAGCAGGGGCACCGCGCCTTCGTCGAGATCAGCCCGCACCCGGTGCTGGCCATGGGCGTTCAGGAGACCGTCGAGGAGTCCGGTCAGCCGGTCGTCGTCGTCCCCTCGACCCGACGGGACGACGGCTCGCTGGGCCGGGTGCTCGCCTCGCTCGCCGAACTGGCCGTCCGGGGCGCGGACCTGGACTGGCGCGCGGTCTTCGGCGGGGCCCGTCCGGTGGACCTGCCCGGCTACGCCTTCCAGCGCCGCACGTACTGGCTGGACGATGCGCCGGAACACGCGGTGGCGCCGGCCGTCGGCGGCACGGACGGGGTCGCGGCGGGCACCGGGCACACCGGCGCCGCGGAGGCCCCGGTACTCGACGAACAGCGCCTGCTCCGACTGGTACGCGCCCACGCCGCCGTCATCCTCGGCCACGACGGGCCCGACGCTGTGGACAGCCGGCTGACCTTCAAGGAGCTCGGCTTCGACTCCTTCATGTCGGTCGAACTGCGCAACCGCCTCGGCACGGCCGTCGGACGGACCCTGCCCGCCACGCTGCTCTTCGACCACCCGACACCCGCAGTCCTGGCCGGCCACCTGCACGCCCGGGAACACGGCTCGTCCGCCGCCCCGACCGGGCCGACGGACCGCGCGGCGGCCGACGAGCCGATCGCGATCGTCGGCATGAGCTGCCGCCTTCCCGGTGGCGTCGACACGCCTGAGGACCTGTGGGAGCTGCTGGCCGCAGGCCGGGACACCGTCTCGGGCTGGCCGCTGGACCGCGGTTGGGACATCGAGGGCCTGTATGACCCCGACCCCGCGCGCACCGCCCGTTCCTACACCCGCGAGGGCGCTTTCCTGCACGACGCGGGCGACTTCGACGCGGCCTTCTTCGGGATCTCGCCGCGTGAGGCGCTGGCGATGGACCCGCAGCAGCGGCTGCTGCTGGAGACGTCCTGGGAGGCGCTGGAGACGGCCGGGATCGACCCGGACTCGCTACGCGGTAGCCGGACCGGCGTGTTCGTCGGCGCCACGGCGATGGACTACGGACCCCGCATGCACGAGGAGTCCACCCTCCAGGGCTACGTCCTCACCGGTAGCTCCGCCAGTGTCGCCTCGGGTCGCATCTCCTACTCGTTCGGCCTGGAGGGGCCGGCGGTGACGGTGGACACGGCGTGTTCGTCGTCGCTGGTGGCGCTGCACCTGGCGGTGCGGGCCCTGCGGCAGGGCGAGTGCACCATGGCGCTGGCGGGTGGTGTGACGGTGATGGCCGGCCCCGGCATGTTCGTGGAGTTCAGTCGGCAGCGTGGCCTGGCCGTCGACGGTCGGTGCAAGTCGTTCGCCGCTGCGGCGGACGGCACCGGCTGGGGCGAGGGTGTGGGTGTGCTGCTGGTGGAGCGGTTGTCGGATGCGCGTCGCAACGGGCATCCGGTGCTGGCGGTGGTGCGGGGCAGTGCGGTGAATCAGGACGGTGCGTCGAACGGTCTGACGGCGCCGAACGGTCCGTCGCAGCAACGGGTGATCCGTGAGGCGCTGGCCGATGCGCGGATCGCGGCCGCCGAGGTCGACGTGGTGGAGGCGCACGGGACGGGCACCACGCTGGGCGACCCGATCGAGGCGCAGGCGCTGCTGGCCACGTACGGCCAGGAGCGGCTGCCGGAACAGCCGTTGTGGTTGGGCTCGTTGAAGTCGAACATCGGTCACACCCAGTACGCCGCCGGAGTGGCGGGTGTGATCAAGATGGTGATGGCGATGCGGCACGGTGTGCTGCCGCGGACGCTGCACGTGGACGAGCCGACGCCGCACGTGGACTGGTCGGCGGGTGCGGTGGAGTTGCTGACGGAATCGGTGGAGTGGCCGGAGACGGGGAGTCCGCGTCGGGCGGGTGTGTCGTCGTTCGGTGTGAGTGGGACGAATGCGCACGTGATCCTGGAGCAGGCTCCGGCCGGGGAGCCGGTGGTGGCGGACCCGGCCGACGAGCCGACCGGGGTTGATGGTGCCGGCGGGGGCGGGTTGGGTGTGTTCTCGTCGTTGCCGGTGGTGCCGTTCGTGGTGTCGGGGCGGTCCGAGGGTGCGTTGTCGGGGCAGGCGGAGCGGTTGGCGGCGTTCGTCGGTGAGCGTGATGACCTGCGTGATGTCGATGTGGCTTCGTCGTTGGTGAGTGGTCGTGCGGTGTTGGAGCACCGTGGTGTGGTGGTCGCGGGTGACCGGGCGGGTGTGGTCAGCGGTCTGGAGGCGCTGGCGGCCGGTGAGGGTGCGGCTGGTGTGGTGCGTGGTGTGACGGGTTCTGGTTCTGGCTCGGGTGTGGTGTTCGTGTTCCCGGGTCAGGGGTCGCAGTGGGTGGGGATGGCGGCGGGGTTGTTGGAGTGTTCGCCGGTGTTCGCGGGGCGGATGGCGGAGTGTGCGGCGGCGTTGGAGCCGTTTGTGGAGTGGGATTTGTTGTGTGTGTTGGGTGATGAGGGGTTGTTGTCGCGGGTGGATGTGGTGCAGCCGGTGTTGTGGGCGGTGATGGTGTCGTTGGCGGCGGTGTGGGAGTCGGTGGGTGTGGTGCCGTCGGCGGTGGTGGGGCATTCGCAGGGGGAGATCGCGGCTGCGGTGGTGGCGGGTGGGTTGTCGTTGGTGGATGGTGCGCGGGTGGTGGCGTTGCGGTCGCGGGCGATCGGTGGGCGGTTGGCGGGTCGTGGGGGGATGGTGTCGGTGGGGTTGCCGGTGTCGGTGGTGGTGGGGGAGTTGGGGTCGTGGTCGGGTCGGGTGGAGGTGGCGGCGGTGAACGGGCCGTCGTCGGTGGTGGTGGCGGGGGATGCGGGGGCGTTGGATGAGTTGGTGGGGGTGTGGGAGTCGCGGGGTGTGAGGGTGCGGCGGGTTCCGGTGGATTATGCGTCGCATACGGGGCATGTGGAGGTGTTGCGGGAGGAGTTGGCGGAGGTGTTGGGGTCGGTGGTGCCGTTGGTGCCTCGGGTTCCGTTCCTGTCGTCGGTGCATGGTGGTTGGGTGGATGTGGCGGCGGGTGATCTGGGGGCGGATTACTGGTTCCGGAATCTGCGGTGCACGGTGGAGTTCGAGAAGGCTGTGGGGGCTTTGTTGGGGGAGGGTTTCGGTGCGTTCGTGGAGGTGAGTGCGCATCCGGTGTTGACGGTGGGGGTGGAGGAGACGGCGGAGGCGTTGGGGTTCTCGTCGTCGGTGGTGGTGGGGTCGTTGCGTCGGGATGAGGGTGGTCCGGAGCGGTTGCTGGCCTCGTTCGCGCAGGCGTGGGCGGGGGGTGTGGCGGTCGACTGGTCGCGGGTGTTCGACGGGCAGGGCGCGCGGCGGGTGGACCTGCCGACGTACGCGTTCCAGCGTGAGCGCTACTGGTGGAACGGCCCGGCCGCGGGCCCGGTGAGCGGGGCCGCCGCAGGCCTCGGCCTGGAAGTGGCCGAACATCCGCTGCTGGGTGCCGAGGTGACCATCGCCGCCACCGACGAGCACCTGTTCACCGGCCGGCTGTCGCTCCACACCCACCCCTGGCTGGCGGACCACGCGGTGCTGGGAACCGTCCTGCTGCCCGGGACGGCCTTCGTCGAACTGGCCGCCCGGGCCGGTGAGCGCGTCGGCTGCGAGCTGGTGGAGGAGCTGACCCTCTCGGCACCGCTGCTCCTTCCCGAGCAGGGCGGCACAGCCCTGCAGGTGGTGGTGGGCGCCCCGGACGAGAGCGGACGCCGCCCGCTGAGCCTGTACGCCAGGCCGGACGGCGGCTCCGCCTCACACCCGTGGACCTGCCACGCCACCGGGACGCTCGCCCAGGGCGCCCCCGTGCGGCCCACCGGGGAGCCGGTCGGCGGACAGTGGCCGCCGACCGACGCCGTCGCGGTCGAACTGGCCGACTTCTACGACCGGGTGGCGCTGGACGGGTACGAGTACGGCCCGGCCTTCCAGGGAGTGGCCGCCGCCTGGCGCCACGGCGGCGACGTGCTGGCCGAGGTGCGGCTGTCGCCCGAGCAGGTCGACGAGGCCGGCGCGTTCGGCCTTCACCCGGCGCTGCTGGACGCGGCACTGCAGACTGCGCAGCTCGGAGCGTTCTTCCCCGACTCGGACCCGGTCCGCGGTTCCGACGGCGGCACCGCGCGGGGACGGTTGCCGTTCTCCTGGTCCGGCGTCTCGCTGCACGCCCGGGGCGCCGCCGCGCTACGGGTGCGCATCGCCGCGGCCGGGCCCGAGGCGATCTCCGTGGAGGCCACCGACGAAGCGGGCCGGCCCGTGCTGACGGCGGACTCCCTGGTGATGCGGCGGGTCGATGCGGCGCAGCTCGGCACCGGCCGGGGCGCCGACCGCGACGCCATGTTCGGCGTCGAGTGGATCGCGTCCGACGCGCCCGGGACCGCGCCCGGGACCGTCGGCGTGTGGACGGTGCTGGGCGCGGACGACACCAAGCTGGGCGCCGGCCTGCAAGCGGCCGGCGCGCTGGTCACCTCGCACCCGGACCTGGCGGCGCTGCTCGCGGACCTCGCGGCCGGCGCGCCCGCGCCCGACGTCGTGGCCCTGCCGGTGGCCGCCGACTCCGCGGACGGCGGCCTGGCGGACACCGTCCACGCGACAGCCCGTCGAGTCCTGGACGTGCTGCGCGGCTGGCTGGCCGAACCGGCGCTGGCGACCACGCCACTCGTGCTGGTCACCCGGGGCGCGGTCGCCACCGAGAGCGGTGACGACGTCGCCGACCTGGCCGCGGCGACCGCGTGGGGCCTGGTCCGCTCGGCGCAGAGCGAGAACCCCGGCCGCTTCGTGCTGGCCGATCTCGACGACCGGGAGGTCTCCGCCCTCGCGCTGCCCGCGGTCCTGCCGTCCGGCGAACCCCAGCTGGCGATCCGCGAAGGTGCCGTCCTCGTCCCGGTCCTCACCCGGACCCCGGCCCCCGCGGACGCCGTCGCCCAGCCGGCCGATCCCGAGGGAACCGTCCTGATCACCGGCGGCACCGGCGCTCTGGGCCGCCTGCTCGCCCGGCACCTGGTGGCCGCCCACGGCGTCCGCCACCTCGTGCTGGCCAGCCGCCGCGGCCCGCGCGCCGAGCACGCGGCGGCCCTGGTGGCCGAGCTCACCGAGCTGGGTGCCCGGGTCACCGTGGCCGCCTGCGACGTGGAGGACCGCGCCCAGCTGGCGTCGTTGCTCGACACCATCGCTGCCGAGCACCCGCTGACCGGCGTCGTGCACGCCGCAGGAGTGCTGGACGACGGGATCATCGAGTCCCTGGACCCGAACCGGCTGTCCCGTGTCCTGCGTCCCAAGGCGGACGCGGCGGCACACCTGCACGAGCTGACGGCCACGCTGGACCTGCGGTTCTTCGTCCTCTTCTCGTCCATCGCGGCGACGTTCGGCAATCCGGGGCAGGCGAACTACGCGGCCGCCAACGCGTTCCTCGACGCCCTGGCCCGGCACCGGCGGGCCCACGGGCTGCCCGCGACCTCGCTGGCCTGGGGACTGTGGGAGGAGGCCAGCGGCATGACCGGGGCCATGGCCGACGGCGACGTGGACCGCCTCGCCCGCCGGGGAGTCACACCGCTCCCCACACAGCAGGCACTGGCACTGTTCGACCTCGCCCGGGCCGTCGACCAGCCGCTGCACCTGCTCGTCCGGCTGGACGGCGCGGCCCTCGCCCGGGCCGAGGGCGGTTCGGACGGCGGACCGGGTCTCTTCCGGCGACTCGTGCGGCGCCCCGCGCGGCAGGCCCGCACCGGCGTGGCCGCGCGGCCCCGGAGCCTGGCGGAGCAGCTGCGGCCGCTGGCCGACGAGGACCGCAGGCGCCTGCTGCTCGATGTGGTCCAGGGCCAGCTGGCCGGCGTGCTGGGGCACCGGACGCCGGGCGCGGCCCGGGCCGAGCAGACGTTCAAGGAGCTCGGCTTCGACTCGCTCACCGCCGTGGAGTTCCGCAACAGGCTCGGCGCGGCCACCGACCTGCGCCTGTCGGCGACCCTCGTCTTCGACTTCCCGACACCCGCCCTGCTCAGCGAGCACCTGTACGCACGGCTGGTCCAGCAGGCGGCGACGGCGGACGGCTCGCCCTTGGACGAGCTCGACCGCCTGGAGGGCGCTCTCGCGGCGATCGGCGCCGACGACGGTCTGCGCACCAAGGTCACCGCCCGCCTGGAGACCCTGCTGACGAAGCTGGCCGGTGGGCGGGAGGGCGCGGCCCCGGAACCCGCCGCGGTCGGCGAGAAGCTCCAGGCCGCCTCCGCCGACGAGATCTTCGCATTCATCAACAACGAGCTGGGGCGGTCCTCATGACGGCTCGGCGCCGCCCACGTTCGATCGGTTTCCAGGGATTGGTGTTCCATGGCGAGTGAAGAGCAGCTCCTCGACCACCTGCGGTGGGTCACCGCCGAACTGCACCAGAGCCGCCAGAACCTGCGGGAGCTCCAGGAGGAGAAGCACGAACCGATCGCGGTCGTGGCGATGAGCTGCCGCTACCCCGGTGGGGTGCGGTCCCCCGAGGACCTGTGGCGCCTGGTCGCCGACGGCACCGACGCCATCACCGAGTTCCCGGCCGGCCGTGGCTGGGACCTGGCCGGCCTCTACGACCCCGATCCCCGCGCGGCCGGCAAGTCCTACGCCCGCGAGGGCGGATTCCTGCACGACGCCGACCGGTTCGACGCCGACCTCTTCGGCATCGCACCGCGCGAAGCGCTCGCCATGGACCCGCACCAGCGGCTGCTGCTGGAAACCTGCTGGGAGGTGTTCGAGCGGGCGGGCATCGTGCCGTCCTCGGTACGCGGCAGCCGCACCGGAGTCTTCGTCGGAGCGATGCAGCACGACTACGGGACGGACCTGCGCGACCTGCCCGACGGCGTCGAGGGCCATCTGTCGACCGGTGCCGCCGGAGGGGTCACCTCCGGCCGCATCTCGTACACCTTCGGCCTCGAAGGCCCGGCGATGACCGTGGACACCGCCTGTTCCTCGTCGCTGGTCGCCCTGCACGTCGCCGGCCAGTCGCTGCGGCAGGGCGAGTGCGACCTGGCCCTGGCCGGCGGGGTGACCGTCATGTCCACCCCCCTGCTCTTCACGGACTTCAGCCGCCAGGGCGTCCTGTCCCCCGACGGCCGCTGCCGGTCCTTCGCGGCCGCCGCCGACGGCACCGGCTTCTCCGAGGGGGTCGGCGTGCTGCTGCTGGAGCGGCTCTCCGACGCCCGGCGCCACGGACACCCGGTGCTGGCCGTCCTGCGCGGCAGCGCCGTCAACCAGGACGGTGCCAGCAACGGCCTGACCGCGCCCAACGGGCCGTCCCAGGAACGGGTCATCCGCCAGGCACTGGACGCCGCCCGTCTGGAGGACCACCAGGTCGACGCCGTGGAGGCGCACGGGACGGGCACCAAACTGGGCGATCCGATCGAGGCACAGGCCCTGATGGCCACCTACGGCGGCAACCGTCCCGCGGACCGGCCGCTGTGGCTGGGCTCGGTGAAGTCGAACATCGGTCACACCCAGGCGGCCGCCGGTGTGGCCGGTGTGATCAAGATGGTGATGGCGATGCGGCACGGCGTGCTGCCGCGCACCCTGCACGTGGACGAGGCGACCCCGCACGTGGAGTGGTCGACGGGTGCGGTGGCGCTGCTGACCGAACCGGTGAGCTGGCCGCGGCGCGACGAGCCGCGCCGCGCCGGCGTCTCCTCCTTCGGCATCGGAGGCACCAACGCCCACCTGATCCTGGAGGAGGCACCGCCGGCACCGGACACCGGGGACGACGCGGACACCGGGTCCGGCGGCGTCCTGCCCTGGATCGTCTCCGGCAAGTCCCCGGCGGCCCTGCGCGCCCAGGCCGGCAGCCTGGCCGCCTTCCTGGAGGCCAACCCCGACGCCGACCCGCGCGACACGGCCCGCTCCCTGGCCACCACCCGGGCACTGCTCGGACACCGCGCCGTCGTCGTGGCCGGCGACACCGTTCGGGCCGGAGGGGAACTGCGCGCCCTCGCCGCCGGGCTGCCCACCCCTCAGTCCGTGACCGGCGAGGTCAGGACCACCGGGCGGACCGTGTTCGTGTTCCCGGGCCAGGGCTCGCAGTGGGCCGGAATGGCAGCGGGACTGCTGGCGGAGTCCGAGGTGTTCGCCGCCGAGGTGGCGGCCTGCGACGCGGCCGTGGCGGAGCTCACGGGCTGGTCGGTGCTGGAGGTGCTGCGCCAGGCTCCGGGGGCTCCGGACCCGGACCGCATCGAGGTCCTCCAGCCCGTCCTGTTCTCCGTGATGGTCGGACTGGCAGCCCTGTGGCGTGCCCAGGGCGTCGAGCCGGCCGCCGTGGTCGGCAGCTCGCAGGGCGAGGTCGCGGCGGCGTACGTGGCCGGGGCGTTGTCCCTCGACGACGCGGTGCGGATCATGGTCGTGCGCTCGCAGATGTTCGCGGACGAGCTGGTGGGCCGTGGCGCGGTGGCGTCGGTGCAGGCCCCGGCGTCCTGGCTGGAGGAACGGCTGGGGGCGTTCGAGGGTCGGCTGTCGCTGGCGGGGCGCAGCGGCCCGCGTGCGGTGACGGCGGCCGGTGACGTCGCGGCGCTGGAGGAACTGGTGGCGCTGTGCGCGCGGGAGGGAGTCCGGGCGCGGGTCGTGGCCTCGTCGGTGGCCTCGCACTGCGCGCAGGTCGATCCCCTGCGCGGGCGGCTGCTGGAGGCGTTCGCCGGCGTCCACCCGCAGGCGGGCACGGTGCCGTTCTACTCGACGGCCCGCGGCGGCGTGGTGGCGGGTACCGAGCTGGGAACGGAGTACTGGTTCGACAACGCCCGTTCTCCGGTGGAGTTCGAGGGCGCCGTCCACGCACTCCTGGCGGACGGCTTCGACACCTTCGTGGAGTGCAGCCCCCACCCGGTGACGACGATGAGCATCGAGTCGACCGTCGAAGCGCTCGGCCACCCCACCGCGGCGGCGGTCGGCACGCTGCGCCGGGACGAGGGAGGACTGGAACGGTTCCTGTTGTCGCTCGGCGAGGCCTTCGGTCGTGGACTGGCGGTGGACTGGCCGGCGGTGTTCGGCGGACGGGGCGCCCGCCGCGTCGACCTGCCCACCTACGCCTTCCAGCACCAGCGCTACTGGCTGAACACCGCCGCCCCGCAGTCGAGCGCCACCGCCGGCGGGGAGCCGCTGGACGGCGACTTCTGGGAGATCGTGGCCCGCGAGGACCTGCCGGCCCTGGCCGGCGCCCTGCGACTGGACCCGGCCGGGGAGGAACAGCGTGCCTCGCTCGCCGTGCTGCTCCCGTCGCTGTCCAGCTGGCACCGCAGCCGCCGGGAGCAGGCCCAGGCCGATGCGGCGCGCTACCGGATCACCTGGCGGCCGCTCGACGAGCCGGGCGCCGCGCAGCCGGTGACGCTGTCCGGCACCTGGCTGGTGGCGGTGCCCGCGGGCGCGAACGGCACCGCGGAGGCCGAACGGCCGGCCGGCCGGCTCGCCGCCTGCCTCCGGGCACTGCGCGACCACGGAGCGCACGTCGTCACCGCCGAGGTGAACCCCGGCGTCGACGACCGGCACGTCCTTGCCGCGCGCCTGCGCGACCTGCTCGCCGCCGAACCGGCGTCCGGCGAGCCGTCCGGCGTGGTCTCCCTGCTCACCCTGGACGAGACCGCCGACCCGGACGGCCGGTCCGCACATGCCGTGGTCAGCGGGACCACCACCCTGATCCAGGCCCTCGGGGACGCCCGGGTCCGTTCCCCGCTGTGGTGCGTGACCAGCGGCGCCGTCGGCGCCGGGGAACCCCGCCGCACGCCCGACCCCGTCCAGGGCCTGGTGTGGGGACTCGGCCGGGCCGCCGCGCTGGAACACCCCGACCGCTGGGGCGGCCTCGTCGACCTGCCCGAGAGCCCGGACGGGCAGGTGCTGAGGCGGCTGTGCGCGGTGCTCGCCGGACTCGGCCACGAGGACCAGATCGCGATACGGCGTTCCGGGATCCTGGCCCGGCGCCTCGACCACGCGCCTCTCGACGACACCGAGCCCGCCACGCCCCTGCGGCCGCACGGCACGGTACTGATCAGCGGCGCCGACAACGCCCTCGGTACCCACGCCGCCCGCTGGCTGGCCCGGGCCGGCGCCGAACACCTCCTGCTGCTGCCCACCGCACCCACCCGGCCGACCGAGCCCGGCGAGCCCGGCGAGCCCGACCTCCGGACCGCGACGGAGCTGCAGGCGGAGCTCGGCGCACTCGGCAGCAGGGTCACCGTGCTCGGCAGCGCCGCGACCGACGGGCCCGCCCTCCGGGAGGCGCTGGCACGGCTGCCCGCCGAGCAGCCGCTGACCGCGGTCGTGCACACGGTGGCCGCCTGGGACGACGAGCCGCTCGACGCCCTCGACCCGACCCGTCTGGCGGCTGCCGTCCACGCGCAGACCTCCGCCGTGACCAACCTGAGCGAGCTGGCACAGGAGCAGGGACTCTCGGCGTTCGTCCTGCTCGGCTCGCTCCCCGGAGTCATCGGCGGTGCACGCCAGGCCGGCCGACTGGCCGCGAGCGCCTTCGCCGACACGCTGGTCGAGCAGCGTCGGGCGCGGCAGCTCGCCGCGACGTCGCTGGCCTACGGCCCGCTCGCCGCCGACGCCGGGGACGGAGGGGCCGCCGCGCCGGACTGTGCAGCGGACGAGCGCCTGCTGGCTCTCGGCGTCAACGCGCTGGCCGTGCCGACGGCCGGCACCGCTTTCCAGCAGGCGCTGGCAGGCGGCCGGGAGAGCACCGTCGTCGCCGACGTCACCTGGCCGCGACTGCTCACCGCCCTGGCCGCGGTACGGCCCAGCCCCCTGCTCGGCGACCTGCCCGAAGCCCGGGAGCTCCGCGCCCGCACCGAGGCGGCCGGAAACCGGACGGAGAGCGACGCGGCCTTCCTGGCCCAGCGGCTGGAGACGCTGGGCGACGGGGAGGCGGAGGAGTTCCTCGTCCAGCTGGTGGCGACCCAGGTCGCCCAGGCACTCGGACACGCCTCCGCCGAGTCCGTCGACTCGGGCCGTGCCTTCCGGGACCTGGGCTTCGACTCGCTGAGCGCCGTGGACCTGCGCAACCGCCTCAACGCGGCGACGGGCCTGCGGCTGCCGGTCACGGTGGTGTTCGACCACCCCACCCCGGCCGCGCTCGCCCGCCAGCTGTGGCGGCGGATCGGTGAGGGCCGGGCCCCCCGCCGCAGCCTTCCGGTGACCGGGCAACTGGACCAGCTGGAACGTTCGCTGGCCGAACTGGCCACGCCCGAGGACACCCAGCGCGTGGAGATCACCGCAAGGCTGCGCGCCCTGCTCTCGACCTGGACCGCACGGCACGAGCCGGAGCAGGACGCCTTCGACTCGGGCCTCGACCTGGAGAACGTCACCGCGGAGGAGCTCTTCGACGTGCTGGACCAGGAACTCGACGTGAGGTGAGCCCGGACGGATCCACGGCCGAGTGACCGGCCGGCCGTGGCAGCCCCCACCCCCTCACCTCCCCTTCTCCGGCACACCCCACGCGATCTTCCACACGGCCTTCTAAGGAGCTGACGTTGGTGGCGAACGAGGAAAAGCTCCTCGACTACCTCAAGCGAGCGACCGCCGATCTGCGGGAGTCCCGCCGGCGTGTCCGGGAGCTGGAGGAGAAGGACCAGGAGCCGATCGCGATCGTCGGCATGAGCTGCCGGTTCCCCGGCGGCGTGGGCTCCCCGGAAGAGCTCTGGCAACTCGTGGCGGACGGCCGGGACGCCATCGGCGGATTCCCCACGGACCGCGGCTGGGCCGAGGACCTCTACGACCCGGACCCGGAGCGGGCGGGGAAGTCCTACACCCGTGAGGGCGGCTTCCTCCACGACGCCGCCGAGTTCGACGCGGGCTTCTTCGAGATCTCGCCCCGGGAAGCGACCACGATGGACCCGCAGCAGCGGCTGCTGCTGGAGGCGTCCTGGGAGGCGTTCGAGCGGGCTGGCATCGACCCGTCCTCGCTGCGCGGCAGCCGGACCGGTGTCTTCGCCGGCGTGGCCTACCACGACTACGGCCCGCCACTGCACGACGCGCCCCCGGAGATCGAGGGCCATCTGCTGACGGGCAACGCGGGCAGCGTCGCGTCGGGTCGTATCTCGTACACGCTGGGTCTGGAGGGGCCGGCGGTGACGGTGGACACCGCGTGTTCGTCGTCGCTGGTGGCGCTCCACCTGGCCGCGCAGGCGCTCCGGCAGGACGAGTGCACCCTGGCGTTGGCCGGTGGTGTGGCGGTGATGGCCACGCCCGGTGGCTTCATCGAGTTCAGCCGGCAGCGGGGGTTGGCCGCGGACGGTCGGTGCAAGTCCTTCGCGGCCGCCGCGGACGGCACCACGTGGTCCGAGGGTGTGGGCGTGCTGCTGGTGGAGCGGTTGTCGGACGCGCGTCGTCACGGGCATCCGGTGCTGGCGGTGGTGCGGGGTTCGGCGGTGAATCAGGACGGTGCGTCGAACGGTCTGACGGCGCCGAACGGTCCGTCGCAGCAGCGGGTGATCCGGCAGGCGTTGGAGAGTGCGCGTCTGACGGCGGCTCAGGTGGATGTGGTGGAGGCGCACGGGACGGGCACGAAGCTGGGTGACCCGATCGAGGCGCAGGCGCTGCTCGAAACCTACGGACAGGGCCGCGGTGTCGAACGCCCGCTGTGGCTGGGTTCGTTGAAGTCGAACATCGGGCATACGCAGGCGGCTGCGG
Source organism: Kitasatospora sp. NBC_00458 (assembly GCF_036013975.1). Taxonomy (NCBI): domain Bacteria; kingdom Bacillati; phylum Actinomycetota; class Actinomycetes; order Kitasatosporales; family Streptomycetaceae; genus Kitasatospora; species Kitasatospora sp. NBC_00458. The sequence goes on from NZ_CP107904.1 coordinate 6,709,698, forward strand.
GTGTCGCGGGTGTGATCAAGATGGTGATGGCGATGCGGCACGGTGTGCTGCCGCGCACCCTGCACGTGGACGAGCCGACGCCGCACGTGGACTGGTCGGCGGGCGCCGTGGAGCTGCTCACCGACGCGCGGGAGTGGGTGCCGGGTGACGAGCTTCGGCGGGCGGCGGTCTCGTCGTTCGGTGTGAGCGGGACGAACGCGCACGTGATCCTGGAGCAGGCTCCGGTGGAGGAGCCTGTCGCGGAGGTCGTCGAGCCGTCGTCGTTGCCGGTGGTGCCGTGGGTCTTCTCGGCGAAGACCGAGGGTGCTCTGCGGGCGCAGGCTGGGAGGTTGGCGGCTTTTGCCGGTGGTCGTCCGGACGTGTCGTTGGTGGATGCCGGGTTCTCGTTGGTTTCGTCGCGTGCGGTGTTGGAGCACCGTGGTGTGGTGGTGGCGCGTGATCGGGCGGAGGCGTTGGCGGGTCTGGAGGCGCTGGCGGCGGGTGGTGGTGTCGCGGGTGTCGCGGGTGGTGGTCGGGTGGCGGTGTTGTTCTCGGGTCAGGGTGCGCAGCGTGCGGGGATGGGTCGTGGGTTGTATGGGGTGTATCCGGTGTTCGCGGCTGCGTTGGACGAGGTGTGTGGTGAGCTGGATGTGTGTCTGGCGGGTGAGTTGGCGGCTGCGGGTGTGTCGGGTGGTGTGCGTGAGGTGATGTTCGCGGATGCCGGTGGTCTGTTGGATCGGACGGTGTTCACGCAGGCCGGTCTGTTCGCGTTCGAGGTGGCGTTGTTCCGGCTGTTGGAGAGTTGGGGTGTGGCCGCGGGGTTTGTGGCGGGTCATTCGGTGGGTGAGGTGGTTGCGGCGTTCGTGGCGGGGGTGTTCTCGTTGCGGGACGCGTGTGTGGTGGTGGCGGCGCGTGGTCGGTTGATGGAGGCGTTGCCGGCGGGTGGGGCGATGGTGTCGGTGCGTGCGGAGCTCGCGCGGGTGGAGGAGGTGCTGGCTTCCGTCGGGGGTCGGGTTGCGGTTGCGGCGGTGAACGGTCCGCGGTCGGTGGTGGTCTCGGGTGAGGCCGACGCTGTGGCGGAGGTGTCTGCGGTGCTGGTGGCGGAGGGTTGCAAGACGCGTGAGTTGAATGTGAGCCATGCGTTCCATTCGCCGTTGATGGATCCGATGTTGGAGGAGTTCGGTCGGGTTCTGGAGGGTGTGGAGTTCGGGGTGCCGCGGATTCCCGTGGTCTCGAATCTGACGGGTGAGTTGGCGTCGGATGTGTTGTGTGAGCCTGGGTACTGGGTGCGGCATGTGCGGGAGGCGGTGCTGTTCCACGAGGGTGTGCGGGCTCTGTATGGGGCGGGGGCGCGGGCGTTCGTGGAGGTGGGTCCGGACGGTGTGCTGACGGCGATGGCGGCCGACACTCTGGAGGACAGTGACGGTGTCGTGTGCGTGGCTGTTCAGCGTCGTGATCGTCCGGAGCCGTTGGCGCTGGTGCAGGGCGTCGCGGAGGCGTTCGTGAACGGCGTGGCCGTCGACTGGTCGCGGCTGTTCGACGGCCAGGGCGCCCGGCGGGTGGACCTGCCGACGTACGCCTTCCAGCGCGAGCGCTACTGGCTGTCGACGGGAACCGCCAGCGGACACGACATGCTGTGGACGGCTACCCGGACACAGGGCCGTACCTCCACGGGCACGGCCTCGGATTCCCTGGCCCGCACCCTGGCCGGCCGTGGTGACGACGAGCGGCTTTCGGTGCTGCTCGACCTCGTCCAGGTCCAGACGAGCGAGGTCCTGGGGCACGTGTCGACCGACGCGGTCCAGACCGATCGAGCCTTCAAGGAACTGGGCTTCGACTCGCTGACCGCAGTCGAGCTCCGCAACCGTCTCAAGTCGGCGACCTCGCTGGACCTGCCGACCAGCCTGGTCTTCGACTACCCGACGCCGGCTGCGCTCGCCGAGCACCTGCACGGCCTGGTGACCGGCTCGGAGAGCGGTTTGCAGGTGACCGATCCGACCGGTGGTGTCACCGATGAGCCGATCGCGATCATCGGCATGAGCTGCCGGTTCCCCGGGGGTGTGGGCTCTCCGGAGGACCTGTGGCGGGTGGTGGCCGAGGGCCGGGACGGGATCTCGACGTTCCCGCTCGACCGCGGGTGGGCCGAGGACCTGTACGACCCCGAACCGGGAGTGGAGGGCAAGTCCTACACCCGCGAAGGTGGGTTCCTGCACGATGCCCCGGAGTTCGACGCGGGGTTCTTCGGGATCTCGCCGCGTGAAGCCGTGGCGATGGATCCGCAGCAGCGGCTGCTGCTGGAGACCTCGTGGGAGGCTCTGGAGACGGCCGGGATCAACCCGTCGACGCTGCGGGGAAGTCGGACCGGTGTATTCGCCGGTGTCGCCTCCCTCGACTACGGTCCCCGTCTGCACGAGGCACCGGAGGAGGTCGCCGGGTACCTGGGGCTGGGAAACGCGGGCAGTGTGCTGTCCGGTCGTGTCTCGTACACGCTGGGGTTGGAGGGGCCGGCGGTGACGGTGGACACGGCGTGTTCGTCGTCGCTGGTGGCGCTGCACCTGGCCGCGCAGGCGCTGCGGCAGGGCGAGTGCACCCTGGCGTTGGCCGGTGGCGTGACCGTGATGTCCAGCCCGGCGGCATTCCTGGAGTTCAGTCGTCAGCGTGGTCTGGCGGCGGACGGTCGGTGCAAGTCGTTCGCCGCTGCGGCGGACGGCACCGGTTGGGCCGAGGGTGTGGGTGTGCTGTTGGTGGAGCGGTTGTCGGATGCGCGGCGTCACGGGCATCCGGTGCTGGCGGTGGTGCGGGGTACGGCGGTGAATCAGGACGGTGCGTCGAACGGTCTGACGGCGCCGAACGGTCCGTCGCAGCAGCGGGTGATCCGGCAGGCTTTGGCCAACGCGCGTCTGACGGCTGCCCAGGTGGACGTGGTGGAGGCGCACGGGACGGGCACGAAGCTGGGTGACCCGATCGAGGCGCAGGCGCTTTTGGCGACCTACGGTCGGGAGCACACGGCCGAACGGCCTTTGTGGCTGGGTTCGTTGAAGTCGAACATCGGCCACACCCAGGCTGCTGCGGGTGTCGCGGGTGTGATCAAGATGGTGATGGCGATGCGGCACGGTGTGCTGCCGCGCACCCTGCACGTGGACGAGCCGACTCCGCACGTGGACTGGTCGGCGGGCGCCGTGGAGCTGCTCACCGACGCGCGGGAGTGGGTGCCGGGTGACGGGCCGCGTCGTGCTGCGGTGTCGTCGTTCGGTGTGAGCGGGACGAACGCGCACACGATTCTGGAGCAGGCACCGGTGGAGGAGCCTGTCGAGGAGGTCGTCGAGCCGTCGTTGCCGGTGGTGCCGTGGGTGGTGTCGGCGAAGTCTGCTGGGGCGTTGGCTGCGCAGGCTGGGCGGTTGGTGTCGTTTGTCGGTGAGCGTGATGGCCTGCGTGATGTCGATGTGGCTTCGTCGTTGGTTTCGTCGCGTGCGGTGTTGGAGCACCGTGGTGTGGTGGTGGCGCGTGATCGGGCGGAGGCGTTGGCTGGTCTGGAGGCGCTGGCGGCCGGTGGTGGTGTCGCGGGTGTCGCGGGTGGTGGTCGGGTGGCGGTGTTGTTCTCGGGTCAGGGTGCGCAGCGTGCGGGGATGGGCCGCGGGTTGTACGGGGTGTATCCGGTGTTCGCGGCGGCGTTGGACGAGGTGTGTGGTGAGCTGGACGTTTGTCTGGCGGGTGAGTTGGCGGCTGCGGGTGTGTCGGGTGTGCGTGAGGTGATGTTCGCGGATGCCGGTGGTCTGTTGGATCGGACGGTGTTCACGCAGGCCGGTCTGTTCGCGTTCGAGGTGGCGTTGTTCCGGCTGTTGGAGAGCTGGGGTGTGGCCGCGGGGTTCGTGGCGGGTCATTCGGTGGGTGAGGTGGTCGCGGCGTTCGTGGCGGGGGTGTTCTCGTTGCGGGACGCGTGTGTGGTGGTGGCGGCGCGTGGTCGGTTGATGCAGGCGTTGCCGGCGGGTGGGGCGATGGTGTCGGTGCGTGCGGAGCTCGCGCGGGTGGAGGCGGTGCTGGCTTCCGTCGGGGGTCGGGTTGCGGTTGCGGCGGTGAACGGTCCGCGGTCGGTGGTGGTCTCGGGTGAGGCCGACGCTGTGGCGGAGGTGTCTGCCGCGCTGGTTGCGGAGGGTTGCAAGACGCGTGAGTTGAACGTCAGCCATGCGTTCCATTCGCCGTTGATGGATCCGATGTTGGAGGAGTTCGGTCGGGTTCTGGAGGGTGTGGAGTTCGGGGTGCCGCGGATTCCCGTGGTCTCGAATCTGACGGGTGAGTTGGCGTCGGATGTGTTGTGTGAGCCTGGGTACTGGGTGCGGCATGTGCGGGAGGCGGTGCTGTTCCACGAGGGTGTGCGGGCTCTGTATGGGGCGGGCGCGCGGGCGTTCGTGGAGGTGGGTCCGGACGGTGTGCTGACGGCGATGGCCGCGGACACTCTGGAGGACAGTGACGGCGTCGTCTGTGTGGCTGTTCAGCGTCGTGATCGTCCGGAGCCGTTGGCGCTGGTGCAGGGCGTCGCGGAGGCGTTCGTGAACGGCGTGGCCGTGGACTGGTCGCGGCTGTTCGACGGCCAGGGTGCGCGGCGGGTGGATCTGCCGACGTATGCGTTCCAGCGTCGGCGGTACTGGCTGGAGGAGTCGGTGCCGAGTGTGTCGGCGGGGACCGGTGGCGCGGTGGATGCGGTGTTCTGGGATGCGGTCGAGCGTGGGGACGTGGCGTCGTTGGCGGCGGACCTGCGGGTTGACGGTGAGGTGCTGGGTGAGGTGATGCCGGCGCTTTCGCAGTGGCTGACGTCGCATCGGCGGCAGCAGTCGGTGGAGTCGTTGCGTTACCGGGTTTCGTGGCAGGCGCTGAATGAGGTGGAGGGTGCCGACCGGGACGTCGCGGGTGTGTGGGTGCTGGTGGTGCCGGTGTCGGGTGCGGGGGAGGCGGCGGATGGTGTCGAGGCTGCGTTGACGGTGGGTGGTGCTCGGGTGGTTCGGGTGGTTGTGGGGGATGTTCTGGATCGGGTGGGGGTTGCGGGGGCGTTGGGTGGGGTTGTGTCGTCGGTGGGTGGTGGGGTGCGGGGTGTGGTGTCGTTGTTGGCTTTGGCGGAGGGGGAGTCGGGGTGTGTGCCGGTGGGGTTGGGGGGTTCGTTGGTGTTGGTGCAGGGGTTGGGGGATGCGGGGGTGGAGGCGCCGTTGTGGTGTGTGACGCGGGGTGCTGTGGGGGTGGGTTCGGTGGATGTGGTGTCGAGTCCGGTGCAGGCGATGGTGTGGGGTCTGGGTCGGGTGGTGGGTTTGGAGCATCCGGGGCGGTGGGGTGGTGTGGTGGATCTGCCGGGGGTGTTGGAGGGGCGGGTGTGGGAGCGGTTGTGTGGGGTGTTGGCGGGGTCTTCGGGTGAGGATCAGGTGGCGGTGCGGGCGTCGGGGGTGTTCGGGCGTCGTCTGGTGCGGGCGGGTTCGGCCGGTTCGGCGGGTTCGGGTGGTGGGTCGTCGTGGCGGGCGTCGGGTTCGGTGTTGGTGACGGGTGGTACGGGTGCGCTGGGTTCGCATGTGGCGCGGTGGTTGGCGCGTGCGGGGGCGGAGCATCTGGTGCTGACGAGCCGTCGGGGTGGGGCTGCGCCGGGTGTGGCGGAGTTGGTGGCGGAGTTGTCGGGTGCGGGGGTGGAGGTGACGGTCGTGGCGTGTGATGTGGCTGATCGTGAGGCGTTGGCGGGGGTGCTGGCCGGGATCCCGGAGCAGTACCCGCTGACCGCCGTCATCCACACCGCCGGGGTCGGTGACCCGACGTCGCTGGAGGCGGCCGATCTCGACGGCGTCGCGGACGTCCTGGCTGCGAAGGCCCGCGGAGCCGCCAACCTGGACGCCCTCCTCGGTGACACCCCGCTGGACGCCTTCGTGCTGTTCTCCTCGATCGCGGCCACCTGGGGCAGCGGCCACCAGGGCGCCTACTCGGCGGCCAACGCCTTCCTGGACGGGCTGGCCGAGCAGCGCAGGGCCCGCGGGCTGGCGGCCACGGCCGTCGCCTGGGGCCCCTGGGCCGGGGACGGCATGGGCGGCGGCGAACCCGGCGAGCAGATGAGCCGTCGCGGCGTGCCCGGCCTGGACCCGGAGCTCGCGATCGGCGCCCTGCAGTACGCGCTGGACCACGGCGACCGGACGGTGACCGTCGCGGACGTGGCCTGGGACCGCTTCACCGCGGCCTTCACCTCCGTCCGGCCCAGCCCGCTGCTGGGCGGTCTCCCCGAGGTGCGGCAGCTGCTCGCGGAAGCCGAGGGGCGGACCGGGGCGGACCGGTCGGCGGACGGCGGACCGGTGCTGGCCCAGCGGTTGAGCGGCCTGCCCCCGGCGGAGCGCGACCGGGTGCTGGCGGAACTGGTCGGGGCCGAGATGGCGAAGGTGCTGGGCCACACCTCGGCGGAGTCGGTGGACGCGACCAAGACGTTCCAGGAGCTCGGCTTCGACTCGCTCGCCGCGGTCGACCTGCGCAACGGCCTGAACGCCGCGACCGGCTGTCGGCTGCCGGCCACGATGGTCTTCGACTACCCGACGGCGGAGGACGTGGTCGCCTACCTGCGGGAGGAGCTCGGCGGCGACGGGACCGACCCGTCCGACGCGGAGTTCTCGGAGATCGACCAGCTGGAGGCGCGCCTCGCGGCCGCGGCGTCGGACGAGACCACGCGGGCCAGGATCACGGGTCGCCTGGAGGTTCTCCTAGCGAAGTGGAAGGGCGGTGCGCCGGCCGGTGCCTCCGTCGCCGATCAGCTCGAATCGGCATCGGACGACGAGATCTTCGACCTCCTCGGAAGCGAGTTCGGCATCTCCTGATCGTCCCGAACCAGTCCGCCGAACCATCTTTCTTGGGAACATCGAATGGCCAGTGAAGACAAGCTCCGTTACTTCCTCAAGCGCGTCACCGCGGACCTGCACGACGTCCGCGAACGCCTGCGGACCGTCGAGGACAAGGATCACGAGCCCATCGCGATCGTCGCGATGAGCTGCCGCTACCCGGGCGGCGTGCAGTCGCCCGAGGACCTCTGGCAGCTCGTCACCGAGGGCGCCGACGCGATCTCCGAGTTCCCGACCGACCGCGGCTGGGACGTGGAGCGGCTCTACGACGCCGACCCCCAGCGCCACGGCACGACGTACGTGCGGGAGGGCGGGTTCCTCCATGACGCGGCCATGTTCGACGCGGGGTTCTTCGGGATCAGTCCCCGCGAGGCCCAGGCGATGGATCCCCAGCAGCGGGTGCTGCTGGAGGCGTCCTGGGAGGTCCTGGAGCGGGCGGGGATCGACGCCTCGTCCCTGAAGGGGAGTCGGACGGGCGTCTTCGTCGGCGGTATGGCCCAGGACTACGGCCCGCGCCTCCAGGAGGCGACGGAAGAGGTCGAAGGGTACATCCTGACCGGCACGGCCGGCAGCGTCATGTCCGGGCGCATCTCCTACCTGCTCGGTCTGGAGGGACCGGCGCTGACGGTCGACACCGCCTGCTCCTCGTCGCTGGTGGCGCTGCACCTGGCGGCCCAGGCGCTGCGGCAGGGCGAGTGCACCCTGGCCCTGGCCGGCGGTGTCACCGTCCTGGCGACGCCGGAGGGCTTCATCGAGTTCAGCCGGCAGCGCGGTCTCGCCCCGAACGGCAGGTGCAAGCCGTTCGCGGCCGCGGCCGACGGTACCGCCTGGGGCGAGGGCGTCGGCATGCTGCTGCTGGAGCGGTTGTCCGATGCGCGGCGCAACGGCCATCCGGTGCTGGCGGTGGTGCGGGGCAGTGCGGTGAACCAGGACGGTGCGTCGAACGGTCTGACGGCGCCGAACGGGCCATCGCAGCGGCGCGTGATCCGCCAGGCACTGGAGAGCGCGCGCCTGACGGCGGCTCAGGTCGACGTGGTGGAGGCGCACGGGACGGGCACGAAGCTGGGTGACCCGATCGAGGCGCAGGCGCTGCTGGCGACCTACGGCCGGGAGCACACGGCCGAACGCCCTTTGTGGCTGGGTTCGTTGAAGTCCAACATCGGCCACACCCAGGCGGCCGCCGGTGTGGGCGGCGTCATCAAGATGGTGATGGCGATGCGGCACGGCGTGCTGCCGCGCACCCTCCACGTGGACGCTCCCACTCCGCACGTGGACTGGTCGGCCGGCGCCGTCTCGCTGCTCACCGAGGCGGTGAGTTGGCCCGACACCGGCGAGCCCCGACGGGCCGCCGTCTCCTCGTTCGGTGTGAGCGGCACCAACGCGCACACCATCCTGGAGCAGGCTCCGGCCGTCGAGACGGCCGAGGGCGGTGCGGACGTCGCCGCGCCGGCAGGCCCGGAGGCCGCACCGGAGGCCGTCGAGCCCGTCGTCCTGGGCCGCCTCCCGTTGACGCCCTGGGTGCTCTCGGGCAGGAGCGCGCAGGCCCTGCAGGCCCAGGCACGGAACCTGCGCGATCATCTGGACGCCCACCCCGAGCCGGACCACGCCGACGTCGGTCACGCCCTCGCCACTACGCGCGCCGCCCTCGAACACCGCGCCGTCCTGCTGGCGGAGGACCGCGAGGGACACCTGGAGCGCCTCGACGCACTGGCCCGCGGCGAGGTCGCGCCGGGCGTGCTGCGCTCGGCGGCCGCCTCCCGGGTCGCGACGGTGTTCGTCTTCCCGGGGCAGGGCTCCCAGTGGGCCGGTATGGCACTGGACCTGCTCGAATCCTCCACGGTGTTCCGGGACCGCCTGCACGCGTGCGCGACCGCCGTCGAACAGTTCGTGGACTGGTCGCTGGTCGACGTCCTGCACGGCCGACCCGGCGCCCCGACCCTGGACCGCGTGGACGTCGTCCAGCCGGCGCTCTTCGCGGTCATGGTCTCCCTGGCCGAGGTCTGGAGCGCGTCGGGCGTCCGGCCGGCCGCGGTGATGGGTCACAGCCAGGGCGAGATCGCGGCGGCCTGCGTCGCGGGCGCGCTGACGCTGGAGGACGCGGCCCGCGTCGTGACGCTGCGAAGCAAGGCACTGGCCGCCGAACTGTCCGGCAAGGGCGGCATGGTGTCGGTCCCGCTGTCGGCCGACGAGCTGGCGCCGATGCTGGCTCCCTGGGGCGCGGCGATCTCCGTGGCGGCGGTCAACGGGCCGTCCTCCGTGGTGGTCTCCGGTGAACCGGCCGCTCTGGACGGTCTGTTGGCCGCCTGTGAGGAGCGGGCGGTCCGGGCCCGCCGGATCCCGGTCGACTACGCCTCGCACTCCCACCAGGTGGAGGCGATCCGTGAGCACCTGCTGGACGTGCTGGCGCCGGTCGCACCGCGCTCCGCGGACATCCCGTTCTACTCGACGGTGACCGGCGGCCTGCTGGACACGGCCGGGCTGGACGCCGACTACTGGTACCGCAACCTGCGGCAGACCGTCCGGTTCGAGGAGACCACGAGCCTGCTGCTGGCCCAGGGGAACCAGGCCTTCGTGGAGGTCAGCGCCCACCCCGTACTGACCATGGGCCTGCAGGAGAGCGTCGACGCCGCCCAGCCGGAGGCCGGGGCCCGACCGGACACCGGGGCGCCCGTTGTGGTCGGGACCCTGCGCCGCGACACCAACGGTCTGCACTGCCTCCTGACCTCACTGTCCGCACTGCACGTCGCCGGGGTGGCGGTGGACTGGCGGGCCGTGTTCTCAGGCCACCGGGCCCAGCGGGTGGAACTGCCCACCTACGCCTTCCAGCGCGAGTTCCACTGGCTTGAGCCCGGGGCTTCGGCCACCACCGGTCCGGCCACGGCCGCGACCCCCCAGGAGAGTGCCTTCTGGGATGCGGTCGAGCGTGGGGACGTGGCGTCGTTGGCGGCGGACCTGCGGGTTGACGGTGAGGTGCTGGGTGAGGTGATACCGGCGTTGACGTCGTGGCGTCGGCGCAGCGCGGACCAGGCTGTGGTGGACGGTTGGCGGTACCGGGTGGAGTGGCGTCCGCTGGGTGAGCCGGCGGGTGGGGCGCTGTCGGGTGTGTGGGTGCTGGTGGTGCCGGTGTCGGGTGCGGGGGAGGCGGCGGATGGTGTCGAGGCTGCGTTGACGGTGGGTGGTGCTCGGGTGGTTCGGGTGGTTGTGGGGGATGTTCTGGATCGGGTGGGGGTTGCGGGGGCGTTGGGTGGGGTTGTGTCGTCGGTGGGTGGTGGGGTGCGGGGTGTGGTGTCGTTGTTGGCTTTGGCGGAGGGGGAGTCGGGGTGTGTGCCGGTGGGGTTGGGGGGTTCGTTGGTGTTGGTGCAGGGGTTGGGGGATGCGGGGGTGGAGGCGCCGTTGTGGTGTGTGACGCGGGGTGCTGTGGGGGTGGGTTCGGTGGATGTGGTGTCGAGTCCGGTGCAGGCGATGGTGTGGGGTCTGGGTCGGGTGGTGGGTTTGGAGCATCCGGGGCGGTGGGGTGGTGTGGTGGATCTGCCGGGGGTGTTGGAGGGGCGGGTGTGGGAGCGGTTGTGCGGGGTGTTGGCGGGGTCTTCGGGTGAGGATCAGGTGGCGGTGCGGGCGTCGGGGGTGTTCGGGCGTCGTCTGGTGCGGGCGGGTTCGGCCGGTTCGGCGGGTTCGGGTGGTGGGTCGTCGTGGCGGGCGTCGGGTTCGGTGTTGGTGACGGGTGGTACGGGTGCGCTGGGTTCGCATGTGGCGCGGTGGTTGGCGCGTGCGGGGGCGGAGCATCTGGTGCTGACGAGCCGTCGGGGTGGGGCTGCGCCGGGTGTGGCGGAGTTGGTGGCGGAGTTGTCGGGTGCGGGGGTGGAGGTGACGGTCGTGGCGTGTGATGTGGCTGATCGTGAGGCGTTGGCGGGGGTGCTGGCCGGGATCCCGGAGCAGTACCCGCTGACCGCCGTCATCCACACCGCGGCGCAGCTCGACGACGCGCTGCTCGACGACCTGACACTGGACCAGGTGGACCGCGCGCTTCGGGTGAAGAAGGCCGCCGCGCTGAACCTGCACGAGTTGACCCGGGACATGGACCTCTCGGCATTCGTCCTGTTCTCCTCGTTCGCGGGGACGTTCGGCGGCGCCGGACAGGGCAACTACGCACCCGGGAACGCGTTCCTGGATGCCCTCGCGCACCACCGCCGGGCCGCCGGACTGCCCGCCACGTCGGTGGCATGGGGCCACTGGGCGGGCGGCGGCCTCGCCGAGGGAGCGGTCGAGCAGCGCCTTCGCCACCGGGGCGTGCCGGCGATGGACCCGGAGCTGGCCACCGCGGCGCTGCAGCAGGTGCTGGACGCCGACGAGACCTTCCTGGTGGTCGCCGATGTCGACTGGCGGCGCGCCCTGAGCACCGGCGAGAAGCCCACCGCGCTGATCGGGGAGCTCGCTGAGGTCCGCGAGTGGTCCGCCGCTGCGGCTGTCGCCCCGGCAGGCGCGGACGACTCCCGTGCGGTGTTGGTGCAGCGGTTGGTGGGGTTGTCCGAGGCGGAGCGTCGGGCTGTGGTGTTGGGTGTGGTGCGGTCCGAGGTGGCGTCTGTGTTGGGTCACTCCTCGGCGGAGGGGGTTGATGCGGTGCGGGCGTTCAAGGAGCTCGGTTTTGATTCGTTGACCGCCGTTGAGCTGCGGAATCGGTTGAATGCAGTCTTCGGACTGCGGTTGCCCGCCACGTTGGTCTTCGATTACGTTAGTCCGGCGATCTTGGTCGGTCATCTCCTGTCGGAGTTGCTCGGTGGGTCGCCGACTGCGGTTTCGGCTGCTTCGGGGGGACGGGGTTTGACCGCTACGGGGGCAGCGGTCGGCGAGGAGCCGATCGCTATTGTCGGCATGGGGTGTCGGTTTCCGGGGGGTGTGGGCTCTCCGGAGGAGTTGTGGGGTCTGCTGGCGGCCGGTCGGGATGCGGTTTCGCCGTGGCCGGTGGATCGCGGGTGGGATGTCGAGGGGTTGTACGACCCTGATCCTGAGCGGGTGGGGCGGTCGTATGTGCGTGAGGGTTCGTTCCTTGCGGATGTGGCCGGGTTCGATGCGGGGTTCTTCGGGATCTCTCCGCGAGAGGCGTTGGCGATGGATCCGCAGCAGCGGTTGCTGTTGGAGACGTCGTGGGAGGCGTTGGAGGCTGCGGGGATCGATCCGACGTCGTTGCGGGGTAGTCGGACGGGTGTGTTCGCGGGTACCAACGGTCAGGACTACGCGACGCTGTTGATGGGTGATGCGGGTAGTCGTGAGGGTCTTGAGGGTTTCCTGGGGACGGGGAACGCGGCGAGTGTCTTCTCGGGTCGTATCTCGTACACGCTGGGTCTGGAGGGGCCGGCGGTGACGGTGGACACGGCGTGTTCGTCGTCGCTGGTGGCGCTGCATCTGGCCGCGCAGGCGCTGCGGCAGGGTGAGTGTGATCTGGCGTTGGCCGGTGGTGTGACGGTGATGTCGACTCCTATCGGGTTCGTGGAGTTCAGTCGTCAGCGTGGTCTGGCGGTCGATGGTCGGGTGAAGGCCTTCGCGGCCGGCGCGGACGGCACCGCGTGGGGTGAGGGCGTGGGGATGTTGCTGGTGGAGCGGTTGTCGGATGCGCGTCGTCACGGGCATCCGGTGCTGGCTCTGGTGCGCGGTAGCGCGGTGAATCAGGACGGTGCGTCGAACGGTCTGACGGCGCCGAACGGTCCGTCGCAGCAGCGGGTGATCCGGCAGGCGTTGGAGAGTGCGCGTCTGACGGCGGCTCAGGTGGATGTGGTGGAGGCGCACGGGACGGGCACGAGGTTGGGTGACCCGATCGAGGCGCAGGCGCTGCTGGCGACGTATGGCCAGGATCGTCCTGTCGAGCGGCCGTTGTGGTTGGGTTCGTTGAAGTCGAACATCGGGCATACGCAGGCTGCTGCTGGTGTGGCGGGTGTGATCAAGATGGTGATGGCGATGCGGCATGGTGTGCTGCCGCGGACGCTGCATGTGGATGAGCGGTCGTCGCAGGTGGACTGGTCGGCGGGTGCGGTGGAACTGCTGACGGAGGAGCGGGCGTGGCCGGAGACGGGTCAGCCGCGTCGTGCTGCGGTGTCGTCGTTCGGTATCAGTGGGACGAACGCGCACACGATCCTGGAGCAGGCCCCGGTGGAGACCCTGGTCGCGGAGTCGGCCGAGGGCGAGGACGCGGATCGGGAATCCGTCGAGCCGTCGTTGCCGGTGGTGCCGTGGGTGGTGTCGGCGAAGTCTGCTGGGGCGTTGGCTGCGCAGGCTGGGCGGTTGGTGTCGTTCGTCGGCGAGCGTGATGGCCTGCGTGATGTCGATGTGGCTTCGTCGTTGGTGAGTGGTCGTGCGGTGTTGGAGCACCGTGGTGTGGTGGTGGCGTGTGATCGGGCGGAGGCGTTGGCTGGTCTGGAGGCGCTGGCGGCGGGTGGTGGTGTCGCGGGTGTCGCGGGTGCTGGTCGGGTGGCGGTGTTGTTCTCGGGTCAGGGTGCGCAGCGTGCGGGGATGGGTCGTGGGTTGTACGGGGTGTATCCGGTGTTCGCGGCTGCGTTGGACGAGGTGTGTGGTGAGCTGGACGTGTGTCTGGCGGGTGAGTTGGCGGCTGCGGGTGTGTCGGGTGGTGTGCGTGAGGTGATGTTCGCGGAGGGTGGTGTGGACGGTTCCGGTCTGTTGGATCGGACGGTGTTCACGCAGGCGGGGTTGTTCGCGTTCGAGGTGGCGTTGTTCCGTTTGTTGGAGAGTTGGGGTGTGGTTGCGGGGTTCGTGGCGGGTCATTCGGTGGGTGAGGTGGTCGCGGCGTTCGTGGCGGGGGTGTTCTCGTTGCGGGACGCGTGCGTGGTGGTGGCGGCGCGTGGTCGGTTGATGCAGGCGTTGCCGGCGGGTGGGGCGATGGTGTCGGTGCGTGCGGAGCTCGCGCGGGTGGAGGAGGTGCTCGCCGGTTTCGGGGGGCGGGTTGGTGTTGCGGCGGTGAACGGTCCGCGGTCGGTGGTGGTCTCGGGTGAGGCCGACGCTGTGGCGGAGGTGTCTGCGGTGCTGGTGGCGGAGGGTTGTAAGACGCGTGAGTTGAATGTGAGCCATGCGTTCCATTCGCCGTTGATGGATCCGATGTTGGAGGAGTTCGGTCGGGTTCTGGAGGGTGTGGAGTTCGGGACGCCGCGGATTCCCGTGGTCTCGAACGTGACGGGTGAGTTGGCGTCGGATGTGTTGTGTGAGCCTGGGTACTGGGTGCGGCATGTGCGGGAGGCGGTGCTGTTCCACGAGGGTGTGCGGTCGCTGCATGCGGCGGGGGCGCGGGCGTTCGTGGAGGTGGGTCCGGACGGTGTGCTGACGGCGATGGCGGCCGACACCCTGGACGGCGAGGACGTCGCCTGTGTGGCTGTTCAGCGTCGTGATCGTCCGGAGCCGTTGGCGCTGGTGCAGGGCGTCGCGGAGGCGTTCGTCAACGGCGTGGCCGTCGACTGGACACGGCTGTTCGACGGCCAGGGCGCCCGCCGCGTGGACCTGCCGACCTATGCGTTCCAGCACGAGCGGTACTGGATCGACGCCACGACGGGTGTCGGGGACGTGGTGTCGGCGGGGCTCGGTTCGGCGGACCATCCGCTGCTGGGTGCGGCGGTGGCGCTCGCGGCCGGTGACGGTTTCCTGTTCACGGGTCGGTTGTCGCTGCGGACGCATCCGTGGTTGGCGGATCACGCGGTGGCGGGGACGGTGTTGGTGCCGGGGACGGGGATGCTGGAGCTGGCTCTTCGTGCCGGTGCCGAGGTCGGTTGCGAGCACGTGGAGGAGTTGACGCTGGAGGCGCCGTTGGTGGTGCCCGAGCGCGGTGGTGTCCAGATCCAGCTGGCCGTGGGCGAGTTGGACGAGTCGGGTCGTCGTTCGCTGACCCTGCACTCGCGGATCCAGGGCGACGCCGAGGAGTCGCCGCAGGGCGAGTGGGTCCGGCACGCCACCGGTGTCTTGACCGGTGGCGCCCTCGCGGGTGACACCGCGTCGGCCGTCGACTGGTCGGAGTGGCCGCCGCAGGGCGCCGAGGTCGCGGACGTGTCGGACCTCTATGAGCGGTTCGCCGAGCGTGGGTTCGCCTATGGTCCGGTGTTCGCGGGCCTGCGGGCGGCGTGGCGCCGGGGCGAGGAGGTCTTCGCCGAGGTCGCCCTGCCCGCCGACGAGCAGGCCCAGGCGCCCCGCTTCGGCATCCACCCCGCCCTGCTCGACGCGGCCCTCCACGGTGTGGGGGCAGGAGACCTGACCGGAAACGACGACCGGGGCCGGCTGCCGTTCTCCTGGCAGGGCGTGTCCCTGCATGCGGTCGGTGCATCCGCATTGCGTGTCCGGCTGTCCTCTCAGGGCACCGATGTGATGTCGATCCACGTCGCGGACACCACGGGTGCTTCGGTTGCGACCGTGGAGTCCTTGGTGTTGCGGCCGGTGACGGACGCTCAGATTCATGCCGCGCCGGGTGCCGTCGCCGGCCGGGATTCGCTGTTCCGGGTCGATTGGACGCCGCTACTCGATGGTTCCGAGCGCCCGGCAGAGAGCGACCGTTGGGCCTGGCTGGGTGAGGTTGAGGCAGGGCCGGCGGTCGAGGAGGGCGGTCGGTTCGTGGATCTGGCTGCTCTTGGTGCGGCGGTCGATGCGGGGTTGGAGGTTCCGGGGACGGTTGTGCTCGGGGTGTCCGGTGGGTCCGGGGATCCGGTGGTGGGTGTCCGGGGGGTTGCGGCGGGTGTTCTGGGGGTGTTGCAGGGTTGGACGGCGGATGAGCGGTGGGCGGGTTCGCGTCTGGTGGTGGTGACGCGGGGTGCGGTGGCCGTGGAGTCCGGCGCCGGTGTCGCGGATCTGGCAGCGGCGTCGGTGTGGGGTCTGGTGCGTTCGGCGCAGTCGGAGCATCCGGGTCGGTTCGTGCTGGTGGACGTCGACGGTGATGTGTCCGGTGTCCTGCCGGGGGTGTTGGCCTGTGACGAGCCGCAGGTGGCGGTGCGCGGTGGTGTGGCGTTCGTGCCGCGGCTGGTTCGGGCTGCGGGTGCGGGGTCGGTGGAGGGTGGTGCGAAGGCGGCGTTCGGCGCTGCGGGCACGGTGCTGGTGACGGGTGCGACCGGCACGCTGGGTGCTTTGGTGGCGCGGCATCTGGTGGTGGGGCACGGGGTGCGGCATCTGGTGCTGGCGAGTCGGCGTGGTGCGGATGCCCCGGGGGCGGCGGAGTTGGTCGCGGAGCTGACCGGGGCCGGTGCGAGTGTGACGGTGGAGGCCTGTGACGTGGCCGACCGGGAGGCGCTGGCCGCGCTCCTGGCGCGGATCCCGGCGCAGGCACCGCTGACGGGGGTGGTGCACACGGCGGGTGTGCTGGACGACGGGGTGGTCGAGTCGCTCACCCCGGAGCGTTTGGACACGGTTCTGCGTCCGAAGTTGGATGCGGCCTGGCACCTGCACGAGCTCACCGAGCACCTGGACCTGTCGGCGTTCGTGTTGTTCTCGTCGGTGGCGGCGACGTTCGGTGCGCCGGGGCAGGGCAACTACGCCACCGCGAACGCGTTCCTGGACGGGTTGGCGCAGCACCGTCGGGCGAAGGGGCTGCCCGCGGTGTCCCTGGCGTGGGGTCTGTGGGCGGAGGCCTCCGGGATGACCGGGGCCCTGGGCGACGGCAGTGTGCAGCGGATGGCCCGTAGTGGGCTTCGTGGTCTGTCGTCGCGGGAGGGGTTGGAGCTGTTCGACGCCGCTTGCTCGGGGGGTGAGGCGGTGTCGGTGCCGGCGCGGTTGGATCTGGCGGTGTTCCGGTCGCAGGCGGCGGCGTCGGGCGGGGTGCCGGCGCTGTTGCGGGGTCTGGTTCGGGTTCCTGTCCGCAGGGCGTCGTCGGTGGTCGGTGGCCAGGACGCGGTCGTGGTGTTGAAGGGCCGGTTGGCGGGTCTGTCGGAGGTGGAGCAGCGGCGTGTGCTGCTGGATCTGGTCTGCGGTGAGGCGGCCGCGGTGCTGGGGCATGCGACGGCGGACGCGGTGGGTGCCGAACTGGGGTTCCTCGACGCGGGGTTCGACTCGCTGACCGCGGTGGAGTTGCGCAACCGGGTGAACGCGGCGACGGGGCTCCGGTTGCCGGCCACGTTGATCTTCGACTACCCCACTCCCGCAGCGCTCACCCAGCACCTCCAGAGCGAGATCGTGGACGACGGCCCCGCACCGCGGGAAACCGCGCTGGTCGCGGAACTCGACCGGGTGGAAGCGCTGCTCACGGCAGCCTCCGCTCCCGACGAGGCGACGCAGGCGTTGGTCGCCTCCCGGCTCAAGAACCTTCTTTCCCAGTGGAGCGGGAATTCGTCGAACGCCGCTGAAAGCGACGACGTTGCGGACAAGCTTCGTTCGGCATCGGCAGACGATCTCTTCGACTTCATCGACAGCGCATTCGGCGAGTCGTGAAATTCCAGTTTCAAGACTTCCCCGACGACTCCAGGAGACTACGGCAGTGGTGAACGAAGAGAAGCTCGTTGAGTACCTGCGACGAGTGACGGCCGATCTGCACGAGACTCGTCAGCGTCTGAACGAGGTCGAGTCGGCGGACTCCGAGCCGATCGCGATCGTGGGAATGAGCTGCCGGTATCCGGGCGATGTGAATTCACCGGAGGACCTGTGGCGTCTGGTCTCCGACGGGCGTGACGGCATCACGGAATTCCCGACGGACCGCGGCTGGGCCGAGGACCTCTACGACCCGGACCCGGAGCGGGCGGGGAAGTCCTACACCCGTGAGGGCGGGTTCCTCCATGACGTCGCGGAGTTCGATTCGGGGTTCTTCGGGATCTCGCCGCGTGAGGCGCTGGCGATGGACCCGCAGCAGCGGTTGCTGCTGGAGACGTCGTGGGAGGCGTTCGAGCGGGCTGGTATCGACCCGTCCTCGCTGCGCGGCAGTCGGACCGGTGTTTTCGCCGGTGTGATGTACCACGACTACGGCTCCCGTGTGAATCCGATCCCGGAGGGGTTGGAAGGCTTCATGGGAACGGGTAGTTCGGGCAGCGTCGCGTCGGGTCGTATCTCGTACACGCTGGGTCTGGAGGGGCCGGCGGTGACGGTGGACACGGCGTGTTCGTCGTCGCTGGTGGCGCTCCACCTGGCGGTGCAGGCGCTGCGGCAGGGTGAGTGCTCGCTGGCGCTGGTGGGCGGCGTGGCGGTGATGTTCACGCCTGGCGCCTACGTGGAGTTCAGTCGCCAGCGTGGTCTGGCGGCGGACGGTCGGTGCAAGTCGTTCGCGGCCGCCGCGGACGGCACCACGTGGTCCGAAGGCGCCGGCATGTTGCTGGTGGAGCGGTTGTCGGATGCGCGGCGCAACGGGCATCCGGTGCTGGCGGTGGTGCGCGGTAGCGCGGTGAACCAGGACGGTGCGAGCAGTGGTCTGACGGCGCCGAACGGTCCGTCGCAGCAGCGGGTGATCCGGGCCGCTCTGGCCAATGCCCGTCTGACGGTCGACCAGGTCGATGTGGTGGAGGCGCACGGGACGGGTACCAGGCTGGGCGATCCGATCGAGGCGCAGGCGCTGCTGGCGACTTATGGCCAGGACCGTCCGACCGAGCGGCCGTTGTGGCTGGGTTCGTTGAAGTCGAACATCGGGCATACGCAGGCGGCTGCGGGTGTCGCGGGTGTGATCAAAATGGTGATGGCGATGCGGCACGGTGTGCTGCCGCGCACCCTGCACGTGGACGAGCCGACGCCGCAGGTGGACTGGTCGGCGGGTGCGGTGGAGCTGCTCACCGAGGAGCGGGCGTGGCCGGAGACGGGTCAGCCGCGTCGTGCCGCGGTGTCGTCGTTCGGTATCAGCGGGACGAACGCGCACACGATCCTGGAGCAGGCTCCGGCGGAGGAGGCGGCTGAGGAGGTCGTTGGTGGTACTGGCCTGCCGCTGGTGCCGTGGGTCCTCTCGGGGAAGACCGAGGGTGCTCTGCGGGCACAGGCTGAGCGGCTGGTGTCGTTCGTCGGCGAGCGTGATGACCTGCGTGATGTCGATGTGGCTTCGTCGTTGGTGAGTGGTCGTGCGGTGTTGGAGCACCGTGGTGTGGTGGTGGCGCGTGATCGGGCGGAGGCGTTGGCTGGTCTGGAGGCGCTGGCGGCGGGTGGCGGTCTCGCGGGTGTTGCGGGTGGTGGTCGGGTGGCGGTGTTGTTCTCGGGTCAGGGTGCGCAGCGTGCGGGGATGGGTCGTGGGTTGTATGGGGTGTATCCGGTGTTCGCGGCTGCGTTGGACGAGGTGTGTGGTGAGCTGGATGTGTGTCTGGCGGGTGAGTTGGCGGCTGCGGGTGTGTCGGGTGGTGTGCGTGAGGTGATGTTCGCGGATGCCGGTGGTCTGTTGGATCGGACGGTGTTCACGCAGGCCGGTCTGTTCGCGTTCGAGGTGGCGTTGTTCCGGCTGTTGGAGAGTTGGGGTGTGGCCGCGGGGTTTGTGGCGGGTCATTCGGTGGGTGAGGTGGTTGCGGCGTTCGTGGCGGGGGTGTTCTCGTTGCGGGATGCGTGTGTGGTGGTGGCGGCGCGTGGTCGGTTGATGCAGGCGTTGCCGGCGGGTGGGGCGATGGTGTCGGTGCGTGCGGAGCTCGCGCGGGTGGAGGAGGTGCTCGCCGGTTTCGGGGGGCGGGTTGCGGTTGCGGCGGTGAACGGTCCGCGGTCGGTGGTGGTCTCGGGTGAGGCCGACGCGGTGGCGCAGGCGGTGGCGCGGTTCGCCGAGGAAGGCTGCAAGACGCGTGAGTTGAACGTCAGCCATGCGTTCCATTCGCCGTTGATGGATCCGATGTTGGAGGAGTTCGGTCGGGTTCTGGAGGGTGTGGAGTTCGGGGTTCCGCGGATTCCCGTGGTCTCGAACGTGACGGGTGAGTTGGCGTCGGATGTGTTGTGTGAGCCCGCGTACTGGGTGCGGCATGTGCGGGAGGCGGTGCTGTTCCACGAGGGTGTGCGGTCGCTGCATGCGGCGGGCGCGCGGGCGTTCGTGGAGGTGGGTCCGGACGGTGTGCTGACGGCGATGGCGGCCGACACCCTGGACGGCGAGGACGTCGCCTGTGTGGCTGTTCAGCGTCGTGACCGTCCGGAGCCGTTGGCGCTGGTGCAGGGCGTCGCGGAGGCGTTCGTGAACGGCGTGGCCGTGGACTGGTCGCGGCTGTTCGACGGCCAGGGCGCCCGCCGGGTGGATCTGCCGACGTATGCGTTCCAGCGCCAGCGCTACTGGCTCGATGCCACGACGGGTGTCGGGGACGTGGTGTCGGCGGGGCTCGGCTCGGCGGACCATCCGCTGCTGGGCGCGGCCGTCGGCCTTGCCGGTGGGGATGGGTTGCTGTTCACGGGGCGGTTGTCGCTGCGTACGCATCCGTGGTTGGCGGATCACGCGGTGGCGGGGACGGTGTTGGTGCCGGGGACCGGCATGCTGGAGCTGGCGCTGCGTGCGGGTGAGCGTGCGGGCTGTGAGCGTGTGGAGGAGTTGACGCTGGAGGCACCGTTGGTGGTGCCCGAGCGTGGTGGCGTCCAGATCCAGCTGGCCGTCGGCGAGTTGGACGAGACGGGTCGTCGTTCGCTGACCCTGCACTCGCGGATCCATGACGAGGCTGACGGGGACCTGGAGGCCGAGTGGGTCCGCCATGCCACCGGCACGCTCGGTAGGGAGGCGGTGAGCTCGGCGGCGGGTGCGGACTGGTCGGTGTGGCCGCCGCAGGGCGCCGAGGCCGTGGACGTGTCGGACCTCTACGAGCGTTTCGCCGAGCGCGGGTTCGCCTACGGTCCGGTGTTCGCGGGGCTGCGGGCGGCGTGGCGCCGGGGCGAGGAGGTCTTCGCCGAGGTCGCCCTGCCCGCCGACGAGCAGGCCCAGGCGGCCCGTTTCGGTATCCACCCCGCCCTGCTCGATGCCGCGCTGCACGCGGTGGGGCTCGGTGACTTCCTCGGTGAGGACGACCGGGGTCGGCTGCCGTTCGCGTGGTCGGGTGTATCGCTGTACGCGGTCGGTGCCACGGAGTTGCGCGTGCGGCTGGCACCGGCCGGTACCGATGCGGTTTCGGTCGAGGTGGCCGACACCACGGGCGCACCGGTGGCGGCGGTGGAGTCTTTGCTGATGCGCCCGGTGACGCCCGGACAGCTCACTGCCGCGCAGGTGGCGGGTCGGGAGACGCTGTTCCGTGTCGACTGGACTCCGCTTGCCGTTCCTGTCGACACGGTTGAGCCGGCCGGCCACCGATGGGCGGGGTTGGGCGAGGCACCCCGTGGTCTGGCCGATCTGGTCGGTGACCGGTTCGCGGATCTGGCGGCGCTGGGTGCGGCGGTGGACGGCGGGGCCGGAGTCCCGCAGGTGGTCGTACTTCCGGTGGTGGATGCCGCGGAGGGGCCGATCCCCGGCGGGGTCCGTGGGACTGCGGCGCGGGTGCTGGAGGCGGTGCAGGCCTGGGTCTCCGACGAGCGCTGGTCGGCCTCGCGTCTGGTCCTGCTGACCGGCGGCGCGGTCGCGCCCGAGCCGGGCGCCGCGGTGACCGACCTGGCTGCGGCCTCCGCGTGGGGACTGGTCCGGTCCGCGCAGGCGGAGCACCCGGGACGGTTCGTCCTGCTCGACGTCGATGCCGAGACCGGTGCGCAGACCGAGGCAGACGGCGCTGAGCTCTCGGGGGTCCTGGCGTGGGCGTTGGAGGCGGGTGAGCCGCAGCTGGCGGTGCGGGGTGGCGTGGCGTTCGTGCCGCGTCTGGCGCGGGCCGTCGGTCCGGGTGCGGGGCTGGTTGCGCCGTCCGGGGTGGCCTGGCGTGCGGCGAAGGGGGCCGGCGAGACGCTGGAGGAGCTCTCCCTGGAGCCGTGTGACGCGGCCGAGGTGGTGTTGGCGCCGAACGAGGTGCGGATCTCGGTGCGTGCCGCGGGTGTCAACTTCCGTGACGTGCTGAACGCGTTGGGCATGTACCCGGGCAATGCGGGCCTGCTCGGTTTCGAGGCGGCGGGCGTCGTGCTGGAGGTCGGCTCGGAGGTCACTCATGTGGCGGTGGGCGACCGGGTGTTCGGCCTGGTGTCCGGGGGTTTCGGTCCGGTGGCGGTGTCGGACCACCGGCTGATGGCGCGGGTTCCGGAGGGGTGGTCGTTCGCGGAGGCGGCGTCGGTGCCGTTGGTGTTCCTGACGGCGTATTACGCGTTGGTGGATCTGGGTGGTGTGCGGGCGGGTGAGTCGGTGCTGGTGCACGCGGCCGCGGGTGGTGTGGGTATGGCGGCGGTGCAGTTGGCGCGTCATCTGGGTGCGCGGGTGCTGGGGACGGCGAGTGCGGGCAAGTGGGATGTGCTGCGCGGGCTGGGTCTGGAGGAGGGGGAGATCGCCTCCTCGCGGACGTTGGAGTTCCGTGAGGCGTTCACGGCGGCGACCGGGGGTCGTGGCGTGGACGTGGTGTTGAACGCGCTGGCGTACGAGTTCGTCGATGCGTCGTTGGACCTGTTGCCGCGTGGTGGGCGGTTCCTGGAGATGGGCAAGACCGATGTCCGGGACGCGGCGGGTGTGGCGGCGGGGCGGGCGGGTGTGGAGTACCGGGCGTTCGATCTGATCGAGGCGGGTCCGGACCGGATCGCGGAGATGCTCGCGGAGTTGCTGTCGCTGTTCGGTGCGGGGGTGCTGCGGCCGTTGCCGGTGAGGACGTGGGACGTGCACCGGATCCAGGACGCGTTCCGGTACGTGAGTCAGGCGCGTCATGTCGGCAAGGTCGTGCTGACGGTGCCGCGTGGTGTCGATCCCGCGGGCACGGTGCTGGTGACGGGTGCGTCGGGCACGTTGGGTGCTCTGGTGGCGCGGCATCTGGTGGTGGGGCACGGGGTGCGGCGTCTGGTGCTGGCGAGTCGGCGTGGTGCGGATGCCCCGGGTGCGGCGGAGTTGGTCGCGGAGCTGACCGGGGCCGGTGCGAGTGTGACGGTGGAGGCCTGTGACGTCGCCGACCGGGACGCGCTCGCGGCGGTGCTGGCGCGGATCCCGGCGCAGGCACCGCTGACGGGGGTCGTGCACACCGCGGGTGTGCTGGACGACGGCGTGATCGAGTCGCTCACCCCGGAGCGCTTCGACACGGTCCTGCGTCCGAAGCTGGATGCGGCCTGGCACCTGCACGAGCTCACCGAACACCTCGACCTGTCGATGTTCGTGTTGTTCTCGTCGGTGGCGGCGACGTTCGGTGCGCCGGGGCAGGGCAACTACGCCACCGCGAACGCGTTCCTGGACGGGCTGGCGCAGCACCGTCGGGCGAAGGGCCTGCCCGGGGTGTCCCTGGCGTGGGGTCTGTGGGCGGAGGCCTCCGGGATGACCGGGGCCCTGGGCGACGGCAACCTCCAGCGCATCAACCGCAACGGCGTGGAGGGGCTCTCGACCGCGGAGGCGCTCGAACTCCTCGACACCGCACAGACGATGGGCGAGCCGGTCCTGCTGCCGGCCCGCCTGGACCTGGCCGGACTGCGCGCCCAGGCCGGTAGGGCGAACGTGCCCGCACTGCTGCGCAACCTGGTGCGGGTGCCGGTACGGGCCGCGGCCGCGGCCGGGCCCGATGCGGCCGCCACGCTGACCCGCCGGCTGGCGGCGATGACCGCCGCCGAGCGCGACGCCGTGCTGCTGGACCTGGTACGGACCGAGGTCGCGGCGGTCCTCGGACACGCCTCCTCGGCGGAGATCGAGGGCAACCGCGCGTTCAACGACCTCGGCTTCGACTCGCTGACCGCCGTCGAACTGCGCAACCGCCTGAACGCGGCGACGGGCCTGCGACTGCCCGCGACGGTGATCTTCGACTACCCCACTCCGATGGCGCTGGCGGACTTCCTGCGCCTGGAGACGACGGGTGCCGTGGCCGGAGCCGTGGCCGCGGGGGCCGGTACGTCCGTATCGGCGCCGGCGGGCGACGACGATCCGATCGTGATCGTCGGCATGAGCTGCCGACTCCCCGGGGGAGTGGGCTCTCCGGAGGACCTGTGGCAACTGGTGGCCGAAGGCCGGGACGGGATTTCGACGTTCCCGCTGGACCGCGGGTGGGCCGACGGTCTCTATGACCCCGACCCGGAAGCGGTCGGCAAGTCCTATACCCGCGAGGGCGGGTTCCTGCACGACGCGGCCGAGTTCGATCCGTCGCTGTTCGGGATCTCGCCGCGTGAGGCGTTGGCGATGGACCCGCAGCAGCGGCTGCTGCTGGAGGCGTCGTGGGAGTCGTTCGAGCGGGCTGGTATCGACCCGTCCTCGCTGCGCGGCAGCCGGACCGGTGTCTTCGCCGGCGCGCCTTCCTCGGGATACGGAACCGGTCGACAGAACGTGCCGGAGGGCCTGGAGGGCCATCTGCTGACGGGCAACGCGGGCAGCGTTGCGTCGGGCCGTATCTCGTACACGCTGGGGTTGGAGGGTCCGGCGGTGACGGTGGACACGGCGTGTTCGTCGTCGCTGGTGGCGCTGCACTTGGCGGTGCAGGCGTTGCGGCAGGGTGAGTGTGATCTGGCGTTGGCCGGTGGTGTGACGGTGCTGTCCACGCCGGGGCTGTTCGTGGAGTTCAGTCGTCAGCGTGGTCTGGCGGCGGACGGTCGGTGCAAGTCCTTCGCGGCCGCCGCGGACGGCACCGGCTGGGGTGAAGGCGTCGGCATGCTGCTGGTGGAGCGGCTGTCGGATGCGCGGCGCAACGGGCATCCGGTGCTGGCGGTGGTGCGGGGCAGTGCGGTGAACCAGGACGGTGCGTCGAACGGTCTGACGGCGCCGAACGGCCCGTCCCAGCAGCGGGTGATCCGCCAGGCGCTGGCCAACGCCCGTCTGACGGCCGAGCAGATCGACGCCGTGGAGGCGCACGGGACGGGCACTACGCTGGGCGACCCGATCGAGGCGCAGGCCCTGATCGCCACCTACGGTCAGGAGCGCGCGGAGGACCGGCCGCTCTGGCTCGGATCGCTGAAGTCGAACATCGGTCACACGCAGGCGGCGGCGGGTGTCGCGGGTGTGATCAAGATGGTGATGGCGATGCGGCACGGTGTGTTGCCGCGGACGCTCCACGTAGATGAGCCGTCGTCGCAGGTGGACTGGTCGGCGGGTGCGGTGGAACTGCTGACGGAGGAGCGGGCGTGGCCGGAGACGGGTCAGCCGCGTCGTGCTGCGGTGTCGTCGTTCGGTATCAGTGGGACGAACGCGCACACGATCCTGGAGCAGGCCCCGGCGGAGGCCCTGGTCGCGGAGTCGGCCGAGGGCGAGGACCCGGCCCGGGAATCCGTCGAGCCGTCGTCGTTGCCGGTGGTGCCGTGGGTGCTGTCGGGGAAGACCGAGGGTGCTCTGCGGGCGCAGGCTGGGAGGTTGGCGGCTTTTGCCGGTGGTCGTCCGGACGTGTCGTTGGTGGATGCCGGGTTCTCGTTGGTTTCGTCGCGTGCGGTGTTGGAGCACCGTGGTGTGGTGGTGGCGCGTGATCGGGCGGAGGCGTTGGCTGGTCTGGAGGCGCTGGCGGCGGGTGGTGGTGTCGCGGGTGTCGCGGCTGCTGGTGGGGTGGCGGTGTTGTTCTCGGGCCAGGGAGCGCAGCGTGCGGGGATGGGCCGCGGGTTGTATGGGGTGTATCCGGTGTTCGCGGCTGCGTTGGACGAGGTGTGTGGTGAGCTGGACGTGTGTCTGGCGGGTGAGTTGGCGGCTGCGGGTGTGTCGGGTGGTGTGCGTGAGGTGATGTTCGCGGATGCCGGTGGTCTGTTGGATCGGACGGTGTTCACGCAGGCCGGTCTGTTCGCGTTCGAGGTGGCGTTGTTCCGTTTGTTGGAGAGTTGGGGTGTGGCCGCGGGGTTTGTGGCGGGTCATTCGGTGGGTGAGGTGGTCGCGGCGTTCGTGGCGGGGGTGTTCTCGCT
Source organism: Kitasatospora sp. NBC_00458 (assembly GCF_036013975.1). NCBI lineage: Bacteria > Bacillati > Actinomycetota > Actinomycetes > Kitasatosporales > Streptomycetaceae > Kitasatospora > Kitasatospora sp. NBC_00458. The sequence goes on from NZ_CP107904.1 coordinate 6,735,311, forward strand.
GCGGGACGCGTGTGTGGTGGTGGCGGCGCGTGGTCGGTTGATGCAGGCGTTGCCGGCGGGTGGGGCGATGGTGTCGGTGCGTGCGGAGCTCGCGCGGGTGGAGGAGGTGCTCGCCGGTTTCGGGGGGCGGGTTGGTGTTGCGGCGGTGAACGGTCCGCGGTCGGTGGTGGTCTCGGGTGAGGCCGACGCTGTGGCGGAGGTGTCTGCCGCGCTGGTTGCGGAGGGTTGCAAGACGCGTGAGTTGAACGTCAGCCATGCGTTCCATTCGCCGTTGATGGATCCGATGTTGGAGGAGTTCGGTCGGGTTCTGGAGGGTGTGGAGTTCGGGGTGCCGCGGATTCCCGTGGTCTCGAATCTGACGGGTGAGTTGGCGTCGGATGTGTTGTGTGAGCCTGGGTACTGGGTGCGGCATGTGCGGGAGGCGGTGCTGTTCCACGAGGGTGTGCGGGCTCTGTATGGGGCGGGGGCGCGGGCGTTCGTGGAGGTGGGTCCGGACGGTGTGCTGACGGCGATGGCCGCGGACACCCTGGAGGACAGTGACGGCGTCGTCTGTGTGGCTGTTCAGCGTCGTGATCGTCCGGAGCCGTTGGCGCTGGTGCAGGGCGTCGCGGAGGCGTTCGTCAACGGCGTCGCCGTGGATTGGTCGCGGCTGTTCGACGGCCAGGGTGCGCGGCGGGTGGATCTGCCGACGTATGCGTTCCAGCGTCGGCGGTACTGGCTGGAGGAGTCGGTGCCGAGTGTGTCGGCGGGGACCGGTGGCGCGGTGGATGCGGTGTTCTGGGATGCGGTCGAGCGTGGGGACGTGGCGTCGTTGGCGGCGGACCTGCGGGTTGACGGTGAGGTGCTGGGTGAGGTGATGCCGGCGCTTTCGCAGTGGCTGACGTCGCATCGGCGGCAGCAGTCGGTGGAGTCGTTGCGTTACCGGGTCTCGTGGCAGGCGCTGAATGAGGTGGAGGGTGCCGACCGGGACGTCGCGGGTGTGTGGGTGCTGGTGGTGCCGGCGTCGGGTACCGGGGCGGATGCGGGTGCGCTGGTGGCGGGGTGTGTCGAGGCGTTGGAGGCTCGTGGCGCGCAGGTGCTGACGCTGGAGCTGGATGCCTCGATGTCCCGGGTGGGGGTTGCGGGGGCGTTGGGTGGGGTTGTGTCGTCGGTGGGTGGTGGGGTGCGGGGTGTGGTGTCGTTGTTGGCTTTGGCGGAGGGGGAGTCGGGGTGTGTGCCGGTGGGGTTGGGGGGTTCGTTGGTGTTGGTGCAGGGGTTGGGGGATGCGGGGGTGGAGGCGCCGTTGTGGTGTGTGACGCGGGGTGCTGTGGGGGTGGGTTCGGTGGATGTGGTGTCGAGTCCGGTGCAGGCGATGGTGTGGGGTCTGGGTCGGGTGGTGGGTTTGGAGCATCCGGGGCGGTGGGGTGGTGTGGTGGATCTGCCGGGGATGTTGGAGGGGCGGGTGTGGGAGCGGTTGTGCGGGGTGTTGGCGGGGTCTTCGGGTGAGGATCAGGTGGCGGTGCGGGCGTCGGGGGTGTTCGGGCGTCGTCTGGTGCGGGCGGGTTCGGCCGGTTCGGCGGGTTCGGGTGGTGGGTCGTCGTGGCGGGCGTCGGGTTCGGTGTTGGTGACGGGTGGTACGGGTGCGCTGGGTTCGCATGTGGCGCGGTGGTTGGCGCGTGCGGGGGCGGAGCACCTGGTGCTGACGAGCCGTCGGGGCGGGGCTGCGCCGGGTGTGGCGGAGTTGGTGGCGGAGTTGTCGGGTGCGGGGGTGGAGGTGACGGTCGCGGCGTGTGATGTGGCTGATCGTGAGGCGTTGGCGGGGGTGCTGGCCGGGATCCCGGAGCAGTACCCGCTGACCGCCGTCATCCACACCGCCGGGGTCCTGGACGACGGCGTGGTGGACGCGCTGGACTCGGCGCGCCTGGCAGGCGTCCTGCGGGCCAAGGCCGAATCGGCGCTTCACCTACACGAATTGACCGAAGGGCTGGACCTGTCGGCGTTCGTGCTGTTCTCGTCGGTGGCCGGTTCGATCGGTGGCGCCGGCCAGGCCAACTACGCCGCGGCCAATGCCTTCCTGGACGCTCTCGCGCACCACCGCCGGGCTGCCGGCCTCCCCGCAACCTCGGTGGCCTGGGGGCCGTGGGCGGACGGCGGCATGGCTGCCGACGATGTGCTGATCGACCAGCTGCGGCGACGTGGGATCCGCGGACTCGAACCCGAGTTGGCCATCGCCGCACTTCAGCGCGCGCTGGATGAGGACGAGACGTTCCTCGCCGTCGCCGACCTGGAATGGGAGCGGTTCGCGCCCTTCTTCACCGGCTCCCGGCCCAGCCCCCTCCTGCGTGGCTTGCTTGAGGAGGAGGGGATCCGTACAGCAGCGGCTGACACTGTCGCGGACGACTCCCGTGCGGTGTTGGTGCAGCGGTTGGTGGGGTTGTCCGAGGCGGAGCGTCGGGCTGTGGTGTTGGGTGTGGTGCGGTCCGAGGTGGCGTCTGTGTTGGGTCACTCCTCGGCGGAGGGGGTTGATGCGGTGCGGGCGTTCAAGGAGCTCGGTTTTGATTCGTTGACCGCCGTTGAGCTGCGGAATCGGTTGAATGCAGTCTTCGGACTGCGGTTGCCCGCCACGTTGGTCTTCGATTACGTTAGTCCGGCGATCTTGGTCGGTCATCTCCTGTCGGAGTTGCTCGGTGGGTCGCCGACTGCGGTTTCGGCTGCTTCGGGGGGACGGGGTTTGACCGCTACGGGGGCAGCGGTCGGCGAGGAGCCGATCGCTATTGTCGGCATGGGGTGTCGGTTTCCGGGGGGTGTGGGCTCTCCGGAGGAGTTGTGGGGTCTGCTGGCGGCCGGTCGGGATGCGGTTTCGCCGTGGCCGGTGGATCGCGGGTGGGATGTCGAGGGGTTGTACGACCCTGATCCTGAGCGGGTGGGGCGGTCGTATGTGCGTGAGGGTTCGTTCCTTGCGGATGTGGCCGGGTTCGATGCGGGGTTCTTCGGGATCTCTCCGCGAGAGGCGTTGGCGATGGATCCGCAGCAGCGGTTGCTGTTGGAGACGTCGTGGGAGGCGTTGGAGGCTGCGGGGATCGATCCGACGTCGTTGCGGGGTAGTCGGACGGGTGTGTTCGCGGGTACCAACGGTCAGGACTACGCGACGCTGTTGATGGGTGATGCGGGTAGTCGTGAGGGTCTTGAGGGTTTCCTGGGGACGGGGAACGCGGCGAGTGTCTTCTCGGGTCGTATCTCGTACACGCTGGGTCTGGAGGGGCCGGCGGTGACGGTGGACACGGCGTGTTCGTCGTCGCTGGTGGCGCTGCATCTGGCCGCGCAGGCGCTGCGGCAGGGTGAGTGTGATCTGGCGTTGGCCGGTGGTGTGACGGTGATGTCGACTCCTATCGGGTTCGTGGAGTTCAGTCGTCAGCGTGGTCTGGCGGTCGATGGTCGGGTGAAGGCCTTCGCGGCCGGCGCGGACGGCACCGCGTGGGGTGAGGGCGTGGGGATGTTGCTGGTGGAGCGGTTGTCGGATGCGCGTCGTCACGGGCATCCGGTGCTGGCTCTGGTGCGCGGTAGCGCGGTGAATCAGGACGGTGCGTCGAACGGTCTGACGGCGCCGAACGGTCCGTCGCAGCAGCGGGTGATCCGGCAGGCGTTGGAGAGTGCGCGTCTGACGGCGGCTCAGGTGGATGTGGTGGAGGCGCACGGGACGGGCACGAGGTTGGGTGACCCGATCGAGGCGCAGGCGCTGCTGGCGACGTATGGCCAGGACCGTCCTGTCGAGCGGCCGTTGTGGTTGGGTTCGTTGAAGTCGAACATCGGGCATACGCAGGCTGCTGCTGGTGTGGCGGGTGTGATCAAGATGGTGATGGCGATGCGGCATGGTGTGCTGCCGCGGACGCTGCATGTGGATGAGCGGTCGTCGCAGGTGGACTGGTCGGCGGGTGCGGTGGAACTGCTGACGGAGGAGCGGGCGTGGCCGGAGACGGGTCAGCCGCGTCGTGCTGCGGTGTCGTCGTTCGGTATCAGTGGGACGAACGCGCACACGATCCTGGAGCAGGCCCCGGTGGAGGAGTCTGTAGAGGAGGTCGTCGAGCCGTCGTCGTTGCCGGTGGTGCCGTGGGTCTTCTCGGGGAAGACCGAGGGTGCTCTGCGGGCGCAGGCTGGGAGGTTGGCGGCTTTTGCCGGTGGTCGTCCGGACGTGTCGTTGGTGGATGCCGGGTTCTCGTTGGTTTCGTCGCGTGCGGTGTTGGAGCACCGTGGTGTGGTGGTGGCGCGTGATCGGGCGGAGGCGTTGGCTGGTCTGGAGGCGTTGGCGGCGGGTGGTGGTGTCGCGGGTGTCGCGGGTGGTGGTCGGGTGGCGGTGTTGTTCTCGGGTCAGGGTGCGCAGCGTGCGGGGATGGGTCGTGGGTTGTACGGGGTGTATCCGGTGTTCGCGGCTGCGTTGGACGAGGTGTGTGGTGAGCTGGACGTGTGTCTGGCGGGTGAGTTGGCGGCTGCGGGTGTGTCGGGTGGTGTGCGTGAGGTGATGTTCGCGGATGCCGGTGGTCTGTTGGATCGGACGGTGTTCACGCAGGCGGGGTTGTTCGCGTTCGAGGTGGCGTTGTTCCGTTTGTTGGAGAGTTGGGGTGTGGCCGCGGGGTTTGTGGCGGGTCATTCGGTGGGTGAGGTGGTCGCGGCGTTCGTGGCGGGGGTGTTCTCGCTGCGGGACGCGTGCGTGGTGGTGGCGGCGCGTGGTCGGTTGATGCAGGCGTTGCCGGCGGGTGGGGCGATGGCGTCGGTGCGTGCGGAGCTCGCGCGGGTGGAGGAGGTGCTGGCTTCCGTCGGGGGTCGGGTTGCGGTTGCGGCGGTGAACGGTCCGCGGTCGGTGGTGGTCTCGGGTGAGGCCGACGCGGTGGCGCAGGTGGCGGCCGCGCTGGTGGCGGAGGGTTGCAAGACGCGTGAGTTGAATGTGAGCCATGCGTTCCATTCGCCGTTGATGGATCCGATGTTGGAGGAGTTCGGTCGGGTTCTGGAGGGTGTGGAGTTCGGGGTTCCGCGGATTCCCGTGGTCTCGAATCTGACGGGTGAGTTGGCGTCGGATGTGTTGTGTGAGCCTGGGTACTGGGTGCGGCATGTGCGGGAGGCGGTGCTGTTCCACGAGGGTGTGCGGTCGCTGTATGGGGCGGGGGCGCGGGCGTTCGTGGAGGTGGGTCCGGACGGTGTGCTGACGGCGATGGCCGCGGACACCCTGGAGGACAGTGACGGCGTCGTCTGTGTGGCTGTTCAGCGTCGTGATCGTCCGGAGCCGTTGGCGCTGGTGCAGGGCGTCGCGGAGGCGTTCGTGAACGGCGTGGCCGTGGATTGGTCGCGGCTGTTCGACGGCCAGGGCGCGCGCCGGGTGGACCTGCCGACGTATGCGTTCCAGCACGAGCGGTACTGGATCGACGCCACGACGGGTGTCGGGGACGTGGTGTCGGCGGGGCTCGGTTCGGCGGACCATCCGCTGCTGGGCGCGGCGGTGGCGCTCGCGGCCGGTGACGGCTTCCTGTTCACGGGCCGGTTGTCGCTGCGGACGCATCCGTGGTTGGCGGATCACGCGGTGGCGGGGACGGTGTTGGTGCCGGGGACGGGGATGCTGGAGCTGGCCTTGCGTGCCGGTGCCGAGGTCGGTTGTGAGCATGTGGAGGAGTTGACGCTGGAGGCGCCGTTGGTGGTGCCCGAGCGTGGTGGTGTCCAGATCCAGCTGGTCGTGGGCGAGTTGGACGGGACGGGTCGTCGTTCGCTGACCCTGCACTCGCGGATCCAGGGCGACGCCGAGGAGTCGGCGCAGAGTGAGTGGGTCCGCCACGCCACCGGCACACTGGCGGCTCAGGAAGCTGGCGGCGCGCGGGAGGATCTGGCGGTGTGGCCGCCGCAGGGCGCCGAGGTCGCGGACGTGTCGGACCTCTATGAGCGGTTCGCCGAGCGTGGGTTCGCCTATGGTCCGGTGTTCGCGGGTCTGCGGGCGGCGTGGCGTCGGGGCGAGGAGGTCTTCGCGGAGGTCGCGCTGCCCGTCGAGGAGCAGGCCCAGGCGGCCCGTTTCGGCATCCACCCCGCCCTGCTCGATGCGGCGCTGCACGCGGTGGCTTTGGGCGGTGTGACGGAGGACGATCGAGGTCGTCTGCCGTTCTCCTGGTCGGGTGTGTCGTTGCACGCGGTCGGTGCGAGGGAGTTGCGGGTTCGCCTCACGCCGGTGGGTGAGGGGGCGGTTTCGCTGTTCGTGGCGGACGCCGCCGGTGTGGTGGTCGCGGCGGTGGAGTCCTTGGTGCTGCGGCCGGTGACGGCGGAGCAGGTGCGGGCTGCGCGTGGTGCGGTCCTGGGGCAGGACTCGCTGCTCCGGGTGGACTGGACCGCGCTTTCGGTGCCTGCCGACGTGGCCGGGGTAGCGGGTACGGCCTGGCTGGGTGAGCGGCCTGCCGCTCTGGTGGGGCTTGCTGGTGACGGGTTCGTGGATCTGGCTGCTCTTGGTGCGGCGGTCGATGCGGGGCTGAAGGTTCCGGGGACGGTTGTGCTCGGGGTGTCCGGTGGGTCCGCGGATCCGGTGGTGGGTGTCCGGGAGGTTGCGGCGGGTGTTCTGGGGGTGTTGCAGGGTTGGACGGCGGATGAGCGGTGGGCGGGTTCGCGTCTGGTGGTGGTGACGCGGGGTGCGGTGGCCGTGGAGTCCGGCGCCGGTGTCACCGATCTGGCAGCGGCGTCGGTGTGGGGTCTGGTGCGTTCGGCGCAGTCGGAGCATCCGGGTCGGATCGTGCTGGTGGACGTCGACGGTGAGGTGTCCGGTGTCCTGCCGGGGCTGCTGGCCTGTGACGAGCCGCAGGTGGCGGTGCGCGGTGGTGCGGCGTTCGTGCCGCAGCTGGCGCGGGTGGAGCGGAGCGCTCCGGCCGGCGGGGGCGAGCCTGCCGGCGGTCTGGGGTTCGCGGCGGGTGGCACGGTGCTGGTGACGGGTGCGACCGGGACTCTGGGTGCTCTGGTGGCGCGGCACCTGGTGGCCGGGCACGGCGTGCGGCGTCTGGTGCTGGCCAGCCGCAGCGGTGCGGATGCCCCGGGTGCGGCGGAGCTGGTCGCGGAGCTGACCGGGGCCGGTGCGAGCGTGACGGTGGAGGCCTGTGACGTCGCCGACCGGGACGCGCTGGCCGCGCTCCTGGCGCGGATCCCGGCGCAGGCACCGTTGACGGGGATCGTGCACACGGCGGGTGTGCTGGACGACGGGGTGATCGAGTCGCTCACCCCGGAGCGCCTGGACACCGTCCTGCGTCCGAAGCTGGATGCGGCCTGGCACCTGCACGAGCTCACCGAACACCTCGACCTGTCGGCGTTCGTGTTGTTCTCGTCGGTGGCGGCGACGTTCGGCGCGCCGGGGCAGGGCAACTACGCCACCGCGAACGCGTTCCTGGACGGGCTGGCGCAGCACCGTCGGGCGAAGGGTCTGCCCGCGGTGTCCCTGGCGTGGGGTCTGTGGGCGGAGGCCTCCGGGATGACCGGGGCCCTGGGCGACGGCAGTGTGCAGCGGATGGCCCGTAGTGGGCTTCGTGGTCTGTCGTCGCGGGAGGGGCTGGAGCTGTTCGACGCCGCTTGCTCGGGGGGTGAGGCGGTGTCGGTGCCGGCGCGGTTGGACCTGGCGGTGTTCCGGTCGCAGGCGGCGGCGTCGGGCGGGGTGCCGGCGCTGTTGCGGGGTCTGGTTCGGGTTCCTGTCCGCAGGGCGTCGTCGGTGGTCGGTGGCCAGGACGCGGTCGTGGTGTTGAAGGGCAGGTTGGCGGGTCTGTCGGAGGCGGAGCAGCGGCGTGTGCTGCTGGATCTGGTCTGCGGTGAGGCGGCCGCGGTGCTGGGGCATGCGACGGCGGACGCGGTGGGTGCCGAACTGGGGTTCCTCGATGCGGGGTTCGACTCGCTGACCGCGGTGGAGTTGCGCAACCGGGTGAACGCGGCGACGGGGCTCCGGTTGCCGGCCACGTTGATCTTCGACTACCCCACTCCCGCAGCGCTCACCCAGCACCTTCAGAGTGAACTCTGTTCCGGTGAGGGCGAGACGCTGTATGTTGATCAAAGTGAGGCTGAGATCAGGAATGCGTTGGCGAGCATTCCGCTGATCCGGTTCCAGGAAGCAGGTCTGCTGGACGCACTGCTGGAACTTGCCACTCCTCATTCCGGCGCGTCTGACTCCGAGCCGAAGAGCCAGGCCGAGTCCATCGACGCAATGGACATCGAGAGCCTCGTCAAAATGGCGCTTGACGGCGGCGATTCCTGATGCGACCCCACGAGCGGAGCTCATGATGACTACATCCCCGGAAAAGATCGTTGAAGCTCTTCGGGCGTCACTGAAGGAAACCGATCGCCTTAAGCAGCAGAACCGGCAACTCATCGAGATGGCGCGGGAACCCATTGCCATCGTGGGGATGGCGTGCCGCTATCCAGGGGGCGTGAGCTCGCCGGATGAGCTGTGGGGACTGGTGGCCGAGGGTCGCGACGGAGTGTCGGAGTTTCCGGTCGACCGTGGCTGGGCCGAGGATCTCTACGACCCGGATCCGGACCGCTCCGGAAGGTCCTATTCGCAGCACGGCGGCTTCCTGCACGATGCCGCCGAGTTCGATGCCGGGCTTTTCGGGATATCGCCGCGCGAGGCCCTGGCCATCGATCCGCAGCAGCGGTTGCTGCTGGAGGCGTCGTGGGAGGCGATCGAGCGGGCGGGAATCGACCCGGCGTCACTTCGTGGCAGTCGTACCGGTGTTTTCGCCGGCGTGATGTACAACGACTATGCGGCGCGGATGGGGAAGGCCCCCGAAGGCTTCGAAGGTCTTCTCGGGAATGGGAGCGCCGGTAGCATCGCCTCCGGCCGGGTCGCCTACACCTTCGGCCTGGAGGGGCCGGCGGTGACGATTGACACCGCGTGCTCGTCGTCGCTGGTGGCGCTTCACCTGGCGGCCCAGGCGCTGCGGCAGGGCGAGTGCTCGCTGGCGCTGGTCGGTGGCGTGACGGTGATGTCCAGCCCCGGGGCGTTCATCGAGTTCAGCCGGCAGCGGGGCCTCGCGGTCGACGGTCGGTGCAAGTCCTTCGCGGCCGGCGCGGACGGTACCGGCTGGGGTGAGGGTGTCGGCATGTTGCTGGTGGAGCGGTTGTCGGATGCGCGGCGCAACGGGCATCCGGTGCTGGCGGTGGTGCGGGGTTCGGCGGTGAACCAGGACGGCGCGAGCAGTGGTCTGACGGCGCCGAACGGTCCGTCGCAGCAGCGGGTGATCCGGGCCGCGCTGGCCAATGCGCAGCTGACGGCGGACCGGATCGATGCGGTGGAGGCGCACGGGACCGGCACGAAGCTGGGTGACCCCATCGAGGCGCAGGCGCTGCTGGCGACCTACGGTCGGGAGCACACGGCCGAACGGCCCTTGTGGCTGGGTTCGTTGAAGTCGAACATCGGTCACACGCAGGCGGCTGCGGGTGTCGCGGGTGTGATCAAGATGGTGATGGCGATGCGGCACGGTGTGCTGCCGCGCACGCTCCACGTGGACGAGCCGTCGTCGCAGGTGGACTGGTCGGTGGGCGCCGTGGAACTGCTCACCGAGGAGCGGGCGTGGCCGGAGACGGGTCAGCCGCGTCGGGCGGGTGTGTCCTCGTTCGGTGTGAGTGGGACGAATGTGCACGTGATCGTGGAGCAGGCTCCGGTGGAGGAGTCTGTTGCGGAGGTCGTCGAGCCGTCGTTGCCGGTGGTGCCGTGGGTTTTCTCGGGGAAGACCGAGGGTGCTCTGCGGGCGCAGGCTGGGCGGTTGGTGGCGTTCGTCGGTGAGCGTGATGGCCTGCGTGATGTCGATGTGGCTTCGTCGTTGGTGAGTGGTCGTGCGGTGTTGGAGCACCGTGGTGTGGTGGTGGCGCGTGATCGGGCGGAGGCGTTGGCTGGTCTGGAGGCGCTGGCGGCGGGTGGTGGTGTCGCGGGTGTTGCGGGTGGTGGTCGGGTGGCGGTGTTGTTCTCGGGTCAGGGTGCGCAGCGTGCGGGGATGGGTCGTGGGTTGTATGGGGTGTATCCGGTGTTCGCGGCTGCGTTGGACGAGGTGTGTGGTGAGCTGGACGTGTGTCTGGCGGGTGAGTTGGCGGCTGCGGGTGTGTCGGGTGGTGTGCGTGAGGTGATGTTCGCGGAGGGTGGTGTGGACGGTTCCGGTCTGTTGGATCGGACGGTGTTCACGCAGGCCGGTCTGTTCGCGTTCGAGGTGGCGTTGTTCCGTTTGTTGGAGAGTTGGGGTGTGGTTGCGGGGTTTGTGGCGGGTCATTCGGTGGGTGAGGTGGTTGCGGCGTTCGTGGCGGGGGTGTTCTCGTTGCGGGATGCGTGTGTGGTGGTGGCGGCGCGTGGTCGGTTGATGCAGGCGTTGCCGGCGGGTGGGGCGATGGTGTCGGTGCGTGCGGAGCTTGCGCGGGTGGAGGAGGTGCTCGCCGGTTTCGGGGGGCGGGTTGCGGTTGCGGCGGTGAACGGTCCGCGGTCGGTGGTGGTCTCGGGTGAGGCCGACGCGGTGGCCCAGGCGGTGGCGCGGTTCGCCGAGGAAGGTTGCAAGACGCGTGAGTTGAATGTGAGCCATGCGTTCCATTCGCCGTTGATGGATCCGATGTTGGAGGAGTTCGGTCGGGTTCTGGAGGGTGTGGAGTTCGGGGTGCCGCGGATTCCCGTGGTCTCGAACGTGACGGGTGAGTTGGCGTCGGATGTGTTGTGTGAGCCTGGGTACTGGGTGCGGCATGTGCGGGAGGCGGTGCTGTTCCACGAGGGTGTGCGGTCGCTGTATGGGGCGGGGGCGCGGGCGTTCGTGGAGGTGGGTCCGGATGGTGTGCTGACGGCGATGGCCGCGGACACTCTGGAGGACAGTGACGGCGTCGTGTGTGTGGCTGTTCAGCGTCGTGATCGTCCGGAGCCGTTGGCGCTGGTGCAGGGCGTCGCGGAGGCGTTCGTGAACGGCGTGGCCGTGGATTGGTCGCGGCTGTTCGACGGCCAGGGCGCGCGGCGGGTGGATCTGCCGACGTATGCGTTCCAGCGCCGGCGCTACTGGCTGGACGCGCCTGCGGGCACGGTGGGCGATGTGGTCTCCGCCGGTCTCGGTTCGGCGGACCATCCGTTGCTGGGTGCGGCGGTGGCGCTTGCGGCCGGTGACGGTTTCCTGTTCACGGGGCGGTTGTCGCTGCGGACGCATCCGTGGTTGGCGGATCACGCGGTGGCGGGGACGGTGTTGGTGCCGGGGACCGGCATGCTGGAGCTGGCGCTGCGTGCGGGTGAGCGTGCGGGCTGTGAGCGTGTGGAGGAGTTGACGCTGGAGGCGCCGTTGGTGGTGCCCGAGCGTGGTGGTGTCCAGGTCCAGCTTTCGGTGGGCGAGTTGGACGGGTCGGGCCGTCGTTCGCTCACCCTGCACTCGCGGGTCGATGACGGGGCCGAGGGTGTGGAGGGGGAGTGGGTCCGGCATGCGGTGGGTGTGCTGACGGCTGGGCCGGGCGCGGTCGCCGCTGACGATCTCGCGGTGTGGCCGCCGCAGGGTGCTGAGGCCGTGGACGTGTCGGACCTCTACGAGCGGTTTGCCGAGGGCGGGTTCGCCTATGGTCCGGTGTTCGCGGGTCTGCGGGCGGCGTGGCGTCGGGGCGAGGAGGTCTTCGCCGAGGTCGCCCTGCCCGTCGAGGAGCAGGCCCAGGCGGCCCGTTTCGGCATCCACCCCGCCCTGCTCGATGCGGCGCTGCACGCGGTGGCTTTGGGCGGTGTGACGGAGGACGATCGAGGTCGTCTGCCGTTCTCCTGGTCGGGTGTGTCGTTGTACGCGGTCGGTGCGAGGGAGTTGCGGGTTCGCCTCATGCCGGTGGGTGAGGGGGCGGTTTCGCTGTTCGTGGCGGATGCCGCCGGTGTGGTGGTCGCGGCGGTGGAGTCTTTGGTGCTGCGGGCGGTGACGGCGGAGCAGGTGCGGGCTGCGCGTGGTGCGGTCCTGGGGCAGGACTCGCTGCTCCGGGTGGACTGGAGTGAGCTGCGTGTGCCCGGTGGGGGCACGGCGGCGGGTTTTGCGTGGCTGGGTGAGGTTGAGGCGGGGCCGGCGGTCGAGGAGGGTGGTCGGTTCGTGGATCTGGCTGCTCTTGGTGCGGCGGTGGATGCGGGGTTGGAGGTGCCGGGGACGGTTGTGGTCGGGGTGTCCGGTGGGTCCGGGGATCCGGTGGTCGGTGTTCGTGGGGTTGCGGCGGGTGTTCTGGGGGTGCTGCAGGGTTGGACGGCGGATGAGCGGTGGGCGGGTTCGCGTCTGGTGGTGGTGACCCGCGGTGCGGTGGCCGTGGAGTCCGGCGCCGACGTCACCGATCTGGCAGCGGTGTCGGTGTGGGGTCTGGTGCGTTCGGCGCAGTCGGAGCATCCGGGCCGGATCGTGCTGGTGGACGTCGACGGTGATGTGTCCGGTGTCCTGCCGGGGGTGTTGGCCTGTGACGAGCCGCAGGTGGCGGTGCGCGGTGGTGTGGCGTTCGTGCCGCGGCTGGTTCGGGCTGCGGGTGCGGGTGCGGGGTCGGTGGAGGGTGGTGCGAAGGCGGCGTTCGGCGCTGCGGGCACGGTGCTGGTGACGGGTGCGTCGGGCACGCTGGGTGCTCTGGTGGCGCGGCATCTGGTGGTGGGGCACGGGGTGCGGCACCTGGTGCTGGCGAGTCGGCGTGGTGCGGATGCCCCGGGTGCGGCGGAGCTGGTCGCGGAGTTGACCGGGGCCGGTGCGAGTGTGACGGTGGAGGCCTGTGACGTGGCCGACCGGGACGCGCTCGCGGCGGTGCTGGCGCGGATCCCGGCGCAGGCGCCGTTGACGGGGGTGGTGCACACGGCGGGTGTGTTGGACGACGGGGTGATCGAGTCGCTCACCCCGGAGCGTTTGGACACGGTTCTGCGTCCGAAGTTGGATGCGGCCTGGCACCTGCACGAGCTCACCGAGCACCTGGACCTGTCGGCGTTCGTGTTGTTCTCGTCGGTGGCGGCGACGTTCGGCGCGCCGGGGCAGGGCAACTATGCGGCGGCGAACGCGTTCCTGGACGGGTTGGCGCAGCACCGTCGGGCGAAGGGGCTGCCTGCGGTGTCCCTGGCGTGGGGTCTGTGGGCGGAGGCCTCCGGGATGACCGGGGCCCTGGGCGACGGCAGTGTGCAGCGCATCAACCGCAACGGCGTCGCAGGGCTCTCGGCCGTCGAGGCGCTGGAACTCCTCGACACCGCACAGACGATGGGCGAGCCGGTCCTGCTGCCGGCCCGCCTTGACCTGGCGGCGTTCCGGTCCCAGGCTGCGGCGACCGGCATGGTGCCTGCGCTGTTCAGGCTCCTGGTCCGCACTCCTGCCCGGACGGCCGGCGGCGGTGACCCTGCCGCTGCCGGGAACGCGCTGGCGCAACGGCTGGCGGCGATATCGGAGGCCGAGCGGGCCGGCGTGCTTCTGGACCTCGTGTCGACGCACGTCGCGAGTGTGCTGGGCTACGGCTCCGTGGCGGAGGTGGAGGCTCACCGAGCTTTCAAGGACCTCGGCTTCGACTCGCTGACCGCAGTCGAACTGCGCAACCGGTTGAACGCCGCGACCGGGCTCCGGTTGCCCGCCACCCTGGTCTTCGACTACCCCACCCCGGATGCCCTGGTGGGCCACCTCCGGGCCGTGCTGGTGACCGTCGGTGAGTCCGAGGCCGTAGCCGGTGTGGTCGCTGTTTCCGATGACGAACCGATCGCCATCGTCGGCATGAGCTGCCGCTACCCGGGTGATGTCGAGTCGCCCGAGGACCTGTGGCGACTGGTTGCCGGGGGCAGGGACGCGATATCCGCGTTCCCCACTGGTCGTGGGTGGGACGAGGGTCTCTACGATCCGGATCCCGAGCGGCTGGGCAAGTCCTACACCCGCGAGGGCGGGTTCCTGCACGACGCGGCCGAGTTCGATCCGTCGCTGTTCGGGATCTCACCGCGTGAGGCGCTGGCGATGGACCCGCAGCAGCGGTTGCTGCTGGAGACGTCGTGGGAGGCGTTCGAGCGGGCGGGTATCGATCCGTCCTCTGTGCGCGGCAGCCGGACCGGCGTCTTCGCCGGCGTGATGTACAGCGACTACGCCTCGCGCATGAGCAAGGCTCCTGAAGGGTTTGAGGGCTTCCTGGGCAACGGCAGTGCCGGAAGCATTGCGTCGGGCCGTATCTCCTACACCTTCGGTCTGGAGGGGCCGGCGGTGACGGTGGACACGGCGTGTTCGTCGTCGCTGGTGGCGCTGCACCTGGCCGCCCAGGCGCTGCGGCAGGGTGAGTGTGATCTGGCGTTGGCCGGTGGTGTGACGGTGCTGTCCACACCGGGGCTGTTCGTGGAGTTCAGTCGGCAGCGCGGCTTGGCCGTCGACGGTCGGTGCAAGTCCTTCGCGGCCGCCGCGGACGGCACCGGCTGGGGTGAAGGCGTCGGCATGCTGCTGGTGGAGCGGCTGTCGGATGCGCGGCGCAACGGGCACCCGGTGCTGGCGGTGGTGCGCGGCAGCGCGGTGAATCAGGACGGCGCGTCGAACGGCCTCACCGCGCCGAACGGCCCGTCGCAGCAGCGGGTGATCCGCCAGGCGCTGGCCAACGCCCGCCTGACGGCCGAGCAGATCGACGCCGTGGAGGCGCACGGGACGGGCACCACATTGGGTGACCCGATCGAGGCGCAGGCACTGATCGCCACCTACGGTCAGGAGCGCGCGGAGGACCGGCCGCTCTGGCTCGGATCGCTGAAGTCGAACATCGGTCACACGCAGGCGGCTGCGGGTGTCGCGGGTGTGATCAAGATGGTGATGGCGATGCGGCACGGTGTGCTGCCGCGCACCCTGCATGTGGATGAGCCGACGCCGCAGGTGGACTGGTCGGCGGGTGCGGTGGAACTGCTGACGGAGGAGCGGGCGTGGCCGGAGACGGGTCAGCCGCGTCGTGCTGCGGTGTCGTCGTTCGGTATCAGTGGGACGAACGCGCACACGATTCTGGAGCAGGCTCCGGCGGAGGAGCCTGTCGCGGAGGTCGTCGAGCCGTCGTCGTTGCCGGTGGTCCCGTGGGTCTTCTCGGGGAAGACCGAGGGTGCTCTGCGGGCGCAGGCTGGGCGGTTGGTGTCGTTCGTCGGGGGTTCGGCTGATCTGCGTGATGTCGATGTGGCTTCGTCGTTGGTTTCGTCGCGTGCGGTGTTGGAGCACCGTGGTGTGGTGGTGGCGCGTGATCGGGCGGAGGCGTTGAGTGGTCTGGAGGCGCTGGCGGCCGGTGGCGGTCTCGCGGGTGTCGCGGCTGCTGGTCGGGTGGCGGTGTTGTTCTCGGGCCAGGGAGCGCAGCGTGCGGGGATGGGCCGCGGGTTGTACGGGGTGTATCCGGTGTTCGCGGCGGCGTTGGACGAGGTGTGCGGTGAGCTGGACGTGTGTCTGGCGGATGAGTTGGCGGCCGCGGGTGTGTCCGGTGGTGTGCGTGAGGTGATGTTCGCGGATGCCGGTGGTCTGTTGGATCGGACGGTGTTCACGCAGGCCGGTCTGTTCGCGTTCGAGGTGGCGTTGTTCCGGCTGTTGGAGAGCTGGGGTGTGGCCGCGGGGTTCGTGGCGGGTCATTCGGTGGGTGAGGTGGTTGCGGCGTTCGTGGCGGGGGTGTTCTCGTTGCGGGACGCGTGTGTGGTGGTGGCGGCGCGTGGTCGGTTGATGCAGGCGTTGCCGGCGGGTGGGGCGATGGTGTCGGTGCGTGCGGAGCTCGCGCGGGTGGAGGAGGTGCTCGCCGGGTTCGGGGGGCGGGTTGGTGTTGCGGCGGTGAACGGTCCGCGGTCGGTGGTGGTCTCGGGTGAGGCCGACGCGGTGGCGGAGGTGTCTGCCGCGCTGGTGGCGGAGGGTTGCAAGACGCGTGAGTTGAACGTCAGCCATGCGTTCCATTCGCCGTTGATGGATCCGATGTTGGAGGAGTTCGGTCGGGTTCTGGAGGGTGTGGAGTTCGGGGCGCCGCGGATTCCCGTGGTCTCGAACGTGACGGGTGAGTTGGCGTCGGACGTGTTGTGTGAGCCTGGGTACTGGGTGCGGCATGTGCGGGAGGCGGTGCTGTTCCACGAGGGTGTGCGGGCTCTGTATGGGGCGGGGGCGCGGGCGTTCGTGGAGGTGGGTCCGGACGGTGTGCTGACGGCGATGGCCGCGGACACTCTGGAGGACAGTGACGGCGTCGTGTGCGTGGCTGTTCAGCGTCGTGATCGTCCGGAGCCGTTGGCGCTGGTGCAGGGCGTCGCGGAGGCGTTCGTGAACGGCGTGGCGGTCGATTGGTCGCGGCTGTTCGACGGCCAGGGCGCGCGGCGGGTGGACCTGCCGACGTATGCGTTCCAGCGCGAGCGCTACTGGCTGGACGCGCCTGCGGGCACGGTGGGCGATGTGGCCTCCGCCGGTCTCGGTTCGGCGGACCATCCGTTGCTGGGTGCTGCGGTGGCGCTCGCGGCCGGTGACGGTTTCCTGTTCACGGGGCGGTTGTCGCTGCGGACGCATCCGTGGTTGGCGGATCACGCGGTGGCGGGCACGGCGCTGGTGCCGGGGACCGGCATGCTGGAGCTGGCTCTTCGCGCCGGCGCCGAGGTCGGCTGTGAGTATGTGGAGGAGTTGACGCTGGAGGCGCCGTTGGTGCTGCCCGAGCGCCGGGGTGTCCAGATCCAGCTGGCCGTGGGCGAGTTGGACGAGACGGGTCGTCGTTCGCTGACCCTGCACTCGCGGATCCAGGGTGACGCCGAGGAGTCGCCGCAGGGCGAGTGGGTCCGCCACGCCACCGGCACGTTGGCGGCCCGGGAAGCCGGCGGCGCGCGGGACGGTCTGGCGGTGTGGCCGCCGCGGGATGCCGTCGCTGTGGATGTGTCCGAGGTCTATGAGCGTTTCGCTGAAGGCGGGTTCGCCTATGGTCCGGTGTTCGCGGGTCTGCGGGCGGCGTGGCGTCGGGGCGAGGAGGTCTTCGCCGAGGTCGCGCTGCCCGTCGAGGAGCAGGCCCAGGCGGCGCGTTTCGGTATCCACCCCGCCCTGCTCGATGCCGCGCTGCACGCGGTGGGGCTCGGTGACTTCCTCGGTGAGGACGACCGGGGTCGGCTGCCGTTCGCGTGGTCGGGTGTGTCGCTGTACGCGGTGGGTGCCACGGAGTTGCGCGTGCGGCTGGCACCGGCCGGTACCGATGCGGTTTCGGTCGAGGTGGCCGACACCACGGGCGCACCGGTGGCGTCCGTCGACTCGCTGGTGCTGAGGCCCGTGGCAGGCGAACTGATCCACGCGGCCCGGGCCGGCGGCGGGCATGAGTCGCTGTTCCGTCTCGACTGGACCGCGATTTCGCTTCCCGACCGGGCGGTTGACGCGGGGGACGCGGCCGTCGAGCGGTTGACGTGGCTCGGTGAGCTGTCCGATGCGGTGACGGTCCAAGCCGCCGGGTCCGGCGTGTTGCTGGAGCGGTTCGCGGATCTGGCGGCGTTGGGTGCGGCGGTGGACGGCGGGGCCGATGTCCCGCGGACCGTGGTGTTCCCGGTGGCCGGTGGTTCCGCGGGGCCGCTCGCGGATGTGCGTGGGACTGCGGCGCGGGTGCTGGAGGCGGTGCAGGCCTGGGTCTCCGACGAGCGCTGGTCGGCCTCGCGTCTGGTCCTGCTGACCGGCGGCGCGGTCGCGCCCGAGCCGGGCGCCGCGGTGACCGACCTGGCTGCCGCTGCGGTGTGGGGGTTGGTGCGCTCCGCCCAGTCCGAGACCCCGGACCGGTTCGTCCTCGTCGACGTGGAGGGCGGCGGCGTGGACGGCGATGACGTGTTCGACGTGCTGCCGTGGGCGTTGGAGGCGGGTGAGCCGCAGCTGGCGGTGCGGGGTGGCGTGGCGTTCGTGCCGCGTCTGGCGCGGGCCGTCGGTCCGGGTGCGGGGCTGGTTGCGCCGTCCGGGGTGGCCTGGCGTGCGGCGGTGGGGGCGAAGGCGACGCTGGAGGACATGTCGCTGGAGCCGTGTGACGCGGCCGAGGTGGTGTTGGCGCCGAACGAGGTGCGGATCTCGGTGCGTGCCGCGGGTGTCAACTTCCGTGACGTGCTGAACGCGTTGGGCATGTACCCGGGCAACGCGGGCTTCGGGCATGAGGGTGCGGGCGTCGTGCTGGAGGTCGGCTCGGAGGTCACTCATGTGGCGGTGGGCGACCGGGTGTTCGGCCTGGTGCCCGGGGGCTTCGGTCCGGTGGCGGTGACGGATCACCGTTTCGTGGCGCGGGTTCCGGAGGGGTGGTCGTTCGCGGAGGCGGCGTCGGTGCCGTTGGTGTTCCTGACGGCGTATTACGCGTTGGTGGATCTGGGTGGTGTGCGGGCGGGTGAGTCGGTGCTGGTGCACGCGGCCGCGGGTGGTGTGGGTATGGCGGCGGTGCAGTTGGCGCGTCATCTGGGTGCTCGGGTGCTGGGGACGGCGAGTGCGGGCAAGTGGGATGTGCTGCGCGGGCTGGGTCTGGAGGAGGGGGAGATCGCCTCCTCGCGGACGTTGGAGTTCCGTGAGGCGTTCACGGCGGCGACCGGGGGTCGTGGTGTGGACGTGGTGCTGAACGCGCTGGCGTACGAGTTCGTGGATGCGTCGTTGGACCTGTTGCCGCGTGGTGGGCGGTTCCTGGAGATGGGTAAGACCGATGTCCGGGACGCGGCGGGTGTGGCGGCGGGGCGGGCGGGTGTGGAGTACCGGGCGTTCGATCTGATCGAGGCGGGTCCGGACCGGATCGCGGAGATGCTCGCGGAGTTGCTGTCGCTGTTCGGTGCGGGGGTGCTGCGGCCGTTGCCGGTGAGGACGTGGGACGTGCACCGGATCCAGGACGCGTTCCGGTACGTCAGTCAGGCGCGTCATGTCGGCAAGGTCGTGCTGACGGTGCCGCGCGGTGTCGATCCCGAGGGCACGGTGCTGGTGACGGGTGCGACCGGCACGCTGGGTGCGCTGGTGGCGCGGCATCTGGTGGTCGGGCACGGGGTGCGGCGTCTGGTGCTGGCGAGTCGGCGTGGTGCGGACGCCCCGGGGGCGGCGGAGCTGGTCGCGGAGCTGACCGGGGCCGGTGCGAGTGTGACGGTGGAGGCCTGTGACGTCGCCGACCGGGACGCGCTCGCGGCGCTCCTGGCGCGGATCCCGGCGCAGGCGCCGCTGACGGGGATCGTGCACACCGCGGGTGTGCTGGACGACGGGGTGATCGAGTCGCTCACCCCGGAGCGTTTGGACACGGTCCTGCGTCCGAAGCTGGATGCGGCCTGGCACCTGCACGAACTCACCGAACACCTCGACCTCTCCGCCTTCGTCCTCTTCTCCTCCGCTTCCGGAACCTTCGGCGCGCCGGGGCAGGGCAACTACGCCACCGCCAACGCGTTCCTGGACGGGCTGGCGCAGCACCGTCGGGCGAAGGGCCTGCCCGCGGTGTCCCTGGCGTGGGGTCTGTGGGCGGAGGCCTCCGGGATGACCGGGGCCCTGGGCGACGGCAACCTCCAGCGCATCAACCGCAACGGCGTGGAGGGGCTCTCGACCGCCGAGGCGCTCGAACTCCTCGACACCGCACAGACGATGGGCGAGCCGGTCCTGCTGCCGGCCCGCCTGGACCTGGCCGGACTGCGCGCCCAGGCCGGTAGGGCGAACGTGCCCGCACTGCTGCGCAACCTGGTGCGGGTGCCGGTACGGGCCGCGGCCGCGGCCGGGCCCGATGCGGCCGCCACGCTGACCCGCCGGCTGGCGGCGATGACCGCCGCCGAGCGCGACGCCGTGCTGCTGGACCTGGTGCGGACCGAGGTCGCGGCGGTCCTCGGACACGCCTCCTCGGCGGAGATCGAGGGCAACCGCGCGTTCAACGACCTCGGCTTCGACTCGCTGACCGCCGTCGAACTGCGCAACCGCCTGAACGCGGCGACGGGCCTGCGACTGCCCGCGACGGTGATCTTCGACTATCCGACCTCCGCGGCTCTCGCCCGGTACCTCTGCACGGAACTTGAGGCCGCGGCCGGGATCCGGTCCGACGCGGACCCGGGCGACGCACGGATCCAGCAGGCGTTCGCCGCCATCCCGCTCGCCCGGTTGCGGGAGGCCGGCGTCATGGACGTGCTGCTGCGGCTCGCCGGCCTCGCCGACGATCCGGTCGCCGTCGACGAGAGCGGCGGTGTCGACCTGATCGACGCGATGGACGCGGAGAGCCTGCTCCGCATGGCCTTCGACAACAGCGACAACTCCCCGTCCTGATACGGGCCTTCGACAACACCTCCACTTCGCCACGATTGGAACTTGGTCACCTCGATGGATGCCTCGCAGGAAAAGTTCGTCGAAGCGCTCCGCCTGTCCCTGAAGGAGACCGAGCGCCTGCGACAGGAGAACCGCCGGCTCACCGAGGTGTCGCGGGAGCCCATCGCGATCGTCGGCATGAGCTGCCGCTTTCCCGGCGGCGCGCAGGACCCCGAGGGCCTGTGGGACCTGCTGGTGTCCGGTCGTGACGCGTTCTCCGACTTCCCGGCCGCCCGCGGCTGGGACATGGACGCGCTGTACGACCCGGACCCTGCCGTCTCGGGCAAGTCCTACGTCGCGCAGGGTGCCTTCCTGGAGACGGCGGAGGAGTTCGACGCGGGGTTCTTCGGGATCTCGCCGCGCGAGGCGCTGGCGATGGACCCGCAGCAGCGGCTGCTGCTGGAGGCGTCCTGGGAGGTGTTCGAGCGGGCAGGGATCGATCCCGAGACGCTGCGCGGAAGCAGCACCGGGGTGTTCGTCGGCTCCAGCGGCCAGGACTACATGACCCTGCTGGCCGCGGCCGGCGACCGGAGCGACCAGCTGGAGGGGCTGATCGGGACCGGCAACGCCCCCAGTGTCGCGTCCGGCCGGCTGGCCTACACGTTCGGCCTGGAGGGGCCGGCGGTCACGGTGGACACGGCGTGCTCGTCGTCGCTGGTGTCCCTGCACCTGGCGGTGCAGGCGCTGCGGCAGGGCGAGTGCGGCCTGGCTCTGGCCGGCGGGGTCACGGTGATGTCGACCGCGGGGCCGTTCATCGAGTTCAGCCGGCAGGGCAACCTGGCCCGCAACGGTCGCTGCAAGCCCTTCGCGGCCGCCGCGGACGGCACCGCGTGGGGCGAGGGCGTGGGGATGCTGCTGGTGGAGCGGCTGTCGGATGCGCGGCGCAACGGGCATCCGGTGCTGGCGGTGGTGCGGGGCAGTGCGGTGAACCAGGACGGTGCGTCGAACGGTCTGACGGCGCCGAACGGCCCGTCGCAGCAGCGGGTGATCCGGGCCGCGCTGGCCAACGCCCGTCTGACGGCGGACCAGGTGGACGCCGTCGAGGCGCACGGGACCGGCACCACGCTGGGCGACCCGATCGAGGCGCAGGCACTGCTCACCACGTACGGCCAGGACCGTCCGGCCGAGCGGCCGCTGTGGCTGGGGTCGGTGAAGTCGAACATCGGTCACACGCAGGCCGCTGCCGGTGTCGCGGGTGTGATCAAGATGGTGATGGCGATGCGGCACGGTGTGCTGCCGCGCACCCTCCACGTGGACGCTCCCACCCCGCACGTCGACTGGTCGGCCGGCGCCGTGGAACTGCTCACCGAGGCCGTGCCATGGCCCGAGACCGGCGCGGCCCGGCGCTCGGCGGTCTCCTCGTTCAGCATGAGCGGCACCAACGCCCACGTGGTGCTGGAGGCCGCCCCGGCGGGCGGGACCGCCGCCCGGCCCACCGGCGCCGACGGTGCGGACGCGGAGCGGCCGGTGAGCGCGCTGGCACTGGGAGAGCTGGCGCCCTGGGTGCTGTCGGCCCGGTCTGCCGAGGCGCTCCGGGGGCAGGCGGCCCGCCTCCGGGAACACCTGCGGACCAGGCCCGAGGTGCCCGCGCCGGACGTGGCCGCCTCGCTGCTCCTGACCCGCAGGACCATGGAACACCGCGCGGTGGTGGTCACCCCTGACCGTGAGGAGCTGCTGGCCGGCCTGGCCGCGCTCGCGGCGGGCGAGGAGCGCACCGGACTGGTCCGGGGCACGGCCCGCACGGGCCGCGGTCCGGTCTTCGTGTTCCCCGGCCAGGGGTCCCAGTGGGTCGGGATGGGCGCGCGGCTCTGGGAGGCCTCCCCGGCGTTCCGCCGCCGTGCGAGCGAGTGCGCGGAGGTCATGGACCCCTACCTGGACTGGTCACTGCTCGCCGTTCTGCGGGGCGAGCCGGGCACCCCGTCGCTCGACCGGGTGGACGTGGCACAGCCCGCCCTGTGGGCGATGATGGTCTCGCTGGCGGAGGCCTGGCGCTCGCTGGGCGTGGAACCCGCCGCGGTGGTGGGACACTCCCAGGGCGAGGTGGCCGCGGCCTGCGTCGCGGGCGCGCTGACCCTGGCGGACGCGGCCCGGATCATCGCCGTGCGTAGCCAGGCCCTGGCCGCGGGGGTGGCGGGCGGCGGCATGGTGTCGGTGCTGGCCCCGGCGGAGCAGGTCCGCGAGTGGCTGGTGCCGTGGGCCGACCGGATATCCGTGGCTGCGGTCAACTCCGGTGCGGCGACGACGGTTTCGGGCGATCTGGCGGCCCTGGAGGAGTTCGGTGCCGAGCTCTCCAGGCGGGGGACGATGCGTTGGCCGATCCCCGGGGTGGGCTTCGCCTCGCACTCGCCGATGGTCGAGACGTTGCGGGAGAAGCTGCTGACCGAGCTGGACCCGGTCCGACCGCAGGCCTCGGAGATTCCCTTCTACTCCACGCTGACCGGTGGCCGGTTCGACACCGAGCGGCTCGACAGCGCCTACTGGTACCGGAACCTGCGCGAGCCGGTGGAGTTCGAGCTGGCCGTACGCGCGCTGCTCGGCGACGGCTACACGGCGTTCGTCGAGGCGAGCCCCCACCCGCTGCTCACCGCGAACGTCCAGGACATCGCCGGACAGAACGCGACGGCGGAGGTCACCGTCACCGAATCGCTGCGCCGGGACGAGGACGCCCTGGTCCGCTTCGCCACCTCCCTGGCGACCGCGCACGTCCACGGCCTGCCGGTCACCTGGTCGGCGGTGTTCGCCGGCCAGGGTGTCCACGAGGGCGCCGAGCGGGTCGACCTGCCCACCTACGCCTTCCAACGGCAGTGGTTCTGGCCCGAGTTCACCGCCGCGACGGGCACCGGCGACGCCCTGCCGGCCCCGACCGACGAGCTGGACGCCCGTTTCTGGGCGGCGGTGGAGCGGGAGGACGTGGCGTCGTTGGCGGGGACGTTGCGGGTGGAGGGTGAGGGTGAGCAGGCGTCGTTGGAGTCGGTGTTGCCGGTGTTGTCGCGTTGGCACCGGCGGCGCCGGGACGAGGCGGCGGTGGACGGTTGGCGTTACCGGGTGACGTGGAAGCCGGTGGCGGCCGGTGCCGCGGTGCTGTCCGGCAGGTGGCTGGTGGTGGTGCCGGCGGGGTGGGGTGAGGAGCCGTGGGTGGCGTCCTGCCTGGAGGGGCTGCGCGGGCACGGCGTGGAGACCGTGCTGCTGGAGACCGGTCTCGCCGAGGCGGATCGCGCCGTCCTGGCCGCGGGGCTGCGCGAGCTGCCCGCCGGCGGGCAGCTCGCCGGCGTGCTGTCCCTGGCGGCGCTCGCGGGCGAGGAGCTGCCGCACGCACCGGGCATGTCGGTCGGTCTCGCGGTGACCCTGGCGCTGGTCCAGGCGCTGGGGGACGCCGGGGTCGAGGCGCCGTTGTGGTGCGTGACGCGTCAGGGGCTGGCGGCGCGGCGTGCGGAGCCCGTCGACCCGGTGCAGGCGCAGGTCTGGGGTCTGGGCCGGGTGGCCGCGCTGGAGTACCCGCGGCGGTGGGGCGGTCTGGTCGACCTGCCGGGGTCGTTGGACGCGCGGGCGCTGGACAGGTTCTGCGCCGTGCTGGCCGGCACCTCGGGCGAGGACCAGGTCGCGATCCGTTCCTCGGGCGTGTTCGGCCGCCGCCTGACCAGGGCCGTCCCCGTGTCGGACGCGACGGCCCCGGCCCCGTGGCGGCCCCGCGGTACCGTGCTGCTCACCGGCGGTACCGGTGCGATCGGCCCTGACGTGGCACGCTGGCTGGCGGGCAACGGCGCCGAGCACCTGGTGCTGCCGGGCCGCCGCGGCGCGGAGGCCGCGGCCGCCGTCGAACTGCGCGACGAGCTCGCCGCGTCCGGTGTCCGGGTGACCCTGGCGGCCTGCGACGTGACCGACCGCGAGGCGCTGGCGGAGCTGGTCCGGCGGGTCGCAGCCGAGGGCTCGCCGGTCCGTGCCGTGGTGCACGCGGCCGCACTGATCGGCCTCGCCCCGCTGGCCGACACCAGCCTGAGCGACTTCGCCGCCGTGATCGGCGCCAAGGTCGCGGGAGCGGCCAACCTGGACGCGATCTTCGCCGAGGAGGACCTGGACGCCTTCGTCCTGTTCTCCTCCGTCGCGGGTGTGTGGGGCAGCGGCGACCACGGCGCCTACTCCGCCGCCAACGCCCATCTGGACGCCCTGGCCGAACAGCGGCGGGCTCGCGGGCTGACCGCCACCTCGGTGGCATGGGGCATGTGGGACGCCGTGCACGTGCTGGAGAACGGCGAGGTCTTCGACACCAACGCCAACCTGATCCGGCGCGGGCTGCCGACGTTCCGCTCGGACCAGGCACTGGCGGGCCTGCAGCACGTCCTCGACCACGACGAGACCTGCCTGATGGTCGCCGACATCGACTGGGAACGGTTCATCGCGACCTTCACCTCGGTCCGCCCGAGCCGTCTGCTGGCGGACCTGCCCGAGGTCCGCAGGCTCCAGGACGCGCGCCCCGCCGATCCCGCGCACGCCGGCTCCGAGGCGCTGTCGGCCCTGCGCACCCGCCTGTCGGTCCTGCCCGAGCCGGAGCAGGTCCAGCAGCTGACGGAGCTGGTGCGGACGCGCGCCGCCGAGGTTCTCGGCCACGCCTCAGTGGTGGCCATCGAGCCCAACCGGGCCTTCCGCGAGCTCGGCTTCGACTCGCTGACCTCCGTCGAGCTGCGCAACCGCCTCGGCACGGCGAGCGGCCTCCAGCTGCCGACCACGCTGGTCTTCGACTTCCCCAACGCGCACGTGCTGGCCGGCTACCTGCGGGGCCGGATCATCGACGACCCGTCGGGCGGCGTCTCCCCGACCGACGCGCAGCTCGTCCGGCAGGCCGCGGACGACGACCCGGTCGCCATCGTGGGCCTGGGCTGCCGCTACCCCGGGGGCGTCGTCTCGGCGGACGACCTGTGGGACGTGGTGCTCCGGGAGCGCGACGTCGTCTCCGGCTTCCCCACCAACCGGGGCTGGGACGCCGAGGGCGTCTACGACCCGGACCCGGAGAAGGAGGGGAAGACCTACGTCCGCGAGGGCGGCTTCCTTCACGACGCAGGGGACTTCGACGCCCAGTTCTTCGGGATCTCGCCGCGTGAGGCCGTGGCGATGGACCCGCAGCAGCGGCTGCTGCTGGAGACGTCCTGGGAGGCGCTGGAGACGGCCGGGATCGACCCGGCCTCGCTGCGCGGCAGCCGGACCGGTGTCTTCGTCGGCGGCAACGACCAGGGGTACACGCGCCAGGGCAATGCCGGCGAGGGCCTGGAGGGGCACCTGATCACCGGTGGCTCGATGAGTGTGGCCTCGGGCCGGGTCTCCTACGTCCTCGGGCTGGAAGGGCCGTCCATGACCGTGGACACGGCCTGTTCCTCCTCGCTGGTCGCGCTGCACCTGGCCGTCCAGGCGGTGCGGCGCGGCGAGTGCTCGCTGGCCCTGGCCGGCGGCGTCACCGTGATGGCCACCCCCGCCGGCATCACCGGCTTCTCCCGCCAGCGCGCGGTGGCCCCGGACGGGCGCTCCAAGGCGTTCGCGGCCGCCGCTGACGGCATGTCCTGCGCCGAGGGTGTGGGCGTGCTGCTGGTGGAGCGGTTGTCGGATGCGCGGCGCAACGGGCATCCGGTGCTGGCTGTGGTGCGGGGCAGTGCGGTGAATCAGGACGGTGCGTCGAACGGTCTGACGGCGCCGAACGGTCCGTCGCAGCAGCGGGTGATCCGTGAGGCGCTGGCCGATGCGCGGATCGCGGCCGCCGAGGTCGACGTGGTGGAGGCGCACGGGACCGGCACGAAGCTGGGTGACCCGATCGAGGCGCAGGCGGTGATCGCCACCTACGGTCAGGAGCGCGCGGAGGACCGGCCGCTGTGGTTGGGGTCGGTGAAGTCGAACATCGGTCACACGCAGGCGGCGGCGGGTGTCGCGGGTGTGATCAAGATGGTGATGGCGATGCGGCACGGTGTGCTGCCGCGGACGCTGCACGTGGACGAGCCGACGCCGCACGTGGACTGGTCGGCGGGTGCGGTGGAGTTGCTGACGGAATCGGTGGAGTGGCCGGAGACGGGGAGTCCGCGTCGGGCGGGTGTGTCGTCGTTCGGTGTGAGTGGGACGAATGCGCACGTGATCCTGGAGCAGGCTCCGGCCGGGGAGCCGGTGGTGGCGGACCCGGCCGACGAGCCGACCGGGGTTGATGGTGCCGGCGGGGGCGGGTTGGGTGTGTTCTCGTCGTTGCCGGTGGTGCCGTTCGTGGTGTCGGGGCGGTCCGAGGGTGCGTTGTCGGGGCAGGCGGAGCGGTTGGCGGCGTTCGTCGGTGAGCGTGATGACCTGCGTGATGTCGATGTGGCTTCGTCGTTGGTGAGTGGTCGTGCGGTGTTGGAGCACCGTGGTGTGGTGGTCGCGGGTGACCGGGCGGGTGTGGTCAGCGGTCTGGAGGCGCTGGCGGCCGGTGAGGGTGCGGCTGGTGTGGTGCGTGGTGTGGCGGGTTCTGGTTCGGGTGTGGTGTTCGTGTTCCCGGGTCAGGGGTCGCAGTGGGTGGGGATGGCGGTGGGGTTGTTGGAGTGTTCGCCGGTGTTCGCGGGGCGGATGGCGGAGTGTGCGGCGGCGTTGGAGCCGTTTGTGGAGTGGGATTTGTTGGGTGTGTTGGGTGATGAGGGGTTGTTGTCGCGGGTGGATGTGGTGCAGCCGGTGTTGTGGGCGGTGATGGTGTCGTTGGCGGCGGTGTGGGAGTCGGTGGGTGTGGTGCCGTCGGCGGTGGTGGGGCATTCGCAGGGGGAGATCGCGGCTGCGGTGGTGGCGGGTGGGTTGTCGTTGGTGGATGGTGCGCGGGTGGTGGCGTTGCGGTCGCGGGCGATCGGTGGGCGGTTGGCGGGTCGTGGGGGGATGGTGTCGGTGGGGTTGCCGGTGTCGGTGGTGGTGGGGGAGTTGGGGTCGTGGTCGGGTCGGGTGGAGGTGGCGGCGGTGAACGGGCCGTCGTCGGTGGTGGTGGCGGGGGATGCGGGGGCGTTGGATGAGTTGGTGGGGGTGTGGGAGTCGCGGGGTGTGAGGGTGCGGCGGGTTCCGGTGGATTATGCGTCGCATACGGGGCATGTGGAGGTGTTGCGGGAGGAGTTGGCGGGGGTGTTGGGGTCGGTGGTGCCGTTGGTGCCGCGGGTTCCGTTCCTGTCGTCGGTGCATGGTGGTTGGGTGGATGTGGCGGCGGGTGATCTGGGGGCGGATTACTGGTTCCGGAACCTGCGGTGCACGGTGGAGTTCGAGAAGGCGGTGGAGTCCCTGCTGCGGCAGGGCCAGCGGGTGTTCGTCGAGGTGAGTGCGCATCCGGTGTTGACGGTGGGGGTGGAGGAGACGGCGGAGGCCCTTGAGGCCGCCGGTGCTGGTGTCGATGCCGCCCGGGTGCTGGTGGTGGGGTCGTTGCGGCGGGATGAGGGTGGTCCGGAGCGGTTGCTGACCTCGTTCGCGCAGGCGTGGGCGGGGGGTGTGTCCGTCGACTGGTCGCGGGTGTTCGACGGCCAGGACGCGCGCCGCGTGGACCTGCCGACGTACGCGTTCCAGCATGAGCGGTACTGGCTGGACGCGCCCGCGGGCGCGGTGGGTGATGTGGTCTCCGCCGGTCTCGGTTCGGCGGACCATCCGTTGCTGGGTGCTGCGGTGGCGCTCGCGGCCGGTGACGGTTTCCTGTTCACGGGTCGGTTGTCGCTGCGGACGCATCCGTGGTTGGCGGATCATGCGGTGGCGGGGACGGTGTTGGTGCCGGGGACGGGGATGCTGGAGCTGGCTCTTCGCGCGGGTGAGCGGGCCGGTTGCGAGCACGTGGAGGAGTTGACGCTGGAGGCGCCGTTGGTGGTGCCCGAGCGTGGTGGTGTCCAGATCCAGCTGGCGGTAGGCGAGTTGGACGATGCGGGACGTCGCTCCTTCACCCTGCACTCGCGGGTCCACGACGACGGCACGGACGAGGAGCTGGCCGGTGCCTGGGTGCGCCACGCGACCGGCACCTTGACCGCTCGGCCCGCCTCCCACGCGACGCCCGCCGGCGCCGCGCGCGACCTGGTCGTCTGGCCGCCGCGGGATGCCGAAGCCCTTGACGTGACGGGCTTGTACGAGCGCTTCGGCGACCGCGAGTTCCGCTACGGGCCGACCTTCCAGGGTGTCCGGGCGGCGTGGCGTCGGGGCGAGGAGGTCTTCGCCGAGGTCGCCCTGCCCGTCGACGAGCATGCTCAGGCGGCCCGCTTCGGCGTCCACCCCGCCCTGTTCGACTCGACGCTGCACTCCGTGGCGCTGGGCGCGATGGAGAAGGAGGGCCAGGGCCGTCTGCCGTTCGCATGGTCGGGCGTGTCGTTGCACGCGGTAGGCGCCACCGCCCTGCGGGTCAGGATGGCCCCGACGGGTACCGATGCGATGTCCCTGCACGCGGCGGACGCCGCCGGCAACCCGGTGATCTCGGTCGAGTCGCTGGTCTCACGCCCCATCACGCTCGACCAGGTGCGGGCTGCGCGTGGTGCGGTCCTGGGGCAGGACTCGCTGTTCCGGGTGGACTGGAGCGAGTTGCGTGTACCCGGTGGGGGCACGGCGGCGGGTTTTGCGTGGCTGGGTGAGGTTGAGGCGGGGCCGGCGGTCGCGGAGGGCGGTCGGTTCGTGGATCTGGCTGCTCTTGGTGCGGCGGTCGATGCGGGGTTGGAGGTTCCGGGGACGGTTGTGCTCGGGGTGTCCGGTGGGGCCGGTGGGTCCGGGGATCCGGTGGTGGGTGTCCGGGAGGTTGCGGCGGGTGTTCTGGGGGTGTTGCAGGGTTGGACGGCGGATGAGCGGTGGGCGGGTTCGCGTCTGGTGGTGGTGACGCGGGGTGCGGTGGCGGTGGAGTCCGGCGCCGATGTCGCGGATCTGGCAGCGGCGTCGGTGTGGGGTCTGGTGCGTTCGGCGCAGTCGGAGCATCCGGGTCGGTTCGTGCTGGTGGACGTCGACGGTGATGTGTCCGGTGTCCTGCCGGGGGTGTTGGCCTGTGACGAGCCGCAGGTGGCGGTGCGCGGTGGTGCGGCGTTCGTGCCGCGGCTGGCGCGGGTGGAGCGGAGCGCTCCGGCCGGCGGGGACGAGCCTGCCGGTGGCCTGGGGTTCGCGGCGGGTGGCACGGTGCTGGTGACGGGTGCGACCGGCACGCTGGGTGCTCTGGTGGCGCGGCACCTGGTGGTCGGGCACGGCGTGCGGCGTCTGGTGCTGGCCAGCCGCAGCGGTGCGGATGCCCCGGGTGCGGCGGAGCTGGTCGCGGAGCTGACCGGCGCCGGTGCGAGCGTGACGGTGGAGGCCTGTGACGTGGCCGACCGGGACGCGCTCGCGGCGCTCCTGGCGCGGATCCCGGCGCAGGCGCCGCTGACGGGGATCGTGCACACCGCGGGCGTGTTGGACGACGGCGTGATCGAGTCGCTCACCCCCGAGCGCCTGGACACCGTCCTGCGTCCGAAGCTGGATGCGGCCTGGCACCTGCACGAACTCACCGAACACCTCGACCTCTCCGCCTTCGTCCTCTTCTCCGCGGTGGCCGGAACCTTCGGCGCGCCGGGCCAGGGCAACTACGCCGCCGCCAACGCGTTCCTGGACGCGCTCGCGCAGCACCGCCGGGCCAAGGGCCTTCCGGCCGTCTCGCTCGCCTGGGGATTCTGGGAGGAACTCAGCAGTCTGACCGGCAAGTTGAAGGACAACCAGATCCGCCGCATCACCGGCGGCGGTCTGGTCGCGATGCGGTCGCAGGAGGGGCTGGAGCTCTTCGACGCGGCCTGCGCGACCGGGGACGCTCTGCTGGTCCCGGCCCGGCTCGACCTGGCCGGGGTGCGCTCCGGCGCCTCCGAGATCCCTGCGATCCTCCGCGGCCTGGTCCGGGCACCTGCCCGCCGGGCCTCGGACGCGAGCCCGAACGCGGTGGCGGCGCTCCGCCGGCGCCTGGCCGGTGCCTCCGAGGCGGAGCGCGGTCGGGCCCTGCTCGATCTGGTCCGCACGACCGTGGCCGCCGTGCTCCGGCTCGATGGCCCTTCGGCGCTGAACGTCCGCCGGAGCTTCCTGGACATGGGCGTCGACTCGCTGACCGCCGTCGAGATCCGAAACCGGCTCAACGCGGCCACCGGACTACGCCTTCCGGCCACCTCGGTCTTCGACTACCCGACTTCGACGGCGCTCGCCGACCACCTGGCCGCGACGATCGGGGCCGTCGACGGCGAGGCCGAAACTCCCGGACTGGCAGAGCTCGACGCGGTGGAAGCCGCCTTGGCCGCACTCGAACCCGGCGGCAGTGCCGCCACCGAAGTCACCACCCGACTGAAGAAGCTCCTCGCGAAGTGGGGCAATTCCCCGGAGTCGGCCGGTGAGGCGCTCGGAGGGACCGATATCGATTCGGCAACCGATGACGAACTCTTCGGCGTACTCGACGGATTCCGGAATTCCTGAACCAGCGGTGGAACACCCCTTTCGCTTGAAGGAGTTGGCATAGATGGCAAACGAAGAGAAGCTCCGTGAGTACCTGAAGTTCGCGACCGCCGATCTGCAGCAGGCGCGTCGACGCGTCCACGAACTTGAGGAGAAGGAGCACGAGCCGATCGCCATCGTCTCGATGAGCTGCCGCCTCCCGGGTGGTGTACGCGGTCCCGAGGACCTGTGGCAGCTGGTGGCCGGCGGCGTCGACGCCATCTCCGAGTTCCCGACCGGCCGCGGCTGGGGTGAGGACCTGTACGACCCGGACCCGGAGCGGTCCGGCAAGTCCTACGTGCGTGAGGGCGGATTCGTCTACGACGCGGAGGAGTTCGACGCCGGCCTGTTCGACATCAGCCCGCGTGAGGCGCTGGCGATGGACCCGCAGCAGCGGCTGCTGCTGGAGGCGTCCTGGGAGGCGTTCGAGCGGGCCGGGATCGACCCGTCCTCGATGCGCGGCAGCCGGACCGGTGTCTTCGCCGGTGTGATGTACCACGACTACGCCTCGCGGCTGAACGCCGTGCCCGACGGCGTGGAGGGCTACCTCGGCACCGGTAGCTCCGCCAGTGTCGCCTCGGGTCGCATCTCCTACTCGTTCGGCCTGGAGGGGCCGGCGGTGACGGTGGACACGGCGTGTTCGTCGTCGCTGGTGGCGCTGCACCTGGCGGTGCGGGCCCTGCGGCAGGGCGAGTGCACCATGGCGCTGGCCGGCGGGGTGACGGTGATGAACAGCCCCGGTCTGTTCGTGGAGTTCTCCCGCCAGCGCGGCCTGGCTCCTGACGCCCGCTGCAAGTCGTTCGCGGCTGCGGCGGACGGCACGGGCTTCTCCGAGGGTGTGGGGATGCTGCTGGTGGAGCGGCTGTCGGACGCCCGGCGCAACGGGCACCCGGTGCTGGCGGTGGTGCGGGGCAGCGCGGTGAACCAGGACGGTGCGAGCAGTGGTCTGACGGCGCCGAACGGTCCGTCGCAGCAGCGGGTGATCCGCCAGGCGCTGGCCGATGCGCGGATCGCGGCCGCCGAGGTCGACGTGGTGGAGGCGCACGGGACCGGCACGAGGCTGGGCGACCCGATCGAGGCGCAGGCGCTGCTGGCCACGTACGGCCAGGAGCGTACGGCCGGGCGGCCGTTGTGGCTGGGGTCGGTGAAGTCGAACATCGGTCACACGCAGGCGGCGGCGGGTGTCGCGGGTGTGATCAAGATGGTGATGGCGATGCGGCACGGTGTGCTGCCGCGCACCCTGCACGTGGACGAGCCGTCGCCGCAGGTGGACTGGGCGGCGGGCGCCGTGGAGCTGCTCACGGAGCCGGTCGAGTGGGTGTCGGGTGACGAGCTTCGCCGGGCGGGTGTGTCGTCGTTCGGTGTGAGCGGGACGAACGCGCACGTGATCCTGGAGCAGGCTCCGGCCGAGGAGCCTGTGGTGGCGGAGCCGACCGGGTCGGTGGTGCCGGTGCTGCCGTGGGTGGTGTCGGGTCGGTCCGAGGGCGCGGTGCGGGCGCAGGCCGAGCGGCTGGCGGCGTTCGTCGAGACTTCGACCGGACTGCGGGACGTCGATGCGGCGTTCTCCCTGGTGACCGGGCGTGCGGCGTTGGAGCACCGCGGGGTGGTGGTGGCTCGCGACCGTGCGGAGGTCGTGGCGGGACTGCGCGGGCTGGCCGCGGGTTCCCCCGTGCCCGGGACGGTCCTGGGCGAGGCCGGTGAGGGTCTGGCCGGCGACCGAACGGTGTTCGTGTTCCCGGGTCAGGGGTCGCAGTGGGTGGGGATGGCGGCGGGGTTGTTGGAGTCCTCGCCGGTGTTCGCGGGGCGGATGGCGGAGTGTGCGGCGGCGTTGGAGCCGTTTGTGGAGTGGGATTTGTTGGGTGTGTTGGGTGATGAGGGGTTGTTGTCGCGGGTGGATGTGGTGCAGCCGGTGTTGTGGGCGGTGATGGTGTCGTTGGCGGCGGTGTGGGAGTCGGTGGGTGTGGTGCCGTCGGCGGTGGTGGGGCATTCGCAGGGGGAGATCGCGGCTGCGGTGGTGGCGGGTGGGTTGTCGTTGGTGGATGGTGCGCGGGTGGTGGCGTTGCGGTCGCGGGCGATCGGTGGGCGGTTGGCGGGTCGTGGGGGGATGGTGTCGGTGGGGTTGCCGGTGTCGGTGGTGGTGGGGGAGTTGGGGTCGTGGTCGGGTCGGGTGGAGGTGGCGGCGGTGAACGGGCCGTCGTCGGTGGTGGTGGCGGGGGATGCGGGGGCGTTGGATGAGTTGGTGGGGGTGTGGGAGTCGCGGGGTGTGAGGGTGCGGCGGGTTCCGGTGGATTATGCGTCGCATACGGGGCATGTGGAGGTGTTGCGGGAGGAGTTGGCGGAGGTGTTGGGGTCGGTGGTGCCGTTGGTGCCGCGGGTGCCGTTCCTGTCGTCGGTGCATGGTGGTTGGGTGGATGTGGCGGCGGGTGATCTGGGGGCGGATTACTGGTTCCGGAACCTGCGGTGCACGGTGGAGTTCGAGCGGGCTGTGGGGGCTTTGTTGGGGGAGGGTTTCGGTGCGTTCGTGGAGGTGAGTGCGCATCCGGTGTTGACGGTGGGGGTGGAGGAGACGGCGGAGGCGTTGGGGTTCTCGTCGTCGGTGGTGGTGGGGTCGTTGCGTCGGGATGAGGGTGGTCCGGAGCGGTTGCTGGCCTCGTTCGCGCAGGCGTGGGCGGGGGGTGTGGCGGTCGACTGGTCGCGGGTGTTCGACGGCCAGGACGCGCGCCGCGTGGACCTGCCGACGTACGCGTTCCAGCGTGAGCGCTACTGGCTGGAGGAACCCGCCTCCGCGCCAGGCGGAGCCGCCGCCACCGACGAGCTGGATGCCCGTTTCTGGGCGGCGGTGGAGCGGGAGGACGTGGCGTCGTTGGCGGGGACGTTGCGGGTGGAGGGTGAGGGTGAGCAGGCGTCGTTGGAGTCGGTGTTGCCGGTGTTGTCGCGTTGGCATCGGCGGCGCCGGGACGAGGCGGCGGTGGACGGTTGGCGTTACCGGGTGACGTGGAAGCCGGTGGCGGCCGGTGCCGCGGTGCTGTCCGGCAGGTGGCTGGTGGTGGTGCCGGCGGGGCAGGGTGAGGAGCCGTGGGTGGCGTCCTGCCTGAAGGGGCTGCGCGGGCACGGCGTGGAGACCGTGCTGCTGGAGGTCGCCGCGGGGGACGCCGACCGTGGCGGGCTCGCCGCGCGGCTGCGCGCCGTCGGCGACGAGCCGGCACTGACCGGCGTGCTGTCGCTGGCAGGCCTGGCGGACGGTCCGATGCCGCGGTCGGCCGGTGTCAGCACCGGTCTCGCGGTGACCCTGGCGCTGGTCCAGGCGCTGGGGGACGCCGGGGTCGAGGCGCCGTTGTGGTGCGTGACGCGTCAGGGGCTGGCGGCGCGGCGTGCGGAGCCCGTCGACCCGGTGCAGGCGCAGGTCTGGGGTCTGGGCCGGGTGGCCGCGCTGGAGTACCCGCGGCGGTGGGGCGGTCTGGTCGACCTGCCCGGGTCGTTGGACGCGCGGGCGCTGGACGGGTTCTGCGCCGTGCTGGCCGGCACCTCGGGCGAGGACCAGGTCGCGATCCGTTCCTCCGGTGTGTTCGGCCGCCGCCTGGTCCGTGCGACGCCCGCCGGTGACGCCGATGCCGTGCGGCAGTGGCAGCCGCAGGGCACGGTACTGCTCACCGGCGGAACCGGTGGCATCGGCTCCCGGGTCGCCGAGTGGCTGGCGCGCAACGGCGCCGAACACCTGGTGCTGACCAGCCGCCGTGGCCAGGAGGCCCCGGGCGCCGCCGAGCTGGCCGATCGGCTGACGGCGCTGGGGACGCGCGTGACGGTGGCCGCCTGTGACGCGGCCGACCGGGACGCGCTCGCCGCGCTGGTCCGGCGCGTCGAGGCCGACGGCCCGCCGATCCGCTCCGTGTTCCACGCGGCGGGCGTCGGCGACCCCATCGTGCTCGACGAGCTGAGCCTGACCGCACTGGCCGAGGTCGTCTCGGCCAAGGTCTCCGGCGCCGCGCACCTCGACGAGCTGTTCGCGGACCGGGAACTGGACGCGTTCGTGCTCTTCTCCTCGGGGGCCGGCGTCTGGGGCGGCGGCAGCCAGGGCGCCTACGCCGCGGCCAACGCCCACCTGGACGCGTTGGCGGAGCAGCGCCGCAGCCGCGGCCTGACCGCCACCTCCCTCGCCTGGGGATCCTGGGCCGATGGGGGGATGGCCGGGGGCGAGGCCGGTGAGAGGCTTCGCCGCCGAGGTCTGCACGAGATGCCGTCGGCGCTCGCGATCGAGGCGATGCGGCAGGCCCTGGACCACGACGAGACGCTGCTGACCGTCGCGGACATGGACTGGGAGCGCTTCGCCCCGACCTTCACCGCCCTGCGCCCCAGCCGGCTCCTCGACGAGATCCCCGAGGTCCGGGAGGCGCTGGACGGCACCGGCCCGGCGGACGACGGCCCGTCGAGTGGCGAGTCGGAGCTCGTCCGGCGTCTGCTGGGCATGGGCGAGGCCGATCAGCAGCGGGTGCTGCTGGACCTGGTGAGGTCGCAGGCCGCGGCCGTGCTGGGCCACCGGAGTACGGAGGCGGTGGAGCCGGGCCGGGCTTTCAAGGAGCTCGGATTCGACTCGCTGACCGCCGTGGAGCTGCGCAACCGCCTGAACAAGGAGACCGGCGTCCGACTGCCCGCGACCCTGGTCTTCGACCACCCGCGGCCCAAGGTGCTCGCCGAGTTCCTGCGTGCCCAGCTGCTGGGCCTGCGGCAGGACGCGGCCGCCGTCACCCCCGCCGGTGCCGGCACGGACGACGAGGACCCCATCGCGATCGTCGCGATGAGCTGCCGCTACCCCGGGGACGTGCGGAAGCCCGAGGACCTGTGGCAGCTGGTCGCCGACGGCCGCGACGCGCTCGGTCCGTTCCCGA
The DNA here is from genome assembly GCF_036013975.1 of Kitasatospora sp. NBC_00458. Lineage (NCBI taxonomy): Bacteria > Bacillati > Actinomycetota > Actinomycetes > Kitasatosporales > Streptomycetaceae > Kitasatospora > Kitasatospora sp. NBC_00458. The sequence goes on from NZ_CP107904.1 coordinate 6,770,796, forward strand.
CCGACCGTGGCTGGGGCGACGACCTGTACGACCCGGACCCGGAGAGGGAGGGCAAGTCCTACGCGCGGGACGGTGGCTTCCTGCACGACGTCGCCGGGTTCGACGCGGGGTTCTTCGGGATCTCGCCTCGTGAGGCGCTGGCGATGGACCCGCAGCAGCGCCTGCTGCTGGAGTCCTCCTGGGAGCTCCTGGAGCGGGCCGGCATCGACCCGGAGACGCTGCGCGGCAGCTCCACCGGTGTCTTCGTCGGTACCGTCAACAACGACTACGGCTCCCTCCTCGCACTCGCTCCCGAAGGGCTGGAGGGTCACCTCAGCACCGGCAACTCGGCGAGCGTGCTGTCCGGTCGGGTCTCCTACACCCTCGGTCTGGAGGGGCCGGCGGTGACGGTCGACACCGGGTGCTCCACCTCGCTGGTGGCCCTGCACCTGGCTGCGCAGGCGGTGCGTCAGCGTGACTGCTCGCTGGCCCTGGTCGGTGGTGTGACCGTGATGTCCACGCCGATGGGCTTCGTGGAGTTCAGTCGGCAGCGCGGCCTGGCCGTCGACGGTCGGTGCAAGTCCTTCGCCGCTGCGGCGGACGGCACCGGCTGGGGTGAAGGCGTCGGCATGCTGCTGGTGGAGCGGCTGTCGGACGCCCGGCGCAACGGGCACCCGGTGCTGGCTCTGGTGCGGGGCAGCGCGGTGAACCAGGACGGTGCGTCGAACGGTCTGACGGCGCCGAACGGCCCGTCCCAGCAGCGGGTGATCCGCCAGGCACTGGCCAACGCCCGTCTGACGGCCGAGCAGATCGACGCCGTGGAGGCGCACGGGACGGGCACCACGCTGGGCGACCCGATCGAGGCGCAGGCCCTGATCGCCACCTACGGTCAGGAGCGCGCGGAGGACCGGCCGCTCTGGCTCGGCTCGCTGAAGTCGAACATCGGTCACACCCAGGGCGCCGCGGGTGTGGGTGGCGTCATCAAGATGGTGATGGCGATGCGGCACGGTGTGCTGCCGCGGACGCTGCACGTGGACGAGCCGACGCCGCAGGTGGACTGGTCGGCGGGCGCCGTGGAGCTGCTCACCGAGGAGCGGACGTGGCCGGAGACGGGGAGTCCGCGTCGGGCGGGTGTGTCGTCGTTCGGTGTGAGTGGGACGAATGCGCACGTGATCCTGGAGCAGGCTCCGGTCGGGGAGCCGGTGGTGGCGGACCCGTCCGACGAGCCGGTTGGGGAGCCGGTGGGGGGCGGGTTGGGTGTGTTCTCGTCGTTGCCGGTGGTGCCGTTCGTGGTGTCGGGTCGGTCCGAGGGTGCGTTGTCGGGTCAGGCGGAGCGGTTGGCGGCGTTCGTCGGGGGTCGTCCGGAGGTGTCGTTGCTGGATGCCGGGTTCTCGTTGGCGTCGTCGCGTGCGGTGTTGGAGCACCGTGGTGTGGTGGTGGCGGGTGACCGGGCGGGGGTGTTGAGCGGTCTGGAGGCGTTGGCGGCGGGTGAGGGTGCGGCTGGTGTGGTGCGTGGTGTGACGGGTTCTGGTTCTGGTTCGGGTGTGGTGTTCGTGTTCCCGGGTCAGGGGTCGCAGTGGGTGGGGATGGCGGTGGGGTTGTTGGAGTGTTCGCCGGTGTTCGCGGGGCGGATGGCGGAGTGTGCGGCGGCGTTGGAGCCGTTTGTGGAGTGGGATTTGTTGGGTGTGTTGGGTGATGAGGGGTTGTTGTCGCGGGTGGATGTGGTGCAGCCGGTGTTGTGGGCGGTGATGGTGTCGTTGGCGGCGGTGTGGGAGTCGGTGGGTGTGGTGCCGTCGGCGGTGGTGGGGCATTCGCAGGGGGAGATCGCGGCTGCGGTGGTGGCGGGTGGGTTGTCGTTGGTGGATGGTGCGCGGGTGGTGGCGTTGCGGTCGCGGGCGATCGGTGGGCGGTTGGCGGGTCGTGGGGGGATGGTGTCGGTGGGGTTGCCGGTGTCGGTGGTGGTGGGGGAGTTGGGGTCGTGGTCGGGTCGGGTGGAGGTGGCGGCGGTGAACGGGCCGTCGTCGGTGGTGGTGGCGGGGGATGCGGGGGCGTTGGATGAGTTGGTGGGGGTGTGGGAGTCGCGGGGTGTGAGGGTGCGGCGGGTTCCGGTGGATTATGCGTCGCATACGGGGCATGTGGAGGTGTTGCGGGAGGAGTTGGCGGAGGTGTTGGGGTCGGTGGTGCCGTTGGTGCCGCGGGTGCCGTTCCTGTCGTCGGTGCATGGTGGTTGGGTGGATGTGGCGGCGGGTGATCTGGGGGCGGATTACTGGTTCCGGAACCTGCGGTGCACGGTGGAGTTCGAGCGGGCTGTGGGGGCTTTGTTGGGGGAGGGTTTCGGTGCGTTCGTGGAGGTGAGTGCGCATCCGGTGTTGACGGTGGGGGTGGAGGAGACGGCGGAGGCGTTGGGGTTCTCGTCGTCGGTGGTGGTGGGGTCGTTGCGTCGGGATGAGGGTGGTCCGGAGCGGTTGCTGGCCTCGTTCGCGCAGGCGTGGGCGGGGGGTGTGGCGGTCGACTGGTCGCGGGTGTTCGACGGCCAGGACGCGCGCCGCGTGGACCTGCCGACGTACGCGTTCCAGCACCAGCGCTACTGGCTGGACGTGCCCGCGGGCAGGGTGGGTGACGTGGTCTCCGCCGGTCTCGGTTCGGCGGACCATCCGCTGCTGGGCGCGGCGGTGGCGCTCGCGGCCGGTGACGGCTTCCTGTTCACGGGCCGGTTGTCGCTGCGCACGCATCCGTGGTTGGCGGATCACGCGGTGGCGGGGACGGTGTTGGTGCCGGGGACGGGGATGCTGGAGCTGGCCCTTCGCGCCGGCGAGCAGACCGGTTGCGAGCACGTGGAGGAGTTGACGCTGGAGGCGCCGTTGGTGGTGCCCGAGCGCGGTGGTGTCCAGATCCAGCTGGCAGTCGGCGAGTCGGACGATGCGGGACGTCGCTCCTTCACCCTGCACTCGCGGGTCCACGACGACGGCACGGACGAGGAGCTGGCCGGTGCCTGGGTGCGCCACGCGACCGGCTCCTTGACCGCTCGGCCCGCCTCCCACGCGACGACCGCCGGCGAATGGACCGTCTGGCCGCCGCGGGACGCCGTCGCTGTGGAGATCACCGATGTCTACCAGCGGCTGGCCGAGGGCGGGTTCGCCTACGGTCCGGTGTTCCAGGGCCTGCGGGCGGCGTGGCGTCGGGGCGAGGAGGTCTTCGCCGAGGTCGCCCTGCCCGCCGACGAGCAGGCCCAGGCGGCCCGCTTCGGCATCCACCCCGCCCTGCTCGACTCGGCGCTGCACGGCGCCGCCGTCGCCGTGCCCGAGGACGGGGCAGAGGAGAGCGGTGCGGTCCGGGGACAGCTTCCGTTCTCCTGGACCGGTGTGTCCTTGCACGCCGTAGGTGCCTCGCAGCTGCGGGTCCGGTTGACGCCGGCGGGCCAGGGCGCGGTCTCGGTGCGGGTGGCGGACACCAGCGGCACCCCGGTCGCCTCGGTCGACTCCCTGGTGTTCCGGCAGATCTCCGCGGAGCAGCTGGAGGCGGCGCGCACGGCGGGCCGGAACCCGCTCTACCGGCTCGACTGGAGCACGCTGCCCGTTCCCCCCGCCGCTGCGGGGGCGGACGGCTTCGCCTGGCTGGGAGCGGCACCCGCCGCGCTGGCGGGCCTGACCGGTGAACGGTACGCGGACCTGGCCGGCCTCGCCGCGGCGATCGACGCCGGGGCCGAGGTTCCCGGGACCGTCCTGCTTCCCGTGGCCGCGGAGGCCGGGGACCCGGTCAGCGGTGTCCGGGAGGGCACGGCCCGGGTGCTGGCCCTGGTGCAGGCCTGGGTCGCCGACGAGCGGTGGACCGGCTCCCGGCTGGTGCTGGTGACCCGTGGAGCGGTGGCGGTCGAGCCCGGGACGGACGTCCCGGACCTCGTCGCGGCATCGGTGTGGGGCCTGGTGCGCGCCGCGCAGTCCGAGTACCCGGACCGCATCGTCCTGGTGGACGTCGACGGCGACGACGCGTCGGGTGCCCTTGCAGGGGCGTTGACCGGTGGCGAACCCCAGTTGGCGGTGCGAGCGGGCGTGCTGTCCGTACCGCGACTCGCCCGTGCGTCCGGTCCCGCCGCCGGGGACGCCAACGGCTCCTTCGGCCCGGACGGAACGGTGCTGGTGACCGGTGCGACCGGGACCCTGGGCGCTCTGGTCGCCCGGCACCTGGTGACCCGGCACGGGGTGCGGCACCTGCTGCTGGCCAGCCGCAGCGGGGCGGACGCCCCGGGTGCGGCGGAGCTGGTCGCGGAGCTGACCGGGGCCGGGGCGAGCGTGACGGTCGCGGCATGTGACGTCGCGGACCGCGAGGCCCTCGCCGCACTCCTCGCCGGGATCCCGGCGGACGCCCCGCTCAGCGGAGTGGTCCACACCGCGGCGGTGCTGGACGACGGCGTGATCGAGTCGCTCACCCCCGAGCGCTTCGACGCGGTGCTGCGGCCCAAGGTGGACGCCTCCTGGCACCTGCACGAGCTCACCGAGCACCTGGACCTGTCCGCCTTCGTCCTCTTCTCCTCCGCCGCCGGAGCCTTCGGGTCTCCCGGCCAGGGCAACTACGCCGCCGCGAACGCCTTCGTGGACGCCCTGGCCGAGCACCGGCGGGCGAACGGCCTGCCCGCGGTCTCGCTCGCCTGGGGTTTCTGGAAGGAACTGAGCGGGCTGACCGGTCAGTTGAACGAGACCGATATCCGCCGTGCGACCCGCGGCGGCCTGCGCGGCCTGTCCACGCAGGAGGGCCTCGACCTGTTCGACGCCGCCTGCGCGACCGACGTGCCGTCGCTGGTGCCCGTCCGGCTCGACCTGGCGGCCTTCCGCTCCCAGGCGGTTGCCGCCGGCGAGGTGCCGCCGCTCCTCCGGGGCCTGGTCCGCATCCCCGCCCGCCGGGTGGCCGCGGCCGATCCCGTCGCCGCGGCGGAGGCACTGGCCCAGCGGCTGGCCGCGACGCCGGAGGCCGAACGCCTGCGCGTCGTGCTGGAGCTGGTCCGCTCCCAGGTGGCCGCCGTGCTCGGCTACGGCTCGGCCGAGATGGTCGAGGAGGGCCGCGCCTTCAAGGAGCTCGGCTTCGACTCGCTGCTCGCCGTCGAACTGCGCAACCGCCTGAACGCGGCGACGGCGCTGCGTCTGCCGCCGACCCTGGTGTTCGACTACCCGACGCCGGTCGTGCTGGCCCGGTTCCTCCTGACCGAGGTGCGGCAGGAAGGCGGGGCACGCGGCGACGTGCCGATCTCCTCCGAGCTGGACAAGCTCGACGCCGAGATATCGGCGATGACTCTCGACGACAACGCACGAACCAGCATCAAGGCCCGCCTGGAGGTCCTCCTGGCGAAGCTGAGCGACTCACGGGGTGGGACCGATGGCGAAGACATGGCAGACCGACTCGAATCGGCGACGGACGACGAGCTCTTCAGCCTGATCGACAGTGATTTCGATCTTTCCTGAGGCGAGCTCCTCAAAGTTGACGGACCGACAAGACCGCACTCCGGTAGAGGGTTGGCTGTAATGACGAACGAAGACAAGCTCCGCGACTACCTCAAGCGAGTGATGTCCGACCTGCACCAGGCACGGCAGCGTCTGCGTGAGGTGCAGTCGAATCTCCAGGACGTCGAGTCCCAGTCGCGCGAGCCGATCGCGATCGTGGGGATGGCCTGCCGGTACCCCGGTGGGGTGCGGTCCGTGGAGGACCTGTGGGAGCTGGTCTCGGCGGGCCGCGACGCGGTGTCGGAACTGCCCGAGGACCGCGGCTGGGACGAGGACCTGTACGACCCGGACCCGGAGCGCCACGGCAAGTCCTACGCCAACGAGGGCGGCTTCGTGTACGACGTCGCCGGGTTCGACCCGGCGTTCTTCGGGATCTCGCCGCGTGAGGCGCTGGCGATGGACCCGCAGCAGCGCCTGCTGCTGGAGGCCTCCTGGGAGGCGGTCGAGCGGGCCGGGATCGACCCGACCACCCTGCACGGCAGCCGGACCGGCGTGTTCGCCGGGATGATGTACCAGGGCTACGCGACGAACCTGTCCTCCGTCCCGGAGGACCTGGAAGGCTACCTCGGCAACGGCGGTGCGAGCAGCACCGCTTCCGGCCGGATCTCCTACACCCTCGGTCTGGAGGGGCCGGCGGTGACGGTGGACACGGCGTGTTCGTCGTCGCTGGTGGCGCTGCACCTGGCCGCGCAGGCGCTGCGGCAGGGCGAGTGCTCGCTCGCCCTGGTCGGTGGTGTGACCGTGATGAACACCCCCGCCCTGTTCGTGGAGTTCAGCCGGCAGCGCGGCATGGCCCCGGACGGTCGGTGCAAGTCGTTCGCCGCTGCGGCGGACGGCACCGGCTGGGGCGAGGGTGTGGGTGTGCTGCTGGTGGAGCGGCTGTCGGACGCGCGTCGCAACGGGCATCCGGTGCTGGCGGTGGTGCGGGGCAGCGCGGTGAACCAGGACGGCGCGTCGAACGGCCTCACCGCGCCGAACGGCCCGTCCCAGCAGCGGGTGATCCGCCAGGCGCTGGCCAACGCCCGTCTGACGGCCGAGCAGATCGACGCCGTGGAGGCGCACGGGACGGGTACCACGCTGGGTGACCCGATCGAGGCGCAGGCCCTGATCGCCACCTACGGTCAGGAGCGCGCGGAGGACCGGCCGCTCTGGCTGGGTTCGCTGAAGTCGAACATCGGTCACACCCAGGCGGCGGCGGGTGTCGCGGGTGTGATCAAGATGGTGATGGCGATGCGGCACGGTGTGCTGCCGCGGACGCTGCACGTGGACGAGCCGACGCCGCAGGTGGACTGGTCGGCGGGCGCCGTGGAGCTGCTCACCGAGGAGCGGACGTGGCCGGAGACGGGTCAGCCGCGCAGGGCGGGTGTGTCCTCGTTCGGGGCCAGTGGGACGAATGCGCACGTGATCCTGGAGCAGGCTCCGGTGGAGGAGGCCGTGGCGGAGCCGGCCGGGGAGCCGGTGGTGGCGGACCCGGCCGACGAGCCGACCGGGGTTGATGGTGCCGGCGGGGGCGGGTTGGGTGTGTTCTCGTCGTTGCCGGTGGTGCCGTTCGTGGTGTCGGGTCGGTCCGAGGGTGCGTTGTCGGGTCAGGCGGAGCGGTTGGCGGCGTTCGTCGGGGGTTCGGCTGATCTGCGTGATGTCGATGTGGCTTCGTCGTTGGTGAGTGGTCGTGCGGTGTTGGAGCACCGTGGTGTGGTGGTGGCGGGTGATCGGGCGGGGGTGTTGAGCGGTCTGGAGGCGTTGGCGGCCGGTGAGGGCGTCCGTGGTGTGGCGGGTTCTGGTTCGGGTGTGGTGTTCGTGTTCCCGGGTCAGGGGTCGCAGTGGGTGGGGATGGCGGTGGGGTTGTTGGAGTGTTCGCCGGTGTTCGCGGGGCGGATGGCGGAGTGTGCGGTGGCGTTGGAGCCGTTTGTGGAGTGGGATTTGTTGGGTGTGTTGGGTGATGAGGGGTTGTTGTCGCGGGTGGATGTGGTGCAGCCGGTGTTGTGGGCGGTGATGGTGTCGTTGGCGGCGGTGTGGGAGTCGGTGGGTGTGGTGCCGTCGGCGGTGGTGGGGCATTCGCAGGGGGAGATCGCGGCTGCGGTGGTGGCGGGTGGGTTGTCGTTGGTGGATGGTGCGCGGGTGGTGGCGTTGCGGTCGCGGGCGATCGGTGGGCGGTTGGCGGGTCGTGGGGGGATGGTGTCGGTGGGGTTGCCGGTGTCGGTGGTGGTGGGGGAGTTGGGGTCGTGGTCGGGTCGGGTGGAGGTGGCGGCGGTGAACGGGCCGTCGTCGGTGGTGGTGGCGGGGGATGCGGGGGCGTTGGATGAGTTGGTGGGGGTGTGGGAGTCGCGGGGTGTGAGGGTGCGGCGGGTTCCGGTGGATTATGCGTCGCATACGGGGCATGTGGAGGTGTTGCGGGAGGAGTTGGCGGGGGTGTTGGGGGCGGTGGTGCCGTTGGTGCCGCGGGTTCCGTTCCTGTCGTCGGTGCATGGTGGTTGGGTGGATGTGGCGGCGGGTGATCTGGGGGCGGATTACTGGTTCCGGAATCTGCGGTGCACGGTGGAGTTCGAGAAGGCGGTGGAGTCCCTGCTGCGGCAGGGCCAGCGGGTGTTCGTCGAGGTGAGTGCGCATCCGGTGTTGACGGTGGGGGTGGAGGAGACGGCGGAGGCCCTTGAGGCCGCCGGTGCTGGTGTCGATGCCGCCCGGGTGCTGGTGGTGGGGTCGTTGCGGCGGGATGAGGGTGGTCCGGAGCGGTTGCTGACCTCGTTCGCGCAGGCGTGGGCGGGGGGTGTGTCCGTCGACTGGTCGCGGGTGTTCGACGGCCAGGACGCGCGCCGCGTGGACCTGCCGACGTACGCGTTCCAGCATGAGCGGTACTGGCTGGACGCGCCCGCGGGCGCGGTGGGTGATGTGGTCTCCGCCGGTCTCGGTTCGGCGGACCACCCGCTGCTGGGTGCTGCGGTGGCGCTCGCGGCCGGTGACGGTTTCCTGTTCACGGGCCGGTTGTCGCTGCGCACGCATCCGTGGTTGGCGGATCATGCGGTGGCGGGGACGGTGTTGGTGCCGGGGACGGGGATGCTGGAGCTGGCTCTTCGCGCGGGTGAGCGGGCCGGTTGCGAGCATGTGGAGGAGTTGACGCTGGAGGCGCCGTTGGTGGTGCCCGAGCGTGGTGGTGTCCAGATCCAGCTGGCAGTCGGCGAGTTGGACGATGCAGGACGTCGCTCCTTCACCCTGCACTCGCGGGTCGATGACGAGGCCGAGGGTGTGGAGGGGGAGTGGGTCCGGCATGCGGTGGGTGTGCTGACGGCTGGGCCGGGCGCGGTCGCCGCTGACGATCTGGCGGTGTGGCCGCCGCGGGATGCCGTCGCTGTGGATGTGTCCGAGGTCTATGAGCGGTTCGCCGAGGACGGCTTCGAGTACGGTCCGGTGTTCGCGGGTCTGAGGGCGGCGTGGCGTCGGGGCGAGGAGGTCTTCGCGGAGGTCGCACTCCCCGTCGAGGAGCAGGCCCAGGCAGCCCGTTTCGGTATTCACCCCGCCCTGCTCGATGCGGCGCTGCACGCGGTGGCGCTGGGTGATGAGGCGGAGGGTGGCCGGGTTCGGTTGCCGTTCTCCTGGTCGGGTGTTTCGTTGCACGCGGTCGGTGCGAGGGAGTTGCGGGTTCGCCTCACGCCGGTGGGTGAGGGGGCGGTTTCGCTGTTCGTGGCGGACGCCGCCGGTGTGGTGGTCGCGGCGGTGGAGTCCTTGGTGCTGCGGCCGGTGACGGCGGAGCAGGTGCGGGCTGCGCGTGGTGCGGTCCTGGGGCAGGACTCGCTGTTCCGGGTGGACTGGACCGCGCTTTCGGTGCCTGCCGACGTGGCCGGGGTGGCGGGTGCGGCCTGGCTGGGTGAGCGGCCTGCCGCTCTGGTGGGGCTTGCTGGTGACGGGTTCGTGGATCTGGCTGCTCTTGGTGCGGCGGTCGATGCGGGGCTGAAGGTTCCGGGGACGGTTGTGCTCGGGGTGTCCGGTGGGGCCGGGGATCCGGTGGTGGGTGTCCGGGAGGTTGCGGCGGGTGTTCTGGGGGTGCTGCAGGGTTGGACGGCGGATGAGCGGTGGGCGGGTTCGCGTCTGGTGGTGGTGACGCGGGGTGCGGTGGCCGTGGAGTCCGGCGCCGACGTCACCGATCTGGCAGCGGCGTCGGTGTGGGGTCTGGTGCGTTCGGCGCAGTCGGAGCATCCGGGTCGGATCGTGCTGGTGGACGTCGACGGTGATGTGTCCGGTGTCCTGCCGGGGCTGCTGGCCTGTGACGAGCCGCAGGTGGCGGTGCGTGGTGGTGTGGCGTTCGTGCCGCGGCTGGTTCGGGCTGCGGGTGCGGGTGCGGGTGCGGGGTCGGTGGAGGGTGGTGCGAAGGCGGCGTTCGGCGCTGCGGGCACGGTGCTGGTGACGGGTGCGACCGGCACGCTGGGTGCTCTGGTGGCGCGGCACCTGGTGGCCGGGCACGGGGTGCGGCGTCTGGTGCTGGCCAGCCGCAGCGGTGCGGATGCCCCGGGTGCGGCGGAGCTGGTCGCGGAGCTGACCGGGGCCGGTGCGAGCGTGACGGTGGAGGCCTGTGACGTGGCCGACCGGGACGCGCTGGCCGCGCTCCTGGCGCGGATCCCGGCGCAGGCACCGTTGACGGGGATCGTGCACGCGGCGGGTGTCCTGGACGACGGCGTGATCGAGTCGCTCACCCCCGAGCGCTTCGACACGGTCCTGCGTCCGAAGCTGGATGCGGCCTGGCACCTGCACGAACTCACCGAACACCTCGACCTCTCCGCCTTCGTCCTCTTCTCCTCCGCCGCCGGAACCTTCGGCGCGGCCGGCCAGGGCAACTACGCCACCGCCAACGCGTTCCTCGACGCGCTCGCCCAGCACCGCCGGGCGAAGGGCCTGTCCGCGGTCTCCCTCGCCTGGGGCTTCTGGGCCGAGCTGAGCGGCCTGACCGGACAGCTCAACGAGACCGACCTGCGCCGCATGAACCGCGGCGGCCTGCGCGGTCTGACCGCTCAGGAGGGGCTGGACCTGTTCGACGCCGCCTGTGCGACGGACGCGCCGACCTTCGTGCCTGCGCGACTGGATGTGACGGCCTTCCGGTCCCGGACGGCAGCGGCCGGAGAAGTGCCGGCCCTGTTGCGAGCCCTCGTCCGAACCGCTTCGCGCCGGACGGCGTCCGCCGGGATCGCCGCAGCGGGCGGTGAGCTCGCCCGGCGGTTGGCTCCGATGCCGGAGGCCGAGCGTGTGCGCGTTCTGCTGGAGCTGGTGCGCACCCAGGTGGCCGCGGTGCTCGGACACACCTCTACGGCCACCGTCGAGGACGGTCGGGCCTTCCGGGACCTCGGCTTCGACTCGCTGACCGCCGTCGAACTGCGCAACCGCCTGAACACGGCGACAGGCCTGCGACTGCCGGCCAGCCTGGTCTTCGACTACCCCACTCCTGCTGTGCTGGCCGACCACCTCTGGGCACAGCTCAGCGGCTACCGGAGCGATGACGCCTCGTCGGCCCCCGTGCCGGTGGTCGACGACGAGCCGATCGCGATCGTCGGCATGAGCTGCCGCTTCGCGGGCGGTGTGGAGTCGCCCGAGGACCTGTGGCGCTTGGTCACCGAGGGCCGTGACAGCGTCAGCGGCTTCCCCACGGGGCGTGGCTGGGACCTCGACGGGCTCTACGACCCGGACCCGAGCGTGCCGGGCAAGTCCTACACCCGCGAGGGATCGTTCCTGCACGACGCGGAGACCTTCGACCCCGCCCTCTTCGGGATCTCGCCGCGTGAGGCGCTGGCGATGGACCCGCAGCAGCGGCTGCTGCTGGAGGCGTCCTGGGAGTCGTTCGAGCGGGCGGGCATCGACCCGCTGTCGCTGAGGGGCAGCCGGACCGGTGTCTTCGCCGGTGTGATGTACCAGGGCTACGGCACGGGCGTGCCGGTGCTGCCGGAGGGCGTCGAGGGCTACCTCGGCACAGGCAGTTCGGGCAGTGTCGCCTCGGGCCGCATCTCGTACACGCTGGGTCTGGAGGGGCCGGCGGTGACGGTGGACACGGCGTGTTCGTCGTCGCTGGTGGCGCTGCACCTGGCCGCGCAGGCGCTGCGGCAGGGCGAGTGCGACCTGGCCCTGGCCAGCGGTGTCACCGTGATGGCGAACCCGGCACTCTTCGTCGAGTTCAGCCGTCAGCGTGGTCTGGCGGCGGACGGCCGGGTGAAGGCCTTCGCGGCCGAAGCCGACGGCACCGCGTGGGGTGAGGGCGTGGGGATGCTGCTGGTGGAGCGGCTGTCGGACGCCCGGCGCAACGGGCATCCGGTGCTGGCGGTGGTGCGCGGTAGCGCGGTGAACCAGGACGGTGCGTCGAACGGTCTGACGGCGCCGAACGGTCCGTCCCAGCAGCGGGTGATCCGCCAGGCGCTGGCCAATGCCCGTCTGACGGTCGACCAGGTCGACGCCGTGGAGGCGCACGGGACCGGTACCCGGCTGGGTGACCCGATCGAGGCACAGGCGATCATCGCCACCTACGGCCAGGACCGTCCGGTCGAGCGGCCGCTGTGGCTGGGTTCGGTGAAGTCGAACATCGGTCACACGCAGGCGGCGGCGGGTGTCGCGGGTGTGATCAAGATGGTGCTGGCGATGCGGCACGGAGTGCTGCCGGCGACGCTGAACGTCGACGAGCCGACGCCGCAGGTGGACTGGTCGGCCGGCGCGGTGGAACTGCTGACCGAGGCACGGCCCTGGCCGGAGACCGGGCGGCCCCGCCGTGCAGCCGTCTCCGCCTTCGGTATCGGTGGGACGAACGCGCACACGATTCTGGAGCAGGCTCCGGCGGAGGAGCCTGTCGCGGAGGTCGTCGAGCCGTCGTCGTTGCCGGTGGTGCCGTGGGTCTTCTCGGGGAAGACCGAGGGCGCTCTGCGGGCACAGGCTGAGCGGCTGGTGTCGTTCGTCGGCGAGCGTGATGGCCTGCGTGATGTCGATGTGGCTTCGTCGTTGGTGAGTGGTCGTGCGGTGTTGGAGCACCGTGGTGTGGTGGTGGCGCGTGATCGGGCGGAGGCGTTGAGTGGTCTGGAGGCGCTGGCGGCCGGTGGCGGTCTCGCGGGTGTCGCGGCTGCTGGTCGGGTGGCGGTGTTGTTCTCGGGCCAGGGAGCGCAGCGTGCGGGGATGGGCCGCGGGTTGTACGGGGTGTACCCGGTGTTCGCGGCTGCGTTGGACGAGGTGTGCGGTGAGCTGGACGTGTGTCTGGCGGATGAGTTGGCGGCTGCGGGTGTGTCGGGTGGTGTGCGTGAGGTGATGTTCGCGGAGGGTGGTGTGGACGGTTCCGGTTTGTTGGATCGGACGGTGTTCACGCAGGCGGGGTTGTTCGCGTTCGAGGTGGCGTTGTTCCGTTTGTTGGAGAGTTGGGGTGTGGTTGCGGGGTTTGTGGCGGGTCATTCGGTGGGTGAGGTTGTTGCGGCGTTCGTGGCGGGGGTGTTCTCGTTGCGGGATGCGTGTGTGGTGGTTGCGGCGCGTGGTCGGTTGATGCAGGCGTTGCCGGCGGGTGGGGCGATGGTGTCGGTGCGTGCGGAGCTTGCGCGGGTGGAGGAGGTGCTCGCCGGGTTCGGGGGGCGGGTTGGTGTTGCGGCGGTGAACGGTCCGCGGTCGGTGGTGGTCTCGGGTGAGGCCGACGCGGTGGCGGAGGTGTCTGCGGTGCTGGCGACGGAGGGTTGCAAGACGCGTGAGTTGAATGTGAGCCATGCGTTCCATTCGCCGTTGATGGATCCGATGTTGGAGGAGTTCGGTCGGGTTCTGGAGGGTGTGGAGTACGGGACGCCGCGGATTCCCGTGGTCTCGAACGTGACGGGTGAGTTGGCGTCGGACGTGCTGTGTGAGCCCGCGTACTGGGTGCGGCATGTGCGGGAGGCGGTGCTGTTCCACGAGGGTGTGCGGTCGCTGCATGCGGCGGGGGCGCGGGCGTTCGTGGAGGTGGGTCCGGACGGTGTGCTGACGGCGATGGCGGCCGACACCCTGGACGGCGAGGACGTCGCCTGTGTGGCTGTTCAGCGTCGTGACCGTCCGGAGCCGTTGGCGCTGCTGCAGGGCGTCGCGGAGGCGTTCGTGAACGGCGTGGCCGTGGACTGGTCGCGGCTGTTCGACGGCCAGGGCGCGCGCCGGGTGGACCTGCCGACGTATGCGTTCCAGCGCCGGCGCTACTGGCTGGACGCGCCCGCGGGCACGGTGGGCGATGTGGCCTCCGCCGGTCTCGGTTCGGCGGACCACCCGTTGCTGGGTGCTGCGGTGGCGCTCGCGGCCGGTGACGGCTTCCTGTTCACGGGGCGGTTGTCGCTGCGGACGCATCCGTGGTTGGCGGATCACGCGGTGGCGGGCACGGTGTTGGTGCCGGGGACCGGCATGCTGGAGCTGGCCCTTCGCGCCGGCGAGCAGACCGGTTGCGAGCACGTGGAGGAGCTGACGCTGGAGGCGCCGTTGGTGCTGCCCGAGCGTGGTGGTGTCCAGATCCAGCTGGCCGTGGGCGAGTTGGACGAGACGGGTCGTCGTTCGCTGACCCTGCACTCGCGGATCCAGGGCGACGCCGAGGAGTCGCCGCAGGGCGAGTGGGTCCGGCACGCCACCGGTGTCTTGACCGGTGGCGCCCTCGCGGGTGACACCGCGTCGGCCGTCGACTGGTCGGTGTGGCCGCCGCAGGGCGCCGAGGCCGTGGACGTGTCGGACCTCTACGGGCGGTTCGCCGAGCGCGGGTTCGCCTATGGTCCGGTGTTCGCGGGTCTGAGGGCGGCGTGGCGCCGGGGCGAGGAGGTCTTCGCCGAGGTCGCCCTGCCGGTCGAGGAGCAGGCCCAGGCGGCCCGCTTCGACATCCACCCCGCCCTGCTCGACGCCGCAATTCAAGGTGTGGGTCTCGGGACCTTCACCAGCGGCGAGGCCAAGGGCTGGCTGCCGTTCGCGTGGTCGGGTGTGTCGCTGCACGCGGTGGGTGCCACGGAGCTGCGCGTGCGGCTGGCACCGGCCGGTACCGATGCGGTTTCGGTCGAGGTGGCCGACGCCACCGGAACCCCGGTGGCGGTGGCGGAGTCGCTGCTGCTGCGCCCGGTGACGCCGGGACAGATCAACGCCGCGCGCGGCGCCGGGCAGGAGTCGATGTTCCGCATCGACTGGACCGGGCTGACCGCCCCCACGACGGAGGCCGAGCCGACCGGGGACCGCTGGGCCTGGCTGGGCGAGCTGCCCACCGGAACGGCGGGTGTGGCGTTCGACTGGTTCGCGGATCTGGCGGCGTTGGGTGCGGCGGTGGACGGCGGGGCCGATGTCCCGCGGACCGTGGTGTTCCCGGTGGCCGGTGGTTCCGCGGGGCCGCTCGCGGATGTGCGTGGGACTGCGGCGCGGGTGCTGGAGGCGGTGCAGGCCTGGGTCTCCGACGAGCGCTGGTCGGCCTCGCGTCTGGTCCTGCTGACCAGTGGCGCGGTCGCGCCCGCGGTCGGATCGGAGGTGGAGGACATGGCCGGCACGGCGATCTGGGGGCTGGTGCGCTCCGCCCAGTCCGAGCACCCGGACCGGTTCGTCCTCGTCGACGTGGACGGCGATGACGCGTTCGACGTGCTGGCGTGGGCGTTGGAGGCGGGTGAGCCGCAGCTGGCGGTGCGGGATGGTGTGGCGTTCGTGCCGCGTCTGGCGCGGGCCGTCGGTCCGGGTGCGGGGCTGGTTGCGCCGTCCGGGGTGGCCTGGCGTGCGGCGAAGGGGGCCGGTGAGACGCTGGAGGATCTCTCCCTGGAGCCGTGTGACGCGGCCGAGGTGGCGTTGGCGCCGAACGAGGTGCGGATCTCGGTGCGTGCCGCGGGTGTCAACTTCCGTGACGTGCTGAACGCGTTGGGTATGTACCCGGGCAACGCGGGCCTGCTCGGCAACGAGGGCGCGGGAATCGTGCTGGAGGTCGGCTCGGAGGTCACCGGTGTGGCCCCGGGTGACCGGGTCATGGGTGTCATGGGTGGAGCGTTCGGTCCGGTGGCGGTGACGGATCACCGTTTCGTGGCGCGGGTTCCGGAGGGGTGGTCGTTCGCGGAGGCGGCGTCGGTGCCGTTGGTGTTCCTGACGGCGTACTACGCGTTGGTGGATCTGGGTGGTGTGCGGGCGGGTGAGTCGGTGCTGGTGCACGCGGCCGCGGGTGGTGTGGGTATGGCGGCGGTGCAGTTGGCACGTCATCTGGGTGCGCGGGTGCTGGGGACGGCGAGTGCGGGCAAGTGGGATGTGCTGCGCGGGCTGGGTCTGGAGGAGGAGGAGATCGCCTCCTCGCGGACGTTGGAGTTCCGTGAGGCGTTCACGGCGGCGACCGGGGGTCGTGGCGTGGACGTGGTGCTGAACGCGCTGGCGTACGAGTTCGTCGATGCGTCGTTGGACCTGTTGCCGCGTGGTGGGCGGTTCCTGGAGATGGGCAAGACCGATGTCCGGGATGCGGCGGGTGTGGCGGCGGGGCGGGCGGGTGTGGAGTACCGGGCGTTCGATCTGATCGAGGCGGGTCCGGACCGGATCGCGGAGATGCTCGCGGAGTTGCTGTCGCTGTTCGGTGCGGGGGTGCTGCGGCCGTTGCCGGTGAGGACGTGGGACGTGCACCGGATCCAGGACGCGTTCCGGTACGTCAGTCAGGCGCGTCATGTCGGCAAGGTCGTGCTGACGGTGCCGCGCGGTGTCGATCCCGAGGGCACGGTGCTGGTGACGGGTGCGTCGGGCACGCTGGGTGCTCTGGTGGCGCGGCATCTGGTGGTGGGGCACGGGGTGCGGCGTCTGGTGCTGGCGAGTCGGCGTGGTGCGGATGCCCCGGGTGCGGCGGAGTTGGTCGCGGAGCTGACCGGGGCCGGTGCGAGTGTGACGGTGGAGGCCTGTGACGTGGCCGACCGGGAGGCGCTGGCCGCGCTCCTGGCGCGGATCCCGGCGCAGGCACCGCTGACGGGGGTCGTGCACACGGCGGGTGTGCTGGACGACGGGGTGATCGAGTCGCTCACCCCGGAGCGCTTCGACACGGTCCTGCGTCCGAAGCTGGATGCGGCCTGGCACCTGCACGAACTCACCGAACACCTCGACCTGTCGACGTTCGTGTTGTTCTCCTCCGCCGCCGGAACCTTCGGCGCGGCCGGCCAGGGCAACTACGCCACGGCCAACGCGTTCCTGGACGGGCTGGCGCAGCACCGTCGGGCGAAGGGCCTGCCCGCGGTGTCCCTGGCGTGGGGTCTGTGGGCGGAGGCCTCCGGGATGACCGGGGCCCTGGGCGACGGCAACCTCCAGCGGGTCAACCGCTCCGGCGTGGAGGGGCTCTCGACCGCGGAGGCGCTCGAACTCCTCGACACCGCACAGACGATGAACGACGCCGTGCTCTACCCGGTGCGGCTCAACCTGCCCGCCACGGCGAAGGTGGAGAGCAGTGCCGTCCCGGCCCTGCTGCGCGGACTGGTGCGGATCACGGGACGCAGGCTCGCGCAGGCCGGCGGTGCCCCCGCCGACGGCGCGTCACTGCGCCGGCGGATGCACGGGTTGACCGAGATCCAGCAGGACGGTGTGCTCCTCGAACTCGTTCGGGAGCACGCCGCCACGGTCCTCGGTCACGCCTCCGCCGAGACGCTTCCGGAAGGGGCGGGCTTCCCCGAGCTCGGACTCGACTCGTTGACGGCGGTCGAGCTGCGCAACCGCCTGAACGCGGCGACCGGCCTGCGACTGCCGGCGACGGTGATCTTCGACTACCCGGCGCCCGCCGCCCTGGCCGCGAACCTGCGGGAGGAACTGGCCGAGGCCGCTGCGAGCGGGGCCGCCGGTCCGGAGCGCGACGGGCACGGGGGTGCGGCGCAGTCCCCGGGGACAGGCTCCTCCGACGGCCACACCATCGAATCCCTCTACCGGCAGGCGTGCGCCGACGGGAAGTACCAGGAGGGCGTGGAGTTCCTGATGAGCGCGTCGAGGTTGCGCCCCGCCTTCGAGCGGTCGGCGGACATGGAGAAGGCGCCCAACCCCGTTCGGCTCGCACGCGGTCCGAAGGAGCCCAGGCTCATCTGCTTCACGGCCCCCGTCGCGGTGTCCGGAGCCCAGCAGTACGCGCGCTTCGCGTCGAACTTCCGGGACGTCCAGGACGTGTACGTCGTGCCGACTCCCGGCTTCGGCCGGGGAGAACGGGTACCCGCTTTCGCGGAAGCGACGATCAGGGTGCAGGCGGAAATTGTGAAGGAATGCGCCGGAGGGGAACCTTTCGTCCTTCTCGGGCATTCCAGTGGGGGATGGTTGGCGCACGCCGCGGCCACCTACCTGGAGAGTGCCGGCATTCGGTCGGAGGGTGTCGTGCTACTGGACACCTATGCACCCGGAAGCAAGATCGTCGATAGGTACCATTCGACGTTCATGAACGGTATGCTGCAACGGGAGCAGGCGGTCGGGCGGATCGACGAAGTCCGTTTGACTGCGATGGGGGCGTATTTTCGGGTCTTCTCCGAGTGGACACCGCGTGAAACCGCGATCCCCACCCTGTTCCTCAGGGCCTCGGAGTCCCTGGCCGCGGCAAGTGAAGACGCAGTGCGCGATGAACCCGCAACTCCGGCGGCCGACTGGCGACCCATCTGGGAGCTCGATCACGTGGCCGTCGACGTTGCGGGAAATCACTGGTCGATGATGGAGGAGCACGCCTCCTCTGCCGCGGAGGCTGTTCGCGACTGGCTTTCCGGACTGGCCTGACCAGTCCTCTCCGAAATGCATGCGGGGGGAATCCGTGTGATTCCCCCCGCGGGGGTTGCCGCAATGGGCGGCAAAGCTTTGGGAAAACCATGGGAAGGTTGCTATGGCAGAGCAGGAACTGAATCGGGACGAGATCTCCCCGATGCCGCCGTCCGTGCAGAACGGCTCGGCCGAGCTGCTGGCCTGGTTGAAGCGGATGCGGCAGGACCAGCCGGTCTACCGCGACCCGGTCGGGATCTACCACGTCTTCCGTTACAAGGACGTCCAGCAGGTCACGCTGGACCCGCAGACGTTCTCCTCCGACTCGGCCACCGTCATTCCGGGCGTCCCCGCCGAGCTGACCAGCGGCATGCTCTCGGTGACCGACCCGCCGGCGCACGCCAAGCTGCGCAAGATCGCCGGTCAGGCGTTCTCGCCCAAGCGGATCAAGGACCTGGAGCCGCGGGTCGTCGAGATCACCGAGCAGCTCCTGGCGGACCTGCCGGCCGCCGAGTTCGACTTCGTCGACCTCTTCAGCCACCCGCAGCCGGCCCTGGTCATCGCCGAGCTGCTCGGCATCCCGCGCGAGGACGTCCCCAAGTTCCGTGCGTGGGACGAGAAGCTGCTCGCCACCCAGGTTCCGGACCGCAACAACGAGGCCGAGATGGCCGCCGCGGCGGAGGTCGCCATGGGCGGCGGCGCCTTCGGTGAGCTCAAGGCCTACATGCTGGAGCTGTGCGGGAAGCGCCGGGCCCAGGCCGAGGACGACTTCATCAGCGCGCTGGTCCACGCCGAGGTCGACGGCGAGCGGCTGGGCGACAACGAGGCGGCCAACCTCTGCATCCAGCTCCTGCTCGCGGGGCACGTCAGCACGACCGCGGTCCTCGGCCACCTGCTCCTGGCCCTCGACGGCAACCCGGAGGTCGCGGCCGAGCTGCGGGCCGACCGCGAGCTGATCCCGGCGGCGATCGAGGAGCTGCTGCGGCACCAGCCGCCCGCCCCCAAGTTCGCCCGTTTCACCACGGTCGACACCGAGGTCGCCGGAGTCGCCATTCCGGCGAAGAGCGTCGTCATGGTGTGGGTGCTGTCGGCCAACCACGACGAGCAGGTGTTCACCGAGCCGGACAGCTTCGACATCCACCGGACCCCCAACAAGCACGTGGCGTTCGGTCACGGAATCCACTTCTGCTTCGGCTCCGCGCTGGCCCGTATCGAGATCCGGACCGCCCTGGAAATGCTGTTCGACAAGTTCGATGACATCCGGGTCGCCCCGGAAGCGCAGATCGAGTACTACGAGTCCGAGATGTTCGCCGTGAAGCGGATTCCGCTCCTCGCGAGCTGATCCGGTCGCCTCGGTCGAAATCGGCGGGCGCCGGAACGGTGCCCGTCCGAAACGGCACACCCGTGGAGTGGCGAGCGTTCGAACGGCGCCCGCCTGAAACGGCGCGCCACGCCCGCCGGGCCCCTTTCCCGGGCCCGGCGGGCGGCCGGAACGTCAAGTCGAGGAGTGGATCATGACCACCGTGGAGAATTCGGCGCACGACGGCGGGGCGGCACACCGGCTCGCTGTCCTGGGTGCCGGTGTGATGGGTGTGGGAATCACGACGCTGGCCCTCGCCCGCGGGATTCCCGTCATTCTCGTGGACGTGGACGGGGCGAAACTCGACGAGGCCCGGGCGAGGATCTCCCAGGAGCTTCGGATGGCCCGGCTGATGGGTGTCCTGCCGCCGGACGGAGCGGTCGGGGAGCTCGTCACCGCGACGGCCCTCGACGCGGTCGCCGGAGCGACGGCCGTGATCGAGGCGGTCACCGAGGCCAGGGACCTCAAGGCGGAGGTCCTGGCCGGCGTCTCGGCGGTGGTGCGGCCGGGGACCCCGCTGGTCTCCAACACGTCGTCGATCCCGATCGACGAGTTGGCGGGCTTCGTGCCGCGCCCGGCGGAGCTGATCGGCACGCACTTCATGAACCCGCCCTACCTGATCCGCACCGTGGAGGTCATCCGCGGTGCGCGCACCGGGGAGGCCACGATGGCCGGGGTCCGGTCGCTGCTGGACGCGCTCGGCCGCAAGGGCGTCGTGGTGCGCGACGCGCCGGGCTTCGTGACCAGCCGTCTGCTGCACCCGATGATCAACGACGCGGCCAAGGTCGTGCAGGCGGGCACCGCGACGGCCGAGGCCGTCGACGCCCTGATGCAGGACTGCCTGGGCCACGCCACCGGGCCGCTGCGCACCGCGGACCTGATCGGGCTGGACAACCTCGTGGACTCCCTGTGGGTGCTCCACGAGCGCACCGGGGACGAGGGTGCCCGCCCCTGTGACCTGTTGCTGGAAATGGTTCGAGCGGGCGACCACGGTCGCAAGTCGGGCCGTGGCTTCTACGAGTACGAGGAGGTACGGCCGTGACCGTATCGAACGACCGGTCGACCGACACCGCAGCCGGGGGCGCCGGCTCCATCGAGGCGGACCTGCTGAGCTACCTGGAGGCCAGGACCAAGAAGTCCTGGGAGCCGGAGCTCGACCTCTTCGCCGCCGGCGGACTGTCCTCGCTCTTCGCGATGGAGCTCGTCGTCCACCTGGAGAAGACCTTCGGCATCTCGATCGGCGGTGCGGACCTGCGGCTGGACAACTTCCGCACGGTCAGGCAGATGGGCGAACTGGTACGCCGGCTCCAGGCGTCCGCCTCCGGAGCCGGCGGTGAGTGAGTCGCTCGCCGACATGTCCGCCACGCTCACCGGACTGGTGGGCGACCGGGCGGACGACTGGGACAGGACCGGACTGCTGCCGGTGGACCTGCTCCGCAAGCTCGGTGCCATGGGCTACCTCTGTGCGGAGGTGCCGACCCAGTACGGCGGCCTGGGTCTGAGCAGCGGAACGAGTGGTGAGTTCACGGCTCATGCCGGGAGCCTGTGCAGCTCGCTGCGCAGCGTGATGACCTCGCAGGGCATGGCGGCCTGGACGATCCAGCGCTTCGGCACCGCGCGGCAGAAGGCCGACCACCTCGGCAGGCTGACGACGGGGCAGCTGGCCGCGGTCGCCTTCAGCGAGCCGGACGCCGGCAGCGACCTGTCGGCGATGACCACCACGATCCGGCTGGAGGGCGACGAGGTCGTCCTGGACGGGCAGAAGGTCTGGATCACCGCCGCGCACTACGCCGACCACATCGTGGTCTTCGGGCGTCACGAGGACGGCGCCGCCGCCGTCGTGGTGCCCGTCACCACCCCCGGCGTCACGGTGGAGCGGATCGCGGACCCGCTCGGCTGCCGTGCCGCGGGCCATGCACGGGTGAGCCTGGTGGACGTCAGGCTGCCCGCGGAGAGCGTGCTCGGTGGGGCGGGTGTCGGCCTTCCGCTGCCGCTGCTGGTGACCGCGGCGCTGGCCTACGGCCGGATGTCGGTGGCCTGGGGGTGTGTCGGCATCCTGCGGGCCTGTCTGGCCGCCACCGCCGGCCACGCCAGGACCAGGGAGCAGTTCGGCCGGCCCCTGGGGCGGCACCAGCTCGTGGCGGGCCGGCTGGCGGAACTGCTGGCCTCCGAGCAGGTCGCCACCCGGATGTGCGAGCACGCCAGCCGCTGCTGGGACGACGGCCTGCCGGACATGGTCATCGCCACGGTCCTGGCCAAGCACGTCAGCGCCGGACACGCGGCCCGCGGGGCCGCCTCGGCGGTCCAGATCATGGCCTCGGCGGGCGCGCAGGACGGGAACGTGGTGGCCAGGGCGTACCGGGACGCCAAGTTGATGGAGATCATCGAGGGCAGCAACGAGATGTGCCAGCTGATGCTGGCCGACCACGTCCTGACCGCCGCGCCGTGAGACTTCGACGGCGACGGCGACACCGATACGGGGGAGGAGACGGTTCCAGTGGGTGACAAGAGCGCCGACGGCACGCCGGTGACGGTGAAGTGCCTCGTGTGGGACCTGGACAACACGCTGTGGCGGGGCACGCTGCTGGAGGACGGCGAGGTCTCCCTGCCGGACTCGGTGCGCGAGGTGATCGTCGAACTGGACGCCCGGGGCGTCCTCCAGTCGGTGGCCAGCAAGAACGACCACGAGCCGGCCTGGAGCAGGCTGGAGGAGCTGGGCCTCGCCGAGTACTTCGTCCTGCCGCAGATCGGCTGGGGCCGGAAGTCGGACTCGGTGGCACGGATCGCCGAGCAGCTCAACTTCGCCCAGCGCACCATCGCGTTCGTCGACGACCAGCCGGCGGAGCGTGCGGAGGTCGTCTTCCACCTCCCCGAGGTGCGGTGCTACGCCGCCGAGCAGGTGGACGAGCTGCTGAAACTCCCGGAGTTCGACCCCGGGACCCGGACGGTCGACTCGGCCCGGCGCCGGGAGATGTACCAGGCGGGCTTCCGGCGGGAGGCCGAGCGCAGTGAGTTCAACGGCCCGGACGAGGAGTTCCTGCGCTCGCTGGAACTCGTGCTGGGCATCACCCGGGCCACCCCGGACGACCTGGCCCGGGTCGAGGAACTCACCCTGCGGACCAGCCAGATGAACGCCACCGGCGTCCACTACTCGGATCGGGCGCTGCACGGTCTGCTGGCCGATCCGAAGCACGAGGTGCTGGTGACCACGCTCACCGACCGCTTCGGCCCGCACGGCGCCGTGGGGGTGCTCCTGCTGGAGAAGCACGCCTCCGTGTGGCACCTGAAGCTGCTCGCGACCTCCTGCCGGGTCGTCTCCTTCGGGGCCGGCGCGACCATCCTCAACTGGCTCGCGGACCAGGCCGCGCAGGCGGGTGCCCACCTCGCGGCCGACTTCCGGCGTACGGACCGCAACAGGATGATGGAGATCGCCTACCGCTTCGCCGGGTTCGACGACCGGCCGTGCGCCTGCCGCGCGGAGCTCGCGGCCCCCGGGGCGGAGATCCAGCTGCTGCACCTGGAGCCGGCCAGGCAGCCGGCGTCCCCGACGATCAGGGTGGACGCACCGGACCTGGTGTAGACCCGCCGGGCGGCCGGGTGCCGGATGTGAGAGGGGGACCGCTGGGAGCCGCGCACCGCGGCTCCCAGCGGTCCCCTCCGCCGTCGGGCGTACCCGGGGGGGCGGGGGTGCCGCTCCGGCTCAGACGCCCTTCTTGTGGGCGAGCGTGATGCCGTCCGCCATCACCAGCATGCTGATCTCCACCCGGTCGTCCGCGTGCAGCAGGGTGTTCAGCTCGCGCACCCCCTGAGTGTCCGCGTCCTGCGCGTCGGGGTCGGTGACCCGGCCGAAGAAGAGCGTGTTGTCCACGATGATCAGGCCGCCGGGCCGGAGCAGCGCGAGCGACGCCTCGTAATACGCCGGGTAATTCACCTTGTCGGCGTCTATGAAGACCAGGTCGAAACTCTCCGCTCCCTTTTCCGCGAGCAGTTTCCCCAGGGTTTCGACGGCTGTGCCGACACGCACCTCGATGCGGTCCGAAACGCCTGCCCGCTTCCAGTAGTCGGCTCCGATGGCGGGCCACTTCTCACTGATGTCGAGCGTGACGAGGCGGCCGTCGGCCGGCAGGGCGCGTGCCATGCAGAGCGTGCTGTAACCGGTGAAGGTGCCGATCTCCAGCACCGACTTCGCCTTCACCAACCCGACCAGCAGGCCCAGGAGTTGGCCTTCCTCGGCCATGACCTGCATGGCCTCGCCGGCCGGGAGCGCCGCGGTCTCCCGGCGAAGTTCCGCAAGGATGTCGTCGTCGCGGACCGAAATGTTCCGCACATAGCTGAGCAGATCTGACGTGGCATTGATTTGAGTGGCCATGGAAGCAAAGTCTAGATCCGTCGGACGCTCCGGTGCCATCGTTCGGCCCGGCTGATCGACGAATCCGGAGACCGGTCGCCGCACCGTTTCGGCGAACCCGCCCCTGAAGGGTGTCGGAACTCCGACCGGGCCGTCGGCCCGGGTGCTCCGCGTGCAGTCGGGCGGTGCCCGTACGCGGGGGAGGTCCCGGCCGCCGGGCCGCCACGAGGGGCCGGCCGGGGGACCGTCCCCCCGCCGCCCGCGGCTCCCGGCCGGGCGGGCCGCGGAGCGCTACTCGGCGACGTAGGTGCGTCCGGTCCAGACGTAGACCCGGTGGGCGCGGCCCTCGCGCACCTCGTTCTCGGCGGTGGGCTCGTAGTGGTCGTAGTAGTTCCCCTGAAATACCTTCAATTTCTCCGTCGACTCCTCGACATACCGGTATTCCGGCTGGGCGGATATGTCCTGGGGGCCGCCGCGCAGCAGTGCATTGGGCCTCTCGGTGGATGTCAAAGCCAATCCTCCTCGATTCAGAGAACACTCGCATGACCGGGCATGTCAGGTGCCGAGCATAACCGTCGCCCGCAGGGCGGTGAACCCCTATGGCAGCCCCCTAGGAGGGCCGTCGGGTGAGGGGTTGCGAGTCTCGGGATCCGGTGGAAATCCTGACGGGTGACCTTGTGCGCGGCCTATCGGGCCGCCGAGTGGACAGGGTTCGCAGCAGAGGGGAATCGACGCGAGTATGACCGAGGCAGCTGAACACGATCTTTGGCTCAGGCGATATCACCCGGCCGGGCGGAGCAAGGTGCGATTGGTCTGCTTCCCGCACGCAGGCGGATCGGCGAGTTTCTACTTCCCCGTCTCGGCCGCGCTCTCGCCGGGGATCGACGTGCTGGCCGTGCAGTACCCCGGCCGGCAGGACCGGCGGCTGGAGCCCTGCACCGACGACATCCCCGCGATGGCCGACCGGATCTTCCGGGCCACGGACATCTGGGCCGACGGGCCGCTCGCCCTCTTCGGGCACAGCATGGGCGCGATCCTCGCCTTCGAGGTCGCCCGGAGGATCGAGCGCGAGCTCGGAGTGGCGCCCGTCCGCCTGTTCGCCTCGGGGCGGCGGGCCCCGTCGTGCACCCGGGACGAGACGGTGCACCTCAGGGACGACGACGGCATCGTGCGGGAGCTGCAGCTCCTGAGCGGGACCGACGCCCGGGTCCTCGGGGACGAGGAACTGCTGCGCATGGTCCTCCCGGCGCTCCGCAACGACTACCGGGCGATCGAGACCTACCGCGGCGACGACGGCGCCGCCGTCTCCTGCCCCGTGACGGTCCTGACCGGCGACGCCGACCCCAGGACCTCGATGGACGAGGCCCTGGCCTGGCGCGGTCACACGACGGGGGAGTTCGACCTGGAGGTGTTCCCCGGCGGGCACTTCTTCCTCGCGGCACGGCAGGAGGCCGTCCTGAAGGCGATCGGGGAGCGGCTCGTTCCGGCGACGGTCTCCTGACCCCCCACCCGGGCCGGGGCCTTTCGGCCTGTTTCGCCCAGGGGGACGGGTGTCCATCTGAGGGGTGTTCATAGGGGTGGGCGCGTGGATAGCCTGCCGACGCCATGGGCCCATGCAGTGAAAGGTGAATCGGGTAAATGACCGACTTGGAAACCAACTCTGAAATGGACTTCCCGATCATTCGGACGTGTCCGTTCCAGCCGCCGGCCGAGTACGCGGAGATCCGCGCAAAGCGGGCCCCGGTCCGCGCGAGGATCTACAACGGCAATCTGATCTGGGTGATCACGGATTACGAGGATGCGCGTGCTGTTCTACTGGATCATAAGAACTTCAGCTCGGACATCACGAACCCGGCCTACCCGCTCTACACCGCGATCATGGAAGGTACGCGGAACTTTCCGACGCTTCCGACCATGGATCCGCCGCAGCACACCGCCTTCCGCAAGACGCTGATCAGCGAGTTCTCGGTGCGCCGCGCCAACGAGCTGCGCCCCGGGATCCAGAAGCACGCCGACGAGCTGATCGACGCCATGCTGGCCGGCGAGCGCCCGGTGGACCTGGGCGCGGCCTTCGCGACCCCGTTGATCGAGCGGGTGACCTGCGAGCTGCTCGGCATGTCGAGTGCCGACATGCAGGCCGCGGTGGCCCAGAGCGTCGGCGCGCTGATGCAGCAGCAGATGGCGGCCGTGCAGGAGAGCGGCGTCGCACCGGACCCGATCGCGCAGGCCCAGGCGGCAGTGGGCTTTCAGTTCGTCGCGATGCACCAGTACTTCGCCCGGGTGGTCGCCGAGAAGTCGGAACAGCCGGGCGACGACATGCTCAGCCGGCTGATCACCAGGTTCGTCGAGCCCGGCGAGCTGACCCGGGACCAGCTCGCCAACCTGGCGTTCGTGGTCTTCGTCGCCGGAGTGGCCCCCACGACGTCGATGGTCAACATCGGCACGGCGACGCTGCTGGACGACCCCGAGCAGCTCGCCGTCGTGAAGAGCGGCCCGGGGGCGGTCCCCGGTGCCGTGGAGGAGCTCCTGCGCTACCTCAGCGTCCTCGACCTCCTGCCCCGGGTGGCGGCGGCCGACGTCGAGATCGGCGGCACGCTGATCCGCAAGGGGGAAGGCGTCATCGTCCCCAACGCGGCGGCCAACCGCGACGAGCGGGTCTTCGCCGACCCGGACAAGCTGGACGTCACCCGCCCGACCGCCCGGCAGCACATCGCCTTCGGTCACGGCATCCACCAGTGCATCGGCATGAACGTCGCCCGGGTGCAGCTGGAGATCGCCTTCGAGACCCTGTTCCGCAGGATCCCCGACCTGCGGCTCGCCGTCCCGATCGAGGAAGTCCGGCCGGCCATGCCGTCGCCGCTGCCGGAGCTGAACCAGCTACTGGTGACCTGGTAGTCCCGGGCTCCACGGAGAGGTGCCGTCGTGCCGGGCGGGTCGAACCGGAGGCCGCCCGGCACGCGGACGGAAAGGGTACTGATGAGTTCCATGGTTGAAGCGGTCCTCGCGGGGGCTTCGCCCGCCGAGCTGGAGCGTGCCGAGCTGCCGCGGGAGTACACCGCGGCCTACCTCCGCGTCGAGGACGTGGACATGTTCCGGGGCGTCGCCGACAAGGACGTGCGGAAGTCGCTGCGCGTCGGCCCCGTCGCGATGCCCGAACTGGCCCCCGACGAGGTCGTCGTCGCGGTGATGGCCAGCGCGCTGAACTACAACACCGTGTGGTCGGCGATGTTCTCGCCGCTGCCGACCTTCCAGTTCCTCAAGCAGTACGCGCGGCAGGGCGGGTGGGCGGCCCGGCACGACCTGCCCTACCAGGTGGTCGGCTCGGACGGCTCCGGTGTGATCGTACGGGTCGGCTCCGGGGTCAGGCGCTGGAGCGTGGGTGACCACGTGGTGCTGAATCCGGTCCACGTGGACGACCAGGAGCCCGCCGTCCACGCCGACGGGATGATCGGGACGGAGATGCGGGCCTGGGGCTTCGAGACCAACTTCGGCGGCCTCGCCCAGTTCACGGTGGTGCGGGCCAGCCAGCTGCTCGCCAAGCCCGCCCATCTCACCTGGGAGGAGGCCGCGTCCAACCTCCTGTGCGCCGGCACCGCCTACCGCATGCTGATCAGCGACCGGGGCGCCCGGATCAAGCAGGGCGACGTCGTGCTGATCTGGGGGGCGGCCGGCGGGCTCGGCGGCTACGCGATCCAGTTCGTGAAGAACGCCGGCGGGATCGCGGTGGGCGTCGTCGGATCGGAGGGCAAGGCGGACGCCGCCCGCGCGCTGGGCTGCGACGTGGTGGTCAACCGCGAGGAGATCGGTCTCACCAACGGCGTCGACCCCGGTCCCGAGGAGGTGATCGCCATCGGCAAGCGACTCGGCGGGATCATCCGCAGGGAGGTCGGCGAGGACCCGCACGTCGTGTTCGAGCACGTGGGGCAGGCGACCTTCGGCATCTCCGTCTTCGTGGTCCGCCGTGGCGGCTCCGTGGTGACCTGCGGCTCCAGCACGGGCTACCAGCACCAGTTCGACAACCGCTACCTCTGGATGAAGCTGAAGCGGGTGATCGGCAGTCACGCCGCCAACTACCAGGAGATGTGGGAGACCAACCGGCTGATCGGGATGGGAAGGATCATGCCGATGCTGTCCACCGTCTACCCGCTCAGCGAGGTGGCCGAGGCGACCCGCCTCGTCCAGACCAACCGGCACCTGGGCAAGGTGGGCGTGCTCTGCCTGGCTCCCGAGGCCGGACTCGGCGTGACCGACCCCGGGCTGAGGCAGCGGATCGGGGCCGACCGCGTCTCCCCGCTTCGTCCGTTCGCGGCCGGCGGCCCCGGCGCACTCGCGGGTTGAGTGACGGATGAACGCTCAAGGTGCCACGCGGACCGGTCCGGGGCCCGATGAGTGGGCCGCCGACGAGATCACCAGGGTCGGCGTCGTCGGCTGCGGCACGATGGGTGCCGGATTCGCGGAGACCTGTGCCCTGGCCGGCCTCGACGTCCTGGTGGCCGTGCCCGGCGAGGACTCCGCGGCCCGCGGCAGGGCCAGGCTGGTGCGTTCCCTCGACCACGGCGTCCGCAAGGGAAGGGTCGCCGAATCCGAGCGGGAGGAGGTCCTCTCGCGGGTCGCGTTCACCATCGACCTGGCAGGACTGGGCGACCGCCAGCTGGTCCTGGAGGCCGTGCCCGAACGGGAGGAGGCCAAGCGGGAGGTCTTCGGCGTGCTCGGCAAGGTCGTCGGGGACCCGTCGGCGATCCTCGCCTCGACCACGTCGTCGATCCCGATCGTGAACCTCGCCCGGGGGACCGACCGCGCCTCACAGGTGGTCGGGGTGCACTTCTTCAATCCCGTCACGGTACTTCCGCTGGTCGAACTGACCGGCTCCCTGCTGACGGCGGGATCGGTCCTCGACCGGGCCGAGGTGTTCGTCTCCGGCGTGCTCGGCAAGCGCGTCATCCGGTCCGCGGACCGGGCCGGGTTCGTGGTCAACGCCCTCCTCGTCCCGTACCTCCTCGCGGCGGTCCGGATGGTCGAGTCCGGGTTCGCCGACGCCGAGGACATCGACGCCGGGATGACCCTGGGGTGCGCCCATCCGATGGGGCCGCTGGCCCTCGCCGATCACGTCGGCCTGGACACGCTGGCCGCCGTCGGCCAGGCGATGTACGAGGAGTTCCACGAGCCCCTCTACGCGCCCCCGCCGCTGCTCTCCCGCATGGTCGCGGGCGGACTGCTGGGCCGGAAGACCGGCCAGGGCTTCTACCGCCACGGGTGACGGCGCCGAGCCGTCCGCCCTCGGGGACCTGCGCGTGGCGCACGACGGACCACGGGACCTTCGAGGGCGTCCGCCCGCGTGAGCGGCGGACGCGGCCCGGGCCGGCCCCCGGCACCGCGCAGCCCCTACCCCGGGGCCCCTGACCCGGGTACGGGTCCCGGCTTGCCCCTAACGTCGCCGGCGTTCCTTGCCGGTGCCGCGAACCCGTGGCTACGTTCGTCGAAAGTCCAGGCTGATCAGGCCTGTTGAGAGATTCGCCCGGCACACCGCCACCCCCCTCACCTACCACTGGAGCCGATCGATGAGCACGCAGGAGACCGAGCCGACCGCAGCCCAGGAGTTCGCCGTGCCGGTCTCGGACCGGATGAGCGACCTGGACTTCCTGCTCGGCGAGTTCCGTGTCGAGTACACCAACCTCGTCGCCGACCCGCCGGCCACCGGTACGGCGGCCTGGACGACGCGGTCGGTCTACAACGGCCACGTCTACGAACTGCTGCAGAGCGTTCCCGAGCACGGCATCGAGGGCCGTTGGATCTTCGGCTGGAGCGCCTCGACCTCGTCCTTCTACGGCCTGTACCACGACAACTGGGGCAACCACTCCACCCCTTCCGCCAAGGGGTGGGACGAGGACGGACGCATCCGCTTCGTCGGTGACTGCTTCGGCTTCGGTCAGCAGTTCGTCACCAAGGAGGAGTTCGAGGTCGTCGACGAGGACCACTTCGTCAAGCGGAGCTTCGCCCAGCAGGGCGACGTCTGGGTGCCGTCGGACGTGATCCACGCCTACCGGGTCAAGTGACCGCCGCACTCTCCGGAACGCATCACCGAGCCAGAACGGGCACGGCCACGGCCGGCCCTCCGACGGGCCGCTCCTGACCGGTCGGACTCCACCCCGCCGCGGGCGGGTCGCCGCCGCACCCTGGATGAGCAAAGGAAAGCACATGACGATTGGGTCCGAAGTCCGCGCGGCAGCAGTCCAGCCCGCGGCCGCCGAGCCGATCGCCGTGGTCGGCATGGCCTGCCGGCTTCCGGGGGCGGCGGACGTCCGTGAGTTCGCCGCACTGCTCACCGGCGGCGTCGACGCCGTCACCGACGTGCCGGAGGAGCGCCGCTCGGGACTCCCCGCCGGCGGTCCCTCCGCGGGCACCCCCGCCCGCGGGGGGTTCCTCGACGGAGTGGACCGCTTCGACGCGGCCTTCTTCGGAATCTCGCCGCGTGAGGCCGCGGCGATGGACCCGCAGCAGCGCCTGGTGCTCGAACTGGCCTGGGAGTCCTTCGAGGACGCGGGGATGCCCCCGGGCCGCTTCCGCGCGCGCCGGGTCGGCGTCTTCGTCGGGGCCATCGCCGACGACTACGCCGCCCTGGTCCACGCCAGGGGAGAGGGAGCCTTCACCCCTCACACCGCCACCGGGCTCCAGCGCGGCATCATCGCCAACCGGGTCTCCTACGCGCTCGGCCTGCGGGGCCCGAGCCTCACCGTGGACTCCGGCCAGTCGTCGTCGCTGGTCGCCGTGCACCTCGCGGCCGAGAGCCTGCGCCGCGGAGAGTGTGAAGTGGCGCTCGCCGGCGGTGTGCACCTCAATCTCGCTCCCGAGGGCAACCTCGCCATCTCGAAGCTCGGCGCCCTCTCCCCCGACGGCCGTTGCTTCACGTTCGATGCCCGGGCCAACGGCTTCGTTCGGGGAGAGGGCGGCGCCGTCATCGTGCTGAAGCCGCTGTCCGCGGCCCTGGCCGACGGCGACACCGTGTACTGCCTCCTGGCCGGGAGCGCGGTCAACAACGACGGTGGCGGCGCCAACCTGACGGCCCCCGAGCAGCGGGCCCAGGAGGAGGTCCTGCGGCTCGCCTACGAACGGGCCGGCATAGCACCGTCCGACGTCGCCTACGTCGAACTGCACGGCACCGGCACGCCCTTGGGCGATCCGATCGAGGCCGCGGCGCTGGGTGCCGTGCTCGGCCGGGCCCGCCGGACCGGGTCACCGCTGCCGGTCGGCTCGGTCAAGACCAACATCGGGCACCTGGAGGGTGCCGCCGGCATCGCGGGCCTGGTGAAGACGGCCCTGTGCCTGCGTAGCGGCGTGCTGGTGCCGAGCCTCAACTTCGAGACCCCGAACCCGGCCGCCTCGCTGGAGGAGGCGAACCTGCGGGTGCAGGTGGGGCTCGAACCGATGGGCGGGTCCGGCACGCGGAGTGCCGCGGGCGTCAGCTCGTTCGGGATGGGCGGCACCAACTGCCATGTGGTCCTGTCCAGGTGGGTGCCGGACCGGGAGACGGAGGGCCTTCGGGGCGATGGCGGCGCCGGCGGTGCCTCGCCGGTCCTCGATGCGTCTCCGACGCCCTGGTTGCTGTCCGCCCGGAGCGAGGCTGCCCTGCGCGGGCAGGCCGCGCGACTGGCCGAATCGATCGACGCGGGCACGCTGAACCGTGGGGCCGTCGCCGGGTCGGCCGATGTGGCGTGGTCGCTCGCCGTGTCGCGGGCGGCGTTCGAGCATCGGGCGGTGGTGTTGGGGGGTGGTGTGGAGGAGTTGGTGGAGGGTGTGCGGGTGGTGGCGGCGGGTGGTGGTGGTGCGGGTGTGGTGCGGGGTGTGGTGGGTGGGGGTTCGCGGGTGGTGTTGGTGTTTCCGGGGCAGGGGTCGCAGTGGGTGGGGATGGGGCGGGAGTTGTGGGGTTCGTCGGTGGTGTTCGGGGAGTCGATGGCGGCGTGTGAGCGCGCTCTGGCGCCGTTCGTGGACTGGTCGTTGCGGGATGTGGTCGAGGCGGGTGAGGGGGATCCGCGGTGGGGGCGGGTGGATGTGGTGCAGCCGGTGTTGTGGGCGGTGATGGTGTCGTTGGCGGCGTTGTGGCGGTCGTCGGGTGTGGTGCCGGCGGCGGTGGTGGGGCATTCGCAGGGTGAGGTGGCGGCTGCGGTGGTGGCGGGCGGGTTGTCGTTGGAGGACGGTGCGCGGGTGGTGGCGGTGCGTTCGCGTCTGGTGGCGGCACGGCTGTCGGGGCTGGGCGGGATGGTGTCGGTGTCCGCACCGCTCGCGGTGGTCGAGGGCCTGCTCGCGGCGTTCGGCGGCGAGGTGTCGGTCGCGGCGGTCAACGGCCCGTCCTCGGTGGTCGTCTCCGGCGGGACCGCAGGGCTGGAGGCACTCCTCGCCGACTGCGAGGCGAACGGCGTACGGGCGCGGCGGATCGCGGTGGACTACGCCTCGCACTCCGCACAGGTCGAGGCGCTGGAGGCCGAGCTGCTGGAGGCCTTGGCACCGGTACGCCCGGTGTCGTCGTCGGTGGCGTTCTACTCGACGGTCACCGGGGAGGGCATCGACACGGCGGTGATGGACGCCGGCTACTGGTACCGCAACCTGCGTCAGACCGTCCGCTTCGAGTCGGTGGTGCGGGGGTTGGTGGAGCAGGGGTACGGCGTCTTCGCGGAGATGAGTCCTCATCCGGTGCTGACCGTCGCCGTCCAGGAGTGCGCCGACGAGACCGGGCGGGACGTCGCGGCCCTCTGCTCGCTACGGCGCGGCGAGGGCGGCCCGGCGCGCTTCCTGACGTCCCTGGCCGAGGCCCACGTTCGCGGAGTCGAGATCGATTGGGCGCTGGTGCTCGGCGGCCGGAACGCGCGCCGGATCGACCTCCCCACCTACGCGTTCCAGCGTCGCAGCCACTGGCTGGCACCCGCGACCCGGTCGGCGGGGACCGGGCCCGTGGCCGGGCCGGCGACGGCCGACGACCCCGCGGAAGCCGCCGAGCCGGAAGCGGCCGCCGACGCGTTCGCGCTGCTGCGCCGAAGCCTGCTCGACCAGCCGACCGCCGAACAACGGCGGACGTGTCTCGACCTGGTCTGCGCCGAGGCCGCGTCGGTGCTCGGGTACCGGCGAGCGGCCGACATCGCGCCCGCACTGACCTTCCGTGATCTGGGCTTCGACTCGACCACCGCGGTGGAACTGCGCAACAGGGTCGGCGCGGTGCTCGGCCGCAAGCTCCCCAGCACCCTCCTCTTCGACCACCCCAGCCCGACCGCGGTCGCCGACCATCTGCGGGACCTGCTGCTGGGTGCGGAGGAGCACCGGCCGGTGCCGATCGCGGCGGCGGCCGACGGAGACCCGATCGTGATCGTCGCGATGGGCTGCCGCCTGCCCGGCGGTGTCACCACGCCCGAGCAGTTGTGGCAGCTGCTGGTGGAGGAGGGCGACGCGATCTCCGGATTCCCCGGCGACCGCGGATGGGACCTGGAGGATCTCGCCCGCCCTGTCGGCGAGGACGGCACGTCGATCCCGCAGTCCGGTGGATTCCTCTACGACGCGGCGGAGTTCGACGCGTCGTTCTTCGGGATCTCGCCGCGTGAGGCGGCCGCGATGGATCCGCAGCAGCGGTTGCTGCTGGAGTCGTCGTGGGAGGCGATCGAGCGGGCCGGCGTCGACCCGACCTCGCTGAGGGGCGAGCAGGTCGGCGTGTTCGTCGGCGCCATGGCACAGGAGTACGGCCCGCAGCTCTACCAGCGCTCCGATGAGGCACAGGGGTATCTGCTGACGGGCAAGTCGTCCAGTGTCGCGTCGGGGCGGTTGTCGTACGCGCTGGGGTTGGAGGGTCCGGCGGTGACGGTGGACACGGCGTGTTCGTCGTCGCTGGTGGCGCTGCACCTGGCGGCCCAGTCGTTGCGGGCGGGTGAGTGCTCGTTGGCGTTGGCGGCGGGTGTGACGGTGATGTCGTCGCCGGGGATCTTCGTGGAGTTCAGTCGGCAGAACGGGTTGGCGCCGGACGGTCGGTGCAAGGCGTTCGCCGCGGGGGCGGATGGTACGGGGTGGGCCGAGGGTGTCGGTGTGGTGGTGTTGGAGCGGTTGTCGGATGCGCGACGCAAGGGGCATCCGGTGTTGGCGGTGGTGCGGGGCAGTGCGGTGAATCAGGACGGTGCGTCGAACGGTCTGACGGCGCCGAACGGTCCGTCGCAGCAGCGGGTGATCCGGCAGGCGTTGGCGAGTGCGGGGTTGTCGTCGTCCGAGGTGGACGTGGTGGAGGCGCACGGGACGGGGACGACGCTGGGTGACCCGATCGAGGCGCAGGCGCTGCTGGCCGCCTACGGCCAGGGCCGCTCCGCTGGACGGCCTTTGTGGTTGGGGTCGTTGAAGTCGAACGTGGGTCACACGCAGGCGGCGGCCGGCGTGGCCGGTGTGATCAAGATGGTGTTGGCGATGCGGCAGGGGGTCCTGCCGAGGACGTTGCACGTGGACGAGCCCTCGCCGTTCGTGGACTGGTCGGCGGGCGCGGTGGAGCTGCTGACGGAGGCCCGGGAGTGGCCGGAGACGGGTGCCCCGCGCCGGGCCGGCGTCTCGTCGTTCGGTATCAGCGGGACCAACGCGCACATGATCCTGGAGCAGGCTCCGGTGGATGAGCCTCTGCCGGTTGAGGAGTCGGATGACGGCGGGGCGTTGCGGGTTGTTGCCCCGTTCGCGTCGGTCAGTCCGCCGTGGGTGATCTCGGGTGAGACCGAGGCGGCGTTGCGGGCGCAGGCGGGGCGGTTGGTGGAGGCGTTGGCGGGGTCGGATGTCCGGCCGGTGGATGTGGCGTTCTCGCTGGTGTCCTCGCGTGCGGCGCTGGGGTATCGGGCGGTGGTGTTGGGGGGTGGTGTGGAGGAGTTGGTGGAGGGTGTGCGGGTGGTGGCGGCCGGTGGTGGTGGTGCGGGTGTGGTGCGGGGTGTGGTGGAGGGGGGTTCGCGGGTGGTGTTGGTGTTTCCGGGTCAGGGGTCGCAGTGGGTGGGGATGGGGCGGGAGTTGTGGGGTTCGTCGGTGGTGTTCGGCGAGTCGATGGCGGCGTGTGAGGGTGCTCTGGCGCCTTTTGTGGACTGGTCGTTGCGGGATGTGGTCGAGGCGGGTGAGGGGGATCCGCGGTGGGGGCGGGTGGATGTGGTGCAGCCGGTGTTGTGGGCGGTGATGGTGTCGTTGGCGGCGTTGTGGCGGTCTTTGGGTGTGGTGCCGGCGGCGGTGGTGGGGCATTCGCAGGGTGAGGTGGCGGCTGCGGTGGTGGCGGGCGGGTTGTCGTTGGAGGACGGTGCGCGGGTGGTGGCGGTGCGTTCGCGTCTGGTGGCGGCACGGCTGTCGGGGCTGGGCGGGATGGTGTCGGTGTCGGCGCCGCTCGCGGTGGTCGAGGGGT
This sequence comes from Kitasatospora sp. NBC_00458, assembly GCF_036013975.1. Classification (NCBI taxonomy): domain Bacteria; kingdom Bacillati; phylum Actinomycetota; class Actinomycetes; order Kitasatosporales; family Streptomycetaceae; genus Kitasatospora; species Kitasatospora sp. NBC_00458. The sequence continues at coordinate 6,806,009 of NZ_CP107904.1, forward strand.
TGTTGGCGGGGGCCGGCGGTGAGGTGTCGGTCGCGGCGGTCAACGGCCCGTCCTCGGTGGTCGTCTCCGGCGGGACGGCAGGGCTGGAGGCACTCCTCGCCGACTGCGAAACAAACGGTGTGCGGGCACGGCGGATCGCGGTGGACTACGCCTCGCACTCGGCGCAGGTCGAGGCGCTGGAGGCCGAGCTGTTGGAGGCGTTGGCGCCGGTGCGGCCGGTGTCGTCGTCGGTGGCGTTCTACTCGACGGTGACCGGGGAGGGCATCGACACGGCGGTGATGGACGCCGGTTACTGGTATCGCAACCTGCGCGAGACGGTTCGGTTCGAGTCGGTGGTGCGGGGGTTGGTGGAGCAGGGGTACGGCGTCTTCGCGGAGATGAGTCCTCATCCGGTGCTGACCGTCGCCGTCCAGGAGACGGCTGAGCGGTCGGACGGCGAGGTGGCGACGCTGGGTTCGTTGCGGCGGGGTGAGGGCGGAGTCGAGCGGTTCCTGACCTCCCTCGCGGAGGCCTATGTCCGCGGCGTCACCGTCGACTGGTCGCGGCTCTTCGTGGGTCTCGATGTGAGTCGGGTGGATCTGCCGACGTATGCGTTCCAGCGGGAGCGGTTCTGGTTGGAGACGTCGGGGCTCGGTGGTGTCGGCGCTGACGTCGGTGGTGGGGAGGGTGATGGTGGGTTCTGGGATGTGGTGGGGCGGGGTGATGTGGGTGAGTTGGCGGGGTTGTTGGGTGTGGGTGGTGGTGGGGTTGATCTGGGGTCGTTGGGTGCGGTGATGCCGGTGTTGTCGTCGTGGCGGGAGCGTTCGCGGGAGTCGGCGGTGGTGGATGGTTGGCGGTATCGGGTGGTGTGGCGTCCGGTGTCGGCGGGTGCGGGTGCGGTTGGTGGGTCGGGTGGGTCGGTGGTGGGTTCGGGTGTGTGGTTGGTGGTGGTGGGTTCGGGTGTGGTGGATGGGGGTTGGGGTGCTGCGGTGGTGGAGGGTTTGGCGGGGTGTGGTGTCGGGGTGAGGTCGGTGGTGGTGGAGGCGGGTGCGGGGCGGGATGTGGTGGCGGGGTTGGTGCGGGGTGTGGTGGCCGAGGTGGGTGAGGTGGCGGGTGTGGTGTCGTTGTTGGGGTTGGATGAGCGGTCGGTGGTGGGGCTTTCGGGTGTGTCGGTGGGGTTGGCGTCGTCGTTGGTGTTGGTGCAGGCGTTGGTGGATGTGGGTGTGGGTGGGCGGTTGTGGTGTGTGACGCGGGATGCGGTGGTGGCTGGTGGTGGGGATCGGGGTGTGGGTGCGGTGCAGGGGTTGGTGTGGGGGTTCGGTCGGGTGGTGGGGTTGGAGCATCCGGGGTTGTGGGGTGGGTTGGTGGATGTGTCGGGGGAGGCGGATGCGCGGTCGGTGGGGTTGTTGGTGGGTGTGTTGGGTGGTGGTGAGGATCAGGTGGTGGTGCGTTCGGGTGGGGTGTCGGTGCGTCGGGTGGTGCGGGCGGCGGGGTCGGTCGGTGCCGGTGGTGCTGGTGCCGGTGCTGGTGCTGGTGCTGGTTGGGGTGTGCGGGGGACGGTGTTGGTGACGGGTGGTACGGGTGCGTTGGGTGGTCATGTGGCGCGGTGGGTCGCGGCGCGGGGTGCGGAGCATGTGGTGGTGACGAGTCGGCGTGGGCGTTCGGCGCCGGGGGCGGTGGAGTTGGAGGCGGAGCTGGCGGCGTCGGGTGTCCGGGTGACGGTCGCGGCGTGTGATGTCGCCGATCGGGAGGCGTTGCGGTCGTTGCTGGACTCGCTGCCCGAGGAGTACCCGCTCACCACCGTCATCCACGCGGCCGGAGTGCTCGGGGACGGCCTGGTGGACGCGATGGACCCGTCCGCCCTGGAGGAGGCGCTGCGCCCGAAGGTGGCCGCGGCCCTCAACCTCCATGAGCTCACGAAGGATTGTGAGCTCGACGCGTTCGTCCTGTTCTCCTCGATCATGGGTGTCTGGGGGAACCGCGGTCAGGCGGCCTATGCCGCGGCCAACACCTTCCTGGACGCACTCGCCGAGCAACGGCGGGCGCAGGGCCTTCCGGCCACGGCTGTCGCTTGGGGCGCATGGGACGGCGGTCTGGTCGGGCCGGAGGAGAAGGAGCGGCTCCGTCGCCAGGGAATCGCGGTCATGGCGCCCGAGCGGGGGCTGAGCGCGCTGGAGGAGGCGCTGCGGGACGGCCGGCCCAGTGTGACCGTGGCCGACGTGGACTGGGAGCGGTTCATCTCGTTCTTCACGGCGACCCGTGAGTCCTCGCTCTTCGACGACCTGCCGGAGGTCGGCAGGATCAAGGACGGGTCCGCCCGTTCGGAGCGTGACGGGGTACCCGCGCTGCCGCTGGCCCAGCGGATCATCGGCCTGCCGGAGCCGGAGCAGGAGCGCCAGCTGCTGGAGATCGTCCGGCGCAGTGCGGCGGACGTGCTCGCCCACGCGACCCCGAGCGCCATCGGGCCCGACAGGTCGTTCAAGGCGATGGGCTTCGATTCGATGACCGCGGTCGATCTGCGCAACCGGCTCAACGCCGCGACCGGCCTGCGGCTCGCCACGACACTGGCCTTCGACCACCCGACCCCGGCCGCGGTGAGCCGGCTGGTGCGCAGGGAACTGCTCGGTCTGCCGATCGCCACGGTGGAGGCGTCGGCGGGGTCCCCCGCGGCGGACGACGGTGACCCGATCGTGATCGTCGCGATGGGCTGCCGCCTGCCCGGCGGTGTCACCACGCCGGAGGAACTCTGGCAGCTGCTCGTCGACGAGCGCGACGTGATCGGCGGCCTGCCGGCCAACCGCGGCTGGGACGTCGACGGACTCTACGACCCGGAACCCGGCCGACCCGGCAAGTCCTACACGCGGGAAGGCGGATTCCTCTACGAGGCCGACGAGTTCGACGCGTCGTTCTTCGGGATCTCGCCGCGTGAGGCGGCCGCGATGGATCCGCAGCAGCGGTTGCTGCTGGAGTCGTCGTGGGAGGCGATCGAGCGGGCCGGCGTCGACCCGACCTCGCTGCACGGCAGTCCGACCGGTGTGTTCGTCGGTATCGCCTACCAGGACTACGCATCCCGGCTCCACGAGGCCCCCGAGGGCTACGAGGGGTATCTGCTGACGGGCAAGTCGTCCAGTGTCGCGTCGGGGCGGTTGTCGTACGCGCTGGGGTTGGAGGGTCCGGCGGTGACGGTGGACACCGCGTGTTCGTCGTCGCTGGTGGCGCTGCACCTGGCGGCCCAGGCGCTGCGCAACGGTGAGTGTTCGTTGGCGTTGGCGGCGGGTGTGACGGTGATGTCGTCGCCGGGGATCTTCGTGGAGTTCAGTCGGCAGAACGGGTTGGCGCCGGACGGTCGGTGCAAGGCGTTCGCCGCGGGGGCGGATGGTACGGGGTGGGCCGAGGGTGTCGGTGTGGTGGTGTTGGAGCGGTTGTCGGATGCGCGGCGCAAGGGGCATCCGGTGTTGGCGGTGGTGCGGGGTTCGGCGGTGAATCAGGACGGTGCGTCGAACGGTCTGACGGCGCCGAACGGTCCGTCGCAGCAGCGGGTGATCCGGCAGGCGTTGGCGAGTGCGGGGTTGTCGTCCGCCGAGGTGGACGTGGTGGAGGCGCACGGGACGGGGACGACGCTGGGTGACCCGATCGAGGCGCAGGCGCTGCTGGCCGCCTACGGCCAGGACCGGCAGGACGGCCGTCCGCTCTGGCTGGGGTCCCTGAAGTCGAACATCGGCCACACCCAGGCGGCGGCCGGTGTGGCCGGTGTGATCAAGATGGTGTTGGCGATGCGGCGGGGGGTCCTGCCGAGGACGTTGCACGTGGACGAGCCCTCGCCGTTCGTGGACTGGTCGGCGGGCGCGGTGGAGCTGCTGACGGAGGCCCGGGAGTGGCCGGCGGGTGAAGAGCCCCGTCGCGCGGGCGTGTCGGCTTTCGGGGTCAGCGGGACCAATGTCCACGTGATCCTTGAGGAGGCGTCGGGCGAGTCGGCGGCGGTGGTGGCGGACGAGTCCGCACCGGTGGCGCTGGGTGGCGGGTTGGTGCCCTGGGTGGTGTCGGGGCGGAGCGAGGCGGCCTTGCGGGAGCAGGCCGCGCGACTGGCCGAGTCGGTCGGCGTCGGCGCGTCGGAGGGCGCGGCCGAGCTCGGGCCGGTGGACGTGGCGTTCTCGCTGGCGTCCTCGCGGGCGGCGTTCGAGCATCGGGCGGTGGTGTTGGGGGGTGGTGTGGAGGAGTTGGTGGAGGGTGTGCGGGCGGTGGCGGCGGGTGGTGGTGGTGCGGGTGTGGTGCGGGGTGTGGTGGAGGGGGGTTCGCGGGTGGTGTTGGTGTTTCCGGGGCAGGGGTCGCAGTGGGTGGGGATGGGGCGGGAGTTGTGGGGTTCGTCGGTGGTGTTCGGTGAGTCGATGGCGGCGTGTGAGCGTGCTCTGGCGCCGTTCGTGGACTGGTCGTTGCGGGATGTGGTGGAGGCGGGTGAGGGGGATCCCCGCTGGGGGCGGGTGGACGTGGTGCAGCCGGTGTTGTGGGCGGTGATGGTGTCGTTGGCGGCGTTGTGGCGGTCGTCGGGCGTGGAGCCGGCGGCGGTGGTGGGGCATTCGCAGGGTGAGGTGGCGGCTGCGGTGGTGGCGGGTGGGTTGTCGTTGGAGGACGGTGCGCGGGTGGTGGCGGTGCGTTCGCGTCTGGTGGCGGCACGGCTGTCGGGGCTGGGCGGGATGGTGTCGGTGTCCGCACCGCTCACGGTGGTCGAGGGCTTGCTCGCGGCGTTCGGCGGCGAGGTGTCGGTCGCGGCGGTCAACGGCCCGTCCTCGGTGGTCGTCTCCGGCGGGACGGCAGCGCTGGAGGCACTCCTCGCGGACTGCGAAACAAACGGCGTACGGGCACGGCGGATCGCGGTGGACTACGCCTCGCACTCCGCACAGGTCGAGGCGCTGGAGGCCGAGCTGCTGGAGGCGCTGGCACCGGTACGCCCGGTGTCGTCGTCGGTGGCGTTCTACTCGACGGTCACCGGGGAGGGCATCGACACGGCGGTGATGGACGCCGGCTACTGGTACCGCAACCTGCGCCAGACCGTCCGCTTCGAGGCGGTGGTACGGGGGTTGCTGGAATCCGGGCACGGTGTGTTCATCGAGGCCAGTCCGCACCCCGTGCTGACCGTCGGCGTCCAGGAGAGCATCGACGCCGCCGGGACCGATGCGGCGGATCAGGCGGTCGTGGTCGGCACCCTGCGCCGGGACGACGGCGGGACCGCGCGGCTGCTCGACTCGCTGGCCCGGGCGTTCGTGGCCGGGGTCGAGGTGGACTGGGTGTCGGTGCTGGGCGGGCGTGGCGGTCGGCGGGTGGATCTGCCGACGTATGCGTTCCAGCGGGAGCGGTTCTGGTTGGAGACGTCGGGGCTCGGTGGTGTCGGTGCTGACGTCGTTGGTGGGGAGGGTGATGGTGGGTTCTGGGATGTGGTGGGGCGGGGTGATGTGGGTGAGTTGGCGGGGTTGTTGGGTGTGGGTGGTGGTGGGGTTGATCTGGGGTCGTTGGGTGCGGTGATGCCGGTGTTGTCGTCGTGGCGGGAGCGTTCGCGGGAGTCGGCGGTGGTGGATGGTTGGCGGTATCGGGTGGTGTGGCGTCCGGTGTCGGCGGGTGCGGGTGCGGGTGCGGGTGCGGGTGCGGGTGCGGTTGGTGGGTCGGGTGGGTCGGTGGTGGGTTCGGGTGTGTGGTTGGTGGTGGTGGGTTCGGGTGTGGTGGATGGGGGTTGGGGTGCTGCGGTGGTGGAGGGTTTGGCGGGGTGTGGTGTCGGGGTGAGGTCGGTGGTGGTGGAGGCGGGTGCGGGGCGGGATGTGGTGGCGGGGTTGGTGCGGGGTGTGGTGGCCGAGGTGGGTGAGGTGGCGGGTGTGGTGTCGTTGTTGGGGTTGGATGAGCGGTCGGTGGTGGGGCTTTCGGGTGTGTCGGTGGGGTTGGCGTCGTCGTTGGTGTTGGTGCAGGCGTTGGTGGATGTGGGTGTGGGTGGGCGGTTGTGGTGTGTGACGCGGGATGCGGTGGTGGCTGGTGGTGGGGATCGGGGTGTGGGTGCGGTGCAGGGGTTGGTGTGGGGGTTCGGTCGGGTGGTGGGGTTGGAGCATCCGGGGTTGTGGGGTGGGTTGGTGGATGTGTCGGGGGAGGCGGATGCGCGGTCGGTGGGGTTGTTGGTGGGTGTGTTGGGTGGTGGTGAGGATCAGGTGGTGGTGCGTTCGGGTGGGGTGTCGGTGCGTCGGGTGGTGCGGGCGGTTGGGTCGGTCGGCGCCGGTGGTGCTGGTGCTGGTGCTGGTGCTGGTTGGGGTGTGCGGGGGACGGTGTTGGTGACGGGTGGTACGGGTGCGTTGGGTGGTCATGTGGCGCGGTGGGTCGCGGCGCGGGGTGCGGAGCATGTGGTGGTGACGAGTCGGCGTGGGCGTTCGGCGCCGGGGGCGGTGGAGTTGGAGGCGGAGCTGGCGGCGTCGGGTGTCCGGGGGACGGTCGCGGCGTGTGATGTCGCCGATCGGGAGGCGTTGCGGTCGTTGCTGGACTCGCTGCCCGAGGAGTACCCGCTCACCACCGTCATCCACCTGGCCGGTGTCACCAGGCTGGCGCCGGTCACCGGGACCGATGCGGCGCACTACGCCGAGACCTTCGGTGCCAAGGTGGCGGGAGCCGCCAACATCGATGCCCTGGTCGACGACTACGGGGTCGAGAACGTGGTGTTCTTCTCGTCCATCGCCGGTGTCTGGGGCAGCGGCGACCATGCGGCGTACGCGGCGGGCAACGCCTACCTGGACGTGCTCGCGGAACAGCGCCGGCAGCGCGGGGTACCGGCCACGACGGTGGCCTGGGGGGTTTGGGGCGGTGCGGCGCCGGACGACACGGCCAGTGTGCCGGAGGGCGTGGACGTCGACCGCCTGCGCCGCCAGGGTCTGCCGCTGATCGCCCCGGACCGGGCGTTCGAGGCGCTGCAGCAGGCCCTGGTGGACGGCGAGACGTTCATCGCCGTCGCGGACGTCGACTGGGAGCGTTTCGTTCCGGTCTTCACCTCGGCGCGGCCGACCCCGCTCTTCGACGAGATCCCGGAGGCCGGTCTGCACAGGGCCGTCGAGTCCTCCGGCGGCGAGGCGGCCGGCGCCCGGGCGCCGCTCGCCGAGCGGCTGACCGGGATGTCCGCGGCCGAGCAGGACCGGGTTCTCCTGGAACTGGTCAGGTCCGAGGTGGCCGCGGTGCTGGGGCACACCGGCATCGACGGTGTCCAGCCGGGCCGGAGCTTCAAGGAGCTCGGATTCGATTCGCTGACGGCGGTCGAACTGCGCAACCGGCTCACCACCTCGGCCGGGGTCCGGCTGCCGGCGACGCTGGTGTTCGACCACCCGTCACCGAAGGCCGTGGTCGCCGTCCTGGGCGCCGAGCTGTTCCCGGGCGGCGCCGCGTCGACCGCGGATTCGCTGCTGGAGGAGCTGGGCCGGTTCGAGGAGGGACTCGCCGCACTCGCGGCGGACAGCGTGACACGTGACCGGATCCTCGGGCGGCTCAGGTCGATCCTCAGGCAGGCGGGCGGTGCTCAGCCGTCGCAGGGGGAGCCGGACCCGGCGGAACTCCGGTCGGCCTCCGACGAGGAGATGTTCAGCTTTATCGGCAGGGAGTTCGGAATCTCCTGATTCCGCCGTGATCCGTCCATCCGGTCAGCGTATTCAGCTGCCTTCGTAGGGGAATTCTGTCTGATGACGAACGAGGAAAGACTCCGTCATTTTCTCAAGCAGGTCACGGCCGAGCTGCACGACAGCCGCCGGCGTCTGAAGGAGATCGAGGACGCGGGCTCGGAGCCGATCGCGATCGTCTCGATGAGCTGTCGTTTTCCGGGCGGTGTGGATTCCCCCGAGAAGCTGTGGGACCTGCTCGTGTCGGAGGGCGAGACGATCGGCGGCCTGCCGAGCGGCCGGGGGTGGGACCTGCGGGAGCTCCTGGGCGAGGACGGCTCCGGTGTCTCGGCCACCGCCGAGGGCGGCTTCCTCGGTGACGCGGATCTCTTCGACGCGGGGTTCTTCGGCATATCGCCCCGGGAGGCGCTGGCGATGGACCCGCAGCAGCGGCTCCTGCTGGAGACCTCCTGGGAGCTGCTGGAGCGGGCGGCGATCAACCCGCACGCACTGCGGGGGAGCCGGACCGGGGTCTTCGTCGGCCTGACCAACCAGGACTACGGATTCCGCCCGTTCCAGGGGCCGGAGAGCACCGCGGGGTACCTGCTGACCGGCAGTACGACGAGTGTCGCGTCGGGGCGGATCTCCTACGTGCTGGGCCTGGAGGGTCCGGCGCTGACCGTCGACACCGCCTGCTCCTCGTCCCTGGTGACGCTGCACCTGGCGGCCCGCGCGCTGCGCGAGGGCGAGTGCGACCTCGCGCTCGCGGGCGGAGTGTGCGTCATGTCGTCGCCCAACATGATCGTGGAGTTCAGCAGGCAGGGCGGTGTGGCGGCGGACGGCCGGTGCAAGGCGTTCTCCGCCGGCGCCGACGGCATGGGGCCCGGCGAGGGTGTCGGCCTCGTCCTGGTGGAGCGGCTCTCCGACGCGCTGCGCAACGGCCACGAGGTGCTGGCGGTGCTGCAGGGGAGCGCGGTCAACCAGGACGGCGCGTCGAACGGTCTGACGGCGCCGAACGGCCCCTCCCAGCAGCGGGTGATCCGCGACGCCCTGGCGGACGCCGGGCTCACCGCCGGGCAGGTCGACGCGGTCGAGGCGCACGGGACCGGCACGAAGCTGGGCGATCCGATCGAGGCGCAGGCGCTTCTCGCCACCTACGGCCGGGACCGTTCCGCCGGACGGCCCCTGTGGCTCGGGTCGTTGAAGTCGAACATCGGTCACACGCAGGCGGCGGCGGGGGTGGCCGGTGTGATCAAGATGGTGTTGGCGCTGCGGGCCGGAGTGCTGCCGCGGACGCTGCACGTGGACGAGCCGTCGCCGTTCGTGGACTGGTCGACGGGTGCGGTGGAGCTGCTGACGGAGGCCCGGGAGTGGCCCGAGGGCGACGAGCCCCGCCGTGCCGGAGTGTCCTCCTTCGGGGTCAGCGGGACCAACGCCCATGTGATCCTGGCGGAGGCGCCGCCCCGTCGGCGGTCGGAGCCGACCGGGGGCGGACCCTCCGGCACCGCGCCGTTCCCGGTGCCCGTGGTGCTCTCGGGCCGCGCCGACGAGGGTGTCCGCGCACTGGCCGGGCGCTGGGCCGACTGGCTGGCGACGGCTCCCGAGGTGCGTCCGCAGGATCTCGCCGCGGTGTCCACGTGTTCCCGGGCGCTGCTGGACCGCACGGCGGTGGTGGTCGCCGCCGACGCGGCCGAACTCGCCGCCGGGCTGGCCGCGGTGGCCGGCGGAGCGGTCGAGCCGGACAGCGCGGTGGAGGGGCCGCTCGCCGTCCTGTTCACCGGCCAGGGCGCTCAGCGGGTCGGTATGGGCGACGGGCTGTACCGCGCGTTCCCCGTCTTCGCGGAGGCGTTCGACGCGGTCTGCCGTGAACTGGACCGCCATCTGCCGGTGCCGCTGCGCGAGGTCGTGTTCGCCGAGCCCGGATCGGACCGGGCGGCCCTGCTCGACGGTACCGACTACACCCAGGCAGGGCTGTTCGCGGTGGAGGTCGCGCTCTACCGGCTGGTCGAGGCGTGGGGGGTGCGGCCGGAGTTCCTGCTCGGCCACTCCGTCGGCGAGCTCGTCGCGGCGCACGTGGCGGGTGTCTGGTCGCTGCCGGACGCCGCCCGGGTGGTCGCCGCCCGGGGCCGTCTCATGCAGGCGCTCCCGCCCGGCGGGGCGATGGGCGCGGTGGCCGCGGGTGAGGAGGAGGTGCTCCAGGCCCTCGCCGGCCTCCCCGGCCGGATCGGCGTCGCGGCCGTCAACGGCCCGTCCTCCGCGGTGGTGTCGGGCGATGCCGAGGCGGTGGCGACCGTGCTCGCCGGGTTCGCCGACCGGGGGGTGCGCACCCGGAGGCTGACGGTCGGCCATGCGTTCCACTCGGAGCTCATGGAGCCGATGCTCGCCGACTTCGCGCGGGTGCTGGGCGAGGTCGAGTACTCCGCACCGGTCCTTCCCGTGGTGTCCGACCTCACGGGGGAGTTCGTCACCGAGGAGCTGCGCGAGCCCGACTACTGGGTGCGCCAGGTCCGCGGGTGCGTGCGTTTCGCCCGGGGCGTCGACACACTCCTGGACGCCGGCACCCGGACCTTCCTGGAGATCGGGCCGGACGGGGTGCTCTCGGCGATGGCCGAGGAGTGCGCCACCGCGGCCGGCACGGCGGTGGCCTGCGTCCCGGCACTGCGCCGCGGTCGGGACGAGGCGCACGGTGCGGTGACCGCCCTCGGCCGGCTCTTCGCCCGCGGCACGGCGGTCGACTGGGACGCCTTCCTCTCCGGTACCGGCGCCCGGCCGGTGCCGGCGCCCACCTCGCCGTTCCAGCGGCAGCGCTACTGGGTGGACGCCCCCGCCGTCGGGGGCGGCGGCGCCGACGGCGCGGGGCACCCGCTGCTCGACCACTGGGTCGGGTCCGCCTCCGGGGACGAGGCGTTCGCCACCGGGCTGCTCTCGCTCGGTTCCCACCCGTGGCTCGCCGACCACACCGTGCTGGAGAGCGTCCTGGTCCCCGGAACGGCGTTCGTCGAGCTCGCCTGGTGGGCGGGCGAGCGGCTCGGCTGCGAGGGCGTGCACGAGCTGAACCTGTACGCGCCGCTGGTGCTCCCCGCGCAGGGGCACGTCCGGGTCCAGCTGGAGGTCGGCCGCCCCGATGAGGACGGGCGGCGGCCGATCGCGGTGTACTCGCGTCCCGACGGCTCCGGTCCGGCGCCGTGGACGAGGCACGCGGAGGGGGTCCTCGAACCCTCGGCCGATCGCCCCGGCACCCTGCCCGAGTTCTCGGCCTGGCCGCCGGCCGGCGCCGAGCCGGTCGCCCTCGACGGCTTCTACACCGGCCTGCTGGCGGACGGCCTCCAGTACGGACCCGCCTTCCAGGGCCTGCGGGCGGCCTGGCGGCGCGGTGCGGAGGTCTTCGCCGAGGTCGAGCTGCCGCCCGGGGCCGCCGCCGACGCGGCCCGGTTCGGCCTGCACCCGGCGCTCCTGGACGCCGCCCTGCACGCGCTCGGCCCGCTCGCCCGGGAGGACGACGAGCCGGGCTCGGCCCGGCTGCCGTTCTCGTGGAGCGGGCTGCGCCTGTACGCGGCCGGGGCCGCCTCGCTGCGGGTCCGGCTCACCCGCCGCCCCAACGGCGACGTCGTGCTGGTCGCCGCGGACGCGGACGGCGCGCCGGTGGCCGCGGTGGACGCGCTCGCCCTCCGGCCGCTGGCGCCGCAAGCGCTGCGGTCCCGGGCCGGCGCGGAGACGGACCTGCTGTTCCGCACCGACTGGGTCGCGCACGAGGGCCCCGGCGATACGCCGTCCGTCCGGCTCGCCGTGGTCGGCACGGAACCGGACACCCGGCTGTCCGGGGAGCCGCCGCACCACGCCGACCTCGCGGAACTGCGCCTGGCGCTGGACGCCGGCACGGCGGCCCCCGAGGTGCTGCTGGCCTGCTGCCCGCCCAGCCGGGACGAGGATCCCGCCGCGGCCGCCCACCGGGCCGCCGGCTGGGCCCTGGACCTGCTCCAGGACTGGCTCGCGGACGAACGCCTCGCCGCCGGGAGGCTGGTGGTGGCGACGCGCGGTGCGGTGGCGCTCCCACCCGGTACGGGGCCGGTCGACCTGGCGCACGCCGCCGTCAGCGGCCTCGTCCGATCGGCGCAGACGGAGCACCCGGACCGGATCGTGCTGCTCGACCTCGACCCGGCCGCAGGTGCCCCGGACCTCCGGCAGGTCGTCCGGGCCGCTGTGTCCGGTGAGCCCGAGACGGTGCTGAGGGACGGGCGTCCGCACGTCCGCCGACTGGTCAGGGCGGACGGCGACACCGGCCTCACCCCGCCGCCCGGCGCCGCCTGGCGCCTGGACACCACTGGTCAGGGCACCCTCGACAACCTCGCGCTGCTGCCGTGCGACGAAGCCGGGGAGCCCCTCGGCGAGGGCCGGATGCGCGTCGCGGTGCGCGCGGCCGGGATGAACTTCAGGGACACCCTGATCGCCCTCGGCATGTACCCCGGGGCCGCCCGGCTCGGCGTCGAGGGCGCCGGCGTGGTCACCGAGGTCGGACCGGGTGTCACCGGATTCCGTCCCGGGGACCGGGTGATGGGCCTGCTCGACGGCTCCTTCGGCCCGTCCGCGGTGGCCGACCACCGGACGGTGATCGGCCTCCCCGCCGGCTGGACCTTCGCCGAGGGCGCGACCGCGACCGTGGCGTACCTGACCGCCTGGTACGGGCTGGTCGACCTCGCGGGGCTGCGGGGGAACGAGTCGGTCCTGGTGCACGCCGCGGCGGGCGGCGTCGGCACGGCCGCGGTGCGGCTCGCCCGGCACCTGGGTGCCGAGGTGTTCGGCACCGCCAGCGAGCCGAAGTGGGACGCGCTGCGTGCCGCCGGCCTGGACGACCGGCACATCTCCTCCTCGCGGAGCCTGGAGTTCCGTGAGCGGATCCTCGCCGCCACCGGCGGCCGGGGCGTCGACGTCGTGCTGAACTGCCTCGCCGGTCCCTTCCTGGACGCGTCGCTGGACCTGCTGCCCCGGGGCGGCAGGTTCCTGGAGATCGGCAAACTCGACCTCCGGGAACCGGACGGCGTCGCCGCCGACCACCCGGGCGTGCGGTACCGGGCGTTCGACCTGGCCGACCCCGGGCCCGAGCGGCTGGGCGAGATCCTCGGCGAGCTGTCCGCGCTGTTCGAGCGGGGAGTCCTGGCCCCGGTCCCGGTGACCTCCTGGGACATCCGCCGGGCCCCCGCGGCGTTCCGGGCACTGAGCCAGGCGACGCTGACCGGCCGGGCCGCCCTCACCGTGGGCGTCGCGTTCGGCCCGGACGACGCCGTCCTGATCACCGGCGGTACCGGCACCCTGGGCCGGCTGGTGGCGCGCCACCTGGTGACCCGGCACGGCCTGGGGCACGTGGTGCTCGCCGGCCGGAGCGGAGCCGAGACGCCGGAGACCGCCGCGCTCCGCGCCGAACTCGGACGACACGGCGCCGTGCTCCGGGTGGCCGCGTGCGATGCCGCCGACCGGCGGTCCCTCGCCGCGCTGCTCGACTCCGTCCAGGCCGGCCACCGCCTGGCCGGTGTCGTGCACGCCGCCGGCGTCACCGACGACGCGGTGATCACCTCGCTGAGTCGCGAGCGGCTCTCCGGGGTGCTGAGCCCGAAGGTCGACGGTGCCTGGAACCTGCACCGGCTGACCGAGCACCTGGACCTCGACCTGTTCGTGCTGTTCTCCTCGGCGGCAGCCGTGCTCGGCGGCGCCGGACAGGGCGGCTACTCGGCGGCCAACGCCTTCCTGGACGCCGTCGCGGAGCACCGGCGCTCCCGCGGCCTGGCCGCGGTGTCGCTGGCATGGGGGCTGTGGGAGCAGGCCAGTGGAATGACCGGTCGCCTGGCGGAGCGGGATTTGCGCCGGGTCGGACGGGTCGGTGTCGCGCCGCTGAGCACCGAGGCCGCCCTCGCCCTGTTCGACGGCGGACTCGTCGCCGACCGCGCCGTGCTGGTGCCCGCCAGGCTGGACCTCGCAGGCCTGCGCTCCCGGTACGCCGACGGATCCGTTCCGGCGGTGCTCCGACAGCTCGTCAAGGTCCGCCGCGCGGCCGCCTCCGCGGTGTCCGTGCCCGCGGGCGGCGGTCTCGGCCCCGGGCTGGCGGGGCTGTCCCCGGAGGATCGCCGCCGCACCGTGCTGGACCTCGTGCTCGCGCGTACCGCCGCCGTGCTCGGACACGCGGCCGCGGCCGCCGTCGAGCCGGAACAGGCCTTCAAGGAGATCGGATTCGACTCACTGACCGTGGTGGAGCTCCGGAACCACCTGCAGACGGCCACCGGGCTCACGCTGCCCGCCACTCTCGTCTTCGACCACCCGACACCGGCCGCCCTGACCGAGAACCTCCTCGCGCTCCTCGTCCCCGCCGAGGCGACGGCGGCCCAGCGGGTGCTGCGCGGACTGGAGCGCCTGGAGACGGACATCGAGGCCGTCGGCGCCGACGACGAGGAGCTCGGGGAAGTGGCGCGCCGCCTCAAGCGGCTGATGAGGGTCCTCGACCCGACCGGTGCCCCGGACAGCGCGGCCGGCTCGTCGCTCGACGACGCCACGGCCGACGAGGTCCTCGCGTTCATCGACAGCGAATTCAGCGATCTCGGGTGAGCGGCCGTACCGCCGGCCACGCCTGACCCGTCATGAAACCGCCTCACGGCAAAGGAGTTGATCGCAGTGGTAAGTGACGGGAAGCTCGTCGACTACCTCAAGAAGGTCACCGCCGATCTGCAGCGGACCCGGCAGCGGTTGCACGAGTTGGAGTCGGCCGAGCCGGATCCCATCGCGATCGTCTCCATCGGCTGCCGCTACCCGGGCGGCATCCGGTCCCCGGAGGATCTCTGGGAGTTCGCCCGCGCCGGGCGCGACGCGGTGGCCGCCTTCCCCGCGGACCGCGGCTGGGACGTTTCGGGCCTCGGGGCCGAGGTCCGGCGGGAGGGCGGATTCCTCTACGACGCAGGGGAGTTCGATGCCGGATTCTTCGGCATCTCGCCGCGCGAGGCGCTGGCGATGGACCCGCAGCAGCGGCTGCTCCTGGAGACCTCGTGGGAGGCCTTCGAACGGGCCGGGATCGACCCCACCACGCTCCGCGGCGGTGACGGCGCGGTCTTCGTCGGCATGGCCGATCAGCGGTACGGCCCCCACGACGAGCAGGCCCGCCGGGAGGTGCTGGGACACCTCCTCACCGGCACCACCAGCAGCGTCGCCTCGGGGCGCCTCTCCTACACCCTGGGTCTGGAGGGACCGGCCCTCACGGTCGACACCGCCTGCTCGTCCTCGCTGGTGGCCCTGCACCTCGCGGTCGCCGCCCTGCGGTCCGGCGAGTGCTCCTTCGCGCTGGCCGGCGGCGCCGCGGTGATGGCCGGTCCGCAGCTGTACGCCGAGTTCGCCCAGCAGGGCGGGCTCGCCGGGGACGCCAGGTGCAAGGCCTTCGCGGCGGCGGCCGACGGCACCGGATGGGGCGAGGGCGTCGGCGTCCTCCTGCTGGAGCGGCTCTCCGACGCCCAGCGGCTCGGGCACCCCGTGCTGGCCGTGGTCAGAGGTACCGCGGTCAACCAGGACGGTGCGTCGAACGGCCTCACGGCGCCGAACGGCCCGTCCCAGCAGCGGGTGATCCGCCAGGCCCTGGACGACGCCGGGCTGAGCCCCGGCCAGGTCGACGCGGTCGAGGCGCACGGCACCGGCACCCGGCTCGGGGACCCGGTCGAGGCGCAGGCGCTGCTCGCCGCCTACGGGCAGGACCGCCCGGACGGCCGACCGCTCTGGCTCGGCTCGGTCAAGTCCAACCTCGGCCACACCCAGGCGGCCTCCGGTCTGGCCGGAGTGATCAAGATGGTCATGGCGATGCGGCACGGCCTGCTGCCCGCCACGCTGCACGTGGACGAGCCGACCCCGGAGGTCGACTGGTCCGCCGGTGACGTCCGGCTGCTGACCGAGCAGCGGGACTGGCCGCGGACCGGCCGGGCCCGGCGGTCCGCCGTCTCCTCCTTCGGCATCAGCGGCACCAACGCGCACGTGATCCTGGAACAGGCCCCCGAGACCGCGCCGACCGAGCCCGACGACGGGACCACCGCACCGGCCGGCGCCCCGGTGGTGTGGCTGCTCTCCGCCCGGGGGGAGGACGCGCTGCGGGCGCAGGCCGACCGGCTGGGCCGCGCGGTCGAGGCCGCACCCGAGGTGGCGCCGACCGACTGGGCGTCCGCGCTGGCGACGACCCGGGCCGCGCTGACCCACCGCGCCGCCGTCGTCGGGGCCGACCGCGCGCAGCTGCTCGACGGGCTCGACGCCCTCGCCCGGGGCGCGGTCCACCCCCGGGTCGTGCACGGCAGGACCCGGCCGGCCGGCCGGCTCGCGTTCCTCTTCACCGGGCAGGGCGCGCAGCGCCCCGGCATGGGCCGCGGCCTGTACGAGGCGTACCCGCGGTTCGCCGAGGCGTTCGACGAGGTGTGCGCCAGGCTCGACCCGCTGCTGGAGCACCCGCTCAAGGACGTCGTCCTGGCCGGGGCGGAGGCGGACGGCGAGCCGCTGGTGAACCGCACCGTGTACGCCCAGGCGGCGCTGTTCGCCGTGGAGGTGGCGTTGTTCCGCCTCCTGGAGCACTGGAACCTCACCCCCGACCACCTCCTCGGCCACTCGATCGGCGAGCTGAGCGCCGCCCACGTCGCCGACGTGCTCTCGCTGGACGACGCCTGCACGCTGGTCGCCGCCCGCGGCCGCCTCATGCAGGCGCTGCCTCCGGGCGGGGCGATGCTCGCCGTCGAGCTGCCCGAATCGGACCTGCCGGACCTCCTGGCGGAAGCCGGGGACATCGGGCCGACGGCGGTCGCGGCCGTCAACGGCCCCAAGGCGCTGGTGCTCTCCGGAGCCGGGGCGACGATCGAGGAGCTCGCCCGGGTCTGCGCCCTGCGGGGGCACCGCCACCGCCGGCTGACGGTCAGCCACGCCTTCCACTCGCACCTCATGGACCCGATGCTGGCCGACTTCCGGGCCGTGGCGCAGACCCTGGAGTTCCGCGCCCCGCGGATCCCGATCGTCTCCGACCTGACCGGTGAGCCGGTCACCGCGGAGCGACTGTGCTCGCCCGAGTACTGGGTGCGGCACGTCCGCGAGGCCGTCCGGTTCCACGACGGGATGCGCACGCTTCACTCCCTGGGGGTGACGGCCTGCCTCGAACTGGGCCCCGGCGGGGTGCTCACCGCCATGGCCCGCGACTGCCTCGCCGGCCTCGCCGACCCCGGCGACGAGGTGGCGCTGGTCCCCGCGCTGGAACGCGATCGCGAGGAGCCGCACGTCCTGCTCGCCGGCCTCGCCGAACTGCACCTCCGCGGCCGGTCGGTGGACTGGGCGGCGGTCCTCGGGACGGACCCGGCCCGGCGGCCGCCCGCACTGCCGACCTACGCCTTCCGGAAGCAGCGGTACTGGCTGCCGGCCAGCCCCTCCGCGACCGCCGCGCCGACGCTCGACGACACGGCCGCGCACGAAGGCGACCGCTTGCTGCACCGGCTCGGCTGGGAGCCGGTCAGCCGGCCCGGGGACGGCGGCCCGGGCGGCACCTGGCTCGTGGCCGTCCCGGCCGCCGCCCAGGACGACCCGGTGGCCGTCGCGGTCCTGGAGGCCCTGGAACGGCACGCGGACGGGGTGGTGACCCTGCCCACCGGTCCGGCGGACACCGACCGGGCCGCCCTCGCCGCCCGGCTCGGGGCCGCGCTCGACGGCGGCCCGGCCCCGGCGGGCGTGCTCTCCCTGCTGGCCCTCGACCGGACGCCGGACCGGCAGGCGCCGCTGGTGCCGGCCGCCCTGGCCGCCACCACCACCCTGCTCCAGGCGCTCGGCGACGCGGAGGTGCGCGCCCCGCTCTGGTGCGTCACCCGGGGTGCGGTCGCCGTCAGCGGCGACGACGCCCCGGCCGATCGGGGCCAGGCGTTCTTCCCGGGCCTCGGCCGGGCCGCCGCCGGCGAGTTCCCCGGCCGTTGGGGCGGTCTGATCGATCTGGCCGCCGGCCCGCAGGACCACGCGGCCCGGTTGGTCGCGCTGCTCGCGGACCCGCGGGGCGAGGACGAACTCGCCGTGCGGGCGAACGGCGTGTTCGCCCGCAGGCTGACCCGGGCGGTCCGGCGGCCCGCGCACGGCCCGTCCTGGCGGTCCGGCGGCGCCACCCTGGTCACGGGCGACACCGGAGCCGTGACCGGCGACCTGGTCGGCTGGCTCACCGCCGGCGCGCAGCGGCACCTGGTGCTCCTCCACGGGCCCGGGCAGCCGGCTCCCGACCTCGCGGCCCTCCGGACGGGTCTGGCCGACGGCAGCACCTGCACCACCGCCGTCTGGGACGGGCACGACCCCGAGGCCCTCCGCGCGGCGCTCCCGGCCGACCACCCGCTCACGGCCGTCGTCCACATCGAGAACCCCGCCCCGTCCGTGCCCGGCGCGGGATCCGTGCTGCGCGCCACCGACCCCGGGCGGCTGTCCCGGGAGCTGCACGACCGGGCCGCGGGCGCGGCGCTGACGGCCGACCTGCTCGCGGCCACCGACCTCGACGCCTTCGTCATGCTGTCGTCGGTCAGCGGAGCGTGGGGCGGCGAGGACGCCGTGCACGTCCTCGCGCACGGACTGCTGGAGTCCCTGGCCCAGCGGCTGCGCGCCGACGGGGTGCCCGCCCTCTGCGTGGCCTGGGGCCCCTGGGGTGCGGACGCGGGTCCGGACGCGCCGGTCCCGGGCGCGGACCTCGGGCTGGCCCCGATGCCTCCCCGCCTGGCCCTTGAGGCCCTGGGCCGGGCGCTCGGCGCCGACGAGGCGGTCGCGGTCGTCGCGGACATCGACTGGGGAGCCTTCCACCCCCGGTTCACCGCGGTCCGCCCCCGCCCGCTCGTCGCCGACCTGCCCGAGGTGCGGGCCCTGTCCGGCGCCACCGGCCGGGAGGTGCGGGCGGTCGCCCCGGACCACCCGCTGGCCGCCGTCGACCCGGCGGAACTGCCGCACCGCCTGCTGGAACTCGTCCGCTCGCACGCCGCAGCCGTCCTGGGACACGCGTCGGCCGATGCGGTCCCCCCGGGCCAGCCGTTCCAGGAACTCGGCTTCGACTCGCTGACGGCGGTCCGGTTCCGCGACCGGCTCGCGGCGGAGAGCGGCCTGCCGGTCCCCGCGACGGTGGTCTTCGACTACCCGACCCCGGACGCGGTCGCCGCGTACCTGCGCGAGGAACTGCTCGGCGTCGCCGTCGACGCCGGTCCGCCGTCCACCGGCGCGGCCGTGACCGACGAGCCCGTCGCCATCGTCGGCATGGCCTGCCGCTACCCCGGCGCCGTGGCCGGACCGGAGGACCTCTGGCGCCTGGTGGTGTCGGGAGGCGACGGGATCGGCGGGTTCCCCCTCGACCGGGGGTGGGACGTCGCAGCGCTGCGCCGCGGCGACGCCTCGGGCGGCGCGGCCATGCCGACCGAGGGCGGCTTCCTCCCCGACGCGGCCGATTTCGACGCGGGCTTCTTCGGGGTGGCACCCCGGGAGGCACTGGCGATGGACCCGCAGCAGCGGCTGCTGCTGGAGGTGTCCTGGGAGGCGCTGGAGCAGGCCGGCATCGACGGATCCGCGTTGCGCGGCAGCACCACCGGCGTCTTCTCCGGCGTGGCCGGCTCGGACTACGCCCAGGTGCTCTCCGGGGTGCCCGATGCCGAGGGCTACCTGATGACGGGCACCGCCACCAGCGTGGTCTCCGGCCGGATCGCCTACGCCCTCGGCCTTGAGGGCCCGGCGGTCACCGTGGACACCGCCTGCTCCTCCTCGCTCGTCGCCCTGCACCTGGCCGTGCAGTCGCTGCGGAACGGGGAGTGCGGACTCGCGCTGGCCGGCGGTGTGACCGTGATGAGCACTCCGGTGGGCTTCGTGGAGTTCGCCCGGCAGAACGGCCTCGCGGCGGACGGGCGCTGCAAGTCCTTCGCGGCGTCGGCCGACGGCACCGGCTGGGCCGAGGGCGTCGGCGTCCTGGTCGTCGAGCGCCTGTCCGACGCCCTGCGCAACGGTCACCGGGTGCTCGCCACCGTGCGCGGCAGCGCGATCAACCAGGACGGCGCGTCGAACGGCCTCACCGCGCCGAACGGCCCGTCCCAGCAGCGGGTGATCCGCCGGGCGCTGGCCGTCGCGGGCCTCGCCCCCCGGGACGTGGACCTCGTCGAGGCCCATGGGACCGGCACCCGCCTGGGCGACCCCATCGAGGCCCAGGCGCTCCTCGCCGCGTACGGCCGCGACCGGGCGCACGACAGGCCGCTCTACCTCGGCTCCCTCAAGTCGAACATCGGCCACACGATGGCGGCGGCCGGCGTCGGCGGCGTGATCAAGACCGTGATGGCGCTTCGGAACGGCGTGCTCCCCGCGACGCTGCACGTCGACGAGCCCACCCCGCAGGTCGACTGGTCCTCCGGCGCGGTGGAACTGCTCACCGAGAGCAGGGCGTGGCCGGAGACCGGCCGGCTGAGGCGGGCCGGCGTCTCGTCCTTCGGGATGAGCGGCACCAACGCGCACGTGATCCTGGAACAGGCCCCCGAGCAGCCGGAGCCGACCTCCGTCCCGGACGGCGAGCCGGCGGCGGTCCGGCCGTGGGTGATCTCCGCCCGGACCCCCGACGCGCTCCGCGCACAGGCGGCGCGCCTGGAGGCCGAGCTCGCGGCCCGGCCGGACCTGCCGGTCGCCGACGTCGGCCGCGCCCTGCTGTCGTCGCGCGCGCTGTTCGAGCACCGCGCCGTCGTCCTGGGCCGGGAGCGCGGGCAGTTCGCGGCGGGGCTGCGGGCCGTCGCCGACGCGGTGCCGGCGCCGGGCGTGGTGACCGGCGAGGCGTCGCCCGTCGGGCGGGGCCCGGTCTGGGTGTTCCCCGGCCAGGGGGGCCAGTGGGTCGGGATGGCGGTCGAACTCCTGGACTCCTCCGAGGTGTTCGCGGACCGCTGGGCGGACTGCGAGCGGGCGCTCAAGGGCTGCCTGGACTGGTCGATCACCGACGTGGTGCGCGGCGCGGCCGGCGCACCCGGGTACGAGCGGGTCGACGTCGTCCAGCCCGTGCTGTTCGCGGTCATGGTTTCGCTGGCGGAGGTCTGGCGGTCCTTCGGGGTGGTGCCCGCCGCGGTGATCGGCCACTCCCAGGGCGAGATCGCGGCCGCGTGCGTGGCGGGCGCGCTCTCCCTGGAGGACGCCGCCCGAGTGGTGGCGCTGCGTGCCCGTGCGCTGGGCGCACTCGCCGGACGAGGCGGCATGGTCTCCCTCGCCGCACCGCGGGCCGAGGTCGAGTCGTGGCTGGGACGCTGGGGCGGCAGGGTGTCGGTGGCGGCCGTCAACGGCCCGTCCGCCGTGGTGGTGTCCGGTGAGCCGGAGGCGCTCGACGAGGTGGTGGCGGAGGCACGGTCGAGGGAGGTCCGGGCCAAGCGGATCGAGGTGGACTACGCCTCGCACTCGGCGCAGGTCGAGGAGCTCCGGGAGGAGCTGCTGGAGGCGCTGGCCCCGATCCGCCCCCGCCGGGCCGAGACCGCCTTCTTCTCCACCGTGACCGCGGGGCGGCTGGACACCGAAGGGCTGGACGCCGAGTACTGGTACCGGAACCTGCGGGAGCCGGTGCTCCTCGAACCGGTCGTCAGGGAACTGGCCGACCGGGGCCACCTGGTGTTCGTCGAGGTCGGTCCGCACCCGGTGCTGGGCGCCCCGATCCTGGAGACCGTCGAGCGGGCCGGTGCCGAACCGGTCGTCGTGGGCACCCTCCGACGTGACGCGGGAGGCGTCGACCGGATGCTCACCTCGGTGGCCGAGCTGGCCGTGAACGGCGTCCCCGTCGACTGGACGGCCGCCTACCGCGACCGCCCGCCGGTCCGGGTGGATCTGCCGACCTACGCCTTCCAGCGCGAACGGTACTGGCCGCGGCCGGTACCGCCGCAGGCGGCCGGCGATCCGGCGGACGAGCGGTTCTGGCAGGCCGTCGACGCGCAGGACCTCGACGCCCTCGCGGACACCCTCGGGATGGCCGACCGCACGCCGCTGGCGGACGTCGTCCCCGCCCTCTCGGCCTGGCGGTCCGGGCGGCGCGAGCAGTCGGTGCTGGACTCCTGGCGGTACCGGGTGCGCTGGTCCCGGCTCGGCGAGTCCGGCGGGCCGGCCGGGCCCGCCGGCCACTGGCTGATCGTCGTGCCCGCCGGGCTCGCCGACCACCCGGCGGTCGTCGGGGCGGTGGGCGCCGTCGAGGACCACGCCGACGGCACCGTCGTGCTCCGGATCGACGAGGACCGCGTCACCGCCGAGGCCGGCGGCGAGCGCGCGGCGCTCTCCGCCGCCGTCCGGACCGCTCTGGCGGACCGGCCGGCGCCGGCCGGGGTCCTCTCCTTCCTCGGGATGGACCAGGCGAGGCATCCGCTGGAGCAGGTCGTCCCGCGCGGGCTCGCCCTGTCGACGGCACTGATCCAGGCCCTTCCGGACGCCGGGGTCGGCGCCCCCGTCTGGTGCGCCACCCGCGGCGCCGTCGGCACGGCGGACGACGCCGGACCGGCCGACCCCGAGCAGGCCGCGCTCTGGGCCCTCGGGCGGGTGGCGGCGCTGGAGGACCCCCAGCGCTGGGGCGGCATGATCGACCTGCCGGAGATCGTCGACGCGCGGGCCGCCGAGCGGCTGGCGCGGCTCCTGGCGGGCGGCGGCGAGGACCAGGTGGCGGTGCGACCCTCCGGCGTGTACGGCCGCCGGCTGGTGCGCGCCTCCGCGTCCGACTGCGCCGGGCAGCCGGGTTGGCAGCCGCGGGGAACGGTCCTGGTGACCGGTGGTACCGGCGCCCTCGGCGTCCGCGTCGCGCGCTGGCTGGCCGCCGAGGGGGTGGACCACCTCGTCCTGCTCAGCCGCCGCGGCGCCGCCGCCCCCGGGGCCCCGGAACTGCGGGCCGAGCTCGAAGCCCTCGGTACACGGGTGTCCGTGGAGTCCTGCGACACGGCCGACCGCACCGCGCTGGCCGCGCTCGTCGACCGGGTGCAGGCCGACGGGGGACCGATCACGGCCGTGGTGCACGCCGCCGGGGCCGGTGTCCTCGGCCCGCTGGCCGAGGCGGGCCTGGACGACCTGGTCACCGTGCTGGGCGCGAAGGTCGAGGGCATCGCCAACGTGGAGGCCGTCCTCGACCCGGCGCAGCTGGAGGCGGTCGTCTACTTCTCCTCGATCACCGCCGTCTGGGGCGCCGGCGACCACGCGGTCTACGCCGCGGCCAACGCGGTGCTCGACGCCCGTGCGGAGCGGCGCCGGGCCGAGGGCGTGCCGACGCTGTCCGTGGCCTGGGGGCCGTGGGCCGGCGGCGGCATGGTCGACGAGGCGATCTACGACACGCTCCGCCGCCGGGGCCTGCCGGTGATCGATCCGGACCTGGCCGTCACCGGACTCCGGCGGATGCTCGCCGAAGGGGAGACCTCGGTCATCCTCGCCGACGTGGACTGGGAGCAGTTCGTCGCGGTGTTCACCTCGGGCCGCCCCTCCCGGCTCCTCGACGAGCTGCCGGAGGCACAGCCCGAGACCGAGCAGCCCGCGCAGGCCGGCGGCTCCGGGGCGCCCGGCTCCGCCCTGGCCCGCAGGCTGGAGGAGCTGGACGAGGACCAGCGTGCGCGGGCCCTGCGCGACCTGGTGGCCGAACACGTCGCCGCCGTGCTGGGCCACCGCAGTGCCGACGCGGTCGATGCGCGGCGGGCGTTCAAGGACCTCGGGTTCGACTCGTTGACGGCGGTCGAGCTGCGCAACCGGCTGAGCACGGCCAGTGGGCTGCGGCTGCCCAGCACCATGGTGTTCGACCATCCGACCCTGGCGGCCCTGGCCGAGTTCATCGGCCGGAAGGTCGGCGGCCGGCACGAGGCCGTGCCCGCCCTCCCGGCGGTGCCGGCCGTCGCGGCCCGCCGCGACGATCCGATCGCCATCGTCGCCATGGGCTGCCGTTTCCCGGGCGGCATCGCCACGCCCGAGCAGCTGTGGCAGGCGCTCCTGGACGAGGCGGACCTGATCACCCCGTTCCCCACGGACCGCGGCTGGCCGCTGGACCGGCTCTTCGACCCGGACCCCGACGCGCCCGAGTCCAGCTACGTCGAGCAGGGTGGCTTCCTCCACGACGCGGGGCGGTTCGACGCCGGCTTCTTCGGCATCTCGCCACGCGAGGCCCTCTCGATGGACCCGCAGCAGCGGCTGCTGCTGGAGACCTCCTGGGAGGCGCTGGAGCGCGCCGGCATCGCCCCCGGCTCCCTGCGCGGCAGCCGTACCGGCGTCTACGTCGGCATGGCGGACCAGGCCTACGGCACCCGGCTGCGGGACACCGCCGAGCTGGAGGGCTACCTGGTCACCAGCGCCTCCGCCAGCGTGGTGTCCGGCCGCATCTCGTACGTGCTGGGCCTTGAGGGCCCGGCCGTCACGCTCGACACGGCCTGCTCCTCCTCGCTGGTCGCGCTGCACCTCGCGGCGCAGTCGCTGCGGACGGGCGAGTGCGACCTGGCACTCGCGGGCGGCGTCATGGTGATGCCCGACCCGACGTCCTTCGTCGCCTTCAGCCGGCAGCGCGGTCTGGCCGCGGACGGCCGCTGCAAGTCCTTCGCGGGTGCGGCCGACGGGTTCTCGCTCGCCGAGGGCGCGGGCGTCCTCCTCGTGGAGCGGTTGTCGGACGCCCGGCGCCTGGGCCACCCGGTGCTCGCGGTCCTCCGCGGATCGGCGATCAACCAGGACGGGGCGTCCAACGGGCTGACCGCCCCCAACGGCCCCTCCCAGCAGCGCGTGATCGCCGCGGCCCTCGCGGACGCCGGACTGTCGCCCGCCGAGGTCGACGCGGTGGAGGCGCACGGCACGGGAACCATGCTGGGCGATCCGATCGAGGCCCAGGCGATCCTGGAGGCGTACGGTCAGGGCCGACCGGAGGACCGGCCGCTCTGGCTCGGGTCGCTCAAGTCCAACATCGGCCACACCCAGGCGGCGGCCGGCGTGGCCGGCGTGATGAAGATGGTGCTGTCCCTGCGCCACGGCATCCTGCCGCGCACCCTGCACGTCGACGAGCCGACCCCGCACGTGGACTGGTCGGCGGGCGCGGTGGAACTCCTGACCGAGGCCAGGAGCTGGCCGGAGCAGGACCGCCCGCGCCGGGCCGGCGTCTCCTCCTTCGGGATCAGCGGCACCAATGCGCACGTGATCGTCGAGCAGGCCCCGGTCGACGGGCCGCGGGCCGTGGTGGACGCACCGGAGGCCGGCGACGGTGGGCCGGCGATCGGGGAGGACGCCCCCGTCCCGCTGGTCGTCTCCGGCAGCGGCGGGGCGGGACTGCGCGCCCAGGCCGCACGGCTGCGCTCGTTCCTGGACGCCGAGCCCGGCGCCGGGATCCGCGACCTGGCCTGGTCCATGGCCACGACCCGCACCGTGTTCGACGACGCGGCCGTCCTGGCCGCCGACGACCGGGCCGCCCTGGCGCGGGCCCTCGACGCGCTGGCGGAGGGCCGGGACGGTGCCGCGGTCACGCTGGAGCGGCCGTCCGAGGGCCGGGTGGCCTTCCTGTTCACCGGCCAGGGTTCGCAACGGGCCGGTATGGGCCGCCGCCTGTACGAGGCGTACCCCGCCTACGCGGAGGCCTTCGACGCGGCCTGCACGGAACTCGACCACTACCTGGACCGGCCGCTCAAGGAGCTCGTGTTCAGCGCGCCCGGCTCGCCCGAAGCGGACGAACTGAACCAGACGGTCTTCACCCAGGCCGCCCTGTTCGCCGTGGAGGTGGCGCTCTTCCGGCTGCTGCAGACCTGGGGCGTCACACCCGACTACCTGCTCGGCCACTCGATCGGTGAACTGGTCGCGGCGCACGTCGCGGGCGTCTGGTCGCTGGCGGACGCCGCCCGGGTGGTGGCGGCACGCGGCTGGCTGATGCAGGCGCTCCCGTCCGGCGGGGCCATGGCGGCCGTCGCGGCCGGGGAGGCCGAGGTCCGCGAGGCCCTGGCGCCGTTCGCGGACCGGGTGTCCGTCGCGGCCGTCAACGGGCCCTCGTCCGTGGTGGTGTCCGGCCCGGAGGACGAGGTCGACCGGGTGGCCGCCGTCTTCGCCGGACGGGGAGCGCGGACCAGGAGGCTGGCGGTCAGCCACGCCTTCCACTCGGCGCTGATGGAACCGATGCTGTCCGACTTCGAGTGGGTGGTGGCGAGGGCGGAGTTCCACGACCCGGTGCTGCCGCTGGTGTCCAACGTGACCGGCGGGCTCGCCGGCGTGGACGAACTCCGCGACCCGGCCTACTGGAGCCGGCAGGTGCGCGAGGCCGTGCTGTTCGCGCACGGGATCACGACCCTCGCCGAGCGCGGCGTGACCACCTTCCTGGAGATCGGCCCCGACGCGGTGCTGACCACGATGGCCGGCGAGTGCCTCGCGGACCGGGCCGGCGACCCGGCCGGAGCGCCCGTGTGCGTCCCGGCGCTGCGCCGCGACCGGGACGAGGCCCGCACCCTGGCGACGGCCGTCGGCCGGATGCACGTGCGGGCGGGGCGGGTGAGCTGGCCGGGCCTGTTCGCGGGGAGCGGCGCGGCCCGGATCGACCTGCCCACGTACGCCTTCCAGCACCGGCACTACTGGCTCGCCCTGCCCGCGGCCGGGCAGGGCGACCTGTCCGCGGCCGGGCTGCGGGAGGCGGCGCACCCGCTGCTCGGGGCCGGCGTCGACCTCCCGGAGCCGGGGGGCGTGCTGTACAGCGCCAGGCTGTCCCGCGCGGCCGGTGCCGCGGACCGCGCCGAGTACCCCGGCAGTGCGCTGGTGGAGCTCGCGCTGTGGGCGGGGGGCCAGCTCGGGTACGACCGCATCGGGGAGGCCACGGCCGTCGAGCCGCTGCCGCTGCCCGAGGAGGGCGGGGTCCAGCTCCGGCTCCACCTGGTGGCCGGGGACCAGGACGGGCAGCGGGCGTTCACCCTGCACTCACGGCCCGAGGGCGAGGCCGACGGCCCCTGGCGGCGTCATCTCGCCGGTGTCCTGACCGGGGCTCCCGCTCCGGCCGCCGTCGAGCCCGGTCCCTGGCCGCCGGCCGGGGCGGAGCCCGTCGGGCCGGAGGAGCTCCACGAGGCGTGGGCCCGCGCCACGGACGCCGAGGACGTGCTCCCGGACGTGGTCCAGAGCGTGTGGTGGCACGGCGACGAGGTCCTCGCCGACCTCGTGCTCGCCGAGCAGGAGGCGTCCGACGCCGACCTGCACAGCCTCCACCCGGCGCTGCTGGCCGGGGTCGGCGGGCTGGCCGTGCTCGCGGACGCCCGGCGGGGCCGGGGCGGGCGCCGTCCGTCCGGCTGGAGCGGTGTGTCGCTGTACGCCGCCGGTGCGACGGCCCTGCGGGTCAGGCTCCGCGCCCACGGCCCCGACGCGTTCTCGGCCGAGCTCACCGACCCGCAGGACGGCGCGGTCGCGGTGGTGGAGGCGCTCTCGCTGACCGAGGCGCCGGTCCGGGCGGCCGGCGGGGCGGCGCGGGCCGGCGGCCACCCGGACTCGCTGTACCGGCTCGCCTGGACCGCCGCCCCGGCCGTCGCCCCGGCGACTCCGGCCGGCGACTGGGCGGTGCTCGGCGGGGAGGACACCTGTGCCCACGTCATCGGCAAGGCACTGGCGGCCGCCTCGGACGCCCGGGTGGACGTCCACCCCGGCCCGGACGCCCTGGGCCGGGCGCTCGACGGGGGCGCCGCCGCGCCGGACACGCTGGTCGTGCCGGTCGGCACGGCCCCCGGCCCGCTGGTGGAGGCGGCCCGGCTGACCGTCCACCGGACCCTGGCGATCGTTCAGCGGCTCCTGGCCGACGACCGGCTGGCCGGCAGCAGGCTGGTCCTGGTCACGAGCGGCGCCGTCGACACCGGGCGGTCCCCGGCCGATCCCGCCGCGTCGGCGGCCTGGGGCCTGCTGCTCTCGGCGCAGGCCGAGCGACCGGACCGGTTCCTGCTGCTCGACCTCGACGATCCGGACAGCGTCGGCGACGGCCTGCTCGCCGCGATCGGCGCGGCGCAGGCCCTGGACGAGCCGCAACTGGCCGTCGCCTCGGGAGCGCTGCTGCTTCCGCGTCTGGCCAGGGTCGCCGCGCCCGCGGCCACCCGGGAGGCCCCGGCCCTCTCCGAGGACGGCACGGTCCTGGTCACCGGCGCCACCGGCGCGATCGGCGCCCTGCTGGCCCGTCACCTGGTGTCGGAGCACGGCGTCCGCCACCTCCTGCTGGTCAGCCGGCGAGGGGAGCGGGCGGACGGTGCGGCGGAACTCCGCGCCGACCTCACCCGCTCGGGCGGTTCCGTGACCTTCGCCGCCTGCGACGTCGCGGACCGGGACGCGCTGGCGGCGGTGCTGGCCGGCATCCCCGGCGAGCGTCCGCTGACCGCCGTGGTGCATGTGGCCGGCACCGTCGACGACGGTGTGGTGACGGCGCTGACCCCGGAGCGCGTGGACGGGGTGCTGCGGGCCAAGGTCGACGCCGCGGTCAACCTCCACGAGCTGACGAAGGGCCTGGGGCTGGCCAGGTTCGTCCTCTTCTCCTCCGGGACGGGGACCTTCGGTGGCGTCGGCCAGGCCAACTACGCGGCCGCCAACGCGTTCCTCGACGGCCTGGCGCGGCTGAGGCAGGCCGAGGGCCTGCCGGGCACGTCGCTGGCGTGGGGCCTGTGGGACACCAGCGGAGGAATGGCCGGGAACCTGTCCGACCGCGACCTGCGGCGGATGCTGCAGGCCGGTGTCGTCCCGCTGACCGGGGACAAGGGCCTGGAGCTGTTCGACGCCGCGTGGGACAGGGACGAGGCGGTCCTCGTCCCCATGCGGCTCGACCCGGCCGTCCTGCGGGGGAAGGCCGCCGGCGGGACGCTCATGGCGGCACTGCGCGGGCTGTTCCGGACACCGATGCGGCGCGCCGCCGGACCCGCGGGAGCGGGGACCGGCGCCGGCTTCGCGGGCCGGCTCGCCGCACTTCCCGCGGACGAGCGACTGCGGACGCTGGTCGAGCTGGTGCGCACCCAGGTCGCGGCCGTCCTCGACTACCCGTCCCCCGACGGGCTCGACGTGCACCGCTCGTTCCGGGAGATCGGCTTCGACTCACTGACGGCGGTCGAGCTCCGGAACGGCCTCGTCGCGATCACCGGCGTCCAGCTGTCGGCCGCCCTGGTGTTCGACTACCCGACTCCGACCGCGCTGGCGGAGTACCTGGAGGCCACGATCCTCCAGGGCACGGCGGGTGTGCGGCTGCCCGTGCTCGCCCAACTCGACCGACTGGAGGCCGATCTGGCCGCCCTCCAGCCGGACGACGACGTACGCGAGCAGGCGGCCGCACGGCTGCGCACCCTGCTGGCCGCTTGGGACGGGGCGGGCGAGAGCCCGTCCGCCGACGTCATCGACAAGCTCGACGCGGCCACCGACGAGGAGCTGTTCCTCCTCATCAACACAGAGTTCGGCAAGGAATGACGCCCCCGCGTCGCCCGCCTCGGGCCGCAGCAGGCAGCCCCAGACCCGCAGTCCCAACGACCGGGAGTGACTCCGATGGCCAATGAGAACCAGCTCCGCGACTACCTCAAGTGGGTGACCGCGGATCTCCACCGTGCACGTCAGAAGCTGGCCGACCTGGAGTCACGGAGCAGCGAGCCCATCGCCATCGTCGGCATGGCCTGCCGCTACCCCGGCGACGTCCGGTCCCCCGAGGACCTGTGGGGGCTCGTCGACGAGGGCCGGGACGCGATCGGCCGGTTCCCCGACAACCGCGGTTGGGACCTGGAGCACCTCTACGACCCGGACCCCGAGCGGGTCGGGACCTGCTACGCGCGAGAAGGCGGATTCCTGCACGACGTCGCGGAGTTCGACGCCGGGTTCTTCGGGATCTCGCCGCGCGAGGCGACCGCGATGGATCCGCAGCAGCGGCTGCTGCTGGAGATCTCGTGGGAGGCCCTGGAGCGGGCCGGGATCGACGTGTCCTCCCTGAGCGGCAGCCGGACCGGTGTGTTCGCGGGCATGAACCAGCAGGACTACGGCACGATCCTGGCCGCCTCGGCCGAGGGGATCGACAACTACGCCTCCACGGGCACGTCCAACAGCGTCCTCTCCGGGCGGGTCTCCTACGTGCTGGGCCTTGAGGGTCCGGCTGTGACGATCGACACCGCCTGCTCGTCCTCCCTCGTGGCACTGCACCTGGCCGCCCAGTCGCTGCGGGACGGCGAATGCGACCTGGCGCTCGCGGGCGGCGTCACCGTGATGTCCACCACCGCCGTCCTCGTCGCGCTCTCCCGGCAGCGGGCCCTCTCGGAGGACGGCCGGTGCAAGGCGTTCTCCGCGGCCGCGGACGGCGCGGGCTGGAGCGAGGGGGCCGGCGTCCTGCTGGTCGAGCGGCTCTCCGACGCCCAGCGGCTCGGGCACCCGGTGCTGGCCGTGTTCCGGGGAAGCGCGGTCAACCAGGACGGCGCGTCCAACGGTCTGACGGCGCCGAACGGCCCGTCCCAGCAGCGGGTGATCCGCCAGGCCCTCGCCAACGCCCGGCTCTCCGCGGCGGACGTCGACGCCGTCGAGGCGCACGGCACCGGTACCGGCCTCGGCGACCCGATCGAGGCCCAGGCGCTGCTCGCCACCTACGGGACCGCGCGCCCGGCGGACCGTCCGCTCTGGCTCGGCGCGGTGAAGTCGAACATCGGTCACACGGGCGCCGCGGCCGGGGTCGCGGGCGTCATCAAGACGGTGATGGCGATCCGCAACGCCCGGCTGCCGAAGACCCTGCACGTGGACCGGCCCACCCCGAACGTGGACTGGTCGGCCGGTGCGGTGGAGCTGCTGACCGAGGCCAGGCGGTGGCCGGAGACCGGCGCGGCCCGCCGCGCCGCGGTGTCGTCGTTCGGCGTGAGCGGCACCAACGCGCACGTCATCCTGGAGCAGGCCCCCGAGGCGACCGTGGCCGCCGAGGCGACCGGGGCGACCGGGGGCGACGAGCCCGCGGGGGAGCCCGCCGTCCCGACCGCGGCACCGGTGGAGCTCGCGGCCGTCCCGTGGGTGGTCTCCGCGCGAAGCGAGCAGGGGCTCCGGGCCCAGGCCCGCAAGCTCCTCGACCGGCTGGCGGAGCGCCCGCAGGCCGCCGTCGACGTCGCCTACTCCCTGGCCACCACCCGCACGGCCCTCGAACACCGGGCCGCCGTCGTGGCCGGGGACACCGCCGGGCTGCTCGACGGGCTCGCGGCACTCGCCGAGGGCCGGACCGCCGACACCCTCGCCCTCGGATCACCGGTCAAGGGCGAGGTGGCGTTCGTCTTCCCCGGCCAGGGCTCGCAGTGGGCCGGCATGGGGCGGGAGCTGCTCGACACCTCCCCGGTCTTCGCCGCGGCCGCCCGCGACTGCGCCGAGGCCATCGAGAAGTTCGTCGACTGGAAGGTGCTGGACGTCCTGCGGGACGCGCCCGGGGCCCCCTCGATGGACCGCCTCGACGTGGTCCAGCCCGTTCTGTTCACCATGATGGTGTCGCTCGCGGCGGTGTGGCGGTCCTTCGGGGTCGAGCCGACGGCGGTCGTGGGGCACTCGCAGGGCGAGATCGCCGCCGCGTACGTCGCCGGCGGGCTGTCGCTGGAGGACGCCGCGCGGGTGGTCGTGCTGCGCAGCCGTGCCTGGCTGACGCTGGACGGACGCGGCGGGATGGTGTCGGTCCTCCTGCCGGTCGACCGGGTGAGGGAGCTCCTGGCCCGCTGGGGCGACCGCCTCGCGGTGGCCGCCGTCAACAGCCCGAGGTCCTGCACCGTCGCCGGGGACCCGGAGGCCTGCGACGAACTGGTCGCGGCCTGCGACGCCGAAGGGGTCCGGGCCCGCCGGATCACCAGCGCGAGCGGGGCGGGCCACTCGGCCCACGTGGACGTGCTGCGCGACCGGATCCTGACGGACCTCGCGCCGGTGGCACCGCGGCCGGGCGACGTCCCGTTCTACTCGACCGTCACCGGTGGCCGGCTGGACACCGCCGAGCTCGACACCGACTACTGGTGGCGCAACATGCGCCGGCCGGTGGAGTTCGAGCAGGCGGTGCGGTCGGTGCTCCGCGACGGTCGGCGGATCCTCGTCGAGATGAGCCCCCACCCGGTCATGATGATGTTCGTCCAGGAGATCATCGAGGACGCCGGGAACGCGGCGCGGGCCTGCGCGAGCCTCCGCCGGGGCGAGGGCGGCCTCGCCCGGATGACGGCCTCGCTCGCCCAGGCCCACCTGCACGGCGCCCCCGTCGACTGGCCCGGGGTGTTCGCCGGCACCGGTGCCGAGCGGGTGGAGCTGCCGACGTACGCCTTCCAGCGGCAGCAGTTCTGGTCCGACATCCGGAACGCGGGCGGTGACGTCGGTTCCGTGGGCCTGGGCCCGGTGGACCACCCGCTGATGGGCGCGCTGGTGTCGACGGCCGGGGACGACGGCGCCGTGCTCACCGGACGACTGTCCCTGCACACCCATCCCTGGCTCGCCGGGCACGCCGTCATGGACCAGGTGGTGTTCCCGGGGACTGGCTTCGTCGAGCTCGCGGTGCTGGCCGGCGACCAGGTCGGCTGCGGCCGGATCGAGGAGCTGACCCTCCAGGTGCCGCTGATCGTCCCCCGCACCGGAGGGATCGTGGTCCAGGTCCGGCTGGAGGCACCCGACGAGACCGGTGCCCGCCTGCTGACCGTCTACTCCAGGCCCGAGGGCGGCGGCACCGACGTGGTGTGGACCCGTCACGCCACCGGTACCGCCGTCGAGGCGGTCCCGGCGGCGGCCGAGCGGTCGGCCGAGCCGTGGCCTCCGCCCGGAGCCGAGGCGGTCGACGCCACCGGCCTCTACGAGCGGATGGCCCGGGCCGGGTACCAGTACGGTCCCGAGTTCCAGGGGCTGACCGCCCTGTGGCGTCGGGGCTCCGAGGTGTTCGCCGAGGTCGGGCTGCCGCGGCAGCAGGTCTCCGAGGCCGAGCGCTTCGGCCTGCACCCGGCGTTGTTCGACGCGGCCCTGCACGCGATGTTCGCCCTGGGCACCGGGCAGGACGGCGTGGGCATGCCCTTCTCCTGGTCGGGTGTGGAACTGCACGCCTCGGGTGCGTCGCGCCTGCGCGTGCGGATCTCCCGTGAGCAGGGGGACTCCGTCTCCCTGCTGCTCACCGACGACACCGGCGGCCCCGTCGCCTCCGTCGACTCGCTGATCGTCCGCCCCATGAACGGTGCGGCCCTCACGGCTGCCAGGGAGGACTCGCTCTACCGGATCGACTGGCGCGCGGTCCGGACCGAGGACGCGGCACCGCCCCTCGCCGTTCTCGGCGACGCGGCCGACCTCGCCGCGGCACTGCCCGGCGGCACGCTGTTCGCCGGCCTGTCCGACCTCGTCTCGGGCACCGGCGTACCGGACACGGTCCTCTACCCGGTCCCCGGCCACGCCGGTGGGCCCGGCGCCTGGGAACCGGTCGTCGCCGTCCTGGAGTTCCTGCAGTCCTGGCTCGCCGAGGAGCGCCTGGAGCGCACCCGCCTGGTTCTGGTGACCCGCGGAGCGGTGGCGGTCTCGGACCGCGAGGACGTCACCGACCTCGCGGCCTCCGGGGCCTGGGGCCTCGTCAGGTCCGCCCAGTCGGAGCATCCCGGACGGTTCGTCCTGGTGGACCTCGACGGCGACGAGGAGTCGGTGGCCGCCCTCGGCGGCGCGCTGGCCTCGGGCGAGGACCAGCTGGCCGTCCGCGCGGGCCGCACCAGCGTGCCCCGGCTGGTGCGCTGGGACCGCACCGCGACCGCGCTCCCGCCGGTCGGGGAACGCGCCTGGCGGCTGGAGAACACCACCCCCGGCAGCTTCGGGGGGCTGGAGCTGCTTCCCTACCGGGAGGCCCTGGAGCCGCTGGCGCCCCACCAGGTGCGGCTGGGGATCCGGGCCGTCGGCATGAACTTCAAGGACGTCGTGGTCGCCCTCGACCTCGTACCGGGGCTGACCGGGCTGGGCGGCGAGGCCGCCGGGGTGGTGATCGAGGTCGGTTCCGACGTGCACGGCGTCGAACCCGGCGACCGGGTGATGGGTCTGTGCACCGAGACCTTCGGGCCGGTCGGCGTGACCGACCAGCGGCTGCTGGTCCGGATGCCCGAGGGCTGGACCTTCGAACAGGCCGCCGCCGTGCCCGTCGCCTACATGACGGCCTACTACGGCCTGGTCGACCTCGGCGGACTGCGGGCCGGACAGTCGGTGCTCGTCCATGCCGCGGCCGGAGGCGTCGGCATCGCCGCCACCCAGCTGGCCCGGCACCTGGGTGCCGAGGTCTACGGCACCGCCAGCCCCGGCAAGTGGCCGACCCTCCACGCGTACGGCCTGGACTCCGACCACATCGCCAACTCCCG
Organism: Kitasatospora sp. NBC_00458; assembly: GCF_036013975.1. NCBI lineage: Bacteria > Bacillati > Actinomycetota > Actinomycetes > Kitasatosporales > Streptomycetaceae > Kitasatospora > Kitasatospora sp. NBC_00458. The sequence continues at coordinate 6,839,862 of NZ_CP107904.1, forward strand.
TACGGTGGAGTTCGAGGAGCGGTTCCTGGCGGCCACCGGCGGCCGCGGCATGGACGTGGTCCTCGACTGCCTGGCCGGGGAGTTCGTCGACGCGGGCCTGCGCCTGCTGCCGCGCGGCGGCCGCTTCCTGGAGATGGGGAAGACCGACAAGCGCGACCCGGGGCCGACCGCCGAGCAGTACCCCGGCGTCGGCTACCAGGCGTACGACCTCCTGGAGGCGGGACCCGACCGGATGCGGGAGATGCTTCTGGAGATCCTGGAGCTGTTCGAGGCCGGGGTCCTCCGGCACTCCCCGGTGACCACGTGGGACGTGCGGCGCGCCAGGGACGCATTCCGCGACCTGAGCCAGGCCCGCCTGGTCGGCAAGGCCGTGCTGACCGTCCCCCGCCCGCTCTGGCCCGAGCACGGCACCGTCCTGGTGACCGGCGGCACCGGCCTGCTCGGCGGCCTGCTCGCCCGCCACCTCGTCACCCGGCACGGCGTGCGCCACCTGGTGCTCACCAGCCGCCGCGGTGCCGACGCCCCCGGCGCGGCCGAGCTCGCCGCCGAACTGGCCGAGGCCGGAGCCCAGGTCACCCTCGCGGCCTGCGACACGGCGGACCGCGAGTCCCTCCGCGGCGTCCTGGCGGCCGTCCCCGCGGACCGGCCCCTCACCGGCGTGATCCACGCGGCCGGCGTGCTGTGGGACGGACTGATCGAGTCCATGAGCGCCGAGCAGGCCGCCGCGGTCCTTCGCCCCAAGGTCCAGGGAGCGATCAACCTGCACGAGCTGACCGCCGACGCCGAGCTCTCGGCCTTCGTGCTCTTCTCGTCCCTCGCCGGGATCATGGGCGGCCCGGGCCAGGCCAACTACGCCGCCGCCAACGCGCTGCTGGACGGCTTGGCCCAGCACCGGAGGGCCCGCGGCCTGCCCGGGCTCTCCCTGCCCTGGGGCTTCTGGGAGCAGCGCAGCGAGCAGTCCGCGCACCTGGACGAGCGCGACATGAACAGGCTCAGCCGGGGCGGCGTCCTGCCGCTGGCCAGCGACGAGGGCCTGGCGCTCTTCGACACGGCCTGCCGGACGGACGACGCCGTCCTGGTGCCGGTCAGGCTCGACCCGGCGTCCATCGGGGCCCGCGGCACCGCAGTGCCGCCGATCATGCGCGCCCTGGTCAGGACGAGTGCCCGCCGCAGCGCCCGGTCCTCGGCCGTCGAGGCCGGTTCACTGCGCGAGCAGCTGTCCCGGCTGACCGGCCCCGAGCGGACCCGCACCCTGCTGCAGCTGGTCCGTGGACAGGCGGCCGCCGTGCTCGGACACGCGGACACCGAGGCGATCGTCGGCGCGCAGCCGTTCAAGGAGCTCGGCTTCGACTCGCTGAGCGCGGTCGAGTTCCGCAACCGCCTGACGACCGCGACCGGTCTGCGGCTGCCCGTCACCCTGGTGTTCGACCACCCCACGCCCAACGACCTCACGCAGCACCTCCACGACCAGCTGCTCGGCGAGTCGGCGTCCGCCGAGCCCGCCGCTCCGGTCCCCCGCGCGGCCGCCCGGGCCGGCGACGACCTGGCGATCGTGGCCATGACGTGCCGCTACCCCGGCGGGATCACCACCCCCGAGGACCTCTGGGACCTCGTGGTGGCGGAGAAGGAGGGCATCTCCGGCTTCCCGACCGACCGCGGCTGGGCGACCGGGGAGCCGGCCGCGGCCGACGGCCCCTCGGCGCCGCCCCGGCAGGGCGGATTCGTGCACGACGCCGCACTGTTCGATGCGGGGTTCTTCGGGATCGCCCCCCGCGAGGCGCTCACCATGGACCCGCAGCAGCGGCTGCTCCTGGAGACCTCGTGGGAGGCCTTCGAGCGGGCCGGGATCGACCCCGCCTCGCTCCGCGGAAGCCGCACCGGCGTGTTCGTCGGCGCCTCCGCCCAGGGATACGCGGCGCTGTTCCCGCGCGGCTCGGAGAGCATGGCGGGCTACGGGGTGACGGGCACCTCGACGAGTGTGGTGACCGGCCGGGTCTCCTACACGCTGGGACTGGAGGGTCCCGCGGTGACCGTGGACACCGCCTGCTCGTCCTCCCTCGTGGCCCTGCACACCGCCATGCAGTCCCTGGCCGGCGGCGAGTGCGACCTGGCGCTGGCGGGCGGCGTGGCGATCATGGCCAGCCCGTTCCTCTTCGACGACTTCCACCGGCAGGGCGGCATGTCCTCCGACGGCCGCTGCCGCGCGTTCTCCGCCGGGGCGGACGGCACCGGCTGGGCCGAGGGCGTCGGCCTGCTCCTCGTCGAACGGCTGTCCGACGCCCGGCGCAACGGCCACCCGGTGCTCGCCGTCCTGCGCGGTTCGGCGATCAACCAGGACGGCGCGTCGAACGGCCTGACCGCCCCGAGCGGCCCCTCCCAGCAGCGGGTGATCCGCCAGGCCCTCGCCAACGCCGGGCTGTCCGCCGCCGACGTGGACGTCGTCGAGGCCCACGGCACCGGCACCACCCTCGGCGACCCGATCGAGGCCCAGGCGGTCCTCGCCACCTACGGTCAGGACCGGCCCGAGGGCCGGCCGCTGTGGCTGGGCTCCATCAAGTCCAACATCGGCCACGCCCAGGCCGCCGCCGGGGTCGGCGGCGTGATCAAGATGGTGATGGCGCTCCAGCGGGGCCTGATGCCCCGCTCCCTCCACATCGACGAGCCCACCCCGCACGTGGACTGGTCCGCAGGCGCGGTGGAGCTGCTCTCCGAGGCCAAGCCGTGGCCCGGCACCGACCGCCCCCGCCGGGCGGCGGTCTCCTCCTTCGGCGTCAGCGGCACCAACGCCCACGTCATCCTGGAGCAGGCCCCCGACGGCGAACCCGCCACCCGCCCCGCCGAACCGGCTGTCCTCCCGGCCGTGCCGTGGCTGCTGTCCGGCCACAGCGAAGCAGGCCTGCGCGCCCAGGCGAAGCGTCTGGCCGACGCCCTCCGGGACCAGCCCGGACCCGATGCCACCGACCTGGGCTACTCGCTGGCCACCGGCAGGGCCGCCCTGGCGGAGCGCGCCGCGCTGCTGGTCCCGGACGTCACGCAGGCCGTCACGGTCCTCTCCCGGTTCGCGGCCGGAGAGGCCCCGCCCGAGGTGGTCCTCGGCACGGCCATGGACGGCGGCCTCGCCGTCCTGCTCTCCGGGCAGGGCGCCCAGCGCCCCGGCATGGGCCGAGGACTCCACGACCGCTTCCCGGTGTTCGCCGAGGCGTTCGACGGCGCGGCCGCGCTGCTCGACCCACTGCTCGACCGGCCGCTGCGCGAGGTCGTCTTCGCCGAGGAGGGGACCGGGGAGGCGGCCGAGCTCGACCGCACCGCGTTCACCCAGCCCGCGCTGTTCGCGGTCGAGGTGGCGCTCTACCGGCTGTTCGAGTCCTGGGGCGTCCGGCCGAGCTACCTCCTCGGCCACTCGGTCGGCGAGATCAGCGCCGCGCACCTCTCCGGCGCGCTCCCCCTCGCCGACGCCTGCACTCTGATCGCCGCACGCGGCCGCCTGATGCAGGCGCTTCCCGAGGGCGGCGCGATGCTGGCGGTGGCCGCGGGCGAGCCCGAGGTCACGGCGGCCCTCACCGAGGTCCTGGGGGCCGCCGCCGACACGGTCGGCATCGCCGCCGTCAACGCCCCCGAGGCGCTGGTGGTCTCGGGGGCCGCCGAAGCCGTCGGGAGGCTCGCCGACCACTTCGCGGCCTCGGGCCGGCGCACCCGGAAGCTGGCGGTCAGTCACGCCTTCCACTCCTCGCTGATGGAGCCGATGCTCGCCGAGTTCGCCGAGACCGTCGCCGGCCTGGCCTGGCAGCCGCCGCTGATCCCGGTCGTCTCCGACACGACCGGCGAGCTGCTCACCGCCGAGGAGATCAGCGCACCCGAGTACTGGGTCGAGCACGTCCGCAGGACGGTCCGCTTCGCCGACGGTGTCGCGACCCTCGCCCGCCAGGGGGTCACCACCTTCCTCGAAATCGGTCCGGACAGCGTCCTCACCCCGCTGGCACAGGACTGCCTGGACGCCGTCCCCGACGCCGCCCGGCGTGACCGAAGCCCGGTCTGCGTCCCGGCACTGCGCCGCGACCGGGCCGAGGCGGAGACCCTGCTCGCGGCGGTCGCCGCCGTCCACACGGCGGGCGTCGAGGTCGACTGGCCCGCGGTGTTCGCCGGCACCGGCGCCGTCCGGGTCGACCTGCCCACCTACGCCTTCCAACGGGACCGCTACTGGCCCGACCACACGCCGGCCGACCACGGTGATCTCGCCTCGGCGGGCCTGGACACCGCCGGGCACCCCCTGCTGAGCGCCTGGGTGGCCTCCGCCTCCGGCGACGAGGTGCTGTTCACCGGCGAACTCCCGTCCGCGGACCGGCACTGGCTCGCCGACCACGCTGTGCTGGACAACGTGATCCTCCCGGGCACCGGCTTCGTCGAACTCGCACTGTGGGCCGGCTCCCGGCTCGGCTGCGAGACCCTGGAGGACCTCACGTTGCAGAGCCCGCTGATCCTCCCCGACCGGTCCGGCGTCCGGATCCAGGTCGTGGTCGGCCGGGCGGACGAGTCCGGCCGCCGCCCGGTCGCCGTCTACTCGCGTGCCACACCCACCGCCGAGTGGACCCGGCACGCGGAGGGCCTGCTCGCTCCCGGAGCCGAACCGCCGACGGCCGGTGACGAGGGCGGCTCCTGGCCGCCCCCCGGCGCCGAACCGGTGGACCTCGACGGCTTCTACGAGCGGCTCCTCGACATCGGCTTCGCCTACGGGCCCACCTTCCGCGGACTGCGGGCGGCCTGGCGGCGCGGGGGCGAGGTCTTCACCGAGGTCGCGCTGCCCGATGAGGCGGCCGACTCCGGGGCGGCGTTCGCCGCCCACCCGGCCCTGCTGGACGCGGCCCTGCACGGCCTCGGCTTCCTGCCGACGGCCGACCGGGCCGACTCGGCCGCCCCCCGTCTGCCGTTCTCCTGGCAGGGCGTGTCCCTGCACCAGGCCGGGGCGAGGGCACTGCGGGTCCGGCTGTTCGAGTCCGGCCCCGAGACGGTCGCACTGTCGATCGCCGACTCGGTCGGCCAGCCCGTCGCGACCGTCCGGGCGCTCACCGTCCGGGAGACCTCCCGCGACCAGCTCGCCCGCGCCACCGGTGGCCGTGAAGGGCTGCACCGCACCTCCTGGACACCCGCTCCGCCGGTCCCCGGCACCACGGGCGACGACCGCTGGGCCGTGCTCGGCGGCGCCGGCACCCTCGGCGGGCTCGGCCGACCCGCCGACCGGCACCCCGACCTCGTCGCGCTGCTCGCCGCACTCGACCAGGGCGCCGCCGTCCCGGACCTCGTGATCGCCCCGTGCCCGCCGTCGGTGACGGGAGCCGACACGGACCCCGCCGTCGTCCGGGAAGGCGTCCACCGCGGCCTCGACCTGCTCCGGCTCTGGGTCGCGGACGACCGGCTCGCCGCGGCCCGACTGGTGCTCTGCACCCGCGGCGCGGTCGCGGTCCACGAGGCCGAGGGCGTCGACGACCTCTCCGGCGCGGCGCTCTGGGGACTCGCCCGGGCAGCCCAGCTGGAGAACCCGGACCGCATTCTCCTGGTCGACCTCGACGACACGGCAGGGGCCGACAGCGCCCTCGCGGAGGCCGTCGACCTCGCCCGGGCCGCCGGAGAGGTGCAGATCGCCGTCCGCGGCGGCACGCTGCTGATCCCCCGGCTCACCCCGCTCCGGGACACCGGGGACTCCGGGCCGGCGTCCTCGTGGCGCCCCGACGGCACGGTGCTCGTCACCGGGGCCACCGGACTGCTCGGCGGCCTGGTCGCCCGGCGCCTCGTCACCGATCACGGTGTCCGGCATCTCGTGCTCGCCAGTCGGCGGGGCCCCGACGCGCCCGGCGCGGACGGGCTCCGTCAGGAGCTCACCGCCCTCGGGGCGACCGTCCGGCTGGCCTCCTGCGATGTCGCCGACCGGCAGGCGCTCGCCGGACTGCTCGCCGCCGTCCCGGAGGGACGACCGCTGACCGGGGTGGTCCACACCGCCGGCGTGGTGGACGACGGGCTGCTCGGCTCGCTCACGCGCGAGCAGGTCGACCGGGTACTGCGGGCGAAGGTCGACGCGGTGCTGAACCTGCACGAGCTCACCTCGGGACTCGACCTCACGGCGTTCGTGGTCTTCTCCTCGCTCGCCGGGACGCTCGGCGGCGCCGGACAGGCCAACTACGCCGCGGCCAACGCCTTCCTGGACGCGCTCTGCGTGCGCCGGGCCACGGCGGGCCTGCCCGCGGTCTCCCTGGGCTGGGGCCCTTGGGAGAGCAGCGGGGGCATGGCCGCCGCCGTCGGCCGGGCCGACCTCAAGCGGATCGCCCGGGCCGGCCTGCTCCAGCTCGGCGTCGACGAGGGCATGGAGCTGTTCGACGCGGCCCTCGCGTCCGGCGAGACGGTCGTCCTGCCGTTCAGGCTGGACCCGGGGGTCCGTACCGGCGGCTTCGGCGGCGAAGCGGTCCCCGCCATGATGCGGAGCCTCACCGGGCCCGCCCGCCGTACGTCCGCCCCGGCCGCGTCGGGCGGTCTCGTGGAACGGCTGCGCCGCCTCCCGGAGGCGGAACGCGGGACGGTGCTCACCGATCTGGTGCGGGCGGAGGCGGCGAGGGCGGTCGGGCTCCCCTCGGAGGCGGGGGTGCCGGCCGGCCGGGCGTTCAAGAGCCTCGGCTTCGACTCGCTGATGGCGGTGGACCTGCGCAACCGCCTCGGCGCCGTCACCGGCGTCCGGCTCCCGGCGACGCTGGTCTTCGACCACCCGACCCCGACCGCGCTGGCCGGGTTCCTGCTCGACCGGCTCGACCTCGGCAGCGCGCCGGACACCAGCCCGGTCGAACTGGCGCTGGACGGGCTGGAGACGGCCATGCGGTCCCTCACGGCCGGCGGCGGCGGACACCCGGCGACGGCCAGCCGCCTGAGGGTCCTGCTGGCGAAGCTGGAGGAGGGGACCGCCCGGGACGAGGACGAGGAGCTCGACCTCGACCTCGACTCGGTCTCCGCGGAGGAACTCGTCAGCATGATCGGCGACGAGTTCGGCATCCGCTGACGAAGGTGCGGGCGACGGTGCGGCCGGCGCTCTCCGCGCGCCGGCCGCACCGTCGCGGGGACGTCTCCTCGGGGGCCCGGGCCATCCGCACCCGCAGACCCCCGAAGGAGGTGTCCTCTCAGCCCCAGTTCTGCAACCGCTGGATCAGGTCGGCGTCGCCCTCGATCCGCAGCGAGTCGGCCGGGATGCGCATGTACATGAGCAGGGCGATCTCACTCGCCGTGCCGTAGACGGCGGCGGTGGGCTTGCTCTCGGCGGCCTCCGCCGCGGTGAGGCGGGTGGAGCGGGAACCGGCGGCGTCCACCGTCTGGCGCCAGGAGCCGGCCCCGGCCGCGTGGTAGTCCATGGTGGCCGGCTCGCCCGGCCACGGGACCGTGACGGTGCAGACGGTGGCGAGGAACTCATCGACGGCGTCGACCGCCTCGGTCGTCGGCAGCTCCTGCGGGGCGCCGGAGGCCAACTGGGCGTCGTAGGTGTGGATCAGCGACTCCGGGACGCGGCGGCGGGCCGCGGCGGCCACGGTGTGCGACGAGGCCAGCGGCTCCCACCAGGCCCAGCAGCCCCGGTCCGGGCCGGCCTCGCGCAGAGCGGTGAGCAGCTGCTCCGTCGAGTCGGCCAGCCAGGCTATGAGGGCCTCGCGCTCCCTGGGCGCCGCCAGCCCGTCCTTGCTCGGCCGCTCGTCGCCCGGCGCGGTGTTCCGCACGATGTGGGCCCAGAAGCGGTCCCCCTCACTGAGGTGGTTCGCCAGGTCGTACAGCGTCCAGCCCGGGCAGGACGGGACGTCGGCGTCGAGGCCGGGGGCCGCGTCGACGGCGGCGCGGAACGCGGCGGAACGCTCGGCGATCATCCGCAGAAAGGTGGGGAAGGAGAGAAGCTCAGTCACGGAGACCTTCTATCACCCGGACCGGAACCCTCGCACTCCATTTGTGCCCCCCGATGAGGTGCCCTCATATTCGGACCGGCCCTCATCCGACCGGATGACCACCGACCACACGATGCGACGAGCCCCCTGACGAAGCACTACTAGGGGGCGGTCCCACAGAGTTAGGGGTGACGGCGCGAGGTCCGAGGGCTGACTGGGGGTCAGCTCGGACGGAGGGGCGCATAGCCTCCCTCTAAGATCCCGCGGACCCGGCCGCCCCGACGCGCCCCGACATCGACAGGTGCTCGACGCGGGGAGCCGGCACGACACGGTGGCGGGCCCTTGGAGACCCCCGTGTGATCGGCCTTTTCGACCCGGTTCATGGCGAACGGACAAGTGGGAGCTGACGATGGACACTGCCGGTGCAGACGTGATCGGCGCGCTGCGTGCCTCGCTTCTGGAGAACGAGCGACTGCGGCAGCAGAACAACCGCCTCAGCGCCGTGTCGACCGACCCCGTCGCCATCGTCGGCATCGGGTGCCGCTTCCCCGGCGGGGTGACCGACGCCGAGAGCCTGTGGCAGCTCGTCGTCGAAGGCCGTGACGCGATGACGGAGTTCCCCGAGGGCCGCGGCTGGGAGGACTGGCAGGTTCCGGGAGCCCGGCGGGGTGCGTTCCTGCACGGCGCGGGCGACTTCGACGCGGAGTTCTTCCGGATCTCGCCGCGCGAGGCGATGTCGATGGACCCGCAGCAGCGGCTGCTCCTCGAAACGTCCTGGGAGGCCCTGGAGCACGCGGGGATCGACCCGCTCTCGCTGCGCGGCAGCCGGACCGGCGTGTTCGTCGGTGGCACTCCCCAGGAGTACGGCGCACTGATGGCCAGTTCGCCCACCAGCCAGGGGTACATGGTCACCGGAACCGCGGGCAGCGTGCTGTCCGGGCGGGTGTCGTACGTCCTCGGGCTGGAGGGCCCGGCGGTCAGCATCGACACCGCCTGCTCGTCCTCACTGGTGGCACTGCACTCCGCCGTGCAGTCCCTCCGGCAGGGCGACTGCAGCATGGCCCTGGTCGGCGGTGTCCTGGTGATGACCACCCCGTCGATCTTCGCCGAGTTCGTCACGCTCGGCGGCTCCGCCGCAGACGGCAGCTGCAAGGCCTTCGCCGGCGCGGCCGACGGCACGGGCTGGGGCGAGGGCGTCGGTGTGGTGGTCGTCGAGCGGCTGTCGGACGCGCGGCGCAACGGGCATCCGGTGCTGGCGGTGATCCGGGGGAGCGCGGCCAACCAGGACGGTGCGTCGAACGGTCTGAGCGCTCCCAACGGTCCGTCGCAGCAGCGGGTGATCCGGCAGGCGCTCGCCAACGCCGGGCTGTCGTCCGCCGATGTGGACATGGTGGAGGCGCACGGCACGGGGACGACGCTGGGTGACCCGATCGAGGCGCAGGCGCTGCTGGCCACCTACGGCCAGGACCGGCACGAGGGCCGTCCGCTCTGGCTGGGGTCCCTGAAGTCGAACATCGGCCACACCCAGACGGCCGCCGGCGTGGCCGGCGTGATCAAGACCGTGATGGCCCTCCGGCACGGCGTCATGCCGATGACGCTGCACGTGGACGAGCCGACCCCGCACGTCGACTGGTCGGCGGGCGCGGTGGAGCTGCTGACCGAGGCCCGGGAGTGGCCGGAGACGGGTGCGCCGCGTCGCGCGGGTGTGTCCTCGTTCGGCATCAGCGGGACCAACGTCCACATGATCCTGGAGCAGGCCCCGGCGGAGCCGGAGGCCACGGCTGAGCCGTCCGGTCCCGGGGCGCTGGGCGGGGAGATCACGCCCTGGGTGGTCTCGGCCCGTTCGGAGGCGGCGTTGCGGGCGCAGGCGGGGCGGTTGGTGGAGGCGTTGGCGGGGTCGGATGTCCGGCCGGTGGATGTGGCGTTCTCGCTGGTGTCCTCGCGTGCGGCGCTGGGGTATCGGGCGGTGGTGTTGGGGGGTGGTGTGGAGGAGTTGCTGGAGGGTGTGCGGGCGGTGGCGGCCGGTGGTGGTGGTGCCGGTGTGGTGCACGGTGTGGTGGAGGGGGGTTCGCGGGTGGTGTTGGTGTTTCCGGGTCAGGGGTCGCAGTGGGTGGGGATGGGGCGGGAGTTGTGGGGTTCGTCGGTGGTGTTCGGTGAGTCGATGGCGGCGTGTGAGCGTGCTCTGACGCCGTTCGTGGACTGGTCGTTGCGGGATGTGGTGGAGGCGGGTGAGGGGGATCCGCGGTGGGGGCGGGTGGATGTGGTGCAGCCGGTGTTGTGGGCGGTGATGGTGTCGTTGGCGGCGTTGTGGCGGTCTTCGGGCGTGGAGCCGGCGGCGGTGGTGGGGCATTCGCAGGGTGAGGTGGCGGCTGCGGTGGTGGCGGGCGGGTTGTCGTTGGAGGACGGTGCGCGGGTGGTGGCGGTGCGTTCGCGTCTGGTGGCGGCACGGCTGTCGGGGCTGGGCGGGATGGTGTCGGTGTCCGCACCGCTCACGGTGGTCGAGGGGTTGCTCGCGGCGTTCGGCGGTGAGGTGTCGGTCGCGGCGGTCAACGGCCCGTCCTCGGTGGTCGTCTCCGGCGGGACGGCAGGGCTGGAGGCACTCCTCGCCGACTGCGAGGCGAACGGCGTACGGGCACGGCGGATCGCCGTGGACTACGCCTCGCACTCCGCACAGGTCGAGGCGCTGGAGGCCGAGCTGCTGGAGGCGCTGGCACCGGTACGCCCGGTGTCGTCGTCGGTGGCGTTCTACTCGACGGTCACCGGGGAGGGCATCGACACGGCGGTGATGGACGCCGGCTACTGGTACCGCAACCTGCGCCAGACCGTCCGCTTCGAGACCGCCGTCCGCGCCCTGGCCGCCGACGGCCACCACACCTACATCGAGGCCAGCCCCCACCCCGTCCTCACCGTCCCCGTCCAGGAGACCCTTGAGGACACCCCCGACCACCGTACCGAACCCACCGTCATCGGCTCACTGCGCCGGGGCGAGGGCGGGACCGAGCGGTTCCTGACCTCCCTCGCCGAGGCCTACGTCCGCGGCGCCACCGTCGACTGGACCAGCGTCCTCGCCGGCCGCGACGCCCACCGGATCGACCTGCCCACCTACGCCTTCCAACACGAACGCTTCTGGCTGGAGGGCGTCTCGGTCGGGTCGGTCGGACGCGCCATGGCGGCGCCTGTGGACGACCGTCAGCCGGTCGACGACTCGGCGGCTGCGGAGCTGCGCCGGCGCCTCGCCCGTCTCACCGAACCGGAACGGGACGCCCTGCTGCTGGATCTCGTCCGCTCCCAGGCGGCACTGGTGCTCGGCCACCGCTCCTCCGGAGTCATCACGGCGGCGAAGCCGTTCAAGGAACTGGGCTTCGACTCGGTCACGGCGATGGAACTGCGGAACCGGCTGAACGCCGCGACCGGGCTGCGGCTGCCCGCCACCCTGGCCTTCGACCACCCCAATCCGACCGCGCTCGCGTCCTTCGTCGCAGCCCGACTCGCAGGGGCGAAGCCGGACTTCGGGGCCTTCGTGCCGGCGCCGAGTCCGTCGGCGGTCGACGGGGAGCCGCTGGTGATCGTCGGCATGGCGTGCCGCTTCCCCGGAGGCGTCATGTCGCCGGAGGACCTGTGGCGTCTGGTCGACGAGCGCCGCGACGAGGTCTCGGCCCTGCCCACCGACCGGGGCTGGCAGGCTGCGAGTGTTCCCGCCATGGCCCAGGGCGCGTTCCTCTACGACGCAGGCGAGTTCGACGCGTCGTTCTTCGGGATATCGCCGCGTGAGGCGGCCGCGATGGACCCGCAGCAGCGGCTGCTGCTGGAGACCTCCTGGGAGGCGCTGGAGCGCTCGGCCATCAAGCCCTCCTCCCTGCGCGGCAGCCGCACCGGTGTCTTCGTCGGCGGTAGCGGCCAGGAATTCAGCATGCTGATGGCCAACGCGCCCGACTCCGTGGCGGGTTACGCGTTGACGGGGTCGTCGGGCAGTGTGATGTCGGGGCGGGTGTCGTACGTGCTGGGTCTGGAGGGTCCGGCGGTGACGGTGGACACGGCGTGTTCGTCGTCGCTGGTGGCGCTGCACCTGGCGGCCCAGGCGCTGCGCAACGGTGAGTGTGATCTGGCGTTGGCGGGTGGTGTGACGGTGATGTCGACGCCGGGTGCGTTCGCGGAGTTCTCGCGGCAGGGCGGTCTGGCGGCGGACGGTCGGTGCAAGGCGTTCTCGGCGGATGCGGACGGCACCGGCTGGGGTGAGGGTGTCGGTGTGGTGGTGGTGGAGCGGTTGTCGGATGCGCGGCGCAACGGGCATCCGGTGCTGGCGGTGGTGCGGGGTTCGGCGGTGAATCAGGACGGTGCGTCGAACGGTCTGACGGCGCCGAACGGTCCGTCGCAGCAGCGGGTGATCCGTCAGGCGCTGGCGAGTGCGGGGTTGTCGTCGTCCGAGGTGGACGTGGTGGAGGCGCACGGGACGGGGACGACGCTGGGTGACCCGATCGAGGCGCAGGCGCTGCTGGCCGCCTACGGCCAGGACCGGCCGGCGGACCGCCCGCTCTGGCTGGGGTCCCTGAAGTCGAACATCGGCCACACCCAGGCCGCGGCCGGTGTGGCCGGTGTGATCAAGATGGTCATGGCGATGCGGCGAGGTGTGCTCCCGGCGACGCTCCACGCGGATCGGCCCACCACGCACGTGGAGTGGTCGGAAGGCGCGGTGGAGCTGCTGACCGAGGCCCGGGACTGGCCGGAGACGGGTGCCCCGCGCCGGGCCGGCGTCTCGTCGTTCGGTATCAGCGGGACCAACGCCCACATGATCCTGGAGCAGGCGCCTGCCGAGGACCCCGAACCGGCCGCGTCCGAGGTCTCCGGGCCGTTGCCGTGGGTCCTGTCGGGCCGGACCGGGGCCGCCCTGCGTGAGCAGGCGGGACGGCTGCTGTCGTCCGTGGCCGAGGACGCACAGGCCGGGCTCGCCGACCTGGGGTACGCGTTGGCGGCCACCCGGGCCGAGTTCGAGCACCGTGCGGTGCTCGTCGGCGAGGACCGGTCGTCCTTCCTGGCCGGCCTGGCCGCCGTGGCCGAGGGACGTGCGGCCACCGAGGTTCTGCTGGGTACGGCGGAGGAGGGGCGGCTCGCCGTCATGTTCTCCGGCCAGGGTTCGCAGCGTCTCGGTATGGGGCGTGAACTGTACGGCCGTTTCCCGCACTTCGCCGCCGCGTTCGACGCGGTGTGCGCGGAGCTCGACCTGCATCTGGAGCGGCCGCTGAAGCAGGTCGTGTTCGCCGCGGAGGACTCGCCGGAGGCGGTCCTGCTCGATGAGACGGGCTTCACGCAGCCCGCGCTCTTCGCGGTCGAGGTCGCGCTGTTCCGCCTGGTCGAGGGCTGGGGCGTTCGTCCGGATGTGCTGATGGGCCACTCGATCGGCGAGCTGGCCGCCGCCCACGTGGCGGGTGTGTGGTCGCTCGCGGACGCCTGCCGGGTGGTCGCCGCCCGCGGGCGGCTGATGCAGGCACTGCCGACCGGCGGCGCGATGTGCGCACTGGAGGCCGGCGAGGCCGAGGTCGCGGAGCTGCTGGCCGGTGCGGACGCCACGGCCGGGGTCGTGGGGATCGCCGCCGTCAACGGCCCCGCCGCGGTCGTGGTCTCCGGTGACGGCGCGGCAGTGGCGGAGATCGCCGCCGGACTCGCCGCGCGAGGCCGGAAGACGCGGCAGCTGACGGTCTCGCACGCGTTCCACTCCACGCTGATGGAGCCGATGCTGGCCGAGTTCGCCGGAGTACTGGCCGAGGTGGCGTTCGAGGCGCCCCGTGTGCCCGTGGTGTCCAACGTGACCGGCACCGTCGCCGGCCCGGAGATCCGTACCCCGGAGTACTGGGTCGAGCACGTCCGGGCGGGCGTCCGGTTCGCCGCGGGTGTGGAGGCCCTGCACTCCCAGGGCGTGACCTCGTTCCTGGAGCTCGGCCCGGACGGGGTGCTGGCCGCGATGGCTCAGGACTGCCTGGTCGACGAGCCCGGGATCTCGGTCGCGGCGGCGGCCCGCCGCGACCGCCCCGAGGTGGCGACCTTGCTGGGCGCGCTCGGCCGGCTGTACGTGAACGGCGCGGCCGTGGACTGGGCCGCCGTGTTGGGCGGGCGCGCCGGCAGTCGGGTGGATCTGCCGACGTATGCGTTCCAGCGGGAGCGGTTCTGGTTGGAGGGTGGGGTCGGGGTCGGTGCGGGTGGGGTTGGTGTGGTGGATGGGGTTGAGGGTGCGTTCTGGGGTGCGGTGGAGCGGGGGGATGTGGAGGGTGTGGTGTCGGTGGTGGGTGGTGGGGATGGTTGGGGTTCGGTGGTGCCGGTGTTGTCGGAGTGGCGGCGTCGGCGGGTGGTTGGTTCGGTGGTGGATTCGTGGCGTTATCGGGTGGTTGAGCGGTCGGTGTCGGTGGGTTCGGGTGGGGTGTTGTCGGGGGTGTGGGTGTTGGTGGTGCCGGGTTGGGGTGGTGTGGGTGGGGTGGTTGATGGTGTGAGGGGTGCGTTGGTGGGTGCGGGTGCGCGGGTGGTTGAGGTTGTGGTGGGTGTGGGGGATGGTCGTGGGGTGGTGGCTGAGCGGTTGCGTGGGGTGTGTGGGGGTGTGGAGGTTGCCGGTGTGGTGTCGTTGCTGGGTGTGGGTGATGGTCTTGATGGCGTTGGAGTTGTTGATGGTGGTGGTGTGGGTGGTGGGTTGGTGTCGTCGTTGGTGTTGGTGCAGGCGTTGGTGGATGTGGGTGTGGGTGGTCGGTTGTGGATGGTGGTGTGTGGGGCGTTGGGGTTGGGTTCGGTTGAGGGTGTGAGGGCTGGTGGGGTGGCGTTGTGGGGGTTTGGTCAGGTGGTGGGGTTGGAGTGTGCGGGGTTGTGGGGTGGGTTGGTGGATGTGCCGGTGGTGTGGGATGAGCGGGTGGGTGCGGGGTTGGTGGGTGTGTTGGTGTCGGGGGTGGAGGATCAGGTGGCGGTGCGGTCGTCGGGGGTGTTCGGTCGGCGGTTGGTGCGGGCGCCGTTGGGTGTGTCGGGTGGGGGTTGGGGTGTGCGGGGGTCGGTGTTGGTGACGGGTGGTACGGGTGGGGTGGGTGCGTGTGTGGCGCGGTGGTTGGTGGGTGTGGGTGCGGAGCATGTGGTGTTGGTGTCGCGTCGGGGGTTGGGTGCTGAGGGTGCGGTGGAGTTGGTGGGGGAGTTGGAGGGGTTGGGGGCTCGGGTTTCGGTTGTGGCGTGTGATGTGGCGGATCGTGGGGCGTTGGAGGGGGTGTTGGCGGGGATTCCGGGGGATGTGCCGTTGTCGGGGGTGTTCCACGCAGCGGGTGTCGCGGACTTCGGAGAGGTGCTGCAGATCGGCGCGGAGGACCTCGCCTACCAGTACACCGCCAAGGTGGTGGGTGCGCGGCATCTGGATGAGCTGACGGCGGGGATGGCTCTGGATGCGTTCGTGCTGTTCTCCTCGGGTGCGGCGGTGTGGGGCAGTGCGGGGAACGCGGCGTATGCGGCGGCGAACGCGTACCTGGACGGTCTGGCCCAGGAGCGGCGGGCCCGCGGTCTGACCGCGACCTCCGTCGCCTGGGGCGGTTGGGGATCCGGTGGCATGCTGCAGGACCACGGCGAGACGGCCGAGCGGCTGGCCCGGCTCGGTCTGCGGCCGATGGATCCGGAGATCGCGATCAGCGCCCTTGAGCAGGCGCTGGAGCAGGACGAGACCCTGATCACCGTCACCGACATGGACTGGGAGCGCTTCGCACCCGGGTACATGATGGCCCGTCACCGTCCGCTGATCGAGGACATTCCCGAGGTCCGCCGTGCCCTGGAGGCGGCCGCCGACCCGGCGGCCGACGACTCCGTCGCCGGAGCGCTCCGCGAGCGGCTGGCCGGCCTGCGCGAGGCGGAACAGCGGACGGTCCTGCTGGAGCTCGTGCGGTCCGAGGCGGCGCTCGTCCTCGGGCATGCCTCGACCGGGGTGATCCCGGAGGCCAAGCCCTTCCAGGAGATCGGCTTCGACTCGCTCACCGCCGTCGAGTTCCGCACCCGGCTCAACGCCGTCACCGGGCTGCGGCTGCCTGCCACCATGGTCTTCGACCACCCGACCCCGTCCGCGCTCGCCGAGCTGCTGAGGGACGAACTCCTCGGCACAGGCGCGTCCGTGGGCCTTCCGGTGCCGGTGCGGTCGCTGGACGACGAGCCGCTGGTGATCGTCGGCATGGCCTGCCGCTTCCCGGGCGGTGTCACCTCGCCGGAGGACCTGTGGCACCTGGTCGCGGAGGGCCGTGACGAGACCTCCGCGATGCCTGTCGACCGGGGCTGGGAGCAGTGGCTCGGCGGTGACGTGCGGCGTGGTGGATTCCTGCACGACGCCGGCGACTTCGACGCGGACTTCTTCGGGATCTCACCGCGCGAGGCGGGCGTCATGGACCCGCAGCAGCGACTGCTCCTGGAGGTCTCCTGGGAGGCCTTGGAGCGCACGGGTGTCGACCCGTCGTCCCTGCGCGGGAGCCGGACCGGCGTGTTCGTCGGCGGAACCGCACAGGAGTACACGGCGCTGCTGATGACCGCTCAGGACACCAAGGGCTTCGGCGTCACCGGGTCGTCGGGCAGTGTGATGTCGGGGCGGGTGTCGTACGTGCTGGGTCTGGAGGGTCCGGCGGTGACGGTGGACACGGCGTGTTCGTCGTCGCTGGTGGCGCTGCACCTGGCGGCCCAGGCGCTGCGCAACGGTGAGTGTGATCTCGCGCTGGCGGGTGGCGTGACGGTGATGGCGACTCCGGCGACCTTCGCGGAGTTCTCCAAGCAGGGAGCCATCGCCGCCGACGGCCGCTGCAAGGCGTTCGCCGATGCGGCGGACGGGACCAGCTGGGCCGAGGGCGTGGCGATGCTCGCTGTCGAGCGGTTGTCGGACGCGCGGCGGAACGGGCACCCGGTGCTGGCGGTGGTGCGGGGTTCGGCGGTGAACCAGGACGGCGCGTCGAACGGTCTGACGGCGCCGAACGGTCCGTCGCAGCAGCGGGTGATCCGGCAGGCGTTGGCGAGTGCGGGGCTGTCGTCGTCCGAGGTGGACGTGGTGGAGGCGCACGGGACGGGGACGACGCTGGGTGATCCGATCGAGGCGCAGGCGCTGCTGGCCGCCTACGGCCAGGACCGGCACGAGGGCCGTCCGCTGTGGCTGGGGTCCCTGAAGTCGAACATCGGCCACACCCAGGCCGCGTCCGGTGCGGCCGGTGTGATCAAGATGGTGATGGCGATGCGGCAGGGGGTCCTGCCGAGGACGCTGCACGTGGACGAGCCGTCACAGCAGGTGGACTGGTCGGCAGGTGCGGTGGAGCTGCTGACCGAGGCCCGGGAGTGGCCGGAGACGGGTGCTCCGCGTCGCGCGGGCGTGTCCTCCTTCGGTGTGAGCGGGACCAACGTCCACATGATCCTGGAGCAGGCCCCGGTGGACGAGCCGGTGGTGGAGCTGCCGGTGGAGCCGGTGCCGGTGGCGCTGGATGGCCGGGTGGTGCCGTTGGTGGTGTCGGGGCGTTCGGAGGCGGCGTTGCGGGCGCAGGCGGGGCGGTTGGTGGAGGTGTTGGCCGGGGCGGATGTCCGGCCGGTGGACGTGGCGTGGTCGTCGGCGTCGGGACGGTCGCGGTTCGAGCATCGGGCGGTGGTGTTGGGGAGTGGTGTGGAGGAGTTGCTGGAGGGTGTGCGGGCGGTGGCGGCGGGTGGTGGTGGTGCGGGTGTGGTGCGGGGTGTGGTGGAGGGGGGTTCGCGGGTGGTGTTGGTGTTTCCGGGGCAGGGGTCGCAGTGGGTGGGGATGGGGCGGGAGTTGTGGGGTTCGTCGGTGGTGTTCGGGGAGTCGATGGCGGCGTGTGAGCGCGCTCTGGCGCCGTTCGTGGACTGGTCGTTGCGGGATGTGGTCGAGGCGGGTGAGGAGGATCCCCGCTGGGGGCGGGTGGACGTGGTGCAGCCGGTGTTGTGGGCGGTGATGGTGTCGTTGGCGGCGTTGTGGCGGTCCTCGGGCGTGGAGCCGGCGGCGGTGGTGGGCCATTCGCAGGGCGAGGTCGCGGCGGCCGTGGTGGCGGGCGGATTGTCGCTGGAGGACGGTGCGCGGGTGGTGGCGGTGCGTTCGCGTCTGGTGGCGGCACGGCTGTCTGGGCTGGGCGGGATGGTGTCGGTGTCGGCGCCGCTCACGGTGGTCGAGGGCTTGCTGGCGGGGTTCGGGGGTGAGGTGTCGGTCGCGGCGGTGAACGGCCCGTCCTCGGTGGTGGTTTCGGGCGGGACGGCAGGGCTGGAGGCACTCCTCGCGGACTGCGAGGCGAACGGGGTGCGGGCGCGGCGGATCGCGGTGGACTACGCCTCGCACTCCGCACAGGTCGAGGCGCTGGAGGCGGAGCTGCTGGAGGCGTTGGCACCGGTGCGGCCGGTGTCGTCGTCGGTGGCGTTCTACTCGACGGTGACCGGGGAGGGCATCGACACGGCGGTGATGGACGCCGGCTACTGGTACCGCAACCTGCGCCAGACCGTCCGCTTCGAGACCGCCGTCCGCGCCCTGGCCGCCGACGGCCACCACACCTACATCGAGGCCAGCCCCCACCCCGTCCTCACCGTCCCCGTCCAGGAGACCCTTGAGGACACCCCCGACCACCGCACCGAACCCACCGTCATCGGCTCACTGCGCCGGGGCGAGGGCGGGGTCGAGCGGTTCCTGACCTCCCTCGCCGAGGCCTACGTCCGCGGCGCCACCGTCGACTGGACCAGCGCCCTCGCCGGCCGCGACGCCCACCGCATCGACCTGCCCACCTACGCCTTCCAACACGAACGCTTCTGGCTGGAATCCAGTGGTGGGGTTGGTGTGGTGGATGGGGTTGAGGGTGCGTTTTGGGGTGCGGTGGAGCGGGGGGATGTGGAGGGTGTGGTGTCGGTGGTGGGTGGTGGGGATGGTTGGGGTTCGGTGGTGCCGGTGTTGTCGGAGTGGCGGCGTCGGCGGGTGGTTGGTTCGGTGGTGGATTCGTGGCGTTATCGGGTGGTTGAGCGGTCGGTGTCGGTGGGTTCGGGTGGGGTGTTGTCGGGGGTGTGGGTGTTGGTGGTGCCGGGTTGGGGTGGTGTGGGTGGGGTGGTTGATGGTGTGAGGGGTGCGTTGGTGGGTGCGGGTGCGCGGGTGGTTGAGGTTGTGGTGGGTGTGGGGGATGGTCGTGGGGTGGTGGCTGAGCGGTTGCGTGGGGTGTGTGGGGGTGTGGAGGTTGCCGGTGTGGTGTCGTTGCTGGGTGTGGGTGATGGCTTGGATGCTGTGGGTGATGTTGGTGGTGTGGGTGGTGGGTTGGTGTCGTCGTTGGTGTTGGTGCAGGCGTTGGTGGATGTGGGTGTGGGTGGTCGGTTGTGGATGGTGGTGTGTGGGGCGTTGGGGTTGGGTTCGGTTGAGGGTGTGAGGGCTGGTGGGGTGGCGTTGTGGGGGTTTGGTCAGGTGGTGGGGTTGGAGTGTGCGGGGTTGTGGGGTGGGTTGGTGGATGTGCCGGTGGTGTGGGATGAGCGGGTGGGTGCGGGGTTGGTGGGTGTGTTGGTGTCGGGGGTGGAGGATCAGGTGGCGGTGCGGTCGTCGGGGGTGTTCGGTCGGCGGTTGGTGCGGGCGCCGTTGGGTGTGTCGGGTGGGGGTTGGGGTGTGCGGGGGTCGGTGTTGGTGACGGGTGGTACGGGTGGGGTGGGTGCGTGTGTGGCGCGGTGGTTGGTGGGTGTGGGTGCGGAGCATGTGGTGTTGGTGTCGCGTCGGGGGTTGGGTGCTGAGGGTGCGGTGGAGTTGGTGGGGGAGTTGGAGGGGTTGGGGGCTCGGGTTTCGGTTGTGGCGTGTGATGTGGCGGATCGTGGGGCGTTGGAGGGGGTGTTGGCGGGGATTCCGGGGGATGTGCCGTTGTCGGGGGTGTTCCATGCGGCGGGGGTGGGGTCGTATCGGGAGGTGGGGGAGTTGTCGGTCGGGGAGTTCGAGGATGCGTTGCGGGCGAAGGTGGTGGGTGCGCGGCATCTGGATGAGTTGACGGCGGGGATGGCTCTGGATGCGTTCGTGTTGTTCTCCTCGGGTGCGGCGGTGTGGGGGAGTTCGGGGAATGGGGCGTATGCGGCGGCGAACGCGTATCTGGACGGTCTGGCTCAGGAGCGTCGGGCTCGGGGTCTGACCGCGACGTCGGTTGCCTGGGGTGGTTGGAGGGGGACCGGGATGGCGGACGGTCGGACCAGTGAGTTGTTGACCCGGGTGGGTCTGCGTCTGATGGATCCGGAGATCGCGGTCAGTGCCCTTGCTCAGGCTCTGGAGCGGGACGAGACCTTGCTGACGGTCACGGACATGGACTGGGAGCGGTTCACGCCGGGGTACATGATCGCTCGGCATCGTCCGCTGATCGAGGACATTCCCGAGGTGCGGCAGGTTCTGGAGGCGGATGCCGCCGAGGAGCCGGGTGACGACTCCGTGGTCCGGGCACTGCGCGAACGCCTCGCCGGCCTGACGGAGTTGGAGCGGCTTGACGCCCTGCTCCGGATCGTACGCTCGGAGGCCGCCGCCGTTCTCGGGCACAACTCCGCCGACGGTGTCGCGGAGAACCGCCCGTTCCAGGAGCTGGGCTTCGACTCGCTCACCGCGATGGAACTGCGCAACCGGCTGAACGCCGCGACCGGGCTGCGACTGCCGGCCACCCTGGTCTTCGACCATCCCACCCCTGCCGCGCTCGCCGACCGGCTCCGTGCGGAGCTGGGCGAGAGCGGACCGGACCAACTGACCGATGCGGTCGACATCGGTCGAGAACTTTCAAGGATCGACCAGGCATTGCCCCTGCTCGCGGACGACGTGCAGGGCCGTGAGGGCGTTGCGCACCGTCTGCGGGAGCTTCTCGCCAAGCTCGACGAGCAGGACGGCTCGGCCCAGGAGGCCGGCGCGGTCGCCGATCTGGAGTCCGCGACGGACGACGACCTGTTCGACCTCATCGACCGCGACCTCGGCGTGTCCTGATCCAGCCGATCGTCACGTCCTTCCTATTGCTCTTGAGTGGGGTTCACCATGACTGAGGACAAGCTCCGTACGTATCTGCGACGGGTGACGACCGAACTGCAGCAGACCCGCCAGAAGCTCCAGGCCGCCCAGGGCAGGGCGCGGGAGCCCCTGGCCGTCGTGGGAATGGCATGCCGGCTGCCGGGCGGGGCCGACTCCCCCGAGAAGCTCTGGCAGATCGCCGTCGACGAGGTGGACGCGGTCGCGGGGTTCCCGACCGACCGGGGCTGGGACCTGGACGACCTGTACGACCCCGACCCGGACCGGCCGGGCAAGACCTACACGCGCGAAGGGGCGTTCCTGGAGGGCGCGGGCGACTTCGACCCGGGGCTCTTCGGGATCTCGCCGCGTGAGGCGATGGCGATGGACCCGCAGCAGCGGCTGCTCCTCGAAACGTCCTGGGAGGTCCTCGAACGCGCCGGCATCGATCCGCTGTCGGTGCGCGGCAGCCGGACCGGCGTCTTCATCGGCGGGACCGCGGTCGAGCACACCGTGAAATTGATGAACTCCCCCAGCGAGCAGGGGTATGCGGTCACCGGCGGCATGAGCAGTGTGCTGTCGGGGCGGGTGTCGTACGTGCTGGGGCTGGAGGGTCCGGCGGTGACGG
The DNA here is from genome assembly GCF_036013975.1 of Kitasatospora sp. NBC_00458. Classification (NCBI taxonomy): domain Bacteria; kingdom Bacillati; phylum Actinomycetota; class Actinomycetes; order Kitasatosporales; family Streptomycetaceae; genus Kitasatospora; species Kitasatospora sp. NBC_00458. The sequence goes on from NZ_CP107904.1 coordinate 6,861,343, forward strand.
TGGACACCGCGTGCTCGTCTTCGCTGGTGGCGCTGCACATGGCCATCCAGTCGCTCCGGCAGGGCGACTGCTCGCTGGCCGTCGCCGGCGGTGTCGGGATTCTGGCGAGCCCGTCGGGGTTCATCACCTTCGCCCGTCAGCGCGGCCTGGCCGTGGACGGCCGGTGCAAGGCGTTCTCCGACGACGCCGATGGCATCGGCTGGGGCGAGGGCGCCGCGGTCGTCCTGCTGGAGCGGTTGTCGGATGCGCGGCGCAACGGGCATCCGGTGCTCGCGGTGGTGCGGGGCAGTGCGGTGAACCAGGACGGTGCGTCGAACGGTCTGAGCGCTCCCAACGGTCCGTCGCAGCAGCGGGTGATCCGTCAGGCGCTGACCAACGCCGGGCTGTCGTTCGGCGAGGTGGACATGGTGGAGGCGCACGGCACGGGGACGACGCTGGGTGATCCGATCGAGGCGCAGGCGCTGCTGGCCACCTACGGCCAGGACCGGCAGGAGGGCCGTCCGCTGTGGCTGGGGTCCCTGAAGTCGAACATCGGCCACACCCAGGCCGTCTCCGGCGTGGCCGGTGTGATCAAGACCGTGATGGCCCTCCGGCACGGCGTCATGGCGAAGACCCTGCACGTCTCCGCACCCAGTCGCCAGGTGGACTGGTCGGCGGGTGCGGTGGAGTTGCTGACGGAGGCCCGGGAGTGGCCGGAGACGGGTGCGCCGCGCCGCGCGGGCGTGTCCTCCTTCGGTGTGAGCGGGACCAACGTCCACATGATCCTGGAGCAGGCTCCGGTGGATGAGCCTCTGCCGGTTGAGGAGTCGGATGACGACGGGGCGTTGCGGGCTGTTGCCCCGTTCGCGTCGGTCAGTCCGCCGTGGGTGATCTCGGGTGAGACCGAGGCGGCGTTGCGGGCGCAGGCGGGGCGGTTGGTGGAGGTGTTGGCGGGGTCGGATGTCCGGCCGGTGGATGTGGCGTTCTCGCTGGTGTCCTCGCGTGCGGCGCTGGGGTGTCGGGCGGTGGTGTTGGGGGGTGGTGTGGAGGAGTTGGTGGAGGGTGTGCGGGTGGTGGCGGCGGGTGGTGGTGGTGCGGGTGTGGTGCGGGGTGTGGTGGAGGGGGGTTCGCGGGTGGTGTTGGTGTTTCCGGGTCAGGGGTCGCAGTGGGTGGGGATGGGGCGGGAGTTGTGGGGTTCGTCGGTGGTGTTCGGGGAGTCGATGGCGGCGTGTGAGGGTGCTCTGGCGCCTTTTGTGGACTGGTCGTTGCGGGATGTGGTGGAGGCGGGCGAGGAGGATCCCCGCTGGGGGCGGGTGGACGTGGTGCAGCCGGTGTTGTGGGCGGTGATGGTGTCGTTGGCGGCGTTGTGGCGGTCCTCGGGCGTGGAGCCGGCGGCGGTGGTGGGGCATTCGCAGGGCGAGGTGGCGGCTGCGGTGGTGGCGGGTGGGTTGTCGTTGGAGGACGGTGCGCGGGTGGTGGCGGTGCGTTCGCGTCTGGTGTCGGCACGGCTGTCGGGGCTGGGCGGGATGGTGTCGGTGTCGGCGCCGCTCGCGGTGGTGGAGGGGTTGTTGGCGGGGTTCGGGGGTGAGGTGTCGGTCGCGGCGGTGAACGGCCCGTCCTCGGTGGTCGTTTCGGGCGGGACGGCGGGGCTGGAGGCACTCCTCGCCGACTGCGAGGCGAACGGCGTGCGGGCGCGGCGGATCGCGGTGGACTACGCCTCGCACTCGGCGCAGGTCGAGGCGCTGGAGGCGGAGCTGCTGGAGGCCTTGGCACCGGTACGCCCGGTGTCGTCGTCGGTGGCGTTCTACTCGACGGTGACCGGGGAGGGCATCGACACGGCGGTGATGGACGCCGGCTACTGGTACCGCAACCTGCGCGAGACGGTTCGGTTCGAGTCGGTGGTGCGGGGGTTGGTGGAGCAGGGGTATGGCGTCTTCGCGGAGATGAGTCCTCATCCGGTGCTGACCGTCGCCGTCCAGGAGACGGCTGAGCGGTCGGACGGCGAGGTGGCGGCGCTGGGTTCGTTGCGGCGGGGTGAGGGCGGGGTCGAGCGGTTCCTGACCTCCCTCGCGGAGGCCTATGTCCGCGGTGTCACCGTCGACTGGTCGCGGCTCTTCGTGGGTCTCGATGTGAGTCGGGTGGATCTGCCGACGTATGCGTTCCAGCGGGAGCGGTTCTGGTTGGAGGGTGGGGTCGGGGTCGGTGCGGGTGGGGTTGGTGTGGTGGATGGGGTTGAGGGTGCGTTTTGGGGTGCGGTGGAGCGGGGGGATGTGGAGGGTGTGGTGTCGGTGGTGGGTGGTGGGGATGGTTGGGGTTCGGTGGTGCCGGTGTTGTCGGAGTGGCGGCGTCGGCGGGTGGTTGGTTCGGTGGTGGATTCGTGGCGTTATCGGGTGGTTGAGCGGTCGGTGTCGGTGGGTTCGGGTGGGGTGTTGTCGGGGGTGTGGGTGTTGGTGGTGCCGGGTTGGGGTGGTGTGGGTGGGGTGGTTGATGGTGTGAGGGGTGCGTTGGTGGGTGCGGGTGCGCGGGTGGTTGAGGTTGTGGTGGGTGTGGGGGATGGTCGTGGGGTGGTGGCTGAGCGGTTGCGTGGGGTGTGTGGGGGTGTGGAGGTTGCCGGTGTGGTGTCGTTGCTGGGTGTGGGTGATGGTTTGGATGCTGTGGGTGATGTTGGTGGTGTGGGTGGTGGGTTGGTGTCGTCGTTGGTGTTGGTGCAGGCGTTGGTGGATGTGGGTGTGGGTGGTCGGTTGTGGATGGTGGTGTGTGGGGCGTTGGGGTTGGGTTCGGTTGAGGGTGTGAGGGCTGGTGGGGTGGCGTTGTGGGGGTTTGGTCAGGTGGTGGGGTTGGAGTGTGCGGGGTTGTGGGGTGGGTTGGTGGATGTGCCGGTGGTGTGGGATGAGCGGGTGGGTGCGGGGTTGGTGGGTGTGTTGGTGTCGGGGGTGGAGGATCAGGTGGCGGTGCGGTCGTCGGGGGTGTTCGGTCGGCGGTTGGTGCGGGCGCCGTTGGGTGTGTCGGGTGGGGGTTGGGGTGTGCGGGGGTCGGTGTTGGTGACGGGTGGTACGGGTGGGGTGGGTGCGTGTGTGGCGCGGTGGTTGGTGGGTGTGGGTGCGGAGCATGTGGTGTTGGTGTCGCGTCGGGGGTTGGGTGCTGAGGGTGCGGTGGAGTTGGTGGGGGAGTTGGAGGGGTTGGGGGCTCGGGTTTCGGTTGTGGCGTGTGATGTGGCGGATCGTGGGGCGTTGGAGGGGGTGTTGGCGGGGATTCCGGGGGATGTGCCGTTGTCGGGGGTGTTCCATGCGGCGGGGGTGGGGTCGTATCGGGAGGTGGGGGAGTTGTCGGTCGGGGAGTTCGAGGATGCGTTGCGGGCGAAGGTGGTGGGTGCGCGGCATCTGGATGAGTTGACGGCGGGGATGGCTCTGGATGCGTTCGTGTTGTTCTCCTCGGGTGCGGCGGTGTGGGGGAGTTCGGGGAATGGGGCGTATGCGGCGGCGAACGCGTATCTGGACGGTCTGGCTCAGGAGCGTCGGGCTCGGGGTCTGACCGCGACGTCGGTTGCCTGGGGTGGTTGGAGGGGGACCGGGATGGCGGACGGTCGGACCAGTGAGTTGTTGACCCGGGTGGGTCTGCGTCTGATGGATCCGGAGATCGCGGTCAGTGCCCTTGCTCAGGCTCTGGAGCGGGACGAGACCTTGCTGACGGTCACGGACATGGACTGGGAGCGGTTCACGCCGGGGTACATGATCGCTCGGCATCGTCCGCTGATCGAGGACATTCCCGAGGTGCGGCAGGTCCTGGAGGCGGATGCCGCCGAGGAGCCGGGTGACGACTCCGTGGTCCGGGCACTGCGCGAACACCTCGCCGGCCTGGGCGAACCGGAGCAGCGGACGGTCCTGCTCGACCTGGTGCGAGCGGAGTCGGCGCTGGTCCTCGGACACGGCTCCACCACCGCGATCACGTCGGCGAAGCCGTTCCAGGAGCTGGGCTTCGACTCGCTCACCGCGATGGAACTGCGCAACCGGCTGAAGGCCGCGACCGGGCTGCGGCTGCCGGCCACCCTGGTCTTCGACCATCCGACCCCCACGGCGCTCGCGGTGCACCTGCGGGGGCAGTTGACGGGCGCGATCGCGGAGGCCGGAGCACCCGTGGCCGCGGCACTCCTGGATGACGAGCCGCTGGTGATCGTCGGCATGGCCTGCCGCTTCCCGGGGGACGTCACGTCGCCGGAGGACCTGTGGCGCCTGGTCGCGGAGGGCCGTGACGAGGTCGGCGACTTTCCGGCCGACCGCGGTTGGAACGCCGACAGCACGCACGATCCGGTGCAGTTCACGATGACGGCCACTCGGCAGGGCGCGTTCGTCCATGACGCGCCCGAGTTCGATGCCGCGTTCTTCGGGATCTCGCCGCGTGAGGCGCTGGCGATGGACCCGCAGCAGCGGTTGCTGCTGGAGTCCTCCTGGGAGGCGCTGGAGCGGACGGGCGTCGACCCGTCGTCCCTGCGCGGCAGCCGTACCGGCGTGTTCGTCGGGGGCTCTCCCCAGGAGTACAGCGCCGTGCTGATGAGCTCGGCCGAGGCGTCCAGCGGTTATGCGTTGACGGGGTCGTCGGGCAGTGTGATGTCGGGGCGGGTGTCGTACGTGCTGGGGCTGGAGGGTCCGGCGGTGACGGTGGACACGGCGTGTTCGTCGTCGCTGGTGGCGCTGCACCTGGCGGCCCAGGCGTTGCGCAACGGTGAGTGTGATCTGGCGTTGGCGGGTGGTGTGACGGTGATGTCGACGCCGGGTGCGTTCGCGGAGTTCTCGCGGCAGGGCGGTCTGGCGGCGGACGGTCGGTGCAAGGCGTTCTCGGCGGATGCGGACGGCACCGGCTGGGGTGAGGGTGTCGGCATGGTGGTGGTCGAGCGGTTGTCGGACGCGCGGCGGAACGGGCATCCGGTGCTGGCGGTGGTGCGGGGTTCGGCGGTGAATCAGGACGGTGCGTCGAACGGTCTGACGGCGCCGAACGGTCCGTCGCAGCAGCGGGTGATCCGGCAGGCGCTGGCGAGTGCGGGGCTGTCGTCCGCCGAGGTGGACGTGGTGGAGGCGCACGGCACGGGGACGACGCTGGGTGATCCGATCGAGGCGCAGGCGCTGCTGGCCACCTACGGCCAGGACCGGCCGGCGGACCGCCCGCTCCGGCTCGGCTCGATCAAGTCCAACATCGGCCACACCCAGTACGCGGCCGGCGTGGCCGGTGTGATCAAGATGGTCATGGCGCTTCGGCACCGGGAGCTCCCTCGCACCCTGCACGTGGCGGAGCCGACGCCCCAGGTCGACTGGTCGGCGGGCGCGGTGGAGATCCTGGCCGACTCGTGCGAGTGGACCGTGCCGGACGACCGGCCGCGCCGGGCCGGTGTCTCGTCCTTCGGGATCAGCGGGACCAATGCGCACGTCATCCTGGAGCAGGCACCTGAGCCGGAGCCCGAGGACGGCACGGCGGTCACACCGGGGTCGGTGCCGTTGGCCTGGCTGCTCTCCGGGCAGACCGCGGAGGCCCTGACCGAACAGGCCCGCCGGCTGCTGGCCCGGTTCGAGGCGGATCCCGCCTCGGCCGACCCCGCGGACGTCGCCTTCTCACTGGCGACCACCCGTGCGCAGCTCGCCCACAGGGCGGCGGTGGTGGCCGAGGCCCTGCCCGACTTCCTGGCCGGCCTCGCGGTGCTGGCCGAGGGAGGATCGGCGCCCGGTGTGGTGCGCGAGCTGGCGACGGACGGCGGGCTGGCCGTGCAGTTCTCCGGCCAGGGTTCGCAGCGTCTCGGTATGGGGCGTGAACTGTACGACCGTTTCCCGCACTTCGCCGCCGCGTTCGACGCGGTGTGCGCGGAGCTCGACCTGCATCTGGAGCGGCCGCTGAAGCAGGTCGTGTTCGCCGCGGAGGACTCGCCGGAGGCGGTCCTGCTCGATGAGACGGGCTTCACGCAGCCCGCGCTCTTCGCGGTCGAGGTCGCGCTGTTCCGTCTGGTCGAGGGCTGGGGCGTTCGTCCGGATGTGCTGATGGGCCACTCGATCGGCGAGCTGGCCGCCGCCCACGTGGCGGGTGTGTGGTCGCTCGCGGACGCCTGCCGGGTGGTCGCCGCCCGCGGGCGGCTGATGCAGGCACTGCCGACCGGCGGCGCGATGCTGGCGGTGCAGGCCGGTGAGGAGGAGGTGGCCGAGGCGCTGGCCGCGGTGTCGGGCCAGGTGGGTGTGGCGGCCGTCAACGGTCCGTTCTCGATGGTGCTGTCGGGCGGGATCGAAGCCCTGGAGGAGCTCGCCGAGCGCTTCTCGGCGGCGGGCCGCAAGACACGGAGGCTGTCGGTCAGCCACGCCTTCCACTCGCCGCTGATGGAGCCGATGCTCGCCGAGTTCGCCGAGGTGCTCGCCGGTGTCTCCTTCTCCCCGCCGCGGATACCCGTGGTGTCGAACGTGACCGGCGGCCCGGCCGGGCCGGAGTTCTGCACGCCCGAGTACTGGTCGCGCCACGTCCGCGAGGCGGTCCGGTACGCCGACGGCGTCCGGACGCTCCTCGACCGGGGCGTCGGCACGGTGCTCGAACTGGGCCCCGGCGAGGTGCTGACCGCGCTCTTCCAGGAGGCCGTGTCCGAGCACGGTGCGGCGGCGCCGAGCGCGGTCGCGGTCCTGCGAGGCAGGCGCGGTGAGGCGGCCGCGGTCACCGCGGCCCTCGCCCGGGTGCACGCCCGGGGTGCGGCGGTCGATTGGTCGGCCTTCCTCGCGGGCCGGTGGAACCGCACGGTGGGCCTGCCCACCTACGCGTTCCAGCGTCGGCGCTACTGGCTGGCCACCGGGGCGGCCCGGACCGGCGACCCGTCGAGCGTCGGACTGAGTGCCGCGGGGCACCCGTTGCTGGGGGCCGGGGTGGCGCTCCCGGACTCGGACGGCTTCCTCTTCACCGGACGCCTGTCCCTGGCGGCCCACGGCTGGATCGCCGACCACCGGCTCGCCGGTCTGCCGCTGTTCCCCGGTACCGCGTACGTGGAGCTGGCCCTCTGGGCCGGCGAGCAGGTCGGGTGCGGCCTGCTCGACGAGCTCACCCTCCAGGCGCCGCTGGTCCTGTCGGAGCACGGCGGTACCGCGCTGCAGGTGGTCGTCGGAGGTCCGGACGACGAGGGGCGGCGTGCCGTGAGCGTCCATGCGCGGCCCGAGGACGCGGCGCAGGACGGTGCGTGGACCTGCCACGCGAGGGGCGTGCTCGCCGCCGGGGACGCGGCCGCGGGAGGGGAGCCCGTGCCGTGGCCCCCGGTCGATGCGCAGGCCGTCCCGCTGGACGGCTTCTACGAGGGTCTGGCCGACGACGACTTCGTGCTCGGGCCGGTGTTCCACGGCCTGCGGGCCCTGTGGCGCCGGGGCGGGGACCTGTTCGCGGAGGTCGAGCTGCCGGAGGCGGCGGGGGAGCGCGAGAACGGGTTCGGCATCCACCCCGCGCTGTTGGACGCGGCGCTCCAGCCGCTCGCCCTCGGTCTGCTGGGCCAGGACGAGCAGGGCCGGGGGACGGCGACGGTGGGACTGCCGTTCGCCTGGACCGGGGTGCGGTTGCACGCGACCGGTGCGTCGACCGTACGGGTGAGGCTGACTCCGGCGGGTCGGGACGGTGCCGCGATCACGGTCGTGGACACCGAGGGTGATCCGGTGGCCTCGATCGACTCGCTCACCCTGCGCAGGCCGTCCCCCGAACTGTTCGCCGGGGCCGGTGCCCCGGGTGGTGCCCCGGTCGACGGCTCCCTCTTCCGGCTCGACTGGACGCCCGTGCCGACCGCCGGGCGGCCACTGGCCGGACGCTGGGTGACGCTCGGGCTCGATCCGCTCGGTCTCCGGCCGCACGTGCTGGCGGCCGGGCTCGCCGAGACCCCGTACCTCGACTGGCAGTCGCTGACCGACATGCTGGGTGCGGGCGCCCCGGCACCGGACGGGATCGTCGTCTTCTGTGCCGGCGGCGTCGACGGGGGGACACCGCAGGCCGCGCACGCGGCCGCGCGGTGGGCGCTCGACACCGTTCGGCAGTGGCTCGCCGACGAACGCCTCGCCGGCTCCAGGCTGGTCGTGCTGAGCAGCCACGCCGTGGCGACGGGACCGGCGGACCCGGTCACCGACCTGGCCGCGGCGACGGCCTGGGGGCTGCTCAGGTCCGCACAGTCCGAGAACCCCGACCGGATCGTCCTGGTCGACGTCGATGCGGACGAGGCGTCCTTCCGGGCCCTTCCCGCTGCGCTGGCCGGCGGCGAGCCGCAGTTGGCGCTGCGCGCGGGCGAGGCCACCGTGCCGCGGCTGGTCGCGCGGCCGGCCGTGGAGCCGGCCGTGGAAGGGGGCCCTGCCCGGCGGACCACGTTCACCGGGCGCGGCACCGTGCTGGTGACCGGAGCCGGTGGGGCGCTCGGCGGCCTGGTGGCCCGTCATCTCGCCACCGGGCACGGTGTGCGCAGGCTGCTTCTGGCCGGCCGGCGCGGACCCGCCACACCCGGCATGGACGAGCTGATCGCCGAACTGGGCGAGCAGGGCGTCGAGGTGACCGCGGCCGCCTGCGACGTCTCCGACCGGGACGCCCTGGCCGAACTGCTGGCCACGATCCCCGCGGAGCACCCGCTGACCGGAGTGGTCCACCTGGCGGGCGTCCTCGACGACGGCCTGCTGACCTCGCTGACCCCCGAGCGGCTGGACCCGGTGCTGCGGCCCAAGGTGGACGCCGCCTGGCACCTGCACGAGCTCACCGAACACCTGGACCTGTCGGCCTTCGTCCTGTTCTCGTCGGCCGCCGGTGTGCTGGGCAGCCAGGGGCAGGGCAACTACGCGGCGGCCAACACCTTCCTCGACGCCCTCGCCGGCCACCGCCGGGATCGCGGCCTGGCCGCGCTCTCGTTGGCCTGGGGCTGGTGGGAGCAGGCCGGCGGCATGGCCGACGGGCTGGCGGACCACCAGCGGGCCAGGCTGGCCCGCGGCGGGATGCTGCCGTTCAGCGCCCAGCAGGGCATGGCGGCCCTCGACCTGGCACTGGCCGCCGAGGGGGAGCCGCTGCTCATTCCCGTCCGCTTCGCCGCGGGGCGCGGGACGGCGCTGCCGGGGCAGGAGATCCCGGCCGTGCTGCGTGCGCTGGTCCAGCCGTCGCGGCGACGGGCGGCGTCCGGCCGGGGCGGCGGCGAGGGACTGCGCGCGCGCCTGACGGCGCTGGAGCCCGCCGCGCGCGAGGCGGCGCTGCTGGACCTGGTCCGGACCGAGTCCGCCGAGGTGCTCGGGCACACCGACCTGGCCGGGGTCCAGGGGACGAGTGCCTTCGCGGAGCTCGGCTTCGACTCGCTGACGTCGGTCGAGCTGCGAAACCGGCTGAACGCCGCCACCGGGCTCAGGCTGCCTCCCACGCTGATCTTCGACCACGCGACGCTGGTCTCGCTGGCCGGAGAACTGCACCGGCGACTGGACGGCGCCGCAACGGCACCGGACGCCCGGGCGGAGGCGGCCGCCCCCGTGGAGGACACCGCGACCGCGGCGGTGAACGGGGTCGAGGCGCTGTACCGCCGAGCCCTGGAGACCGGGCGGATCGACATCGCGCACAAGGTGCTGGCGACCGGCGTCGAACTGCGCCCGACGTTCTCCGACACGGCCGAGGTGATCGGCGGTCCGGGCCTGGTCCGGTTGGCCAGCGGCTCGGAGCACCCGCGGATCATCTGCTTCCCGTCGCCGTCGGCGTGGGCGAGCAACCAGGAGTTCGTCCCCTTGGCGACCCCGCTGCGGGGCATCCGCGACATGTGGTCGCTGATGCTTCCCGGGTTCGTGGGCGGCGAGCCGGTGGCAGCCGGGGTCGAGGTCCTGGCCGACCACTGCGCCCGTCTCATCGAGGAGAGCACGGCCGGCGAGCCGTTCGCGCTGGCCGGTCTCTCCTCCGGCGGCAGCATCGCCTACATGGTGGCCACCAGGCTGGAGGAACGGGGTGTCAGCCCGCTGGGCGTCGTGCTGCTGGACAGCTTCCTGGCCGGGACCGAGCAGGCCGACTACATCCTGCCGGTGATGGAGTCCAGGACCCTGGACCGGGAGAAGGACTTCGGGCGGCTGACCGGCGTCCGGCTGACGGCCATGGCCGCCTACTTCTCCCTGCTGGGGAGCTGGCAGCCGCAGGAGATCGCCACGCCGGCCCTGCTGGTCAGGGCCTCCGAGATGATCAACGCCGAGCCCGGTCGGCCGCTGCCGCCGGACGAGACCTGGAAGCCCTCCTGGCCGATGATCCGCGACGTCATCGACGTCCCGGGCGACCACTACACCATGATGAGCGAGCACGGCGACAACACGGCGCGCATCGTGCACGAGTGGCTGGCCGCGCGGTAGCACCGCGAGACCGGGGAGCCCCGCATCCGCCGGGTGGGCCGAGCAGCGGCCCGCCCGGCGGTCGTGTGCCGTCCGGACCGCGTCCGGGCGGACGGCGGAAGGCCGGTGCGCCCTGGCGGGGGCGGCACCGGCCTTCCGGGGTGTCGGGGGCGTCAGCGCCCGGCCACGGCGGGCTTCAGGGCGCCGTGGAGGTAGAGCTCCCGGCACGCTCGGCGCTGCACCTTGCCGCTGGTGGTCCGGGGGAGGGCTCCGCGGCGGATGACGACGACCTCGTCCACCCGGAGCCGCTGGCCGTCGTGGACGGCCAGGCGTATGCGCTCGCGCAGGCCGTCCTCGCCGGTCGCGCGCAGGACGCGGCCGTCGGCCTCGACGACGACCACGAGGCGTTCGGTCTCGCCGTCGTCCACGGAGAAGGCCGCCGCGCAGTTGGGGTGCAGGCCGGCGGCCGAGCCCTCGACGGACAGCTCAAGGTCCTGGGGGTAGTAGTTGCGGCCCTTGCGGATGATGACGTCCTTGAGCCTGCCCGCGACGAACAGCTCGTCCGCGTGGAGGAACCCGAGGTCACCGGTCCTCAGATAGCGGGGGGCGGCATCGGAGCGGTCCGCGCCGGCCGGGCGGGCGTGGAAGGTCTCCCGGGTCTCGTCGGCCCGGCCGCGGTAGCCCTGGGCGATGCAGGGGCCGCTGATCCAGATCTCGCCGACGGTACCGGGCCGGCAGGGTTCCAGGGTGGCGGGGTCGACGATCAGCACGTGGGTCGGGTGGGCGGGAGGGCCCGCGCCGACCAGGGGCTTCGCCGTCTCGGCGGTCGCCTCCAGCAGTTCGAGGCGGCCTTCGAGCAGGGCAGGGCCGGACACCCACAGGACGGTCGGCCGCCGGTCCGGCGAACTCCCGGTGGCCTTCAGGGTGTTCTCGGCCAGGCCGTAGCCGGGTGACATGGCCTCCGGGGCGAATCCCGCCGGACCGAACGTCTCGGTGAACGACTCGACGGCCCGCCAGCGGACCGGTTCCGCGCCGTTGACCGCGGCCCGCCACGAGGACAGGTCGAGCCCCTCCGCCACGGCCTCCGCTCCGGCCTCCTCGGCCGCACGTACGCAGAGCTCGTAGGCGAAGCTCGGGGCGGCCGCGTGGGTGCCGCGGAACCGGGAGACGGCCTCCAGCCAGCGCAGCGGCCGGCGGACGAAGGCGGCGGGTTCCATGAGGTAGGCGGGGATGCCGGAGCAGAGCGGCAGCAGGACGCCGAAGATCATGCCCATGTCGTGGAAGAGCGGGAGCCAGTTGACGACCACGCCGTCCGCCCCTGACGGCCAGACCTGCTCGGTCTCCGCCACGTTGTGCAGGAAGTTGGCGTGGGAGACCATCACCCCCTTGGGGTGGCCGGTCGAGCCCGAGGTGTACTGGAGGAGGGCGATGTCGTCGGGGCGGGGGCGCCCGGCCGGCAGTTCCGCCGCCGGCGCGAGGGACCCGGTGTCGAGCAGGGTCAGCCCGGCCAACTCCGGCAGTGTGCCGAACCTCTCCTCCAGGTCCCGCTTGATCTCGGCAGTGGTGAGGATGACGGTGGTACCGGCGTCGTCGGCGATCCGGCGTACCCGTTCGAGGCCGCTCCGGCGGGTGGGGACCTGGACCGGGGCGGCGGCGACCCTGGCGTACATGCAGCCCAGCAGCGACTGGATGAACTCCAGACCCGAGGGGTAGAGCAGTACGGCCGCGTCCCCGGCCGTGAGCCCGGCGGCCGCGAGGGCGCCGCCACGGGCGCGGGCCTCGGCCTCCAGCTCCCGGTAGGTGAGGGAGCCGTCGGGGGTCTCACCGTCGCGGAGGAACAGGTAGGCGGTCTCGTCCGGTTGTTTGACGCTCCGGAGGTGGAGGGCTTCGGTCACCGTACTGACGTTGGCCGTCTCGGTCTCTGCACCGGGCTGGTTCATCGGGGAAGTCCCTGCCTTCTGGTGTCGCGGCCGCTGGGCGATGCCCCGAGCGACCGGGCAGCGGGTGTGTCGGGCGGGCGGCGGCCGCCGATGGGCCGGCGCCGATGGCGGACGGGTGCCACCGCGTCCGGCCGCGAGGAGGACGCGGGCACGCCGATGGGCGGCCGAACGACGCTGGGGGTGTGAGAACGGCGAGCCGCTTCCACACCCCCAGCTGTCGAGCCAGTGGCCCCCTGCGGTTACCAGGTGACCGGCAGCGCCTGGAGGCCGCGCAGCGCCGAGAAGGGCTTCATGCTGAGCTCGGACTCGGGCACCGCGATCTCCACGTCCGGCATCCGCCGGATCAGGCCGAGGAGGGCCTCCTGCAGCTCGACGCGGGCCAGGTGCGCACCCAGGCAGTGGTGCAGACCGCCACCCAGGCTGAGGTGCGGGTTCTCGGTCCGGGTGAGGTCGAGCTTCTCGGGGTCGGGGAAGACCGACGGGTCGCGGTTGGCGGCCGCGGTGCCCGGCAGGATCAGTGCTCCGGCCGGGATGGTCACACCGCTCACGACCACCTCCTGCTTCGTGATCTTCGGCTGGCCGGTGCCGCTGGTCCCGGTCTGCACGACACGCAGGAGCTCCTCGACGGCCGCGGGCACGCCGTCGGGGTTGGCGAGCAGCTGCGCGAACTGCTCGGGGTTGCGCTTGAGCACCAGCAGGAACATGCCGATCGCGTTCGCGGTGGTCTCGTAGCCGTTGATCAGCATCCCGACGCAGAGGTGGACGATCTCACGCTCCGTCAGCTTGTCGCCCTCGTCGCTCGCGGCGATCAGGGCCGTTATGAGGTCGTCGCCGGGATCGGCGCGCTTGGCCTCGATCAGCGCGGTGAAGTACTCGCGGAAGCGCAGGGCGGCCTCGTCGCGCTTGACCGGGTCCGTCATCCAGTCCCCGAGCAGGGTGTCCGCCCAGGCGCGGAAGTCGTTCCCGTCGGTGCTGGGGACACCGAGCAGCTCGCAGATCACCTGGACCGGGAACGGTACGGAGAAGTTCTCCACCAGGTTGACCGGCTGGGGCAGCGCCTCCATCCTGGTGATCAGCTCGTCCACGAGCTGGGTGATCCGGGGACGGAGTGCGTCGACCCGCTTGACGGTGAACGCTCGGGAGACCAGCTTGCGCAGGCGGGTGTGCTCCGGCGGATCCATGCCGACCAGCGACTCGTTCATGATCGCGGTGACTTCGTTCTGCGGCATGCTGGGCATGGCGGGCATGACCCGGTTGCTGAAGGCCGGGTCGAACAGCGCCTGGCGCACGTCCGCGTGGCGGGTCAGCAGCCACGCGGACGTCCCGTCCGGGAGGGCCACCCGTGCGACCGGGCAGGTCTCACGGATCTCGTCCAGCTGGGGGATCGGCTGGCAGATGACCTCCCCCTCGGGGAAGGGGAAGGGGATCGGGGCAGGAGCATCGGTCACGGGAAGTCTCTCCGGTCACGGTGGGTCGGCTGATGGTTGGGGGCGGGCGGGTCGAACCGCTCCCTCACCCGCGGCGGCACTGCACGACGCTGCGATCGTATGAATTTGCGCCCCCTATCCGAGAACCCCTACGGCCCCCTGAAGCGGCGCACCGCTCCAGGGGCCCGGCGGGAGGACGCGCCCTGCGGCATCGCCTGACGGAACGTCAGGACGACGCACCGGAGCCGGAGTTGCCCATGGCGAGCTGGATAAGGGAGGAGGCGTCCATAGCCATGATGGACTCGCTGCGGTCCGCCTCCTCACCCCCCTGGCCACCGCCGGGCCGACGGCCCTCGGCAAGCTCAAGCAGCGGGTCGAGCAGGCCGCTCTCACGCAGTCGGGCCAGCGGCAGCGAGAGCAGCGCCTCCCGGATCCCGGCCTCCTCGGCGGCCTGCGGATCGACCGCCTCCTCGGCCGAGGCCGGAAACAGCTCGTCGCGCAGGAAGCCGGCGAGCACCTCCATCGTGGGATAGTCGAAGACGGCCGTGATGGGCAGCCGCACCCCGGTGGCGGCGTTGAGCCGGTTCCGCAGCTCCACCGCCGTCAACGAGTCGAAACCCAACTCCTTGAACGGCCGGTCGGTGTCGACGGCCTCGGCCGAGGCGTGGCCCAGCACCGACGCGACCTGTCGGCGGATCAGTGCCAGGAGCGTGTCGTAGCGCTTGGCCGCGGACACCGCGGTCAGCTGTCCGCGCAGCTGCGCCCCGGAGTCCCCGCCGTCGCCGGAGGTCCGGCGCGACGCGCCGGGGGCCAGCCCGCGGAGGACCGGCGGGAGTGCGCCGTCCCCGGCCTGGGCGCGCAGCGCGGCCGGGCTCAGCCTGACCGGGAACAGCACGGGCTCGTCCGAGCGCCAGCAGGCGTCGAACAGCCCGAGGCCCTCCTCGGACGGCAGCGGGACGACGGCCCGCATCGAGGTGTTGGCGAGCAGCGCGGCGTCGAACCGTCCACCCATCCCGCTGCTCGTCTCCCACAGGCCCCAGGCCAGCGAGGTGGCCGTCAGCCCGTTGGCACGGCGGTGCTGCGCCAGCGCGTCCAGGAAGGTGTTGGCGGCGGCGTAGTTGCCCTGTCCGGTGCCGCCGATGGTGCCGGCCACCGAGGAGAAGAGCACGAAGGCCGCCAGGTCGGTGCCCTCGGTCAGCACGTGCAGATTGACCGCCGCGTCGACCTTCGGGCGGAACACCGCGTCGACCTTCTCCGGCGTCAGCGATGCCAGCAGGCCGTTGTCGACCGTTCCGGCACAGTGCACCACCGCGGTCAGCGGGTGTTCGGCGGGGACGTCGGAGAGTGCTCGGGCCAGCGAGGCGCGGTCCGCCACGTCACAGGCCACCACGGCGGCGTCGGCACCGGCCTCGCGCAGGTCGTCCACCAGCTCGGCGGCGCCCTCGGCCGCCGGGCCCCGGCGGCTGAGCAGCAGCAGCCGGCGCGCGCCGTGCTCGGACACCAGCCGCCGGGCCACCATGGCGCCCAGGCCGCTGGTGGCACCGGTCACCAGGACGGTCCCCTCGGGGTCGAACCGGGTCGGCGCGGGCGGTTCGGAGGCGTCCGGTGCGGTGTCCGCGGGGAGGGCGCGGAACCGGCCCAGCCGGGGTGTCAGAGCCGCCCCGGCGCGCAGCGCCAGCTGGTTCTCGCCGGAGGCCAGTGCCGCCGGCAGAGCCCGCCAGGAGGCGGTGTCGCCGTCCACGTCGAGCAGCACGAACCGGCCGGGGTTCTCGGCCTGGGCCGAGCGCACCAGCCCCCAGAGCGGTGCCCCGGCCAGCCCGGTCACGTCCTCCCCGTCGCGCGCGGCCAGTGCCCTGCGGGTGACCACGACCAGGCGGGCCGAGGACAGCCGCTCGTCGAGAGCCGGGTCCAGCCAGGCCCGGGCCGTGTCCAGCACCCGGCCGGCGGCCAGCCGGGCGGCCTCGGCCAGGTCGGTGAGCCCGCCGGGTCCGTCGGCCGAGGGGTCGATCAGCACGAAGTCGGGTGCCGCGGCTCCCTCGGTGAGGGAGGCGGCCAGCGCCTCCAGGTCGGCGAAGGACACCGGCCCGCCCTCGGAGCGGTCGTGCGCGAGTTCGAGCAGGTCCGGTCCCACCGGGCCGAGCACCGCCCAGCGGGGGCCGGCGGCCGCTTCGACGGACGCCGCCGTCCAGTCGATCCGCAGGAGCGAGTCCCGCCGTGCGCCGGCGGTGAACTGCTCCGTCGCGATCGGGCGCATGGCCAGCGAATCCACGGAGACGACGGGCACACCCGCGGTGTCGGTGGCGAACAGCGTGAGCGAGCCGGCACCGGCCGGTGCGAGCCGCACCCGGAGGGACGAGGCGCCCGCCGCGTGCACCGACACGCCGCTCCATGCGAAGGGGCGCCAGCCCGGCACGCTGTCGTCCAGCAGCCCTCCCAGGCCCACGGTGTGCAGGGCGGCGTCCAGCAGCACGGGGTGGAGGGTGAAGCCGCCCGCCCGCTCCAGCTGTCCGGACGGCAGGGTCACCTCGGCGAAGACCTCGCTTCCCCGCCGCCACGCGGCGCGCAGTCCTTGGAACGCCGGGCCGTAGAAGACCGGTCCGTCGGCGGCGATCTCGTACAGGTCGTCGACCGGCACGGGCTCGGCACCCGGCGGTGGCCACTCGGAGAGATCGGGGGAGGACGGGCCGCCGCCGGCGGCCAGCAGCCCGCTGCCGTGGCACAGCCACCCGGCGCCTTCCTCGGCGTCCTCGTCCTGCGAGTACAGCCGGATCGGTCGGAGTCCCGCCTCGTCCGGCGGGCCCACGATCAGCTGGAGGCGCACGTGTCCGCGGGGCGGCAGCAGGAGGGGCGCCTCCATGGTCAGCTCTTCGAGCCGGTCGCAGCCGACCTGGTCACCGGCGAGCATCGCCAGCTCGACGAAGGCCGTCCCGGGGAGCGGTACGGTCCCCATCACCCGGTGGTCGGACAGCCACGGGTGGGTGCGCAGTGACAGCCGGCCGATGAGCGCCAGGCTCTCGGAATCGGCCAGGCGGACGACGGCGCCGAGGAACGGGTGGCCCGACGCGTCGAGCCCCACGCCGGTGACGTCGCCACCGGTGCCGGGCTCGGGCCAGAAGCGTTCGTGTTGGAAGGCGTAGGTGGGCAGGTCGATCCGGTGGGCGTCGCGGCCGGCGAGGGCGCTGGTCCAGTCGACGGTGGCGCCGCGGACGTAGGCCTCGGCGAGGGAGGTCAGGAACCGTTCGGTCCCGCCCTCGCCCCGGCGCAGTGAGCCGATGACGGTGGGTTCGGTGCGGTGGTCGGGGGTGTCCTCAAGGGTCTCCTGGACGGGGACGGTGAGGACGGGGTGGGGGCTGGCCTCGATGTAGGTGTGGTGGCCGTCGGCGGCCAGGGCGCGGACGGCGGTCTCGAAGCGGACGGTCTGGCGCAGGTTGCGGTACCAGTAGCCGGCGTCCATCACCGCCGTGTCGATGCCCTCCCCGGTGACCGTCGAGTAGAACGCCACCGACGACGACACCGGCCGCACCGGCGCCAACGCCTCCAACAGCTCCGCCTCCAACGCCTCCACCTGCGCGGAGTGCGAGGCGTAGTCCACCGCGATCCGCCGCGCCCGTACCCCGTTCGCCTCGCAGTCCGCGAGCAGTGCCTCCAGCCCCGCCGTCCCACCCGAAACCACCACCGAGGACGGGCCGTTCACCGCCGCGACCGACACCTCACCCCCGAACCCCGCCAACAACCCCTCCACCACCGCGAGCGGCGCCGACACCGACACCATCCCGCCCAACCCCGACAGCCGTGCCGCCACCAGACGCGAACGCACCGCCACCACCCGCGCACCGTCCTCCAACGACAACCCGCCCGCCACCACCGCAGCCGCCACCTCACCCTGCGAATGCCCCACCACCGCCGCCGGCTCCACACCCGAAGACCGCCACAACGCCGCCAACGACACCATCACCGCCCACAACACCGGCTGCACCACATCCACCCGCCCCCAGCGGGGATCCTCCTCACCCGCCTCGACCACATCCCGCAACGACCAGTCCACAAAAGGCGCCAGAGCGCGCTCACACGCCGCCATCGACTCCCCGAACACCACCGACGAACCCCACAACTCCCGCCCCATCCCCACCCACTGCGACCCCTGACCCGGAAACACCAACACCACCCGCGAACCCGCCTCCACCACACCCCGCACCACACCCGCACCACCACCACCCGCCGCCACCACCCGCACACCCTCCACCAACTCCTCCACACCACCCCCCAACACCACCGCCCGATGCTCGAACCGCGACCGTCCCGACGCCGACGACCACGCCACGTCCACCGGCCGGACATCCGCCCCGGCCAACGCCTCCACCAACCGCCCCGCCTGCGCCCGCAACGCCGCCTCCGAACGCCCCGACACCACCAACGGCACCACCACGCCGTCCAGCGCCACCGGCACCGGCTCCACCGGCAGCTCCACCGCCGGCTCGTCCACCGGGGCCTGCTCCAGGATCATGTGGGCGTTGGTCCCGCTGATGCCGAACGACGAGACGCCCGCGCGACGCGGAGCACCCGTCTCCGGCCACTCCCGGGCCTCGGCCAGCAGCTCCACCGCGCCCGCCGACCAGTCCACGAACGGCGTTGGCTCGTCCACGTGCAGCGTCCTCGGCAGGACCCCCTGCCGCATCGCCATCACCATTTTGATCACACCGGCCACGCCCGCAGCGAAGAGGGTGTGGCCGATGTTGGACTTGATCGAGCCGAGCCAGAGCGGGCGGCCCTCCTGCCGGTCCTGGCCGTAGGTGGCCAGCAGCGCCTGCGCCTCGATCGGGTCACCCAGCGTCGTCCCCGTCCCGTGCGCCTCCACCACGTCCACCTCGGCGGACGACAGCCCGGCGTCGGCCAGCGCCTGACGGATCACCCGCTGCTGGGACGGACCGTTGGGAGCGCTCAGGCCGTTCGACGCACCGTCCTGGTTGAGCGCGCTCCCCCGGATCACGGCCAGCACCGGATGCCCGTTGCGCCGCGCGTCCGACAGCCGTTCGACCACCAGGACGCCGACGCCCTCGCCCCAGCCCGTGCCGTCGGCCGCGCCGGCGAAGGCCTTGCACCGGCCGTCCGGCGACAGTCCGCCCTGCCGGGAGAACTCGGTGAAGGTCATCGGCGTGCACATCACGGAGACGCCGCCGGCCAGCGCCATGCCGCACTCCTCCTTGCGGAGGGACTGCACGGCCAGGTGCAGCGCCACCAGCGAGGACGAGCAGGCGGTGTCCACCGTGAGCGCGGGACCCTCCAGACCCAGGGTGTAGGCCACCCGCCCGGACAGCACGCTGCCCGTGGTGCCGGTCAGACCGTGGCCCTGACCGCCCTTCGAGGACGTGGCCAACAGCCCGGCGAAGTCCTGGGAGGTGCCACCGAAGAACACCCCGGTCCGGCTGCCCTGGACGGAGTGGGGGTCGATCCCCGCGTGCTCCAGGGCCTCCCAGGACGTTTCGAGGAGCAGCCGCTGCTGCGGGTCCATCGCCATCGCCTCACGGGGCGATATCCCGAAGAACGACGCGTCGAACTCCGATGCGTCGTAGAGGAATCCACCCTCCAGAGGGGTGGCGTTGCCGCTCTCGTGGGTGTCGGGGCCGTAGAGGCCGTCCAGGTCCCAGCCGCGATCGGTCGGGAAGCCCGCGATGGCGTCGGTGCCGCCGGCCACCATCCGCCACATGTCGTCGGGGGTCACGACACCGCCGGGATAGCGGCAGGCCATGCCGACGATGGCGATCGGCTCCCGCGACCTGTCCTCCACCTCCTTGAGACGGTGCTGGAGGTGGCGCGCGTCGGTGATGGCGCGCTTCAGGTATTCGCGAAGCTTGTCCTCTTCGGACATGTGGATCGGCTCCTCGGGGATGAGTGGTTGCATTGCCTGCGCGGTCAGGAGACCCCGAAACCCTTGTCGATCAGGTCGAAGAGGTCGTCGTTCGTGGCCGAATCGAGGTCGTCGCCGTCTCCCGGCACGTCGCCGTCGCCGTTCCAGCGGGCGACGAGCGTCTTCAGGCGCCGTGTCACCAGGCCGCGGTCCGCGTCGTCGGAAGCGATCGAGGACAGCGCGGCCTCCAGCCCGGTCAGGCCGGCCAGTGCGGTGTCGATGGGGGTTTGGGTGGTGTCGGGGAGGAGTTGGGTGAGGAGGTGGGTGGTGAGGTCTTCGGGTGTGGGGTGGTCGAAGACGAGGGTGGCGGTGAGTTGGAGTCCGGTGGCGGTGTTGAGGGTGTTGCGGAGTTCGATGGCGGCGAGGGAGTCGAAGCCGTGTTCGCGGAAGGTGCGTTTGGGGTCGATGGTGTGGGGGGTGGTGTGGCCGAGGACGGTTGCGGTGTGGGTGAGGGTGAGTTCGAGGAGGGTGCGGTGTCGGTCGGTGGGGGTGAGGGGGTGGAGTTGTTGGGTGAGGGTGTGGTGGGTGGTGGTGTGGTGGGTGGTGGTGGCGCGGGGGAGTGGGGTGCGGGTGAGGTTGTGGAGGAGGTGGGGGAGGGTGTGGTTGTTGGCTTGGGTTTGGAGGGTGTGGGGGTTGAGGCGGAGGGGTGCGAGGTGGGGGGTGTGGAGGGTGAGGGCGGTGTCGAAGAGGGTGAGTCCGTCGTGTTCGGTGAGGGGTTGGACGCCGGCGCGGGTCATGCGGTTGAGGTCGATGTCGGTGAGTTGGGCGGTCATGCCGTTGGTGTCGGTCCAGGCTCCCCAGGCGAGGCTGGTGGCGGGGAGGTTGTGGTGGTGGCGGTGGTGGGCGAGGGCGTCGAGGTAGGTGTTGGCGGCGGCGTAGTTGGCTTGGCCGGCGGCGCCGAGGAGGCCGGCGGCGGAGGAGAAGAGGATGAAGTGGGTGAGGGGGTGGTTTCGGGTGTGGTGGTGGAGGTTGGTGGCGGCGTCGATTTTGGGTTGGAGGACGGTGTGGAGTTGGTGGGGGGTGAGGTTGGTGGTGAGGGCGTCGTCGAGGGTGCCGGCGGTGTGGATGACGGTGGTGAGGGGGTGGTCGGGGTGGATGTGGGTGAGGAGGTGTTGGAGTTGTCGGGGGTCGGCGGTGTCGCAGGCGGTGAGGGTGATGTGGGCGCCGGCGTTGGTGAGTTCGGTGGTGAGTTGGTTGGCGTTGGGGGCGTCGGGGCCGCGTCGGCTGGTGAGGATGAGGTGGCGGATGCCGTGGTGGTGGACGAGGTGGCGGGCGATGAGGGAGCCGAGCATGCCGGTGGCGCCGGTGATGAGCGCGGTACCCGACCGGTCCAGCGGCCGGGGGATCGTCAGGACGGCCTTTCCGGTGATCTTGGCCTGACTCAGGTTGCGGAAGGCGTCCCGGGCCTGTCGCACGTCCCACACGGTGATCGGCGGATGCCGGAGCTTCCCCTGGCGGAACAGCTCCATCACCTCGCGCAGCATCCCCTGCGTCCGGTCGGGGCCGGCGTCCTGGATGTCGTACACCCGGTAGTCGACGCCGGCGTGGGCCGCGGCGACCTCGTCGGGGTCGCGCTTGTCGGTCTTCCCCATCTCCAGGAAGCGGCCGCCGCGCGGCAGCAGGCGCAGGCCCGCGTCGACGAACTCCCCGGCCAGGCAGTCGAGGACCACGTCCATGCCGCGGCCGCCGGTCGCCGCCAGGAACCGCTCCTCGAACTCCACCGTACGGGAGTTGGCGATCCGGTCCGGAGCCAGCCCGTTGGTGCGCAGCGCCTCCCACTTGCCGGGGCTCGCCGTGCCGTAGACCTCGGCGCCCAGATGCCGCGCGAGCTGGACGGCGGCCGTGCCGACACCGCCGGCGGCCGCGTGGACCAGCACCGATTCCCCGGCCCGCAGGCCGCCGAGGTCCACCAGGCCGTAGTACGCGGTGAGGTAGGTGATCGGCACCGCCGCGCCCTGTTCGAAGGTCCAGTCGTCCGGCATCCGGGTCAGCCACCTGTGGTCGGTGACCGCCAGCGGCCCGAATGACGTCGGGCACAGTCCCAGGACCCGGTCGCCCACCGCGACGTTCTCCACGCCTTCGCCGATCTCCAGCACGACGCCGGAGGCTTCGCCGCCGATGCCGTCCTGTCCCTCCACGACGCCGAGGGCGACGATCACGTCACGGAAGTTCAGGCCCGCGGCCCGGACGGAGATCCGTACCTGCCCCGGCGCCAGCGGCGCCAGGACCTCCGGGTACGGGACCAGTTCGAGGCTTTCGAGGACGCCGGGACGCGCGGTGTCCAGCCGCCAGGGAAGGTCCCCCGTCGGCGGTCGGAGTGAGGGGTGGGAGCCCATCCGGGCGAGGCGCGGAGCGAGCAGCCGGCCCTGCCGGATCGCCAGACGCGGCTCGGTGGCGCCGAGTGCGGCCGGGAAGGCGGCGGCGGTCGCCGGATCCCGGTCGGTGTCCAGGAGCGTGATGCGCCCGGGGAACTCGCTCTGCACCGAGCCGATCAGCCCCCACAGGGCGGCGGCGGCGAGGTCGGTGACGTCCTCGTGGTCGCCGGCGGCCACCGCCCCGCTCGTGGCGAGCACCAGGTGAGTGGTCGCGAACCGGTCAGCGGCCAGCCAGGACCGCACGAGGTCCAGGGTGCGCCGGGTCGCCTCGTGGGCGGCGGCCACGACGTCCGGGTCCGGACCGCCGAGCAGGAAGGCGACCACGGCGGCCCCGGCCGGAACCGTGTGCCCGGCGTCCGGTGCGAGGAGCTCGGACAGGTCGGCCGTCGTTCCGACGGCTTCGGCGGAGAGGCCGAGCGGATCCGGACCGGCCACCACGAAGGCGGACGGACCGTCGGCCGGCGTGCCGGTCATCGGCGCCCAGTCCAGCCAGAAGAGCGAGTCGTCCTGGGAGGTCGGCGATGCGGGTTCCGGCCGGTCGCCGGCCACCTCCCTGACCACCAGCGAGTCGATGCTGATCACGGGCCGACCGGCGTCGTCGCTCGCGCTGATCGCGAAGGACGACGGGCCGGTGGGTGTCAGCCGGACGCGCACCGCGCCGGCTCCGGCCGCGTGGAGGGTGCAGCCGGTCCAGTTGAACGGCAGCCGGACGCCGTCGCTCCGCTGCTCGGCGAAGGCCAGCGCGTGCAGCGTCGCGTCCAGGAGCGCGGGGTGGAGGCCGAAGCGGTCGGCTTCGGTCCGGTGGTCCTCCGGGAGGCTGATCTCGGCGTAGACCTCGTCGCCGAGCTTCCATGCGGCCCGGACGCCCTGGAAGGCGGGACCGTAGTGGTAGCCGGTCTCCAGCAGGTCGGTGTAGAGGGTCGAGACGTCGACGGGGGTGGCTTCGTCCGGCGGCCATGCGGCCGTCCGCTCCGGTTCGTCGGGGCGCTGATCGGTCAGGACGCCGGCCGCGTGCTGGATCCACGGCCCTTCACCGGCGCGTCCGTGCACGGTCAGTGTCCGTCGGCCGGCCTCGTCGGTCGGGTTGATCCGGACCTGGACGGTCACCGCGGCGCGCCGCTCAGAGGCCAGGGTGAGCGGTGCGAGGAGGGTGAGTTCGGCGACGTACGGCGTGTCCGTCTCCTGGGCGGCCCGGAACGCCAGTTCGAGGAAGGCGGTGCCGGGCAGGAGCACGGTGCCGTTCACGGCGTGGTCGGCGAGCCAGGGGTGCGTGGTCGGCGAGATGCGGCCGGTGAGGAGCAGGGTGCCGTCGTCGGGCAGCGTCGTGGCCGAGGTGAGCAGCGGATGGTCGACGGCGGTGAAGCCGACCGCCGCCGGATCGGCCTTCGGCCTGTGCTGGAGCCAGTAGTGCTGGTGGTGGAAGGGGTAGGTGGGGAGGGGGGTGGGGGTGGTGGGGTGGTGGGTCCAGGTGATGGGGATGCCGTTGGTGTGGGCGTGGGCGAGGGTGGTGTGGAGGGTGTGGTTGTCGGGTTGGTTGCGGCGGAGGGTGTGGGTGTGGGTGGTGTTGGGGGGGAGGGTGGTGGTGGCGTGGTTGGTGAGGGTGGGGTGGGGGCCGATTTCGATGGTGTGGGTGATGTTGTGGGTGTGGAGGGTTTGGAGTGCTTGGTGGAATCGGACGGGTTGGTGGATTTGGTTGGTCCAGTAGGTGGGGTCGGTCCAGTGGTCGGGGTTGTCGGGGATGGTGCCGGTGACGGTGGAGACGAGGGGGGTGGTGGGGTGGTGGTAGGTGATGGTTTGGGCGGTTTTGTGGAATTCGTCGAGGATGGGGTGCATGAGGGGTGAGTGGAAGGCGTGGCTGACGGGGAGTCGTTTGGTGGTGCGGCCTTGGTGGGCGAAGTGGTTGGCGATGTTGGTGATGGTGGTGGTGTCGCCGGAGATGACGAGGTTGTCGGGGGTGTTGATGGCGGCGATGGAGGCGTGGTGGGTGTGGTCGGTGAGGTGGGGGGTGAGTTCTTCTTCGGTGGCTTGGATGGCGATCATGGCGCCGTTGGTGGGGAGGTTCTGCATGAGGCGGGCGCGGGTGGCGATGAGGGTGCAGGCGTCTTGGAGGGTGAGGATGCCGGCGGCGTGGGCGGCGGCGAGTTCGCCGATGGAGTGGCCGGTGAGGGCGTGGGGGTGGAGGTTGTGGTGTTCGAGGAGGCGGTGGAGGGCGATTTGGAGGGCGAAGGTGGCGGTTTGGGTGTAGAGGGTTTGGTTGAGCAGGGTGGCGTGGGGGGTGTCGGGGGGTGCGAAGAGGACGTCGCGGAGGGGGTGGTCGAGGTGGGGGTCGAGGTGGTCGCAGATGGTGTCGAGGGTGTGGGCGTAGGTGGGGTGGGTGGTGTAGAGCTGGTGGCCCATGCGGGGGTGTTGGGCGCCTTGGCCGGTGAAGAGGTAGGCGTAGCGGGGTTGGTGGGCGGTTGAGGTGATGAGGTGGGGGTGGGGGGTTTGGGTGGCGAGGGCTTGGAGGGTTTGGAGGAGGGTGTCGCGGTCGTTGTGGGTGGTGAGGATGGCGGCGCGGTGGTGGAGGTGGGCTCGGGTGGTGGCGAGGGTGTGGGTGGTTTGGTGGATGGTGAGGTCGGGGTGGGTGGTGAGGTGGTGGTGGAGTCGGGTGGCTTGGGTTCGGAGGGCGTGGGGGGTGGCGGCGGACAGGAGGAGGGGCAGCGGCGGGGTGGTGCTGCCGGTGCTGTCAGTGGTGCCGGTGTTGCCGTCGGTGTTGTCAGTGCTGTTGTCGGTGGTGTTGGGGGTGGGGGGTGCTTGTTCGAGGATGATGTGGGCGTTGGTGCCGCTGACGCCGAAGGAGGAGACGCCGGCGCGGCGGGGGCGGTCGAGTTCGGGCCAGTCGAGGGTTTCGGTGAGGAGGTGGACGTTGCCTTCGGTCCAGTCGACTTCGGTGGTGGGGGTGGTGATGTGGAGGGTTTTGGGGAGTCGGCCGTGGTGGATGGCCTGGACCATTTTGATGATGCCGGCGGCGCCGGCGGCGGCTTGGGTGTGGCCGAGGTTGGATTTGACGGTGCCGAGGTGGAGGGGTTGGTGGTGGGGGCGGTCGTGGCCGTAGGTGGCGATGAGGGCTTGGGCTTCGATGGGGTCGCCGAGGGTGGTGCCGGTGCCGTGGGCTTCGACGGCGTCGATGTCGGTGGTGGTGAGGCGGGCGTTGGTGAGGGCTTGGCGGATGACGCGTTGTTGGGAGGGTCCGTTGGGGGCGGTGAGGCCGTTGGAGGCGCCGTCCTGGTTGACGGCGGTGCCGCGGACGAGGGCGAGGACGGGGTGGTTGTTGCGTTGGGCGTCGGAGAGGCGTTCGACGAGGATGACGCCGGCGCCCTCGGACCAGCCGGTGCCGTCGGCGTCGGCGGAGAAGGACTTGCACCGCCCGTCCGACGCGAGACCGTTCTGACGGCTGAAGTCGATGAAGGTCGCCGGGGTCGCCATCACGGTGACGCCGCCGGCCATGGCGAGGTCGCACTCGCCGTTGCGCAGGGACTGGACGGCCAGGTGCAGGGCGACCAGTGACGACGAGCAGGCGGTGTCGATGGTGACCGCGGGGCCCTCCAGGCCCAGGGTGTAGGCCACCCGGCCGGACAGCACACTGCCCGCCATCCCCGTTCCGACGTAGCCGGCCGCCTCGGCCGGTATGGTCTCCGGGTCTCCGGCGTAGTCGTGGTACATGATGCCCGCGAACACGCCGGTGCGGCTTCCGCGGACGGAGTGCGGGTCGATGCCGGCGCGCTCGAACACCTCCCAGGACGTTTCGAGGAGCAGCCGCTGCTGCGGGTCCATCGCCAGCGCCTCGCGCGGTGAGATCCCGAAGAACTCGGCGTCGAACCCGCCCGCGTCGTAGAGGAAGCCGCCCTCCATCGTGGTGGAGCCGCTCGCCTCGGGCCCGTAGAGCTTCTCCAGGTCCCAGCCGCGGTCGTCCGGCATGGCCGAGATCGCGTCCCGGCCCTCGGCGACCAGCTGCCACAGCTCGTCCGGCGACGTCACCCCGCCCGGGTAGCGGCAGGCCATCCCCACGATCGCGATCGGCTCGGTGATGCGCGCTGCGGAGTCGTCGAGGTGCTCCGCGGTGTCGATGGGGGTTTGGGTGGTGTCGGGGAGGAGTTGGGTGAGGAGGTGGGTGGTGAGGTCTTCGGGTGTGGGGTGGTCGAAGACGAGGGTGGCGGTGAGTTGGAGTCCGGTGGCGGTGTTGAGGGTGTTGCGGAGTTCGATGGCGGCGAGGGAGTCGAAGCCGTGTTCGCGGAAGGTGCGTTTGGGGTCGATGGTGTGGGGGGTGGTGTGGCCGAGGACGGTTGCGGTGTGGGTGAGGGTGAGTTCGAGGAGGGTGCGGTGTCGGTCGGTGGGGGTGAGGGGGTGGAGTTGTTGGGTGAGGGTGTGGTGGGTGGTGGTGTGGTGGGTGGTGGTGGCGCGGGGGAGTGGGGTGCGGGTGAGGTTGTGGAGGAGGTGGGGGAGGGTGTGGTTGTTGGCTTGGGTTTGGAGGGTGTGGGGGTTGAGGCGGAGGGGTGCGAGGTGGGGGGTGTGGAGGGTGAGGGCGGTGTCGAAGAGGGTGAGTCCGTCGTGTTCGGTGAGGGGTTGGACGCCGGCGCGGGTCATGCGGTTGAGGTCGATGTCGGTGAGTTGGGCGGTCATGCCGTTGGTGTCGGTCCAGGCTCCCCAGGCGAGGCTGGTGGCGGGGAGGTTGTGGTGGTGGCGGTGGTGGGCGAGGGCGTCGAGGTAGGTGTTGGCGGCGGCGTAGTTGGCTTGGCCGGCGGCGCCGAGGAGGCCGGCGGCGGAGGAGAAGAGGATGAAGTGGGTGAGGGGGTGGTTTCGGGTGTGGTGGTGGAGGTTGGTGGCGGCGTCGATTTTGGGTTGGAGGACGGTGTGGAGTTGGTGGGGGGTGAGGTTGGTGGTGAGGGCGTCGTCGAGGGTGCCGGCGGTGTGGATGACGGTGGTGAGGGGGTGGTCGGGGTGGATGTGGGTGAGGAGGTGTTGGAGTTGTCGGGGGTCGGCGGTGTCGCAGGCGGTGAGGGTGATGTGGGCGCCGGCGTTGGTGAGTTCGGTGGTGAGTTGGTTGGCGTTGGGGGCGTCGGGGCCGCGTCGGCTGGTGAGGATGAGGTGGCGGATGCCGTGGTGGTGGACGAGGTGGCGGGCGATGAGGGAGCCGAGCATGCCGGTGGCGCCGGTGATGAGCGCGGTACCCGACCGGTCCAGCGGCTCTTCGGCTCCGTCGATCTGTTCGGTGATCACCTCGGCGGCGGTCATCCGGACCAGGCGGGGCATCCACGCCTCGCCGGAGCGGAACGCCAACCGCGGCTCACCCGAGTCGAGAGCCGTGCGGAGCACCGCGGCGGGCACCTGCCGGCCGTCGGTGTCCCACAGGGTGATTCGGCCGGGGTTCTCGCTCTGCGCGGAGCTGACCAGGCCCCAGACCGCGGCGTGGACCAGGTCGGGCGGAGTCGTCGACCGCTCCGTCACCACGGCGTTCCCGGTCAGCACGATCAGTCGGGTGCCTACCAGTCGCTCGTCACTCAGCCATGACTGGAGGAGGTGGAGCGTGTGCTCGGTGGCCTCGTGCACGTGGGCCACTGTGTCCGTGTCCGTGTCCCCGGCGCCGTCGGTGAGCTGCAGCAGCATGAAGTCGGGGGCCGGGGAGCCTGCTTCGATGGCCCGGGAGAGGGCGGACACGTCGGCGAACACCTCGACGGCCTGGTCGGAGGAGTCGAGCAGCGCATCGCCGCGAGGGCCCTCCGAACCGAGCAGGGCCCAGCGTCCGGTCGGCTCGGCGTCCTCGCGGGAGGCGAGGTTCGTCCAGGACAGCCGGTGCAGACACTCCCCGAGGATGTCCCGTTCCGCTCCGTTCAGGCTTTCGGCCGGGAGTTCACGCACCGTCAGCGACTCGATGGAGGCGACGGGCCGGCCGGCGGCATCGGCGAGGGCCAGTGCGTAGGCGTCCGGTCCGGTGGGGGTGAGCCTGACCCGGAGGGACGAAGCGCCGACGGCGTTCAGCGACGCGCCGCCCCAGCTGAACGGAAGTCGGCCGCGCCCGGACTCCGAGCCGGTGGCGGTGAACACCGCGATGTGGAGGGCGGCATCGGCGAGCGCGGGGTGGAGGCCGAAGCGGTCGGCTTCGGTCCGGTGGTCCTCCGGGAGGCTGATCTCGGCGTAGACCTCGTCGCCGAGCTTCCACGCGGCCCGGACGCCCTGGAAGGCGGGACCGTAGGCGAACCCGGCTCCGGCCAGGTCGTCGTAGAGACCGTCGACGACGAGCGGGTCCGCGCCGGCCGGCGGCCACTGTGTCAGATCGGACTTCGCTGCGGGCCGTCCCGGGGTGCCCGGGGCTAGCACACCGCTGGCGTGGCAGGTCCAGGCCTCGTCACCCGTCGCACCGGTCTCCGGACGCGAGTGGACGGTGAACCGCCGGCGTCCCCGGGTGTCGGGAGCGGCCACGGCGAGCTGCATCTGGACCCCGCCCTGCGTGGGCAGGAGGAGCGGCAGTTCGAGGACGAGTTCCTCCACCTGCTCGGAGCCGAGGGTCCTGCCCGCGTGGAACGCCAGTTCGAGGAAGGCGGTGCCGGGCAGGAGCGCGGTGCCGTTCACGGCGTGGTCGGCGAGCCAGGGGTGCGTGGTCAGGGAGATGCGGCTCGTGAAGAGCCAGCCGTCGGAGTCCGCGAGGGTGATGGAGGCACCCAGCAGCGGGTGGTCGGGCGAGGCCAGTCCAGCCCTCCCGAGGTCACCGGCGTCCCGTTGCGCCTGGAGCCAGTAGTGCTGGTGGTGGAAGGGGTAGGTGGGGAGGGGGGTGGGGGTGGTGGGGTGGTGGGTCCAGGTGATGGGGATGCCGTTGGTGTGGGCGTGGGCGAGGGTGGTGTGGAGGGTGTGGTTGTCGGGTTGGTTGCGGCGGAGGGTGTGGGTGTGGGTGGTGTCGGGGGGGAGGGTGGTGGTGGCGTGGTTGGTGAGGGTGGGGTGGGGGCCGATTTCGATGGTGTGGGTGATGTTGTGGGTGTGGAGGGTTTGGAGTGCTTGGTGGAATCGGACGGGTTGGTGGATTTGGTTGGTCCAGTAGGTGGGGTCGGTCCAGTGGTCGGGGTTCTCGGGGATGGTGCCGGTGACGGTGGAGACGAGGGGGGTGGTGGGGTGGTGGTAGGTGATGGTTTGGGCGGTTTTGTGGAATTCGTCGAGGATGGGGTGCATGAGGGGTGAGTGGAAGGCGTGGCTGACGGGGAGTCGTTTGGTGGTGCGGCCTTGGTGGGCGAAGTGGTCGGCGATGTTGGTGATGGTGGTGGTGTCGCCGGAGATGACGAGGTTGTCGGGGGTGTTGATGGCGGCGATGGAGGCGTGGTGGGTGTGGTCGGTGAGGTGGGGGGTGAGTTCTTCTTCGGTGGCTTGGATGGCGATCATGGCGCCGTTGGTGGGGAGGTTCTGCATGAGGCGGGCGCGGGTGGCGATGAGGGTGCAGGCGTCTTGGAGGGTGAGGATGCCGGCGGCGTGGGCGGCGGCGAGTTCGCCGATGGAGTGGCCGGTGAGGGCGTGGGGGTGGAGGTTGTGGTGTTCGAGGAGGCGGTGGAGGGCGATTTGGAGGGCGAAGGTGGCGGTTTGGGTGTAGAGGGTTTGGTTGAGCAGGGTGGCGTGGGGGGTGTCGGGGGGTGCGAAGAGGACGTCGCGGAGGGGGTGGTCGAGGTGGGGGTCGAGGTGGTCGCAGATGGTGTCGAGGGTGTGGGCGTAGGTGGGGTGGGTGGTGTAGAGCTGGTGGCCCATGCGGGGGTGTTGGGCGCCTTGGCCGGTGAAGAGGTAGGCGTAGCGGGGTTGGTGGGCGGTTGAGGTGATGAGGTGGGGGTGGGGGGTTTGGGTGGCGAGGGCTTGGAGGGTTTGGAGGAGGGTGTCGCGGTCGTTGTGGGTGGTGAGGATGGCGGCGCGGTGGTGGAGGTGGGCTCGGGTGGTGGCGAGGGTGTGGGTGGTTTGGTGGATGGTGAGGTCGGGGTGGGTGGTGAGGTGGTGGTGGAGTCGGGTGGCTTGGGTTCGGAGGGCGTGGGGGGTGGCGGCGGAGAGGAGGAGGGGCAGCGGCGGGGTGGTGTTGCCGGTGCTGTCAGTGGTGCCGGTGTTGCCGGTGTTGCCGTCGGTGGTGTCGGTGGTGTCGGTGGTGTTGGGGGTGTTGGGGGTGGGGGGTGCTTGTTCGAGGATGATGTGGGCGTTGGTGCCGCTGACGCCGAAGGAGGAGACGCCGGCGCGGCGGGGGCGGTCGAGTTCGGGCCAGTCGAGGGTTTCGGTGAGGAGGTGGACGTTGCCTTCGGTCCAGTCGACTTCGGTGGTGGGGGTGGTGATGTGGAGGGTTTTGGGGAGTCGGCCGTGGTGGATGGCCTGGACCATTTTGATGATGCCGGCGGCGCCGGCGGCGGCTTGGGTGTGGCCGAGGTTGGATTTGACGGTGCCGAGGTGGAGGGGTTGGTGGTGGGGGCGGTCGTGGCCGTAGGTGGCGATGAGGGCTTGGGCTTCGATGGGGTCGCCGAGGGTGGTGCCGGTGCCGTGGGCTTCGACGGCGTCGATGTCGGTGGTGGTGAGGCGGGCGTTGGTGAGGGCTTGGCGGATGACGCGTTGTTGGGAGGGTCCGTTGGGGGCGGTGAGGCCGTTGGAGGCGCCGTCCTGGTTGACGGCGGTGCCGCGGACGAGGGCGAGGACGGGGTGGTTGTTGCGTTGGGCGTCGGAGAGGCGTTCGACGAGGATGACGCCGGCGCCCTCGGACCAGCCGGTGCCGTCGGCGTCGGCGGAGAAGGACTTGCACCGCCCGTCCGACGCGAGACCGTTCTGACGTGACGCTTCCACGAAGGTGGTGGGCGTGGCCATGACGGTGACGCCGCCGGCCATGGCGAGGTCGCACTCGCCGTTGCGCAGGGACTGGACGGCCAGGTGCAGGGCGACCAGTGACGACGAGCAGGCGGTGTCGATGGTGACCGCGGGGCCTTCCAGGCCCAGGGTGTAGGCCACCCGGCCGGACAGCACACTGCCCGCCATCCCGGTGCTGAGGTACCCCTCCACTTCCGGGGGCAGAGTGGCGGGGTCCCCGGCGTAGTCGTGGTACATGATGCCCGCGAACACGCCGGTGCGGCTTCCGCGGACGGAGTGCGGGTCGATGCCGGCGCGCTCGAACACCTCCCAGGACGTCTCCAGCAGCAGCCGCTGCTGCGGGTCCATCGCCAGCGCCTCGCGCGGTGAGATCCCGAAGAACTCGGCGTCGAACCCGCCCGCGTCGTAGAGGAAACCGCCCTCGCAGGCGTAGCTCGTACCGGGGCGGTCGGCCGTGCGATCCGGTTCGTAGAGCTTCTCCAGGTCCCAGCCGCGGTCGTCCGGCATGGCCGAGATCGCGTCCCGGCCCTCGGCGACCAGCTGCCACAGCTCGTCCGGCGACGTCACCCCGCCCGGGTAGCGGCAGGCCATCCCCACGATCGCGATCGGCTCGCTGTCCCCTGCCTCCAGCTTCTTGATACGGCGGTGCGCCACACGGAGGTCGGCCGCCATCCGCCGCAGGTAATCAACGAGCTGAGATTCGTCCGTCATTTCTTACCCCGCTGAGAGAGAGCAAAGGATACGTGGGATTAATAATCTGGAAAGAGGTGCAAGCCGGACAGGAGACCTGTCCGGCGCTTCTTTCCTATGAATATGGGCAAGCGGATCCGGTGCTTGCACGGTCGCCATGCGATTGCGGAACCGCCGGTCGGTCGATCCCCACTATGCAGCGCCATTTCCCCTCCTTGCCGGGGAGGCGTCGGCCCCGCGCCGGAAGGCCCTTTCCAACAATGGTCGCACCTGCCGGACGGATATGTGTCCGTGAACACAGACGAACGAGAAGCGCGAGAACGATGCACGGGAATATGTGGGATGATAGCGAGCAGCGGATCCCAGCTACCACCCCTATCGCTCCGGCGGAACCCCTAGACAGCGATGGGCCATCCCGTATCGGTGGCGGCGGATCCCCGTACGAGTGGCCTGTTCGGAACGGCCGGAAATGAATGTACGGACGGCCGGCATTAGTCGTCCGGGTCGATTGGACGTCGCGACCCGCCGGCGGATCCTCTGGTCAGGGGCTGACAAAGTGCCACTTTTAGTAGCGCTCCACCCTCGCCGTGATGACGTTTAGTAGTCGACCGGACTGCATATCGTGATGGCCTCAAGCCGGTCGGCCTGGTACGCTGTGCGGGCTGTCGACTCGAATCCTTGAAGGTTTTTCCTTCCGGCGGAGCCAAATTCCCTTCCCGGGAATTCGAATCTGCTGGATTCGTAATTAAAGTTTAGGGGGAGCTTTGATTTTGGTTGACCGGGAAGTAGAGCTGGAGCTGCTGGAGTCGGCCTTTGGCGACTGTCTGGCGGAGAAGTCCGGGGTGGTCGTTGTCGAAGCCGCCTCCGGGTGCGGCAAGAGTGAAATGCTAGAGGCTTTCGTCGAGCAACTTCCGAGAGCCGAAGTGATTGTCCTGAGGGCTAACTCCGCCTCAATGGAGAGTGCCAACCAGCTCGGTGTGGTGCGCCAGCTGCTGGGCGGCGGACGGGTCCCCGAAGAATTCGTGAACCGGTTCCAGGAGCTTTTGCGGAGGGCTGATCGGGCCGAGGCCATGCAGGAGTTCTCCGCAATGTTGCAGAAGCTCTCCACGGTCGCGCCGGTCGTGATCGCGGTCGATGACCAGCAGTACGCGGACTGCGATTCCCTGCACTTCCTGCTCCATGCGGCCCGCCGGTGCCGTGCCGCCCGGCTGATGATGGTCTTCACCGCATCGCTGGCCGGCACCATCCGCGACCCGCTGTTCAGCACCGAGCTGCTGCGCCAGCCCAACCTGCGGCGCATCCAGCTCAGGGGCCTCAGCCGGCGGGGGGTCGAGAGCATCCTGGAGCGCGACGCGGGCATCCCCGCCGACAGCCGGATCGTGGACGCCTTCCACGCCGCCACCGGCGGGAACCCGCTGCTGGTGCGGGCGCTGATGGAGGACTACCACGCGCTGTCCGACCGCGAGCGGTCGGACTCCGAGAACCCCCAGGCCGCTGCGGGGGGCGCCTTCGGCCGGGCTGTCCTGGCGTGCCTGTACCGGGACGGTGCCGCGGCCCTCGCGGTCGCGCAGGGCCTGGCCGTCCTGGGCGGTGTGGACAGCGGCGGCATCCTCGCCCGGCTGCTCGGCATCACCCCGACGGCGGTCGAGCAGGGACTGTGGGCCCTGAAGGCCGCCGGGATCGTCGACGGCCACTCGTACCGGCACCCGATGGCCAGGACCGCCGTGCTGGAGAGCCTGGACCAGCAGGCCCGGGTGGAACTGCACCTCCGGGCCGCGGCGCTCCTCTACTCGGAGAGCGCGACCACCACGGTCGTGGCCACCCACCTGAGGTTCGCCGACCAGGTCCGCTACCCCTGGGGCATCGCCGTTCTGCGGGATGCGGCGGAGCAGGCGCTCGCCGACGACCACGTCAAGTGCGCGTCGTCCTACCTGGAACTCGCGCATGCGATGTGCGAGGACGGTCAGCAGCGGATCAAGATCAAGCTGAGGCTGGCCGACGTCATGCGCCGGGTCAACCTCTCCGACGCGGAGCTGCACCTCAGGGAGCTGCTGTGTGCGCTGACTTCGGACCGCCTGTCGGTCTCGGAGCTCGCACCGCTGGCGAGGCTGCTCTACGCGCACGGCTGGATCGACGATGCGCGGGAGGTGCTCGACACGCTGGAGCGGCTGACGACGGCGGAGGTCCGCGCCGAGGCCGAGGTCCAGTTCATCAGGCCGTGGCTGTCCGCGACCCCCGCCCCCGTCCGGTCGGTGCCCGCCGCGCAGCCGCCGGTGCGGTCCAAGACGGTGCCGATGCAGCCGAAGGCGTCCACCGGTCGGCTGTCGAGGTTCGGACCGCCCGTCAGCCGACCGTCGGGGCGCCGTCGGCCGGACAGCGCCCTCCAGCTGGAGGAACTCCTCGACAGCTCGCCGTTGACCGATTCGACTCTCGACCCGATCGTGAGTTCACTTCGGGCCCTGCTCCATCGGGGCAGGATCGACATGGCCGGAAGGTGGTGCGACCGGTTCCTCAAGGAATCGTCCGCCAGAAATGCGCCGGGATGGGAGGCCGTTTTCTCGTGTATCCGCGCGGAGATCTCTCTCCACCGGGGTGAACTGGCCGGTGCGGAGGAATTCGCG
This sequence comes from Kitasatospora sp. NBC_00458, assembly GCF_036013975.1. NCBI lineage: Bacteria > Bacillati > Actinomycetota > Actinomycetes > Kitasatosporales > Streptomycetaceae > Kitasatospora > Kitasatospora sp. NBC_00458. The sequence goes on from NZ_CP107904.1 coordinate 6,895,437, forward strand.
AAGAGGTCGCTGCGTCATATTCCGCAGAAGTACGGAACCTCTTTTTCAGGGGCGCCCATCGGAATTCTCGCGATGGCGTACACGAACATGGGGAAGTGCGACGAGGCGGCTCGTCAGCTCGACCGGCCGCTGACCGACGCCCTGTTCAGGAGCGTCCACTGGCTGGGGTACCGCAGGGCGCAGGGCCGGTACTTCCTCGCCACCAACCGCTTCGATGTCGCACTGGGCGAGTTCCTCGCCGTGGGCCGGCTGGCGGAGCGCTGGGGCGTCGACGACCCGGCCGCGACACCCTGGCGGGCGGACGCCGCCGAGGCGCTGGTCGCCCTGGGGGACCGGGAGCGTGCAGAGGGCCTCATCGCGGAGCATCTCGCGAGGACGCCGCACAACGCGTGGCGCAGCCGCGGGGTCGCGTTGCGGATCAGGGCCTCGCTGGCCGCGGTCGAGAACCGGTCGGCGCTCCTCACCCAGGCGATCGACGAACTCCAGCTCTCGGGCGACAAGTTGGAGCTGGCCAGAGTCCTGTTCGATCTGGGTACCGTCCATCACTCCAGGGGCGAGTCGGGTCGGGCCGGCATGTTGTTGCGCCAGGCCAATCACATCGCCCAGGAGTGTGGAGCCAGGCCGCTGTCCGAGGAGGCCGGAGCCGCCGGGGGTACCAGGCCCGGTGCGGGCGAATCCCGGTTCGAGGAGAGCGCGGAGAACTCGGCCTCCGACAGCACGCTCAGTGAGTCGGAGCGGCGTGTCGCATGGTTGGCGGTGCGGGGGCATACCAACCGTGAGATCTCGTCGAAGCTCTGCATCACGGTGAGCACGGTCGAACAGCACCTCACCCGGGTCTACCGCAAGCTCGACATCACAGGGCGTCAGGAACTGCCGACCGGCATCCAGGTGCACGGTCTCCACTTCGCCGCAGTGCAGTGACGGGAGGCGCCGCGACCGGCGGCCGGGGATCCGGCCGCCGGTCGCGGCGCCTGGGACGCGTGTCCGGGTTCGCGGAGCCGGAACGGCGGGGAGGGCGGGACCGGTACCCGCGTCCCGCCCTCCCCGCCGTTCGACCCACCCGGAGCGGTGGGGCTCAGCCTGCGCTCAGGACTCGATCCAGCCGTGGGCGCGGGAGAGCTCGATCGCACAGGCGCGCACCTGCACCAGCTGGGCACCGGTCAGGGTCGGAACCGTGCGGAGCAGGGCTTCGGTCAGCTCCTGCTGGAACTCGGCGGCCGACAGCACGTCGCACAGGCCGTCCTCGGAGTCGAGCCCCGCCCGCACCGTCTTGGCGCTCGCCGGGGCCGCCGTGGTCTGCCCGCCTTCGATGAGGCGGACGTCGGACGCCTTCCGCCCGCGGTCACCCATCTCCGACTCGAAGGAGACCCGGATGCCCGGCTGGATCACGTGCTTCTCGCTGAGGAGGTCGTTCGCGTGCATGAAGATGTCCTCGCCGCCGTCATCGGGGGCGATGAATCCGTAGCCGCGCACCTCGTCGAATCGCAGAACTTTCCCTGTTGCCAACATCTGACCACAAACCTCGCAACCTCATGAAACGCAACCAATGACGCAACCAGCGCCGAAGGAAGATTAACAGCGGCCTGTATGCCGTGTAAAGATCTCCGTGGACGCCTGACGGAACTCCGCGGAATTCGCGGGCCGGGCAGCGGAATGTCGGGGAGCCTCGAATGTCGGGCCGTCGTGATCCCGGTATCCCGGGCCAGGGCGGGATACCCGGCGTCGCGGCCCCGGCGGGACTTGGCAAACACGCCTTAGCACGCTCGCCCGTCCGGGTGGATCGGACGGCGGTTCCCCGGCCGGGTGCCGACGGACGCGCCCGCGGCGGTGTGCTGACGACGCGGTGCCGGTCGGCCGGTCGGTGGGCCCGGCCGGCCGTCGGCCCGTGCGGACGGCGAGGTGTCGATCGGCGCTGTCCGGTGGCACCGCTAGTCCGGGGCCGTGACCAGCCGGACGGCCAGGGCTCCGAACACGGCGCCGCTGAAGACGTTCAGCCCCCGGGCCACCCGGCGGCTCCGCCGGAGCAGTGCCGCCAGCCTGCCGGCCAGTACGCCCACCGAGGCGTCGACGGCCAGTCCGACGGCCACCAGCGTCACGCCGAGGACCAGGAACTGCCCGGTCACGTGCCCCAGTCCGGGGTTCACGAACTGTGGCAGGAACGCGATGTTGAACATGATCACCTTGGGGTTGAGCAGGTTCGTGACGGCGCCCTTCCAGAAGGCGCGCAGCCGGCCGGACGCGGCACCGTCGGCCTCGCCCCCGCCGTCACCGGTGCCGTCGGTGCCGTCGGCGCCGAGCGGCGAGCGGTCGCGGAACGCCTGGACGGCGAGGAGGACGAGGTAGGCCGCGCCCGCCCAGCGCAACACGTGGTACAGCACGGGGAGGTGGGCGAACACCGACGAGAGGCCGAGCATGGCGGCCACCGCGTGCACCGTCGCCCCGAACGCCACTCCCAGGGCGGCCATCACCCCCGTCGCCGGCCCGCCGCGGCCGCCCATGGCCACCACGAACATCATGTCGGGGCCCGGGGTGACGCACAGGGCCAGAGCGGCGGCCACGAAGGCCAGGTACAGCGGTAGGTCCAGCATGACCAGCATCCTCCTTCTCCCGTGCTCCACGGGGTGGGACCGGGTTGCGTGCCAGTCTGACCATCAGATCGTGTGCGTGACAACGGCCTTCTGATCGTCGGACCGGGGGACGACTGCTTTCGGCCGTGGTTCCAGGCCGTGGTTCGAGGTCGTGGTTCGTGACCGGGATGCGTGACCGGGATGCGCGACCGGGCCCGCGTGGCCGGGGCCCGTCCGCCGGCCGCACCGGCGACCGGCGGACGGGCCCCCTCCCGTCAGGCGGGCTGGTAGGTCAGGTCCAGCACGCCGGTGGAGAAGGTGACCGAGCGGGTGAGCTTGAGCGGCACCCGGGCGGAGCCCTCGGGGAAGAGCCGCAGCCCGGTGCCCAGCACCACCGGGTGGACGAGCAGCCGGAGTTCGTCGACCAGCCCCGCCTCCAGCAGGGTGCGGGTGAGGCCGATGCTGCCGGTCAGGTTGATGTTCCCGCCGGGCTGCTGACGGAGCTCCTTGAGCGCCGTGACGACGTCGCCCTCGATGACGCTGGAGTTGTTCCACTCCACACCGGTCAGGGTGGTGGAGGCGACCAGCTTGCGGATGCCGTTGATGGCGTCGGCCAGTTCGCCGCTCTGGTGCGGCCAGGCGGCGGCGAACGCCTCGTAGGTCTTCCGCCCCAGCAGCAGGGTGTCGGCCGCGGCGTTCATCTCGCCGACGGCGGCGCCCATCTCGTCGTTCATGTAGGGGAAGTGCCAGGTTTCCGGCGCTTCCACGACTCCGTCCAGCGAGATGAACAGGCCGGCCACGATCCTGCGTTGTGCGGTCATACGATTCCTCCTGGGTGGTGGTGGGTGGTGTTCGGGATCCCGCCGGGCCTCGTCGTGCGAGGGCCTCAGCGGAGCTCGTGGCGCTTCGCCCAGCCGGTGAGGGCGGCGGCGATCGCGAGGGGCTGGTCCTCCGGCGTGTGGTGTCCGGCGACGGCGTCGCTGTGCTCGATCTCCAGGGCGGCGATGTTCTCCGCGCACCAGTCGACGATCTCCGGGCCCATCATGGCGCCGGGGCCGGGCGCGAAGGTGAGCAGCAGTTTGGGCACGTCGGTGCTGGTCGCCAGCCACCGGTCGTACGCGCGGATCCTGGCCACGACGTCGGCGGGCTCCTCGCCGAGCGGCATCGACCGCGGCCACTGGAGCAGCGGGCGGCGGCTCTCCCGGGTGGGGTAGGGGCGGCGGTAGACGTCGAGGTCCTCGGGGGAGAGGGGGGTGGCGACCGAGCCGGGAAGGGCCTGCTCGATGAAGAGGTTGTCGTCGAGGACCATGGCCTCGCCCACCTGCGGCGTCCGGATCGCCCGGAACAGGTGGCGGCCGCCCTCGGGGAACTCCTCCCAGGCCATCGGCTTGACGATGGTCTCGGTGAACGCGATGCCGCGCACCCGTCCGGGGTGCCGGGCGGCCCAGTCGAAGGCGAGGGCGCCGCCCCAGTCGTGTCCGACCAGCACCACCTCCTCCAGTCCGAGTGCGTCGAACCAGGCGTCCAGGTAGCGGGCGTGGTCGGCGAAGGTGTAGGCGAGGTCGGGCTTGCCGGACTCGCCCATGCCGATCAGGTCGGGGGCCAGCAGCCGGCCCGGCGCGCCGACGGCCGGGAGGACGTCCCGCCAGAGGTGGGAGGAGGTGGGGTTGCCGTGCAGGAAGACCGTGGGCGCACCTGCGCCGAGCTCCCGGTGGTACATGGTGGAGTCGAGTACGGGCTGAACGGGCAAGGGGTGCCTTTTCTTTCGGACGACCGGGGTCCCGGCCGTCGAGGCGTTCGGGCGTGTGCGCGGGTGTGTGTGCGGACGTCGGCGTGTCGGGCTGATCCGGGATCAGGGATCCGGGGCCGGGGGGGGCGGTTCCGTCCGGAGCGGCCCCCCGGCCCGCCGGCGCGGGGCTCAGCGGAAGGCGGGGGCGGTACGGGCGGCCCAGTCCGCGAAGGTGCGCGGTGCCCGGCCGAGGACGCGCTCGACGTCGGGGCTCACGGCCTGCTCGGCGGGCAGCGGCTCGCCGAGGATGGCGAGGGTGCCCTCCACCACCGGCTCGGGCATGAACGCCAGCATCTGCGCGCGGGCCTCGGCGCGGGTCTGCTCGACGAACCGCACCGCCTCGCCCACCGCCCCGCCGATCGCCCCGGCCCGCTCGCGCGGGGTGACCGGGGCCGGTCCGGTGAGTTCGTACGTCCGGCCCGCGTGGCCGTCCCCGCGCAGGACGGCGGCCGCGACCTCGGCGACGTCGGCCGGGTCGACGGTGGGCAGTCCGACGTCGCCGAACGGCGCGGCGGCGGTCCGGTCGGCCCGGATCGACTCGGCCCAGGCGTAGGCGTTCGAGTCGAGGCCGCCGGAGCGCAGCACCGTCCAGTCGAGACCCGAGCGGCGGACGGCCTCCTCGAAGGCCACGGGGTGGCGGTAGACCTCCGGCCGGGTGCCGGCGCCCTGGGAGGAGAGGAGGACGACGCGTCGCACCCCGGCGGCCCGGGCCTCGTCGAGGATCTCCTCGGGGGCCTCGCCGGCGACGAGCAGGAACAGGGCGTCGGCTCCGTGGAGGGCGGTGCGCAGGCTCGCCGGATCGGCCAGGTCGGCCTGCAGGTGCCGGACGCCGTCGGGCAGTCCGCCCGGTCGCCGGGAGACGCCGGTCACCTCCTCACCGGCCGCGGTGAGGATCCGGACGAGCTCCTGGCCGACGTTGCCCGTCGCACCCGTGATGACGATCATGAGAACCCCCGTGAGTGAGTTAGTTGGCTGACTTAGAAGGACCCTAGCCGACGCCGCGTCAGGCGTCTACACTTAGTCAGGTGACTGACTCAAAGAACTCCCGGCGAGCGCCGGGCAAGCGGGAACGGCTGGCGGCCGCGGCGGCCCGGGTGCTGCACGAGAAGGGGGTCGAACAGACCACCCTCGCCGACATCGCCCGCGCGGCGGACGTCCCGGTCGGCAACGTCTACTACTACTTCAAGACCAAGAACGAGCTGGTCGAGGCCGCGATCGACGCGCACGCGCAGGGCCTGCGGACCCTGACCGACGCGCTCGACGAACTCCCCACCCCGCAGGACCGGCTGAAGGCGCTGCTGAACGGCTGGATCGAGCAGCGCGAACTCACGGCCCGGTACGGCTGCCCCACCGGCAGCCTGGCCTCGGAGCTCGACAAGCGGGCCGACGGCCTCGACGGGGCCGTCGCCGAGGTCATGCGGCGCCTCGTCGACTGGGCGGCGCGGCAGTTCGGGGCGATGGGACGGGAGGATGACGCCCGCGAGCTCGCGGTCGCCCTGGTCGCCTCCTATCAGGGGATCTCGCTGCTCACCAACACCTTCCGCGAGCCCGAGCTGATGGCCGTCGAGGGGCGTCGCCTGGAGCGGTGGATCGACTCGCTCGCCTGATGCGGTGCCGGTGCCGGTGCGGGCGCCGGTGCGGGCGCCGGCGCCCCGCCGAACCCGGCCGCTGCCGACCGGAGTTCATCGGCCGGGCTGCGGAGGTCCGGGCTGCGGAAGTCCGGGGGGTCGGGCGTCCGGGGCGCGGGCGTCCGGGGGTCGGGGGTGGGGGAGTCGAACGCGTGCATGGTGGGGTGCACTCCTGCGGGCTGGTGTTTCTGACAACGGAAAAGCTACGTTGCTTTCCACTTCGCAGCAAAGCGATTGCCGCGTCAAATCACCATAACTGCAGGTGGAAGCCGAATTTTCGTTGCGGCGATCTCGAATAAAACGCAACGATGGCAGCTCATATCGTTGCAATGAAATGGGAGTGAACGCTATGCCCGGGGCCTGCCGGGAGGGCTCGGGCCCCGTCCGGAGGCCGGAAAGCCCGCACCACCTGCCCGGGTTGTGCGGGGCAGGTGGTGCGGGTGGGGGTGGGAAATGGCGGGTGGGTGGTGGCGGGTCAGTCGGCCGCGGCCTCGGTGAGGCCGAAGCGGGTGTGGAGGCGGCGGAGGGGGGCCGGGGCCCACCAGTTGGCGTCACCGGCGAGACGCATCACGGCGGGCAGCAGGACGGCGCGGATGAGCAGCGCGTCGACCAGGACGGCGAGGGCGAGGCCGACGCCGAGCTCCTTGAGGAAGACGACCGATCCGGTGGCGTACACCGCGAAGGTCAGGGCCAGGATCCCGGCCGCCGCGGTGATCAGCGGAGCGCTGCGCTGGATGCCGGTGGCGACGGCCGTCCGGGTGTCGGCGCCGCGGTCGTGCTCCTCCTTGATCCGGGACACGATGAAGACCTCGTAGTCCATCGACAGCCCGTAGGCGATGCAGAACATCAGGATCGGGATGCTGGGCTCCATCGAGCCGGCCGAGGTGAAGTCGAGCAGGCCGGCCAGGTTGCCGTCCTGGAAGCCCCAGACCAGGGCGCCGAACATCACGGTGAGGCTGAGCAGGTTGGAGACGGTGGCCTTGGCGGGGATCAGCAGGCTGCCGGTCATCAGGAAGAGCAGGATGAAGGTCGGCACCAGGATCAGCCCGGCCACCAGCGGCAGGGCGGAGAGCAGGCCGGAGCGGAAGTCCGTCATGTCCGCCGGGAACCCGCCGACCTGGACCTGGTACGGCGCGCCCTCGTCCCGGACCTGGCCGACCAGGCCGGGCATGTCGCCGGCGAGCGCGGCCTCCTCCGGGATCACGGTGAGCCAGACGCCCGAGCCGGTGGCGAACCGGGCGGAGTCGGCGGTCGGGCCGGTGCGCAGCCGGCCGTCGGTGTAGGAGCCGGTGAAGGTGTCGACCTGGAAGACGCCGGGCAGGGCGGAGAGCTTGGCCGCGTAGGCGTCGGTCTGCCCGGTGGTCCCCTTCGGGTCGGCGACACCGGTGGCGACGATCTGGAGGGCGTCGGTCTCACGGGCCGGGAAGCCGTCCCGGATCTGCTGCTGGACGACCCGGCTGGTGGCCTCGGCGGGCAGCACCCGCTCGTCCGGCAGGCCGAACTTGACGCCCAGGAACGGCGCCCCGAGGAGCAGCAGCAGGGCGACCACGGCGGTGCCGAAGGCGAGCGGGCGGGCCATCACCCGCTGGGTGAACCGGTACCAGCGGCCGTCCTCGACGGGGCCGGCTCCGGCGGCGTCCGGCCGCAGCACCCGGTGGCCGACGGCGGCGAGCGCGGCGGGCAGCAGGACCACGGCGCCGACGATCGCGGTGAGCACGACGAACACGCCCGCGTAGGCGAAGGAGCGCAGGAACGGGAACGGGAACGCGAACAGCGCGAGGAGCGAGATGGCCACCGTGATCCCGCTGAAGATCACCGTCCGGCCGGCCCGCTCGACGGCCCGCACCACGGCGGTGTGCTTGTCGTGGCCGGCGGCGCTCTCCTCGCGGAAGCGGGAGATCACGAACAGGCTGTAGTCGATGCCGAGGCCCAGGCCCATCACCAGGGCGAGGTTGGCGGCGAAGGTCGAGACCTCGGTGAACAGGGTGACGCCGCGGAGCAGCGTCAGGGTGGCGAGCACCGAGAAGAGGCCCACGCCGATGGTCAGCCCGGCGGCCGACCAGCGGCGGTAGACGGCGAGCAGGAGGAGCAGCACGGCGGGCAGCACGATCGCCTCGGCGCCGAGGAAGTCCTTCCGGGCCTGGGCGCCGACCTGCCGGAAGACCTCGTCCTGGCCGCCGACCTCGATCCTGACGTCGGCGGTCTCCCGGGTGAACTTCGGTGACAGGTCGGCGAGCCGCTCACGGGACTCGGTGGCGGTGCCGTCCAGCCAGGCCGTCACGAGGGCCTTGGTCCGGTCGGTGGAGGCCAGCGCGGGGCTGTTGCCCTGCCCCCAGTAGGAGCCGGTGGTCCGGACGCCGGCCGAGGTGCCGAGTTCGGTGGCCAGGGCCTGGCCGGCCGCGGCGACGGCGGGGTCGTCGACGGTGCCGTGCTTGGCGGTGACCAGCAGGATCATGTTGGGGCTGCCGTGGCCGAACTCGCGGTGCAGCACCTCCGAGGCCCGGTCGGACTGCGAACCGGGCGCCTCGAAGCGCGAGAGGGAGAGCGCCTTCTGGGCGCCGGCGCCGAGGGCGGCGGCGACCACCAGCAGCACGGTGCCCGTGATCAGGACCGCGCGCCGCCGGTCGACCAGCAGTCGGCCTAGCCTCCGCAACAGCGGCACCCGCTGGTCGGCCGCGGGTTCGAGGGTGAGCGTCATGACAACTGGTCTCCAGACGTGAGGTGGTGGGGCGGTCGGTGCGCCCTGGTCGGGGCGCGCCGGTCGGCGGCCCGGTTCGCAGCCGGGTCAGCCCAGCTGGTGGCCCGCCAGCCAGTCGGCGAGGGCGGTGTGGACCTGGGGGGCGTTGCGGGCCATGCCCATGTAGTGCCCGGCGGCGGGGACTTCGACCAGCTTGGTGTCGGTGGCCCCGGTGAACAGCGCGCGGTGCTCGGCACCGCCCTGGACCCGGGCGTCCTTCTCGCCGTAGAGGAACAGCACCGGGATCCTGATGTCCTTGATGTGCCGCATGTCGACCAGGACGGAGCCGAGCTGGGAGGCCATGTCCCCGCAGGGGTGCCGGTTCTGGTGCGGGGCGGAGAGGGCGAGGACGCCGGGCTCGGTGTCGTGGAAGTTGCCGGACTTGAACTCCTCGGTGCCGAGGTCGTAGTAGGCGTAGCCGCCGGGACCGCCGGCGCCGTCGACCGCCGAGCCGCCGCGCAGGCAGGTCTGGAGGGAGGAGAAGAACCGGGCGTTGGCCTGCGGGGTGAGGCCGAGGTCGGTCCAGTCCATGACGACCAGGCCGTCGACGTCCTGGAAGGAGTAGGCCTCGATCTGGGAGACCTGGCTGCCGTTGGACTGGCCGGCCAGCACGACCTTGTCGAAGGGGACGGCGGCCTGGCCGGGCTGTTCGGTCCGGTAGCTGCCGGCCCGCAGCTGCTCGACGATCTGGTGGGCGATGTCGGCCTGGCCCCCGATGCAGCTGCCGAAGCCGTCCGGCTTGTCGCTGGCGCCGTAGCCGATCCGGTCGATGGTGAGGGAGGCGTGGCCCTTCTTGGCGAGTTCCTCGGTGTGGTGGTAGCCGGGCGCGTCGAGGCGCCAGTACCACTCGCCGGCCGCGATGCCGTGTTCGTAGAGGGTGACGGCGCGCTTGCCGGCGCCGCCGTCGATGACCGCCTTGGGTGCGGTGAGGTGGCCGCTGACCTGGTAGGTCTTGCCGTCCACGGGGCAGGCGGCGAGGGTGCGGTTGACGTTCTGCACGGTGAAGCGGACCGGGATGTCGACGATGTTCTCGGCGGCCAGCCGGGTCTTGGTGTCGGCGGCGGCCTGTTCGGCGCCCGGCGGCAGTGCGGCGGGGCCGGTGGCGGGGCCCGTGGCCGAGGTGCCGGGCGCGGCGGGGGCGTCCGAGCGGGCCGCGACGGCGACCACCGCGGGGGACAGGGCGAGCAGCGCGGCCACGACGGTCAGCAGGGCGGCTTTCCTGGAACGGGGCACGGTCGCGGCCCTTTCGTTGTGCGGGGAGGGGGGTGGGTCCGGGAGGGAGCGGGAGTCGTCGGCGGAGCGGGGGCCGGTGGCGGCGGGCGCGGGACCGGCCGGGTCGGCCGGGTCGGCCGGGTCGGTCGACGGGACGGGGGGTGTCACGACGCCACCCGCCCCTGCTCCCGGTACCAGCTCGCCTCGTCGCTCAGGGTCTGGGCCAACGGGCGGAAGGTGACGCCGAGTTCCTTCTGCGCCCGGGCGGAGGAGAGCCGGGTCCGGGTGCCGTCGAGCAGCACCCGGACCCCCTCCCGCGTGGCCACCGGCGGTCGGCCGCGCAGCTTGGCGCCGTACTCCAGCGCGGTCGCGAAGGCGAGCGCCGCCCCGGCCGGGATCTGCCGGGGCGGGGTGGCACCGGTGGCGGCGGCGATGCCGGTGACGAGGTCGTGCAGGCCGTACCAGGAGCCGGCCACGACGTAGCGCCGCAGTCCGATGCCGTGGGTCAGGGCGCGGACGCAGGCCGCGGCGACGTCGCGGGCGTCCACGACGTGGTTCCCGGCCCGGGGGACGGCGCGCAGTTCGCCCTGCGCGACGGCGAGGAAGAGCCGGCCGGCCGAGGTGGGTCCGGCGTCGCCCGGGCCCCACATCCAGCCGGGCAGCACCAGGGGGACGGTGAGCTGCTCGCGGGCGCAGAACTCGGCGATGGCCTGTTCGGCGCGGACCTTGCTGGCCCGGTACCCGTTGCGCTGCCAGTCGGCGGGCGGCGGGGTGTTCTCGTCGGCGGGGAACTCGGTGCTGCCCCGGCCGATGGTGTTGATCGAGCTGGTGTGGACGACCCGGCGCACCCCGGCGTCGACGGCCTCGCGGAGCAGCGTGGCGACCGCGTCGACGTTGACGGCGTGCAGCCGGCCCAGGTCGGGCTGCGGCTGGTAGTACTCCCGGAAGTAGGCGGCGGTGTGGACGATTCCGCTCGCGCCGGGCAGCGCCCGGCGGTAGTCGGCGGGGTCGGTGATGTCGCCGGCCAGCACGGAGAGCCGTTCGTCGGCGGGCAGCAGCCGTCCGGCCTTGTCCCGGTCCCGGACCAGGGCGGTCACCTCGTGGCCGGCGGCGAGCAGGGCGCGGACCACGGCGCCGCCGAGCAGTCCGGTGGCGCCGGTGACCACGATGCGGCCCGGCGGGGTGCGGACGTCGGTCATCAGGACTCCTTCGCGGTGAGGACGGCGCCGGACCCGGTGTCGGGGCCGGGCGGGGCGGCGGGATCGGATGCGGCGGCGTGATCGGGATCGGTGGCGGGATCGGATGCGGCGCCGGGTGCCGCCCCGGCGGGACCGGCCGCACCGGCGGCGGTCTCCGGGGCGAGCGGCTCCTCGCGCAGCCCGAACCGCTCCTGGAACCGCTTCAGCGGCGCCGGCGCCCACCAGGTGGCGTGGCCGCCGAGGGCCATCACCGCGGGGACGAGCAGGCAGCGCACCACGGTCGCGTCGACGAGCACGGCGAGCGCCACACCGAGGCCGAGCATCTTGGTGTTGGTGATCCGGCTGGTGCCGATCGCCACCAGCACCACCGAGAGGATCAGCGCCGCGGCGGTGATCAGCCCGCCGGTGTGCTGGATGCCGTCGGCGACGGCCTTGCGCGGGTCGCGCCCGCGCCCGTACTCCTCCTTGACCCGGGAGAGCAGGAAGACGCCGTAGTCCATCGAGAGGCCGAAGGCGACGCAGAACATCAGCACCGGCAGGGTGGTCTCGACCGCGCCGGTCGGGGTGAAGCCGAGCAGTCCGGAGAGGTGGCCGTCCTGGAAGACCCAGACGACGACGCCGAACATCGCGGTCAGGCTGAGCGCGTTCAGCAGCACCGCCTGGAGCGGGATCAGCAGGCTGCCGGTGAGCAGGAAGACCAGCACCAGGGTGGCCACCGCGATCAGCGCGCCGGCCGGCAGCAGCCGCACCGCGATGGCGTGCTTGCTGTCCACCAGGGTGGCCGCCTGGCCGCCGACCGAGGGCCGGAGCGCCGGGAAGTCGGCGCCGGCCCGGCGGATCTCGCCGACCAGGTCCTGGTTGGCCTGGGAGACGTCGCCGCGGTCGGAGACGGGCACCACCGAGAGGTGGCCGAGGCCGTCGGCGGAGCGGAGGCTGTCGGCCGGGCCCGCGTCGCCGGAGGTGACGCCCCGCTCGTAGCCGCCGATCGGGGTGGAGACCTCGGTGACGCCGGGCAGGCCGGAGAGCCGGGCGGCGAAGCGGGCGAGCGCGTCGCGCTCCGGGCCGGGGATGGTGCCGTTGCCGGCGGCGCCGGTGTGCACCACCACGTCGATGACGCCGGTGGCGCTGGCGGTGAAGCCGTCCCGGATGGACTGCTGGACCACCCGGGACTCGGAGGCGGTGGGCAGCTGGCGGTCGTCGGCGGCGGCGAACTGGACGCGCAGGAACGGCAGTCCGGCGAGCAGCAGCAGGGCCGTGATGCCGAGCGCGAACAGCGGGGCGCGCCGCATCACCAGGGTGGCGGTGCGGTGCCAGCCGGCGCCGGGCTCCCGGTCCGGCCGGGCGGTCCGGCGGCCCGGCAGCCTGATCTTCAGCGCGTCGATCCGGCCGCCCAGCAGGGTGAGCAGCGCGGGCAGCAGGACGAGGGCCGCGGCGGCGGCGATCAGCACCACGGAGATGCCCGCGTACGCGAAGGAACGCAGGAAGTAGAGCGGGAAGAGCAGCATCGCGGAGAGCGAGACCGCGACGGTCAGCGCGGAGAACAGCACCGCGCGGCCGGCGGTGGCGAGGGTCGTGGCGACGGCCTCGCGGACCTCCAGCCCGCGGTCGCGCTCCTCGCGGAAGCGGCGCACGATGAGCAGCGCGTAGTCGATGGCGAGGCCGAGGCCGAGCGCGGTGGTGAGGTTCTGCGCGAACACCGAGACCTCGGTGAACCCGGTGATGACCCGCAGTGCCGCGTTGGTGCCGAGGATCGCGCAGATCCCGACGGCGAGCGGCAGCAGGGCGGCGACCAGGCCGCGGAAGACCAGCACCAGGATCAACAGGGTGATCGGCAGCGCGATCAGCTCGGCCCGCGCCAGGTCGTCGGCGATGGTGGCCTGCATCTCCTCGCGCACGGCGACGGTGCCGCCGAGCCGGACGTCCAGCGCCTCCAGGCCGGCCGGGCTGCCGCGGTAGTGCGGGGCGATCCGGTCGAAGACCTCCTTGGCGTGGTTCTCGTCGCCCTCGATGTGGGCGAGGATCAGCGCCTTGCTCCGGTCGGTGGAGCGGAGTTCGTCGACGCCGGTCTGCCAGTAGGAGGTGACGCCGACGACCTCGGGCTCGAAGGCGAGCCGCTCGCCGAGCCGGGCGCCCGCCAGGGCGGCCGTGGGGGCGTCGACCGAACCGCCGGCCTTCGCCGAGACCTCCAGGACGAGGTTCGGCGAACTGGCCGGGAAGGACCGCTCCAGCAGTGCGGCGGCGTGCGCCGACTCGGAGGCCGGGTCGCTGGTGCCGCCGTTGTGCAGGCGGTCGGTGACACCGGCGCCCACGACCAGCGCGTTGACCAGGAAGATCACCACGAAGAGGAGGGCGGACCAGGGCCGGGCGGTGACCGCCCGGCCGAGTCGCTTGAGCATCGGGTACCTCACGGAGCGGGGGTGGCGGAGCGCTGCCCGGTCGGCAGCGCGGAGAGCAACTCGCCCACCCGGCCGGGCCGGTCCAGGGCGACGACCCGGCCCACCACCCCGTCCGGGCGGAGGTAGCAGGCCAGGCCCGCCGCCCCCGGCCGCCCGGCGCCGGGCAGCCGGCCGGCCGCGAGGTCGTACGCCGCCGGCCCCGCCGGGACGGGCGCGGGCCCGTCCGGCGGGAGCAGCAGCAGGACGTCGGCGAGGTCGCGCACGCCGCGCCGGGTCAGCTCGGTGGCGGCCTCCTCGGCCGCCGTCGCGGCCCCCGGCCCGGATCCCGCGACCAGCACGGCGTGCCGGCCGGTCGCGAGGTACCGGTGAAGGGTGGTTGCCGTGGCCCCGCCGATCGGGTCGAGGGGGGTGTCACCGAGCCGTCGTCCGGGGGTGGGACCACCCGGCGCGGGCGTGCGCGTGACGGCCGGACTGGCCGTCAGATCGAGGTCCAGCTGGGCGAGTTCCGGAACGATGCGACGTTCCAGGGCGCCACTGCGGGACAGGGTGCCGAGCAGTAGGTCGCGCAGGGCGCGGGCCGGCCGGGGCTTCAGCAGCCAGAGCTTGGTCTGCCGTTCCGAGTTGCGGACGGCCTTGGCCGAGGTGGGGCGGCGTTCCGGGTCGTAGCTGTCCAGCAGCTCCGGAGCGGCGCCGCGCAGCACGGCGGCCAGCTTCCAGCCGAGGTCGAAGCCGTCCTGGACACCGGTGTTGAGGCCCTGGCCGCCGGCCGGGCTGTGGGCGTGCGCGGCGTCGCCGGCCAGGAAGACCGGGCCGTGCCGGAACCGGGCGGCCACCTTGGTGTGCACCCGGAACCGGCTGGTCCACCAGGTCTCCTCGATGGTCCAGCGGCCCCGGCCGCGGGCGTCCAGGAGCTGCTGGAGCTCGGCGTCGTCCGGCGGGCCGGTCCGGTTGCCCGGGGGCAGGTCGAAGAAGACCCGGTGGCCGCCCTCGGGCAGCGCGACCAGGACGAGCACGCCGTCCGGGCTGAGGTGGTACTGCGCCTCGGTGGGCGGCAGGTCGCCCTTGACCCGGCCGTCGCCGAGCACGAACTCCCGGTCGTAGCTGTTGCCTTCGAACGGGATGCCGAGCGCCTCGCGGACCGTGCTGCGGACCCCGTCGGCGCCGATCACCCACGGGACGGCGACGGTCTCGACCGCGCCGCCGGCCGTCTCCATCCGGACCACGGCCCGGTCGCCGGCCGTCTCCACCGAGGTGATCCGGGTGGCCCACTCGACCCGGCCGCCGAGGTCGAGCAGCCGCTCGTAGAGCAGTTCCTCGGTGACGGGCTGCGGGACGCACAGCGGCCCGGGGAAGCGGGTGTCCGTCAGGGTGCCGAACGAGACGCCGGCCAGCCGGCGCCCGTTGGACCAGTAGGAGGCGCCGCTGAGCGGCAGGGCCCGCTCGGCGACCGGCTCGGCCACGCCGAGCCGGTGCAGCGCCTCCAGCGCGCCGCTCCACATCACCAGGGCCTTGGGCTCGGCGGTGAAGCACTCCCGGCGGTCCACCAGGCGGACCGGAACGCCGTGCTGGAGCAGTGTGCAGGCCGCGGTGAGGCCGGTGGGGCCGGCGCCCACGACGAGGACCTGCGGCGGTGCCGTCATCGGAGCGTCCCTCCCGCCGGTCGGCCGAGCTCCTCCACCAGGGGGTGTCCGAGCCGGCTGGAGACCTCCCGCAGGGCCTGGGCGGTCAGCTGCTCGGAGACGTCCCGGACGGTCTGCGCGGTGTTCTCGAAGAGCACCGCGCGGAAGCCGAGCCGCCGGGCGGCGTCGATGTTCTCCGCGGTGTCGTCGATGAAGAGGCAGCGCTCGGCCGGGGTGTCCAGCCGGGCGAGCAGCCGCAGGTACAGTTCGGCGTCCGGCTTGCGGACCCGCTCGGCCGAGGAGTCGACGACCACGTCGAACAGCTCCGCCACCGGGAGGGTGGCCCGCCACCGCGGGCCCCACTCCACGACGTTGTTGGTGAGCAGCGCGATCCGGTAGCCGGAGGACTTCAACTGGAGCGCGAAGTCCACCAGTTCGGAGTTGGCCCGGCGGCCCTGGAACCAGAGCTCGCCGAACGGCCGGTCCCCGAGGACCGCCCCGGAGCCGGGCGGCAGCTCGGCCAGCAGGCGCTCGGTGAACTCCCGCTCGGTGATCGCCGCGACCTCCAGCTCGGCCATCGGGCTGATCCCGTGGCGCTTGGTGGCGGCGGCGAAGGCGGTGCCGATGGTCTGCAGGTCCAGGCCGGTGCGCGCGCCGAACTCGGTGAAGGTCTCGGCGAGCGGGTTGGTCAGGACGCCGCCGTAGTCGAGGACCACGGTGTCGATGCCCCCGGTGGGCGGGGCGAGCCGGTTCAGATCCACTGGGTCACCTCGATGGCGAGGGTGGCGACGGTGGCACCCTCCTGGGAGACCGTGATCGCGACCGGGACGGTGACGGCGCCGAGCGCGCCGTCGAAGGTGGCCTCGCCGACCTCGGCGGCGACCCTGGTCACCAGGTCCAGCTCGGCGAAGTCGGTGAACTCGGCCTTCGAGGCCGTGACCACCAGGCTCTCGGCGGGCAGGCCGTGCAGTTTGGCGACGGCGGCGACGGAGAGCTGCCGGGCCGCCTCCAGCTGGAGGTTGCCGGGCACGTGGTCGAGCTTGTGGTCGAACAGGTGGGGGTGGTCGGTGTCGACGACCAGCAGCGCCGAGGCGGTGCCCGACTCGCTGACGGACGGCTCGGTCAGCACGATGTTGAACGCGTCCCGCCGGCCGACCAGGGACGGCGCGGAGCGCAGCAGCTGCGGGTGGCGGGGCGAACGCCCGTCCAGCTTCTTGCGGTTGCCGGCCCGCAGCATCTGGAAGGCCCGGTTGGAGACGAAGGTCAGCGAGCCGGATCCGACGATGGCGGGCACGCCGTCCAGCCAGAAGGTGCCGGTGAACTCGAAGCCGAGCACCCGGCCCGCCGGGTTGCGCTGCGGGCGGACGGTGGTGGAGAGCACCGCCTGGGCCGGGCTCGACCCGATCCGCAGCGCCTCCAGGCCGAGGATGTTGAGGTTGAGCGCGCTGAAGATGAAGGCGCGGTCCAGCGGCACCTCCAGGTACTGGTGCGCGATCAGCACCCCGGACTGCCGCAGGACCTCGACCAGCAGCAGGAAGTCGTAGCCGCCGCCGCGCTCGCCGACCACGTGTCCGCGCGGCAGCTGGGCCGCCACCTCGAAGGTGTGTTCGTCGCTCTCCGGGGCCGGGTCGCCGACCCGGGCCGAGTCGGTGACGAACACCTCGGCGATGGCGGCGCGGTGCACCAGGCTGCGCGGCACGGTGGCGTCGAATCTCAGTTCGGCCACCGGCTTGCGGGTCAGGTGCTCCTCGAAGTCGCGTGACGGCAGCAGTTCGGGTGTGGCGTTCATGCTGGATCCCCCCGTGGGCAACGTCGGTTACCGGGTAGAAAGACATGGGTGTGGTGAGGTGGGGCGTCGTTGCGGCGGGCCGGTCCCCTCACCGTCCCTGGTCGGGGTTTCGGTGTCTCCCGGCCCGGGGTCAACTGTCCGGCCGGCCACTGACCAGCCGCTGAAGGCCGCGGGAAGGGGTCGGGAAGGGGTCGGAAGGGGTCGGGGCCGGACCGGGACGAGGCGGGAGGAGACGGAAGGTGCACCGGAAAAGCACAGAAAGGACACAATCGGACGTCCGGTCGGCGGCTGGCCGGAGGGGCGGCCGCAACGGCGGTGCGGCCCGCCGGAGTTCGCACTCGACATGTCCTTGCCCAATGGGCTCCGGCGCCCCAAGGATCCAAGCCGATAACGACAACGGTCCGGCCCCCGCACGGTGGTAGCGTCCACGGTGCGGCTGGAGTCGCAACAGCTTTGGGGGAAGCTTTGACCGGTGGGGTGTGGTTCGAGGTGCTCGGACCGGTACGGGTGAGAAGCGGACACGAAGAGGCGGAGCTCGGACCGCCCCGGCAGCGTGCCGTCCTGGCCGTCCTGCTGCTCAACAGCGGGCGCCCGGTGCGGACCGAAAGGATCGTGGACGTGGTCTGGGGCGCCGAGGCGCCCGAGCGGAGCGTCAACCTGGTGCAGAAGTACGTCTCCGGACTGCGCCGGGCACTGGCCGGACTCGCCACCCTGGCCTGGACGGACGCCGGCTACGTCCTGGCGCCGGCCGGCACGGTGGACGTCCAGCGGTTCGAGGAACTGGTCGCCGCCGGACGGTCGAGCCGGACGGCGGGCGACGCCGCCGGCGGCGCCGAGGCGTTCACCGAAGCGGTGGCGCTCTGGCGCGGCCCGCTGGCCCAGGGGGTCGACGGCCCCGGCATCGAACCGCTGCGGCTGCGGCTCACGGAGGCCCGGCTCGGCGCCCTGGAGGACCTCTTCGACCTGGAACTGGAACTGGGCCGACTGGCCGGCCGGATCCCCGAGCTGCGCCGACTGGTCGCCGAACACCCGCTGCGCGAGCGCTTCCACGCCCAACTGGTGCTGGCACTGGCCCAGTCCGGGCGGCAGGCGGAGGCGCTGGAGGTGTACGAGCGGGTCCGCCGCTCGCTCGTCGAGGAACACGGCCTGGACCCGGGACCGCACCTGCGCGCCGCCCAGGAGCGCGTCCTGCGCCTGGCCGCGGCCCCGGCGCCCGGACCGCACGGCGCCGGGTACCCGGCCGGAACGGCCGGACCCGCGGAACCGGGACGGCGGAGGGACACCGGCCACCCGCCGGCCCCGGAGCACGGCCCGGCCGCGGCACGCCGGACCGGGCCGGACCAGGAGCCCCGGCGGCAGGCCCGGCGGCCCGCGCCGGACATTCCCAGACCGGCCCAACTCCCGCCCGGACCACGCGGGTTCATCGGCCGCCAGCACCACATCGAACGTCTCGCCGAACTGCTCTGCCCCGCCGACGGCACACTGCCGCTGGTCTGCCTGGAGGGCACCGCCGGCGTCGGCAAGACCGCGCTGGCCCTGCACGCCGCCCACCGTGCCGCACCGCTCTTCCCGGACGGCCAGCTCTTCGCCGACCTGCGCGGCCACGGCCGGGCCGCACCGGCCGAGCCCGCCGAGCTCCTCGGCGGCTTCCTGCGGGCCCTCGGGGTCCCCGCCGAGCACGTGCCGCAGGGCGTCAACGAACGGATCGGCCTCTACCGTTCCCTGCTGGCCGGCCGCGGCGTCCTGGTCGTCCTGGACAACGCCCGGGACGCCGACCAGGTCCGGCCGCTGCTTCCGGGCGGCGGCGGCAGCGCGGTACTGGTCACCAGCCGGCGCCGACTGGTCAGCCTGACCGCCCGCGAGGGCGCCCACCGGCTCGTCGTGCCGGTGCTGCCCCCCGACGAGTCGCGCCGGCTCGTCGACGTCCTGCTCTGCCCGGGACAGGGGGACAACGCGGCCGCCGTCGACGAGATCGTCCGGCTCTGCGCAGGCCTGCCGCTGGCCCTGCGGATCGTCGCCGCCAACGCGGCCTACCGCTCCGACGTGCCGCTCACCCGGATCGCCCAGGAACTCGCCGTCGACCGGGTGGCCGCGATCTCCTCGCCCGACGAGGCGCAGACCGCACTGGCCGGCTCGATCGGCCTCTCCTACGACCTGCTCCACCCGGCCGCCCGCACCGTCTTCTGCCTGCTCGGCCTCGTCCCCGGACCGGACTTCACCCGGGACGCCGCCGCCGCGCTGGCCGGCTCGGAGTCGGCCGCGGCCGAACGGCAGCTGCGCGAGCTGGAGGTCGCCAACATGCTGGAGCGGGCCGACGCCGACCGGTACCGGTTCCCGCACGAACTCCTCCAGCTGTTCGCCCACGACCGCGCCCACCGGGAACTGGCGGTGTCCGAACGGACCGCGGCGCTGGGCCGGCTGCTCGGCTGGTACCTGGCGACGGCCACCGACGCGAGCGCCGGCGGCCGGGCCCAGCGCCGGACCGTCGACCCGGCGGGCGTCGTCACCCCCGACCCGCACCGCGGACCGCGCGAACGGCACACCGACCTGCACGCCGAGTTCGCCAACCTGACCGCCGTCGTCCGGCACACCGCCGAGTACGGACCGCTCCCCATCGCCTGGCAACTCGCCGACGCCCTCCGGGCGTTCTGCAAGCAGCACGCGCTGTTCGCCGAATGGTGCCGGCTCGCCGAAGCCGGTCTGGCCGCCGCCCGGGAGGCCGGCGACCGCCGGGCCGAGGCCGCCATGCTGCTCAACCTCAGCGACGCCAAGCACAACTCCGGACTGATCACGGCCGGCGAGGAGTACGCCCGGCACGCCCTGGCGCTCGGCCGCGAGCTGCGCCGGCCCGAGGTCGAGGCCTCCGCACTCGACCAGCTCGGCCGCGCCGCATGGCTCCGCGGGACCCTCCACGAAGCCCGCGCCCACCTCACCGCGGCCGTCGGCCTGCACACCCGCACCGGCGACCCGCTCGGCCTCGCCGTCTCGCTCGCCGCGCTCGGCCGCACCGAGTTCGACTCCGGCGACCCGGCCGAGGCCTACCGGCACTACACCCGCTGCCTGCGGCTGGCCCGCACCACCGGGACGGCCGCGATGGAGACCATGACCCTGGTCGAACTCGGCCTGGTGCACGCCGCGCTCGGCCGCCCCGGCAACGCCGCCCAGTCGCTGCGGGCGGCACTCTCGCTCGGCCGCACCGGGTACCACCGGCGTGCCGAGGCACTGGCCCTGACCGGGCTGAGCCTGCTGCACGCCGAGGCCGGGCGCACCGAGGAGGCCCGCGCCGCGGCCCGCGAGGGGCTGCGCGCCGCGGAGTCGCACGGCGACCGCTGGACCGAGGCCGAGTGTCTCAACGCCACCGGCGCCGCCGCGCTCACCGCCGACGACCCGGCCACCGCCGCGGCGCGGCACGGCGCCGCACTCACCCTGGCCGGCCGGCTCGGCTACCGGCGCGCCGAGCTGCACGCGCTGGTCGGGCTCGCCGAGGCCGCGCTCCGGCTGGGCAACGACGAGCGCGCCGCCGACTACGCCGGCCGGGCGTACGCCTCCGCCGCCGCGCTCGGCTACCGGCCGCTCGCCAACACGGCCCTGCGCATCCAGCGCCGCCTGCCGCCGGCCCGCGACCGCACGGAGGAGACGACCGTGCTCGGCGCCTACTGACGGCGGCGCGCGGTGCCCGGTGCGTGGTGCCCGGCGCGCGGTGCGCGGTGCCCGGCGCGCGCCGGGGGTGCTGCTCCACCGGCCTGCCGGACCGACGGTGCGCCGGATCTGGAAGGCTGGGCGGTTCGACGACGGACAGGGGTGCGGGGATGGGGATCGTGGAGATCGACGAGCGGACGGTACGGGCCCTGCTCCGGGAACAGCACCCGGACCTGGCGGGGCTGGACCTCCGGTTCGCCGCCACCGGGTGGGACAACCAGCAGTGGCGGCTCGGGGACGACTACGCCCTGCGCCTGCCGCGCACCGAGCGGGCCCCGGAGCTCCTGCGCAAGGAACAGCGGTGGCTGCCTGTACTGGGGCAGGGTCTGCCGTTGACCGTGCCCGCCATGGTGCGGACCGGTGAGCCGTCCGCGCTCTTCCCGCGCCCCTGGAGCATCGTGACCTGGGTCCCCGGCGAGCCGGCCGACCGCGCCCCGGTCACCCGCGCCGGGGACGCCGCGGACGCGCTGGCCGGCTTCCTCGCGGCGCTCCACCGGCCGGCGCCCGCCGGAGCGCCGGAGAACCCGGACCGCGGGGTCCCGCTCGCCCTGCTCGCGGACGGGTTCGAGTACGCCTTCCAGCCGTTCGCCTCCGACCGGCGGGCCGACGCGGTCCGCGAGGTCTGGGAGCAGGCGGTGGCGGCTCCCGTCCGGCAGGGCCCGCCGAGGTGGCTGCACGGCGACCTGCACCCGGCCAACGTGGTCGTCTCGGACGGCACGATCTCGGGCGTGATCGACTTCGGCGAGCTCTGCGCCGGCGATCCGGCGACCGATGTCGCGGCCGCGTGGCTGCTGCTCCCCGGCGGCGCGGACGAGCGGTTCCTCGCCGGCTACCCGGAGGCGGACGGGGCGATGATCCGGCGGGCCCGCGGCTGGGCGGTGCTGCGCGCCCTCCACCTGCTCGCGATCGGGCGCGCCGGGGACCGCGGCCTGCCCGGCGGGAAGCCGACCTGGGGCCCGGCGGGCCGGGCGGCGATCGACCGCGTCCTCGCCACCGCCTGACCCGCCTGACCCACTTGCCCGCCTGACCGCCTGACCGCCTGACCGCCTGACCGCCTGGCCGCCTGACCCGCCTGGCTGCTTGCCCGCCTGGCCCGCTGTACCCGCCTGCCCCGGCCGCCTTCGCCGTGCCCGCCACGGGGGGTAATTCCTTGGCGGGTGTTCCGGGCCCTCTGCTTGGATGGCGGCCATGAACGACGGAGCCGCACGGCAGATCGCGATCCTGCTCTTCCCCGGGGTCGAGGAGCTGGACGCGATCGGGCCGTGGGAAGTCCTCTCCTACTGGACCCGCAAGTTCCCCGAGGACGGCTGGGAGGTGAGCTGCGTCTCCCGCGACGGCGGCCCGGTGCTCTGCGCCAAGGGGCTCACCGTGCAGGCCCACCACGCACGGGACGCGATGCCCGCACCGGACGTCCTGCTGCACCCCGGCGGCCAGGGCACCCGCCCCCTGCTGGAGGACGCCGACCACCTCGACTGGGTCCGCGGGCTGGCCGCCACCGCCTCGCTGACCACCAGCGTCTGCACCGGTGCGCTCGTCCTGGCCCGGCTCGGGCTGCTGCGCGGGCGGCCCGCCACCACGCACTGGTCGACGCTCGACCGGCTCGCCGAGCTGGAGCCCACCGCGGACGTCCGCCGCGACGAGCGCTTCGTGGACGACGGCGACCTCGTCACCTCGGCCGGCATCTCGGCGGGCATCGACATGGCGCTGCACCTGGTGGCCCGGCTGCACTCGGTCGAGCGCGCCCGGCAGGTGCGGCACGGCATCCAGTACTACCCCGAGCCGCCGGTGTAGCGGGCGCCCGCCCGCCCGGGTGGCGCCCGGCCGGGCGGCCGGACCGCCGCCCGCCGGGTCGGCGGGAGGTCGGACCGCGCCGTTGGTCCGATCGGCTGGCGGCCGTGGGACGACCCGGCGCGCCGGTCCTCCCACCACCGGACCGGTGCGGGCGACGGGCTAGGTTCGGCCCGTGACCGGCAACGACGCGGTCC
The DNA here is from genome assembly GCF_036013975.1 of Kitasatospora sp. NBC_00458. Classification (NCBI taxonomy): domain Bacteria; kingdom Bacillati; phylum Actinomycetota; class Actinomycetes; order Kitasatosporales; family Streptomycetaceae; genus Kitasatospora; species Kitasatospora sp. NBC_00458. The sequence continues at coordinate 6,918,057 of NZ_CP107904.1, forward strand.
TGGCTCTGGTGGTCGCCACCGCGCTGGGGTTCGACTTCACCAACGGATTCCATGACACCGGCAACGCGATGGCGACCTCGATCGTCACGGAGGCCCTGCGCCCCCGGGCGGCGGTGGCGCTCTCGGCGGTGCTGAACCTGGTCGGCGCGTTCCTGTCGACCGCCGTCGCGGCGACCATCGCCAGCGGCCTGGTCGAGAGCGGCGACGTCACCCTCGTCGTCGTCTTCGCGGGCCTGGCCGGCAGCATCCTGTGGAACCTGACCACCTGGTACCTCGGCATCCCCTCCAGCTCCTCGCACGCGCTCATCGGCGGCGTCGTCGGGGCCACCATGGCGGCGGCGGGCGCCTCCGCCGTCAAGTGGCAGGGCCTCGTCTCCAAGGTGATCGTGCCCGCCACCCTGTCGCCGTTCATCGCCGGCACGGTCGCGGTGGTCGGCACCCACCTCGTCTACCGCCTCACCCGCGGCGTCCCCGAAGGCCCGCGCGACCACGGCTTCCGGCTCGGCCAGATCGGCTCGGCCTCGATGGTGTCCCTCGCCCACGGCACCAACGACGCGCAGAAGACCATGGGCATCATCACCCTGGCCCTGATCGCCAACGGCACCCTGCACGCCGGCGCCGAGTCGCCGACCTGGGTGATCACCTCCTGCGCGGTGGCCATCGCCCTCGGCACCTACCTCGGCGGCTGGCGCGTCATCAGGACCCTCGGCAAGGGCCTCATCGAGATCGGGTCGCCCCAGGGCATGGCCGCCGAGTCGGCCTCGGCCGCCGTGATCCTCTCCTCCACCGACTTCGGCTACTCGCTCTCCACCACCCACGTGGCCACCGGCTCGATCCTCGGCGCGGGGGTCGGGAAGAAGGGGGCGGTGGTGCGCTGGAACGTCGCCCGCCGGATGGTCGTGGCCTGGCTGTTCACCCTGCCCGCCTCCGCGGTGGTCGGCGCCGCGGCCTACTGGGCCGCGAACGGGATCGGCGGCACCCTGGGCGTCGTGGTGATCTTCATCCTGCTGGTCCTGGCCTCGACCGCCTTCTTCGCCGTCTCCCGGCGGACGCCCGTGACACCCGAGAACGTCAACTCCGCCTGGACCGGCTCACTGACCCCGGCACCGGAGATGAACGAGGCGGCCTCGTGACCTCCTGGATCAACCTCGACGCGCTCTGGCGGATCCTCCTGGTGGGCCTCCTCGCCGGAGCCGGCCTGCCGGCCCTGTTCTCCGTCGGACTGCGCGCCCTCAACCCGCCCGCCCGGGCGACCGCCCCCACCGCCACCCGGCCCGCCGGCGCCCGGTCGACCGCCGGTCCGGCCGGCCGCGCGCTCGCCGTCCTCTGCTTCGCCACCGTCCTCGCCGCCATCGGCTGGGGCATCTCCGTCATCGTCAACCACAGCTGACCACCGCACCGCCGTCCGGCCCCCGTCCGCAGGCGGGGAGCCACGGGGCGCCACGCGGAGCCACGGGTGGCGACGGGGCGGATCGGGTTGCGGGGGTGGGGAGTTCGGGTCGGCTGAGGCGGGCGGGGCAGGGGGCGTGACAGCGGGACAGTCGGCATGCGAAGCTGCACTCCGGTGCGCAATGGTCTGCACCACGGGGACGCCGGGGGGTATCCGTATGAACGACGACGCGGCGCGGGCCGGGCACCGGACGCCGGGCGCGGGCGCGCCCGGCGCGGGCACCCGACGGGTGGCGGGGGTCGTGCTGGTCGTGGCCGGGCTGCTGCTCGCCGCGGCAGCGCTCCGGCCGGACGGCGGACTGCTCGGGACGGCCGTCACCGGACCGGTGCGCACGCTCGGGCCGGTGGTGCTGCTCTCACTCGGCTGGCTGGTCGTCGTCGGGCGTTTCGCCTCGCGGCTGCGTGAGGAGGTCCGGCACCTGGTCGGCCCGACGCCGTGGGCCGAGCGCCTGCGGGAGGCCGCGGTCGTGCTGCTCGCCGGGGCCGCCGTCGCGGTCCCGGTGCTGATGGTGGTTCTCCACACCCGGGCGGTCGACCGGCCGGATCCGGCCGTCGAACCGAAGGCGCGACCGACGGAACCGGTGCTGCCGGACGACCAGGATACCGTCGGGGAGCCCGGTGCCCCGGTCGAGCCCCTCCTCGCGGTGCTCGCCGCCGCCCTGGTCCTGGCCCTGCTGGCCGTGCTCGTGGTCGTCCTCCTCCGGATGTTCCGCCTGCATCGGCTCGGACGGCGGCAGCCGCCCGGACTGCTCCCCGCCGCGCCGCCGCGGGCCGGGGACGTGCTGGCCGCCGCGGTCGACACCGGCCGGCGCGCGCTGACCGGCGACGACGCGCGGGCCGCCGTGATCGCCTGCTACGCCGCGATGGAGGGCACGCTGGCGGTCTCGGGGATCTCCCGGCGGGACTGCGACAGCCCGACGGAACTGCTGGAACGCGCGGTGGCCCACGACGGGGTGGACCCCGTCCACACCGGCGCCCTCACCGCGCTGTTCCGTGAGGCCCGCTACTCGACCCACCCGATGGACGGCTCCCACGTGGACCGCGCGCGGGCGGCCCTCGACGCCGTCGCCGCCCGCCTGGAGGCCCGGGCGGACGGTCCCCCGGGGCCGGACGGGGCCGACGGTGCCCCCGCCGTCGCCGGGGCGGGCCCCGCCGGTGCGCCGGGAGACGCCCGGTGAGCGCCGCCCGGCCCCGCCGGTCCGCCGCGGACCGGCGCCCGCGCGGCCCCGAGGTCAAGGTCACGCCGGGCTCGGTCCGGCACAGTCTGATCGAGCTGGCCGTACCGGCCGTGCTCGCCGAGGTCGTGCTCGGCCTGGTCGGCGGCCTCCCCGCCGCCGGGGCCGGGGCGGTCCTGCTGATCGCGACCGCCCTGCTCACCGGCCGGTACGTGGCCGGCGCGGGCTTCGGCGAGGAGGGGCTGCGCAGCCGCCCGCGGCTGCTGGAGGCGTACGAGCCGGGACTGGGCGACTGGCGCTGGACCGTCCGCCAGGGCCTGGACCCGCAGGGCGACGGCCAGGCCCTGCGCGGCCGGCTCCAACGGCTGTTCGCCGCCCGCCTGTCGGAGGCGCACGGCCTCACCCTGCCCGCCGACCGCGAGCGGGCCGCCGAGCTGCTCGGCCCCCGGCTCTGGCCGTGGATCGACCCGGACGCCCCGGCTCCGTCCGAGGACATCCCGGCCCCGGTCCTCCACGCCCTCGTCGGCCGGCTCGAATCCCTGTAGCCGGGGCTGCCGCGGCAGCCCCGGCCGCCCACGGCACCACCCGCACCGCGCCCGGTTCCCCGGCACCCCGGGCGCCCCCACCACGACACCGGACCAGTAGCCACTCAGGAGAGTCATGACCGCCGTACCCCAGGCCCCCGCCGACCCGGACGCCGCGCACGCCCCGCACACCGCGGGGGACGCGCCCGCCGGGGCGATCGTCCTGACGCCGCACCAGGCGGGCCTGCGCGCCCGCGAGGTGGTCAAGGAGATCGAACGCGCCGTGGTGGGCAAGTCCGAAGCCCTGCACCTGGTCATGCTCGGCGTCCTGGCCGGCGGCCACGTCCTGATCGAGGACCTGCCCGGGCTCGGCAAGACCCTGCTGGCGCGCTCCTTCGCGACCACCCTCGGCCTCGACTTCCGCCGGATCCAGTTCACCCCCGACCTGCTGCCCTCGGACGTCACCGGCGCCCCCTTCTACGACCGGCGCAGCGGGGAGATGGTCTTCAGGCCCGGCCCGCTCTTCACCCAGCTCCTGCTGGCGGACGAGATCAACCGCACCCCGCCGAAGACCCAGGCGGCGCTGCTGGAGGCGATGGCCGAGGGCCAGGTCTCCGTCGACGGCGCCACCCGGCGGCTGCCGCAGCCCTTCGCGGTGATCGCCACCGCCAACCCGATCGAGTACGAGGGCACCTACTCCCTGCCGGAGGCCCAGCTCGACCGCTTCGTGCTCCGGGTCCGGATGGGCTACCTGTCCACCGGGCTGGAGGCCTCGATGCTCCGGGCCCGGCTGGACCGGTCCGCGCCCGAACCGGTGCTGGAGCCCGTCAGCAGCCCGGCCGAGCTGCTCGCCATGCGCGCGGCCGTGGAGCGGGTCGAGGTGGACGACGACCTCGTCGACTACGTGGTCGCGCTGATCGACGCCACCCGGGGCGACCAGCAGGTCCAGGTCGGTTCCTCGCCCCGCGGCGGCCTCGCGCTGATCCAGCTGGCCCGGGCCCGCGCCATGCTGGAGGGCCGCGACTACCTGACGCCGGAGGACGTCAAGGCGCTCGCCGTGCCCGCCCTGGCCCACCGCCTCACGCTGCGGCCGGAGCTGTGGGTGCGCCAGGTCGAGACGGACGACGTGATGGCGCGGCTGGTCGACTCGGTGCCGGCGCCGCAGACCGTGCCGCGCGCGGCGGCGGACGGTTCGCCGGGCGGCACGCGGTGACCGCCGCGCCGCCTGACGTCGCCGCACCACCGGCCGCCGCCGCGCCGCCTGACGCCGCACCGCCCGCCACCGCCGGGCCGGACGGCCCCGCCGCGCCCGCCACCCCCGCCGCCACCGCGGACGCCGTCACCCTCCGCGTGCTGACCCGCAGCGCCTGGGCCACCGAAGCCGGACTCCCGAAGTCCCCGCCCTCCCCGCACTGGCGGGCCGGTGAGCAGACCCTGCGGCTGCTCACCGTCGCGGCCGTGGCGGCGGTCGCCGCCCTGGTCACCGGCCACCCCTGGCTGCTCGCCCTGGCGGCCGGCCCCGCCGTGCTGCTCGCCCTGGCCGCCCCCGGGAACGGCCGCCCCTCGGAGCTGGCCGCGGAGAGCACCGCCGAGCCGCGCCGCTGCTTCGAGGGCGAGCAGGTCACCGTGCGGGTGACCGTCCGGCACGACGGCCGGATCGGCCCGCTCGACCCGACCTTCGCCTTCGGCCCCGGCCTCACCCTGGAGGCCCTCACCATCGGCGACGACACGCTCGACCTGGTCCTGAGGGCCGGCAGCTGGGGCCGCTGGACCCTGGGCACCCTCGACCTCGACGTCTACGACTCCGGCGGCCTGGCCCGCCGGACGGTGCGCGCCGACCTGGGCGAGGTCGACGTCTTCCCGGTGCCGAGCGCCTCCCGCCTGACCCCGATCCCGGTCCGCCTGCCCGAACGGATCGGCGAGCACATCACCGCGCACGAGGGCACCGGGGTCGAGGTCGTCGGCGTGCGCCCGCACGTCCCGGGCGAGCGCCAGCGGCGCATCCACTGGCCGTCCACCACCCGCCGCGACGCCGTCCAGATCAACCAGTTCGCCGCCGAACGCGCCGCCGACGCGGTCGTCCTGCTGGACACCCTGGCCGACGTCCGGGACGCCGTCACCGGCCTCTCCAGCCTGGACGAGACCCTGCGCGCGGCCGGCGGACTGGCCCGGGCCTACCTGCGGCGGCACGACCGGGTCGGCCTGATCGCGGTCGGCGGCGACCTGCGCTGGCTCACCGCGGCCACCGGGGACCGCCAGTTCTACCGCATGGTGGAGAGCGTGCTGGAGGTCCGCCAGGACCGGCGCCACCGCGGCCCCGCCCTCCCGCGCCTGCCCCTGGCCGCCCTGCCGGGCCACGCACTGGTGTACGCCTTCACCCCGCTGGCCGACCAGCGGATCCTGGACGTGCTCGGCCAGGTCCGCGAGCGCGGCAACCCGCTCGTCGTGGTCGAGGTCCCGGCCGGCGAACCGGCGGCCGACCCCGGGGACGAGGTCGACACCCTCGCGCTGCGCCTCTGGCGCGCCGAACGCGAGGCGATGCGTTCGGCGCTGCGCGGGCGGGGCATTCCGGTGGCCCGCCACACCCCGGGCGAGGCGCTCGACCTGGGACTCGCGCCCCTGCTGCGCCGCCGGATCGGGAGGCCGGCCCGGTGACCACGAGCCAGCACACGACCACGACCGGCACCACGACCGGCGCCGCCGGCCCGGCCACCGGGCCGACCACCGGCACGACCGGGCCGGAGACCCGCCCGGGCACGGACACGGACACGGGCACGGGCACCGATGCGGCCACGGAGACGGACCGCGACGCGGCCACGGCCGCCGCCGTCGAGGCCGGACCCCCGCGCACGTCCACCGTCCGGGCCCGCCGGATCCAGCGCACGGCCGTGCGCTGCACCGGCACCGCCCTGGCCCTGACCGCCGCGCTCGGCGGCGCGACGGACCGGTTCGGCGCCGCCGCCCCGGTGGTGGCCGCCGTCCTCGGCTTCTGGGCCGCCCCGAGAGCCGAGGGCCTGCCGGTCCGCGCGACCACCTGGCCCGCCCGGCTGACGGCGGCCCGCACCACCCTGCTGGCCGCCGGGTCGGTCCTGCTCGCCGCACTCGGCGAGCCGCCGTTCTGGCGGGCGCTCGCCGTGACCGTGCTGCTCACCGGCTACCTGCTGCTCCTCGACGCCTTCGGCGCGCACCGCCGGACCGTCGGACCGGCCCGCGCGTGGGCCGCGCTGGCCGCGTCCTGCCTGGTGCTGCCGGTGGCGTTCGCACCGTCGTCGGCGGGCGAGTGGTCCCGGCCGGTGGCCCTGGTCGGCCTGGTCGCCGCGAGCTGGGGCGTGGGCCTGGCGCTGTGGCCGCACCGCCGGGGGAGGCGCGCCGTCCGGCCCTGACCGCAGCCCCCGCCCCGGCCCTGACCGCCGCCCCGGCCCTGACCGCAGCTCCCGCCCCGGCCCGTGAACCGCAGTCGTACTGCGCGGGCCGGGGCGCGGGCGCGGGCCTCAGACCGTGCCCTGCCAGGCCTGGGTGCCGAACAGGGTCTTGATGTCCGAGGCGAGGCCGTTCTCCGGGTTCACCAGGAAGCCCAGCTCGTACAGGATGCTCCGGTCCCAGCCCGTGGTGAGCAGCCGGACCGGCACGTCCCCCGGGTGGTCCTGGAGGGCGAGCTTGAGGTCGGACACCACGTCGGGGGTGATCTTCCCGATCGGGATGCTGATCTGGACGGGCGGCTTGGTGCCGAGCTCGGCGGAGGACACGTCGAGGGTGGTGATCTCCTGGCCGAAGATGCTCAGGCTGCCGTCGCGCTCGTTGAGCCGCCCCCTGGCCGAGATGACGTTGTCCTCGACCATCTGGTCGGCCATCAGGTTGTAGGTGGCGGGGAAGAACAGCACCTCGACCGAGCCGTCGCGGTCGGCGAGGGTGATGATCGCCCAGGCGTTGCCCGCCTTGTTGATCCGGCGGTCGACCGCGGTGATCAGCCCGGCGAGCCGGACCTCGCCCTCGGTGCGGCCGGAGCCCATGAGCTCGGCGATCGAGGTGTCGCGGTTGCGGGAGAGGATGTGCTCGGCACCGTCCAGCGGGTGGCTGGAGACGTACAGGCCGAGCATCTCCCGTTCCAGGCTGAGCAGTTGCTTGCGCGGCCACTCGCGGTCGGTGAGCTGGAAGTCCAGGCCGATCGCCGGGGATCCGGCGTCGGACTCCAGGGCGCCGAAGAGGTCGTCCTGGCCGATCGCCTGCTGCTTCTTGAGGCCGGTGACGGCGTCGATGGCGGTTTCGTGGACGGTGCTGAGCGAGAGGCGGGTGTGGCCGAGGGAGTCGAACGCGCCGGCCTTGACGAGCGAGTCGACGGTGCGCTTGTTGCACACCACCAGCTCGACCTTGTCCAGGAAGTCCGGGAACGAGGTGTACTTGCCCTTCTCGTCGCGGGTCTTCACCAGCGACTCGATGACGGGCACGCCGACGTTGCGCACCGCCTTCAGGCCGAAGCGGACGTCGCTGCCGACGGCGGTGAAGTCGACCACCGACTCGTTGACGTCGGGGGAGAGGATCTTGATCCCCATCTGGCGGCACTCGGCGAGGTACACCGCCATCTTGTCCTTGTCGTCCGCCACCGAGGTGAGCAGGGCGGCCATGTACTCGGCGGGGTAGTTCGCCTTGAGGTAGGCGGTCTGGTACGACACCAGGCCGTAGGCGGCGGAGTGCGATTTGTTGAAGGCGTAGCCGGCGAACGGGACCAGGACGTCCCAGACCGCCTGGATGGCCTCGTCGGAGTAGCCGCGTTCGCGGCAGCCGGCCTGGAAGGGGATGAACTCCTTCTCCAGGACCTCCTTCTTCTTCTTGCCCATCGCGCGGCGGAGCAGGTCGGCCTGTCCGAGGCTGTAGCCGGCCAGCACCTGCGCGGCTCGCTGCACCTGCTCCTGGTAGACGATCAGGCCGTACGTCGGGCCGAGGACCTCGCTGAGCGGGGCTTCGAGCTCGGGGTGGATCGGGATGATCTCCTGCTGGGCGTTCTTGCGCAGCGCGTAGTTGGTGTGCGAGTTCATGCCCATGGGGCCGGGCCGGTAGAGCGCGGACACCGCGGAGATGTCGGCGAACTCGGTGGGCTTCATCAGGCGCAGCAGGGCGCGCATGGGGCCGCCGTCGAGCTGGAACACGCCCAGGGTGTCGCCGCGGGAGAGGAGCTGGTAGGTGGTGGGGTCGTCGAGCGCGATCTTCTCGATGTCGACGTCGACGCCCCGGTTGGCTTTGACGATCTTGATGCAGTGGTCGATGATGCCCAGGTTCCGCAGACCCAGGAAGTCCATCTTGATCAGGCCCATGGCTTCGCACGACGGGTAGTCGAAGCCGGTGATGATCACGCCGTCCTTGTCCCGCTTGTGCAGCGGGATCAGTTCGAGCAGCGGGGTGGAGGAGAGGATGACGGCGGCGGCGTGCACGCCGGTGCCGCGGATCAGGCCCTCGATGCCCAGGCCGGTGTCGATGATCTTCTTGACGTCGGGCTCGTTCGCGTACAGCGCCCGGATCTCGGTGCCCTCGTTGTAGCGGGAGTGGCTCTCGTTGAAGAGGTCCGCCAGGGGCACGCCCTTGCCCATCACGTCCGGCGGCATGGCCTTGGTGATCCGGTCGCCCATCGCGAAGGGGTAGCCCAGGATGCGGTTGGCGTCCTTGACCGCGGCCTTGGCCTTGATGGTGCCGAAGGTGTTCACCTGGGCGGTGTACGCGGAGCCGTACTTGTCGGTGACGTAGCGCACCATCTGGTCGCGCTGGCGGTCGTCGAAGTCGATGTCGACGTCCGGGGGGTTGATGCGCTCGGGGTTGAGGAAGCGCTCGAACAGCAGGTCGTGCTCCAGCGGGTCCAGCTCGGTGATCCGGGTCAGGTACGAGACCATCGAGCCGGCCGCCGAGCCTCGGCCCGGGCCGACCGGGATGCCGTTGTCGCGGGCGTACTGGCAGATGTCCGCGACCACGAGGAAGTAGGCGTCGAAGCCCATCGGGCTGATGACGCCCATCTCCAGCTCGACCCGGTCCAGGACCTCCTGGCTCGGGCTGTCCCCGTAGCGCGCCTTGAGCCCGATGGCGATCTTCTTGCGGAGGAACGAGGCCTGGGTCTCGCCCTCGGGCACGTCGAACTGGGGCATCCGGTCGACGTAGTTGAAGACCTCGTCGTACGGCTCGATCCGCTCGGCGATCGCGAGGGTGTTGTCGCAGGCCTCCGGCAGCTCGCGGAACAGCTCGCGCATCTCGGCGGCGGTCTTGATGTAGTAGCCGGTGCCCTGGAACTTGAAGCGGTTCGGGTCGTCCTTGTTCTTGCCCACGCCGACGCAGAGCAGGCTGTCGTGCGCGTCCGCCTGGTCGGCGGTGACGTAGTGGGAGTCGTTGGTGGCCAGCAGCGGGATGTCCAGCTGCTTGGCGAGGCGCAGCAGGTCCTCGCGGACGTCCCGCTCGATGGACAGGTCGTGGTCCATCAGCTCCAGGAAGTAGTTCTCCTTGCCGAAGATGTCCTGGTAGGCGCCGGCGGCCTTGACCGCCTCCTCGTACTGTCCGAGCCGCAGCCGGGTCTGCACCTCGCCGGACGGGCAGCCGGTGGTGGCGATGATGCCGGACGCGTTGGCGGCGATCAGCTCGCGGTCCATCCGGGGCTTCATGTAGTAGCCCTCCATCGACGCGAGCGAGGAGAGCTTGAAGAGGTTCCGCAGGCCGGTGGCGTTCTGTGCCCACATGGTCATGTGGGTGTAGCGGCCGCCGCCGGAGACGTCCTTGCCGCCCTCGCCGTCCGAGCTCGGCCGCTGGCCGCCGGGCGACCAGAAGACCTGCTTCTTCTCGAAGCGCGAGCCGGGTGCCACGTACGCCTCGATGCCGATGATCGGCTTGACGCCGGTCTTGGCGGCGCTGTGGAAGAACTCGTAGGCGCCGAACATGTTGCCGTGGTCGCTCATCGCGATGGCGGGCATGCCCTGTCTCTCGGCCTCCGCGAAGAGCTTGCCGTTCTTCGCTGCCCCGTCCAGCATCGAGTACTCGGTGTGGACATGCAGGTGGGCGAAGGTGTCGGACACTGCGCTGAGGCTCCTTGCGGATCGGCGACCGGAGGGGAGCCACCAACCCTACGCGGAGCCGGCGTCCGACTCGCCGTTCCCGGGTGATCGACAGGTGTCCGGGACGGAATTCGTGTACGGGGGCGGACGCGCCGGTGGCGCCGCAGTTCTGCGGCGCCACCGGGGTCCTGCTCCGTCCGACCGGTCTGTTCAGCGGTCGGTCAGCGGTCGGTCACCGACCGGAGCGGTGGGTCAGCTGTGCCTCCCGGGTCGACGGTAGGCCACCAGGCAGAGCACCAGGCCACCGAGGACGGCGATGCCGCCGAGGAGGGTCAGCAGCGGTCCGGGCTGGCCGCCGGTGCCCGGCAGCGACGGGCTGCCCGACGGGGGGCCCGGGTGCTTGGTGTGGCTCGGCGGGACGCTCGCCGTCCCGGTGGCGGTCGCGCTGTGCGAGTGCGAGTGGGTGTGCGAGTGCGAGTGGGTCGGAGTGCGGGTCGGGGTCGGGGTCGGGGTCGGGCTCGGGGTCGGGGTCGGGGTCGGGGTGAGCGTCGGGCTCGGGCTCGACGTCGGGCTCGGCGAGGGACTGGGGGAGCCGGTCGGGGACGGGGACGGGGACGGGCTGGGCGAGGGTGACGGGCTCGGCGACGGCGAGGGCGACGGCGACGGGCTCGGCGAGGGGGACGGAGACGGCGACGGGGACGGGCTGGGCGACGGCGAGGGCGACGGTGACGGGCTCGGCGAGGGCGACGGGCTGGAGGTCTGCAGCACCACGCCCATGTCCAGGTCGAGGTTCCGCTGGCCGCCGGAGAGCGTCACGGTCTGGGTGGTGCCGGTGGCGGGGTCCGCGTCGGAGTCCTTGGCCGGGTCACCGCCTTGGCCGCGCGTGGTGACGGTGGCACCCGCGGGGAGGGTCGCCAGGTCGAACTGGACCTGGTAGGTGCCGTCGGGAAGGTTGTCGAACAGGTAGCGGCCGTCGGCGTCGGTCACGGTGGTGACCGGCCGGCCGTCCTTGTCCCGGACCGGCTGGCCGTTGCCGTCCAGCAGCTTCACCGTCACGCCGGGGATGCCGGGGTCGCCGGGCTTCTGGATGCCGGAGTGGTCGAGGTCCTGCCAGACGAGGTCGCCGAGGGCGTTGTTCGACGGGGTGGTCCGCTTGATCGCCACGCCGACCTTGGCGGGTTCGGCGGGCAGCAGCTGCCGGCCGCTGGAGTCGGTGGCCGTGTAGGCGAAGCTGTTCCAGGCGTACTCGTCGTCGGGAGCGTCCACCGGGGCGACCATCGGCCAGGTGAGGGTGAAGGACGCGCCCGAGGCGAGGGTGCCCGCGCGGTGGATCCTGAACCAGGTCGCCGTTCCCGGGCCGGGGAAGGCGGTGGTCCACACGGCGGCGGCGTCGCAGCCGGCCCGGTCGACCAGGACGCTCTCCACGCACGGGTTGGGGTTGGTGGTGTACTCGATCACCACGGTCGGGTCGCTGCTGGTGATCGCCTCGCTCAGCGAGGGCGTCCAGGTGCTGCCGCGCGGCGCGTCCTGGGTCAGCACGTAGTTGTCGCCCGGGGCGGGCAGCTTGTCGTAGGCGATGAACTCGGTGACCGGGTCCGGCGAGTCGTTGCGCACCGTCATCCGGTACGACATGCCGCCGCCGGGGGTGGTGGAGCCCAGGCTGACGTAGTCGGAGTCGAGGTCGCCCTTGACCTCCTTGAAGGAGCGCAGCACCGACGGCACCTGCACCTCGACGCCCGAGCTGGCGCGGCAGAGGATCTCGGTGGTGTTGCCGTTGGAGTTCAGGTCGAGCACGTCCGGCACGCCGCTGTCGAAGCCGCTGCTCATGCAGGTGACCGGCTGGGTGGGCTGGTCGACGGTGACGTAGACCTCGTTGTTCAGGGTGCCGCCCCGTACGCTGCCGGCCACCATGGCGTCGAAGAGCATCCGGTAGGCCAGGCCGTCGTGCAGGTACATCATGTCCGGCGCGCCGGCCGGCCACTGCATCCGGATGACCTGGCTGCCGTTCGGGCCGGGGCTGACGGTGATCGACTCCGGTGCCTTGGCGTCCGGGTAGTTCGGGTCGGGCCGGGCCGAGCCCTCGACGTAGACCAGGCCGGCGGGCAGCACGTCGAACAGGACCAGCGGGCGGTCCAGCGGGTGGGCGCTGCGGTTGTACGGGGTGACCTGGAAGGTGACCTTGCCGCCGGGGGAGGTGAGCGAGCCGGCGACGGTGGTCTTGGCGGCGCCCAGGTTGGTGCCCTGGGTGACGGTGGTGGAGGCGCAGGCGTTCGCGCCGGCGCTGGCGGTGCCGTCGGTGGCGCTGGTGTCCAGGCAGTTGGTCAGCGGGGTCGGTGCGGGGCGCCCGTCGTGGCCGACGGCCGAGACCTGGGTCACCAGCTGGACGGAGTTCCCGGGGCTCCAGCCGGTGGGGATCGGGCCGTTCCAGGTGAACCGGAGGCCGTCGAGCCAGCGGCCGACGGGGATGCCCAGGGTGTCGGAGGCGGGGTCGCCCGCACCCTCGGCGAATGTGACCCGCCGCGGGGCGGACCCGTTGAACGGGCTGCCGGGGGTGAACGTCAGCCAGGTCGGGTCACCGTCGAGCCGGTAGTCGAGGGTGAGGCCGATGCTGGTCGGGTTCCACGCCTCCAGCTGGATCGACTGCGGGAAGATCCAGTTGTAGAGGCCCTCGGTGGTGCCCGCGCCGGGGTCGGTCATGGTCAGGCTGGTGGCCGGACCGGCGGTGTTGGTCGCCGAGAGGCTGAAGGAGTTGATGTCCCCGGAGGCGACGGTCGACTGCCACACCTTGCTCGCGGTGACCACGACGCCGGTGGCCGGCGGCTGGAACGTGCCGGTGGTGGCGGCGTCGTCGTCCAGCTGCCGCTCGGGCTCGCCGAGCGGGGAGCCGAGCAGGTCGGTGGTGTTGGTGGCGCTGGTGCCGTTGGGGAAGTCGCTCTCCGGGAAGTTGACCACCAGGACGCCCGGGAGGCGGCAGCCGCCCCGGCCGTTGCCGGAGACGAACTCGCCGATGTCGTAGCCCCAGGTGTTGGGGCCGGGGGCGACCGGGGACCAGCCGGGTGAGCGGCCGGTGTCGACCACGGCGCCGGGCGGCAGGGTGTCGAGCAGCCGGCTGGTGGTGAGGTCGACGTTGGGGACCAGGTCGGTGGCGCAGGTGCTGAACTGGAAGGTGACCGTCCGCCCGTCACTGCTGGAGGTCTGGACGCCCTTGGTGACGGTGTACTGCGGCTGCACCGCGGCCTTGGTGTCGGCGGTCGCCGTCTGGGAGGTCTCCCCGTCGGCCGTCATGGTGGCCGCGTTGGTCGAGGCGGTCCCGTCGGGGGTGGAGAAGTTGGGGTACTTCATCACCACCGTGATGGTGGCCGTCGTCCCCGGGCTGAGGCTCTTCAGCTTGATGTCCATCGTGCCGCCCATCGCCCCCTGGGCGGGCACGGTCGAACCGGCCTCGTCGACCGTGGACGGGTCGGGCGTCCAGCCGACGAACTCCATGTTCGCCGGCAGGGTGTCGATGATCTCCCCGTTGGTGCACTCGGTCACCGAGCAGGTGTACCGGAGGGTGAAGGTGACGTTCTCCCCGGGGGAGGCGGTCGCCTTGTCGACACTCTTGGTGAAGGAGATCGCGGCCTGCGCCGGTGTGGCCAGCAGGCCGCCGCCCAGCAGGGTACCTGCGAGGAGGGCGAGCGACGAAACGATTCGCCCGGTTCGATGTGGAATGCGCATGCCGGTAAGTGCAACCGACCGGGGGACGCGCCCACGAGCGGCGCGGGGCCCGGTGACGGCCTGTCACCTGATCAGGTGACATCGGTCGGGCTGGGCGGAGGCACCCGTCCGACGGAGGCGGGGAGCGGGGAGCGGGGGTGGGAGCGCCGAGGGTGCGGCCGTCGAGGTCTTCGCGGCCTGGGGCTACGGGTGCGCGGGGCCGCGGGGCCGCGGCTCAGCGGGGGAGGAGGGCCTCGGCGCCGTCGAGGGCGCGGGCGACCGTGAAGGCGTGGAACGCGGCGGCGGCGTCCTCGGCGGTCCGCCCGCCGGCGGCGCGCTCCCGGGTGTACCGGGCGTACCGGGCCGCGGAGGCCAGGCCGGGGTGGTCCGTGGAGTCCTCGTACGCCGCGAGGACGTCGTGCGGGTCGTACCGGGCGGCCGGGGTCGCGGCGCGGTCGTCCTCGGACGCGACCAGCAGGAAGGCGCTGTCGAACAGGTAGCGGTAGACCGGGGCGGCGTCCGCGCCGAATCCGGCGCGCTCCAGGATGTGCACCCCGGTGTCGATGGCGGGCAGGGCGGCGGGGACGGTCGGGCCGACGAGGCACATCCGGCGGGCGACGCCCGGGTGCTGCCGCATCACCGCCCGCCCGTCGACCAGGAGCTCGGTGAACCACTGCCGCCAGGGGAGGTCCCGGTCCGGGACGGGCATGGCGGCGACGACGGCGTCGGTGACCTCGGCGACCACGGCGTCGCGGTCGCCGATGTGGTGGTAGATCACGCCCGGCCACACGTCGAGGGCCCCCGACAGCTGCCGGATCGACCAGTTGTCCAGCCCATGCGCCCTGGTCAGCTCCAGGGCGGCGGCCACGATCTTCTCCGCGGTGATGGGCGGGAGGCCTTCGGCCATGCGGGAGCGTCTGCGGGGGGACCGGATCATACGGCGACCCTAGTTCAGCGCCCGAGAGTCTGGCGAGAGCCGGTGCCGTGCGCCCGCCGGGCTGCGGCGCCGCCCCGGGGGCGCGTTGACCTGGCCTTTTCGATGTCAGCGGCGGCCCATCGGCGGGGGTTCGCACCGCCGCTTGGACGGCGTTCAAGAGGCGGTGCGGCCGGGACGGGAGGGGAGGCGGTCGGCGGCACCCGCTGCCGACCGCCTCCCGGCCCGCTCAGGCGGTTCCGGCCGGTTCGGCCCGTTCGGCCCGTTCGGCCGGTTCCGCCAGCAGATCGGCGAGCAGGCCGCCGAGGACCGCGGGGCCGTTGCGGGTGAGGACGGACGCCGGATGGAACTGCACGGAGGCGAAGTCCGGCCCGCGCAGGGCGTGGACCTCGTCGTCGGCGGGGTCGCGGGAGACCCGGACGCTGCCGGGCCGCCAGAGGGAGGGGAAGTCCTCGGAGCCGCAGCGGGCGACGAAGGCCGAGTGGAAGCCGACCGGCTCGGACCGCCCGAACAGGTCCACGACCCGCTGGACGCCCCGCTGCGGGACGGGTCTGCGGACGACGGCCAGGCCGAGCAGGGTGCAGAGCACCTGGTGGCCGAGGCCGACCGCGAGGAACGGGGTGCCGTTCGAGAGCAGCCGCGCGGTGGCGGTCCGGAGCCGGGCGATCCCGGGGCCGGTGCTCCGCCGGGGGTCGCCGGGGCCGGGACCGGTGACCACCAGGTCGTACCCGTCCAGGCCGTAGGCGTCGACGCCGAACGGGTCCGGGCCGGCGGGGTACTGGCCTGCGAGGTAGGGGCCGGCGAGGTGGGGGCCCGTGAGGCACGGGCCGGTGCCGTTCGGGCCGGTGGTGTGCGGTTCGTCGAGCCGGCGGACCTCGACGGTGGCGCCGAGGGCGGTGAGCAGGGTCCGGTCCGGGGCGGTCAGCGCGTCCCCGGAGTCCAGGACGAGGATCCGGCGACCTTCGAGCGCGGGCACCGGTCGTGCGCGCTCGCCCGGCGCCGACTGCCAGAAGGCGGCGAGCGGCTCGTTGCGGCCGGCGAGGGCCCGGCGGACGGCGGGGTGCGAGCCGAGGTCGGGCGGTTCCGGTGCGCGCTCCCCGGGCACGGGGGCGTCGGCTGCCAGGGCCCGGAGCAGGCCGGCGGTCTCGGCCGTCGTCCTGGTTGCCGCTCCGGCCGTCGCCGCCGGGTCCGACCCGTGCACCCGGGCCGGAGCGGGGTGGAACCGCAGACGGCCGGCCGCGTCGATGTCGGCGGTCCCGTCGAGCACGGCGGAGTCCAGGGCCTGGCGGCCGCGGCCGTCCCTGCCGATCAGCGCGATCACGCCGGGGTGGCCGTCCGGGGCGGCCCCGGCGGCGGGGGAGGTTCCGTCGTCGAGCGCTGCTCCGTCGTCGGGGGCGGTCGGCGCGGGGAGCGTCTCGTGGAGGATCTCCCGGACGTCGCGGGTGGTCCGGCCCTCGACCAGGTACTCGGTGTGGGCGAGCCGGTGCGTGCTCCGCAGGCGGGGACCGGTGATCCGGCCGCCGTCCTCGCAGAGCCGACCCGCCGTTCCGAGTCCTTCGTCGACCGCCCGGTAGAGCCCGGCGGCCTCCTCGGGGTCGGCCAGGAAGGCCAGGAGCCCCTCGGGGGCGGGCCCGTCGGACGGGTACCGGTGGGTGCCGCCGACCGGGTTCAGTACGACGGTGCCGCGGTCGAGGGCGACGTGGCGACGGGGCGAGGCTCCGATGAAGGCGTGGTCACCGGTGTGCACGACGAACGTCCAGTACGAGCCCGGGTGTCGTCCCAGCAGTCGCCGGAAGAGGGCGAGCGCGGCGGTCGGCGACCAGTCGGCGACGGTGGCCGCGAAGGGGCGCCCGGTGCCGGGCACGCCGGGCACGCCGGGCACGCCGGGAGCGCCGACGGGGCCGGCGTCCGGTTCGGTGAGGGCGACCGGTGTGCCGGGCAGCAGTCCGAGCACCTCCGCGACCGGGGCCAGCGCCTGCTCGGTGACGGTGAGCGCGGTCAGTCCACCCGGCCCGGTCAGTCCACCCGGCCTGGCCGGTCCCCCCGGCGCGGGGCCTTCGCCCTGTGGCAGGCGGGGGAGGAGGGCGAGGACGTGGTGGCGGCCGGGGGCGTCGGTGTCCGGCACCGGTACGGGCAGGTCGGCGATCCGGGCCGGGTGGCTCACCGTGCCGGTGAGGACGTCGAGGATGCCGGGACCGGTGGTCCCGGGGCGGTGCACCAGGGCGAACGGCGGCGGCGCGGAGCCGGTGATGAGGCGGAGCAGGCGCTGGGCGGTCCTGGTCATCGCCGCACGCTTCCGGCGGCGGTCGGCGGCGCACCCGGTGATCCGGCCGGTGAACCGGTCGGCGGTGCGCTCGGAGCCGCGGTCGGCGTGGAGTACGGGGCTGTCTGCGGGATCGTCAAGGGAGCGGTCCCTCCGGGAGGGTGGCGGCGGAGGTGGCGGGTGCCGCCCACACCCGGCCGCGCCGGACCCTGCCGCCCGGGGGCGGGGCCGGTCCGAGCTGTGCCGTCACGACAGGGGGTGCCGTCCCGACGGACGGAGCCGCTGCGATGGAGGCCGGAACGGTCCGGGCCGGCACGGCGGGGGTGGGTCTGGTCCGGACAGGGCTGGACAGGACGGCCGGCGCGACATGGTCGAAGGGCCATCTGCAGCTCCCGTTGGACGCTGTATATGAAGTGAGGCTAACCTTACCTACTCGCGGTCAACAAACGTCAAGCATTTCCTGTGCGACCCGTTCCGCGGACCCCGTCCCGCGTCTCCCGGCCCGCTCCCCGGCTCGCGGAACCCGTCCAGCGGACGCGGCCCCGCGGACCCCGTCCGCACACACGAATGCGCCGCCCCCGCCGGTGCGGGGACGGCGCATGGGCGGGCGTCAGCCCTCCGTGCGGCGGAGCAGGTAGGTGTCCATGATCCAGCCCTTGCGCACGCGGGCCTCCTCGCGCAGCTCCCGGATCCGCGGGGCGGTCTCCGCGAGCGGACCGGCGGCGAGGATCTCGTCGGGCGTGCCGAGGTAGGCGCCGTAGAAGACCTCCAGCCCCTCCGGGTCGACCGCGGTGAAGGCGGCCCGCCCGTCGAGCATCACCACCACGTCGTCCACGCCCTCGGGGAATCCCTCGGCGAGGCGCCGGCCCGTGGTGATCTGCACCGGACGGCCGACCCGGGTCAGCGTGGTGCGGTGCCGCGCGGCGAGCGCCGAGACGCTGCTGATCCCCGGGATCACCTCGTACCCGAACGCCGCACCCCCGCGCGCCAGCACCTCGTCGATCACGGCGATGACGCTGTCGTAGAGGCTCGGGTCGCCCCAGACCAGGAACGCGCCGGTCTCCTCCGGGCCGAGGTGCTCGGCGACCAGCCGCTCGACCAGGTCGGCCCGGCGGCTGCGCCAGTCCTCCACGGCCGCCGCGTACGCCGGGGTGGTGCGGTCCCGCTCCGCGTCCGACACCTCCACCACGCGGTGGCCGGGCCGGCCGTGCTCGCCCAGGATCTGCCGGCGCAGCCGGATCATGTCCTGGCGTTCCTCGTTCTTGTCGAGGATGAAGAAGACGTCGGTGCGGGCGAGGGCCTTGGCCGCCTGCAGGGTCAGGTGGTCGGGGTCGCCCGCGCCGATGCCGATGACGAAGATGTGCTGCATGACAGCGATTGTGCCGTCCGTCCGCTGTCCGGCCACCGCCCGCCCGTCCGCCGCGCTGTCCGCCGCCCGCCGTCCGCCGCCCGCTGCTCCTCTCCCCGCCCGCCCGTGTCGGCCACGGCGCCCTGCGCGCCCACGCGGCCATCCGCCATCCGGACAATCGCCGACGGCGCGGCTCGGGTGGGCCTAGGCTGTGCCCCGCAGTCGGTTCGCCCTGCCAGCCAGGCAGGCGCGTCGCAAGAGGGAACCCGGTGGGAATCCGGGACTGCCCCGCAGCGGTGAGTGGGAACGACCGCCGTCACATGCACTGGGCCCCACCGGGGCCCGGGAAGCGACGGCCACTAGGTGTCCGCCCTTCAAGGGCGGGCGTGCCCGCGAGTCCGAAGACCTGCCACTGCCCGCGTGCACCCCGTACGCGGTGATCTCGGTGACCTCGTGGGCGGGTCGGCGAAGCGGGCGGGCACGACTCGGTGCCGCGTCCCCGCTGCCGTACCTTCGCGTCCGCGTGCTCTCCCGGGATCGCAGCGCGACTCGCGAAGGAGAGTTCCGTGTCAACGAGTTCCACCACCCCGCAGGCCGCCGCGCAGGCAGGTCCGCAGGCCGCCGCGCCGCACTCCACCGCCCCGCAGGCCACCGTGTACGGCTACCCGAGGCAGGGGCCGAACCGGGAGCTGAAGAAGGCCGTCGAGGGCTACTGGGCCGGCCGCGTCGACGCCGACGCACTGCAGGCCACCGCCGCCGGCCTGCGCCGCGACAACTGGCGGCAGCTGGCCGAGGCCGGGATCGGCGAAGTCCCTACCGGCGACTTCTCGTTCTACGACCACGTGCTGGACGCCACGGTCGCCGTCGGCGCGATCCCGCCGCGCCACCGCGCCGCCGTCGACGCCGACCCGCTGGCCGGCTACTTCGCGATGGCCCGCGGCACCCAGGACGTCGCGCCACTGGAGATGACCAAGTGGTTCGACACCAACTACCACTACCTCGTACCCGAGTTGGGGCCGGACACGGTCTTCTCCGCCGACTCTGCCAAGCCGGTCTCCGAGCTGCGCGAGGCCCTCGCCCTCGGCCACCGCGCCCGCCCGGTACTGGTCGGCCCGCTCACCTACCTGCTGCTCGCCAAGCCCGCGCCCGGCGTGGCCGCCGGCTTCGAGCCGATCACCCTGCTCGACCGGCTGCTGCCCGTCTACGCCGAACTCCTCGGAGACCTGCGCGCGGCCGGCGCCGAGTGGGTCCAGCTGGACGAGCCCGCGCTCGTCCAGGACCGCACCCCCGCCGAACTGAACGCCGCCGCCCGGGTCTACCGCGAGCTCGGCGCGCTCACCGACCGGCCGAGCATCCTCGTCGCGACCTACTTCGACCGGGCCGGCGAGGCCCTGAAGGTCCTCGCCAAGGCCCCCGTCGAGGGCGTCGGCCTGGACTTCACCGGCCCCGGCGCCGCCAACCTCGCCGACCTCGCCGCCGTCGGCGGACTGCCCGGCAAGCGCCTCGTGGCCGGCGTGGTGGACGGCCGCAACATCTGGATCAACGACCTGGAGAAGTCGCTGACCACCCTCGCCACCCTGCTCGGCCTGGCCGACCGGGTGGACGTCGCGCCGTCCAGCTCCCTGCTGCACGTCCCGCTCGACGCCGGCCGCGAACGCGACCTCGACCCGCAGGTGGCCCGCTGGCTCGCCTTCGCCCGCCAGAAGACCGCCGAGATCACCACCCTCGCCCGGGGCCTGCGCGAGGGCGTCCACGCGATCACCGCCGAACTCGCCGCCAACCGCGCCGACCTCGCCTCCCGCGCCGCCTCCGCGCTCACCCGCGACCCCGCGGTCCGCGCCCGCGTCGCCGCCACCACCCCCGGGGACGCCCGCCGCGCCCAGGCCTACCCCGAGCGCGCCGAGGCCCAGCGCGCCCGCCTCGGCCTGCCGCTGCTCCCCACCACCACCATCGGCTCCTTCCCGCAGACCGCCGAGCTGCGCACCGCCCGCGCCGACCTGCGCGCCGGCCGCCTCGACGGGACCGGGTACCGGGAGCGGATGGAGGCGGAGGTCCGCGAGGTCGTCGCCTACCAGGAGAAGGCCGGACTGGACGTCCTGGTGCACGGCGAACCCGAGCGCAACGACATGGTCCAGTACTTCGCCGAGCAGCTCACCGGCTACCTGGCCACCCAGCAGGGCTGGGTGCAGTCCTACGGCACCCGGTACGTCCGGCCGCCGGTGCTGGCCGGCGACATCTCCCGCCCGCACCCGATGACGGTCGAATGGTTCCGCTACGCGCAGGACCTGACGGAGCGTCCGGTCAAGGGCATGCTCACCGGACCGGTCACCATGCTCGCCTGGTCGTTCGTCCGCGACGACCAGCCCCTCGCCGACACCGCCCGGCAGGTCGCCCTCGCACTGCGCGACGAGGTCACCGACCTGGAGGCGGCCGGCGCCGCCGTCGTCCAGGTCGACGAGCCCGCGCTGCGCGAGACCCTGCCGCTGCGGGCCGCCGACCGGCCGGCGTACCTGGACTGGGCGACCGAGGCGTTCCGGCTCAGCACCTCCGGGGTCCGCGCCGACACGCAGGTCCACACCCACATGTGCTACGCCGAGTTCGGCGAGATCATGACCGCGATCGACGAGCTCGACGCCGACGTGATCTCCCTGGAGGCGGCCCGCTCGCACATGCAGGTCGCCCACGAGCTGGCCGGGGCGGGCTACCCGCGCGAGGTCGGACCCGGTGTCTACGACATCCACTCGCCCCGGGTGCCGAGCGCCGAGGAGGCCGCCGAGCTGCTGCGCAGGGGGCTGGCGGCGATCCCCGCCGAGCGGCTCTGGGTCAACCCCGACTGCGGCCTGAAGACCCGGGGGTGGCCGGAGACCCGCGCCTCCCTGGAGAACCTGGTCGCCGCCGCCCGCGCGGTCCGCGGCGAACTGGCCGGCTGACCCCACCCCGCCGCACCCCGCCGGGGGGCCGCCTGCCCGCAGGCGGCCCCCGGCGGGGCCCACCACCCGCCGCCCACCGGCTCTCCCCGGCCCGGTCGGGCGGCACCGTGGTCGTCTTGTGGTGCGGAGAAGATTGCTGACAGGATCTCAGGCGGGTATGGCCCCGCGACGGAACCGCGGCGGGGCACCTCCGGAACGGCGCGCACGAGGAGGCCGGATGGCACGTGTCAACCTGCGGGCTGCATTCATGAGCGGCCTCTCTTCGACGGTGACGGCGCAACAGGTCTTCACCAACCGGGTCGACGAGGTGGCCGCCTTCGGCCGGTCGGTGGACGCGTTCCACCGGGCACTGGACGAGGCCGGGGTCTCGCCGGTCGTGGACCGTGCACAGGGCCGCCGCAACGTCCTGACCTTCTACGGGGTGGGGGGCATAGGCAAGACGACGCTCTCCCACGAGCTCGAACGACGCCTCCTCGCCGACACGCAGGCCGAGGGCCGTGACGACGTCGCGACGGTGCGGATCGACCTCTCGGAGGAGGGCGCCTGCGACACCGAGAGCCTGCTGCTGCGCCTTCGCGCAGGCCTGGGGCAGCTGGGGAGCCGCTGGCCCGCCTTCGACCTGGCGCTGGCGTCCTACTGGGCGCGCGCCCATCCCGGAGAGACGCTGCAGGAGTTCCTGGACGCCTCTCCGGCGCTTCGCCGTGCCTCGCGGAGCATCGGGCTGGGCGACCAGATCGCGGAGAGCGTGCGGCAGGTCGACCCCGCCGGCCTGGGCGGCCTCGCAGGGCTCGCCCACCGCGCGGCGCTGGCCACCTACCGGGCCGTCCGGGACCGCGTGCGGGAAGGGCGACTGCTCTCGGACTGCGAGCTGTTCGCCGAACTGGTCGAGGCGGACGCCGACTACGAGACGCTCTCGTACTTCCCCTACCTCCTGGCCTGGGACCTCGAAAGGCTGCCGGGCCGAGGCCGCGCGGGCCGGCGGCCGACGGTGTGCGTGTTCCTCGACACCTTCGAGGTGGTCAACGGCCGGGCCGACCGGGCGGTGGAACGGATCCTCCAGCGCTGCGTCTACCTGATGCCGAACGTGCTGTTCGTGATCACCGGCCGCAACCGCGTCGACTGGGCCGACTCGGGCGCGGGCGCCGAGATCGACTTCACCGGAGCGCAGTGCTGGCCCAATCTGCACTTCAGCAACGACACGGCGGAACCGCGCCAGCACCTCGTCGGATACCTCTCGGACTCCGACGCCGACAGCTACCTCAGTGAGGCGCTCACCCGGGACGGGGAGCCCGCCATGTCGCCGGAGGTCCGGGAGCGCATCATCTCGGGCGGCCAGGGCCTGCCCCTCTACCTGGACCTCTCGGTGTCGCACTTCGCCGCGCTGCTGGCGCGCGGCGGGCAGCCCTCGGTGGCGGACTTCGGCGGCTCGTTCACCGCGGTCGCCACCCGCTCGATCAGGGACCTCCCCCGCGACGAACGCGATCTGGTCCGTACGGCGGCCCTCACCGACCGGGTCGACGCCGCACTGCTGCGGGCCGGCCAGCCGGGCGTTCCCGACGGGAGCGTGGCCAGGTTCCTCCGCAGGCCGTTCCTCACCCACGACGACGCCTACGCCTTGCCGTACGCCCTGCACACGGCGCTGCGGCACGCCATCGGCGAGGCCGACCGGTCCCTCCCGGACGGCTGGTCCGACCGTGACCGGAACAAGGTCGCGGGCAGGCTGCTGACCTGGCTGGGCCGGGGCGTGGGCCCTTCGGGCGGGCGTGCCGCGACCGCGCAGGCCCTGGAGTCCGGCCTCAGGCTCTCGGCCGCGCACGGTGTCTTCGACGACTGGATGGCCCAGGCCACCCAGCGCCTGGTCGAGGCCGGCCAGTGGTCGGAGCTCGGCGCCGGGCTCACCGCCGGCCCGGCCGACGGGGCCGGGTACCGGGCGGTCCGCGCCGCGATACGGGGTGTCCAACTGCGTCGTACGGGCCGCGTGGAGGAGGCGATCGACCTCCTCGGCGGTGCCGGGGAGGGGCTGCCGCCCGACAGCCGCACGGCGCAGCTCCTGCGCATCCACCTCGCGCACGCCCTGCGCAACCACGGCGACTACTCGGCGGCGGCGGAGATCTACCAGGACCTGCTGGGTGGCGAGTTCGACGCGGCCGCCCGCTACTGGCTCTGCGACCACCACTACCTCAACGGGCGCTTCGCCACGGCCCTCGCCGCCCTGCGCGAGCAGCGCAGCCGGGGCCCGGAGGACGAGGGGGAGCGGCTCCGGCTGCTCGGCCACATCTGGCGGGTCAACGCGCGGTTCGACGAGGCGACCGCCGCCTACACCGAGGCGGTCGACCTGGCCCGGAGCGAGGGACTGGCCGCCGCCGAGGCGAAGGCCCAGGCCAACCTGGCACAGACGGCCTGCTGGTCCGGGGACGTGGCCGCGGTGTCGGCCGCGGCGGCCCGGGCCAGGGACCTGCTGGACCTCGTGCCCAACCCGGTCGAGCTGGTCAAGATCCGGTCCGCCGAAGCGGTGGCCCTCGCGATGAGCGGCGCCGCCCGCGAGGCGGCGGACGCCGTCGGCGACACCCGGCGGCTGGCGGACGGGATCACCTACCGCGGCGGCCACAACCTCGCGGACGTGGCCGAGATCCTGCTCGGCGTGCTGGCCGGAGACCACGACGCCGCCCGGCGGACGCGGTCCGAGCTGGACCACCGCACCCGGGCCTCCGGCGGGAACACCTACTGGGTGCCCATCGCGACCAGTTGGATCGACGGTGCCGGGCGGGCCGCCGAGCACGTGCCGGAGGTGGACTGGGTCGACGGCCCGGCCGGGTCGCTGGGACGCTGGGCCGAGTTGGTGACCCACCGGTGACACGCCGGGGCGGCCGGACAGCCGGTCCGTCCGCCCCGGCCGGCAGCCGAACCGCACGAGGAGAGCAGCACCGCAATGACTGACCTGGTACGCGTCGGCCTGGTCGGGGCCGGGATCATCGCCGAGACCCACCTCGCCGTGCTGGCCGAGCAGGACCGTGTGTCCCTGGAGTTCACCGTCGATCCCCGCCCGGGGAGGCAGCCCACCTTCCGCGGCGACCCGGCGCCCCACTACGCGGACCTCGCCGACGCCCTCCGGGCGCACCGGCCGGACCTGGTCGTGCTCGCCACGCCCACGGACACGCACGCGGACCTCGCGGTCGAGGCCCTGGCCGGATCCACGGCCAGGGTGCTCGTGGAGAAGCCCCTCGTCCACGACCTGGCCTCGCTCGCCCGGCTCAGGGGGCTGGACGAGGCGCTCGACGTGCGGGGGAGGCTGTTCACCGCCCACCACTTCGCCTTCTCGCCGGAGGTGGACTGGGCGGCGGCGCTGATGGCCGACCACCCCGAGTGGGGGCCCGTGACGACCGTCACCTCGGCGTTCTACGACCCGTACGTCCTCAAGGACGCCGAGGCCTTCGCGGCGTACGGCTCCAGCTGGATGGACTCCGGGGTGAACCAGCTCAGCATGCTCACCCGGTTCGTGGACTTCACTGAGCTGACATCCGCCCGGCAGGGCGACGGCGGTGCGAGCGCGTGGTGCACGGCGCGGTACCGGTCGCGCGGCGAGTCGGGCACGGCCCGGCTGCGCAGCAGTTGGCTGACCGGTTCCAGCAGCAAGGAGAGCAGCCTCGTCTTCGGTCGTTCGGGCGTCGAGGTCTGGATCGACCACACCGCGCTGACCGGTTTCGCGGCCCGGGGCGGCGACCTGCTGGCCGCCTTCGGCACCGACGGCCGGACGCCCCGGAAGATCGCCCACTACCGCCCGCTCTACGCGAGCCTGCTCTCCGACCGGCCCGACCCGGTCCTCGGGTTCGACGCCGCCGCGGGCATCACGGAGATCCACCACGCGGTGCCCGGAGCCGGTTAGCCGGAGGCGCCGACGAGGGTGCCGACCGGGGTGCCGAGGGGGTTCGGGGAGGGGTGCGGGGGGTGTGGGCGGGGCGGGGCGGGAGGGGCTCCCGGGGACCCGTTTCGGTGGGCGGGCGGGGCCGGAGCTAGCATGTGTACACCCTCCTAGCTCGAAAGATGGACTTGTGACTGTCAACGACGACGTGTTCACGGACTGGAAGAACCGCGAGGAGATCGCGGAGTCGATGATTCCGATCATCGGCCGACTGCACCGGGAGCGGGACGTCACAGTCCTGCTGCACAGCCGCTCCCTGGTGAACAAGTCGGTGGTCAGCATCCTCAAGACCCACCGGTTCGCCCGCCAGATAGCCGGCGAGGAGCTCTCGGTCACCGAGACGCTGCCCTTCCTCCAGGCGCTCACCACCCTCGATCTCGGGCCCTCCCAGATCGACCTCGGCATGCTCGCCGCGACCTACCGCGCGGACGACCGCGGTCTCTCGGTGGAGGAGTTCACCGCGGAGGCCGTCGCCGGCGCGACGGGGGACGGCAAGATCGAGCGCTCCGGCTCGCGTGACGTCGTGCTCTACGGCTTCGGCCGGATCGGCCGCCTCGTGGCCCGCCTGCTGATCGAGAAGGCCTCCGACAACGGCCTGCGCCTCAAGGCCATCGTCGTCCGCCAGGGCGGTGACCAGGACATCGTGAAGCGCGCCTCGCTGCTGCGGCGCGACTCGATCCACGGCCAGTTCCAGGGCACCATCACCGTGGACGAGGCGACCAGCACGATCATCGCGAACGGCAACGCGATCAAGGTGATCTACGCCAACGACCCCTCCGAGGTCGACTACACGGAGTACGGGATCAAGGACGCGATCCTGATCGACAACACCGGCAAGTGGCGCGACCGCGAGGGGCTGTCCAAGCACCTGCGCCCCGGTGTCGACAAGGTCGTCCTGACCGCCCCGGGCAAGGGCGACGTGCCCAACATCGTGCACGGCGTGAACCACGACACGATCAAGCCGGACGAGCAGGTCATCTCCTGCGCGTCCTGCACCACCAACGCGATCGTGCCGCCGCTGAAGGCGATGGACGACGAGTACGGCGTGCTGCGCGGCCACGTGGAGACCGTCCACTCGTTCACCAACGACCAGAACCTGCTGGACAACTACCACAAGGCCGACCGCCGCGGCCGCTCGGCGCCGCTGAACATGGTGATCACCGAGACCGGTGCCGCCTCGGCCGTCGCCAAGGCGCTGCCGGACCTCAAGGCGAAGATCACCGGCAGCTCGATCCGCGTGCCGGTGCCGGACGTCTCGATCGCGATCCTCAACCTGCAGCTGGCGCGCGAGACCACCCGCGAGGAGGTCCTGGAGCACCTCCGCGAGGTGTCGCTGACCTCGTCGCTGAAGCGTCAGATCGACTTCACCACCGCGCCCGACGCCGTGTCGAACGACTTCATCGGCTCGCGGCACGCGTCGATCGTGGACGCCGGCGCCACCAAGGTCGAGGGCGACAACGCGATCCTCTACCTGTGGTACGACAACGAGTTCGGCTACTCCTGCCAGGTCATCCGGGTCGTCCAGTACGTCTCCGGCGTCGAGTACCCGACCTACCCGGCCCCGGCGGCCTGATCGGCGAGGTCTCACGGAGTCCCCAAGGAGTCCCCAAGGAGTCCCCACGGCGGGGCGGCAACCGGTTCCCGGTTGCCGCCCCGCCGTCGTTCCCGTGTACACGGTCGCCGGGTGTGTCAATCGTGTGTCCTGCGGAGGAACGGACGCCGCGAGGAGGTGTCGTCCGGCCGCTCCGGCGGGCCGTGGCGGGTGCCGCCGCGGGGATGTTGGAGGACTGTTAACCCTGGTGTGGCCTGCTGCTTTACGGACGGGGGTGGGCGGGTCGGTCGAATGGTGCAGGGGTGTCGTCCGGCCGCCGGACGAGTGGCCGAATGGTCTATACCAATGCGGTACTGTGGCCGTGGAGCTGTCAGAAACACGGCTGTGGGGGCCATATGACCGTCCAAGAACTTTCACCTGCTCAGACGGGGCCTGCCGAGCCCGTCGGGCACCTTCCTCAACCTCCTTCGGATCAGGAGCTCTACTGGTACTTCGGACCACAGCGCCGCTGGGTGCTGGTCGCCACCTCGGCCGCCTTCGTCTTCACGGCCGGGACGATGTTCACGTTCGCGCTGCGGACGCCCGCGCTCTGGGTCTTCCTCGCGGTACTGGCGCTCAACGTGGTGGCGCTGGCGCTCTCCTCCTTCAACAGCCTGCGCAGCCGCCGGCTCACCCGGCAGTCGCACGAAGTCCTCGTGCACGCCTGGGATCCGGACGGACTGCCGACCGTCGACCTCTACCTGCCCACCTGCGGTGAGCCGCTGGACGTCCTGGAGAACGCCTACCGGGCCGTCGCCCGGGTCGACTGGCCCGGCGCGCTGACCGTCTGGGTGCTCGACGACGGCGACCGGCCCGAGGTGGCCGCGCTCGCCGCCGCGCACGGCTACGAGTACGTGGTGCGCCCCGACCGGGGCCACCTCAAGAAGGCCGGCAACCTCAACCACGCGCTCACCCTCAGCAAGGCCGAGTTCATCGCCATCCTGGACGCCGACTTCGCGCCCAGGCCCGACTTCCTGCGCCACCTCGTCCCGTACTTCGCCGACCCGCGGACCGGCATCGTCCAGAGCCCGCAGTGCTTCGACACCGACGAGACGATGGGGTGGATCCAGCGCGCCGCCGGCTCCGCCCAGGAGTGGTTCTTCCGCTGGATCCAGCCCTCCCGGGACGCCAGCGACGCCGCGATCTGCTGCGGCAGCAACGCCGTCTACCGGCGCACCGCCATCGACGCGGCCGGCGGGTTCGCCCGGCTCGACCACAGCGAGGACCTCTTCACCGGGCTCGGCCTGTACGCCAAGGGCTACCGCACCCTGTACGTGCCGGTCCTGGTCGCCAAGGGCACCTCGCCCGACAACCTCGCCTCCTACGTCAACCAGCAGTACCGCTGGGCGATGGGCAACCTGCACCTGCTCGGCTCGCCCGAACTCAAGCGGATCGGCGCGCCCTGGCGGATGCGGCTCTGCTTCTACGAGGGCATCGTCGGCTACCTCGCCGCCGCCGTGAACATCTTCGTCGCGCCACTGCCGCCGCTGGTGATGATGTTCTGGTACCCGGACCAGGTCAGGCCCTGGCACGTCCTGCCGATGCTCGCGCCGCTCTGGCTCTGGCACGTCCTGCTGCCCCGGGTCAGCCGCACCCGCTGGCGGATCGAGGTGATCCGCTCCAACGTGCTGATGAGCGTCGCCGCCGGCGCCGCGTTCTGGCACACCCTGCGCGGCCGCAGCGCCGCCTGGGTGCCCACCGGCGCGGGCAAGGCCAAGCCCGGCGGAATGGCCCGACGGGTGGTGCTGGTCTCGCTGGCCTGGCTGATCGCCTCGCTCGGCGCCGGCGCGGCCGGGCTCGCCCTGGCCGTCGCCCACTACGGATGGGAGCCCAACTGGGGCCTCGGCCTGTACCTCGCGGTCCAGGCGCAGATCGGCGTACCGCTGATCCGGGACCTCGTGGGCGAGATCAGGGGGGACGCCCGAAGCAGTGCGTCGTCCGTTCCCACGAGCCGCGTCGGCATGCTCCCCCGGCGCTGGCCGGAGGGGCTGGCCGCCACCGCCACGCTCGTGCTCACCGCTCTGCTCGCCTCCGGCTGGGTCCGCCCGATGCTGCCCTGGCTGGGTTGAAAGGTCGTCACCACCCATGGAAACGCCCGTGGTTCCGGAACTCCGTCCGGATGCCTACACCATTCCCGGCCCGCCGCCCGGCGGCGCCGGAGCCCGGGGGTCCGGTCCCCGGGGCGCCGTCTCCCGGGGTTCCGATGCCCCGGGCCCGGCGCCCCGGCCGGGGTTCCGGCCCGACATCGAGGGCCTGCGCGCGGTCGCCGTCCTCGCCGTCCTCGCCTTCCACGCCTCCGTCCCCGGCCTGGCCGGCGGCTTCGTCGGAGTGGACGTCTTCCTCGTCATCTCCGGCTACCTGATCACCGGCCTGCTGGTGCGCGAGGCCGTCACCACCGGCCGGATCCGGCTCGGCGAGTTCTTCTCCCGCCGGGCCCGGCGCCTGCTGCCCTCCGCCGCGATCGTGCTCGCCGCGGTCGCCCTGGTCGGCGCCTGGCTCACCGTCCCGCTGCGCCGCGCCGACCTGGAGCACGACGTCCTCGCGGCGGCGCTCTCCGTCGCCAACTGGCGGTTCGTCTCCCAGCAGACCGACTACCTGGCGGCCGGCCGTGACGAGAGCCCGCTGCTGCACTTCTGGTCGCTCGCCGTCGAGGAGCAGTTCTACCTCTTCTGGGGGCCGCTGCTCGCCCTCGCCTGCTACCTGGTCCTCCGGGTGGCCCGCAAGGGCCGCCCCGACCGCCGCGGACGCTCCCTGCGGCCCGTCGCGGCCGTGCTCGCCGCCGTCCTGACCGTCGGGTCCTTCGCGCTCTCGCTGTACTGGACCCGCGACTCCGTCTCCCTCGCCTACCTCGGAACCCCCTCCCGCGCTTGGCAGTTCGGGGTCGGCGCGCTGCTCGCCCTGCTGCCCTGGCACCTGCTGCCCGGGCCGCGCCCGCTGCGCCTGCTGGTCGGGTGGGGCGGTGCCCTGGCCGTCGTCGGCTGCGTGCTCGCGTACAACAACACGACCCCGTACCCGGGCGTCGCGGCGCTCGTCCCGACCCTCGGCACCGCCGCCGTGATCCTGGCCGGCACGCCGGGCCGGGCCGGCACCGGCCCGGCCCTGGGCGTGGACCGGGTGCTCGGCACCCGCGCGCCGCGCGCCCTCGGCCGCCTCTCCTACAACCTCTACCTCTGGCACTGGCCGGTCCTGGTCCTCGCCGGCGCCGAGTTCGGCGAGCTCGACTGGCCCGTCAAGGCGGCCCTCACGGCCGCCGCCGCACTGCCCGCCGCCGCCGTCATGCGCTGGGTCGAACGGCCGCTGCAGCGCAGCCGCACCGTCTCCGAACTCCCGCGCCGGGGACTCTCCCTGGGGCTCGCCGCGGTCGTCATCCCGGTGGTGCTGGCGCTGGTCGTCGGCACCGGGACACTGCGCAACCTCGGCCCCGCCGCACCCGTCGACCTCCAGGGCCTGCCGCCCGGCTCGCCGGACGGCACCTCGCTGCTGGTGCGCACCGCCACCCCGCCCAAGGGCGGTCCGGCCGTGGTGCCGGACGCCGTCCAGGCCCGCCAGGACTTCCCGCCGGACGGCGAGTGCGAGGTCGCGCCGAGCGCCGTCACCAGCCCCGACTGCCGCTTCGGCGTGGTCGACAGCCCGGACCGGATCGTGCTGCTCGGCGACTCGCACGCCGGCCAGTGGTTCTCCGCGCTGCTCGCCCTGGCCGCCGAACGGCGCTGGGCCCTGGAGGAGTTGGTCAAGCAGGGCTGCCCGCTCCCGGAACTCACGGTGGTCAACCCGCAGTTGGGCCGCACCTACCGCGAGTGCGACACCTGGCGCGCCAACGCCCTGGCCCGGCTCAAGGACGGCCCCAAGCCCCGGCTGATCGTCGTCTCGACCCTCAACCGGTACACCGACGACCGTCAACTCCTGCTCCAGGGATGGGAGAAGACCCTCGTCCCGCTGCGCGAGCTGGGCGTGCCGATCGTCTACCTGCGCGACACCCCGATCCCCGGCACCGACGTGCCGGCCTGCGTCTCCGGCCACACCGAGGACCCGGCCGCCTGCGAGTTCCCGCGCGAGAGGGCGCTGTGGGCCGACCCGCTGGCCGACGAGATCGCCGCCGGCCGCCAGCCCGGGGTGCAGACGGTCGAGGTCAACTCGGTCATCTGCCCCGGCAACGGCCGGAGTTGCCCCGCCATCCTGGAGCGCATCCTGCTCTACCGGGACGACACGCACCTGACCAACGTCGCCTCCGTCGTCCTCACCCCGCGGCTGGACCGGCTGCTGGTCGAGGCCGGCGCGCTGCCCGCCAAGGGCGCCGCCACCCCCGGCGGTTCGGGCGGACCTACCGGCCCGGTCGGCGCGGACGGCTGGACCCGGCTGCTCCGGGACGACTTCGACGGCCCGGCCGGCAGCCGCCCGTCCGCCGCGAACTGGCAGTACGACCTGGGCACCTGCTACCCCGGCTGCCCGGCGCCGCAGTGGGGCACCGGCGAGATCGAGACGATGACCGACTCGACCGCCAACGTCCGCCTCGACGGCCGCGGCGCCCTGGAGATCGTCCCCACCAGGGACGGGAACGGCCAGTGGTCCTCCGGCCGGATCGAGTCCCGCCGGGCCGACTTCGCCCCGCCGCCCGGCGGCGTGCTGCGGATCGAGGCCTCGCTCGCCCTGCCCGACGTCACCGGCCCCGCCGCCGCCGGGTACTGGCCCGCCTTCTGGACCCTCGGCGCCGACCTGCGCAACGGCTACACCGGCTGGCCGGCCATCGGCGAGCTGGACGTGATGGAGCAGGTCAACGGCCGGGACACGGTCTTCGGCACGATGCACTGCGGCGTCCTCGACGGCGGACCCTGCCAGGAGCCCCGCGGCCTCGGCTCGGGCGACCAGCAGTGCGGGGCGGAGTGCCGCACCGGCTTCCACCGGTACGGGGTGGAGGTGGACCTGACGGCCGGCGCCGAGCAGGTCCGCTGGTACCTCGACGGCCGCGAGTTCCACCGGGTCGAGGCCGCCCGGATGGACCGGGCGACCTGGGACAAGGCCGTGGGCCGCGGGCTGTTCCTGATCCTGAACGTCGCCGTCGGCGGCAACCTCCCCGCCGCCTTCGGGGGCGTCCCCGGCCCGGCCACGGAGCCCGGCCACCCGATGCGCGTCGACTACGTCGCCGTCTCGGCGAAGGCGAAGGCGGGCGCGGGTTCGGACCCGGCTGCGGGTGCGGGTTCGGCTGCGGGCGCCGCCAAGCCGTAGTCCGTGCGGTGCGAGGGACCGGCCCGGGCCGGGGAGCCACGTGCTCCCCGGCCCGGGCCGCGTTCCGGTACGGGCTGTGGCGGGCCGCGACGGGCTCGCGATGGGCCGTGCAGGCTCCGGCGGGGCCGCCGTGGCGGGCTGGGCGGGCCGTCAGCTTCCGGGCGTCGCGGTGGCGGCACCCGGGCCGGCACTGCCGCAGGTCGCCGTCCGGAGCAGGGCGTCGAAGGTGTCGCCGGCGGCCGCCGACTCGCGGTACGGGTTGAACGAGACGACGACCTGCCGGCGCCCGGAGGCGTCGCCCCTGACCATCGTGCCGTAGCCGGGGATGCCGCCACTGAGGCCCCAGTACTCGCCGCACGCGGTGGGGTAGCGGGTCAGCCCGAGGCCGTAGGTGAAGCCGAGCCCGGTGTCCACCTGCTTCTTCATCTCGGCGAGTTCCGCCGGGCGCAGCAGCCGGCCGCCGAGCAGCGCGGCGTTGAAGCGGGCCAGGTCCCGGGTGGTCGAGATCCCGGCGCCGGCCGGGCCGAACGCGGACGGGTTCAGGAGGGTGATGTCGGTCGGCCCGGTCGGCCGCTCGATGTACGCGTGGGCGTGCGGCCCGGGGACGACCGGCGAGGTGACGGGCATCGAGGTGTCGCGCAGCCCCAGCGGCCGGATGATCCGGCGCTCGATCTCCTCGTCCCAGGTGCGTCCGGTGGCGCGTTCGATGATCATCCCGAGCAGGACGTAGTTGGTGTTGGAGTAGTTCCAGGCGCCACCCGGCGGGCCGTACGGGGGGTGGGCGGTGGCGATCCGCACGACGTCCAGCGGGCGGTGGGTCGTCCAGCGGCCGACGGTCAGCCACCGCTCCAGGTTCTCCTCCCCCTTGGTGCTGAAGCTCTGGTCGTCGGTGAAGTTGTAGATCCCGCTGGTGTGGTTCAGGAGCTGGCGCACGGTGATCGCACCGCCGCCGGGGACGATCCCGGGGAGGTGCCGTTCGATCGGGTCGTCCAGTCCTATGCGGCGCTCGCCCACGAGTTGGAGCACCACGGTGGCGGCGAAGGTCTTGGTGACGCTGCCGATCCGGAACCTGGCACCGTTCGGCACCGGCGCGCCGGTCGCCAGGTCCGCGACCCCCGCGGTGCCCTGCCAGACCGTGCGGCCGTCCTCCCGGACCTCGGCCAGGGCCGCCGACGAGCCGCCCTCCTCGACCATGGCCCGCAGCGCCGCCCGCAGCGCCGCCGGGTCGGTGACGGTCGACGGTGCGGCGGCCCGGTCCTGCCCGAAGGCGGTGGCGGTCGGAGCGGACGCTGCGGCGGTGGCGGCCGAGGCTGCGGAGGCCGACGGCGTCAGCGTCGCGAGCAGGCCCGCACCGGCGAGCGCGAGGACGGCGGCGTGGCGCGCGAGCCGTCGTGCGGAGCGGGCGTGCGGTGTGGCGGTGGTCATCTCGGTTCCCTCCCGGTGGCGGCCGGATCACTTCCGGCCGCCTCCACTCTGCGTGCGGCGCCGCCGCTGAGGCCTCCCCCCGGGGTCGTGACCGCCTCCCCCCGCAGAGCCAGCCGGGGCCCTCCGGCAGAAGGACCGGCACCGGTGCGCGAGCCGGCCCGGCCCGGCGGTGCCGGACGGACACGGCGGGCGGCGGCGGCACGGCGGCGGTGGCACGGACGAGGTCGGTTCCGGTGGGCCGGTACGGCCGGGTCCGTGGGCCGGGGTGGGCGGTTCCCACGCCGTCCGACCGTCACCGGCAGGGGAGGAGTGAGTCGCACCGCCGGAGGGCGCGGGCCGGCCGCCAGATCCGGCAAAGGGCTCCGGCCGGCCTGTCCGCGCACCGGCCACCACTGTCATGCTGGGCGTACCGAAACAGAGGAGGAGCACGTGGCGGGGGACAGTGTCGGTACGGCCGGGCTCGATGCGCGGCCCTGGTATGCCGCGAACGAACTCGTGGCCTTCCTGCTCGAACTCGCCGCGCTGGGCTCGCTGGGCTGGTGGGGATTCGGCGCAGGCCACGAGGGCGTCCTGCGGATCCTGCTCGGCGTCGGGGCTCCGCTGGCGGGCATCGTGCTCTGGGCCCTGTTCGCCGCGCCCCGGGCGCGGCTGCGGCCGCGGCTTCCGCTGGTCCTCGCGGTGAAGGCGCTGGTGCTCGGTGGCGGCGCCGCCGCCCTGTGGGGCGTGGGGCACTCCGTCGCGGCGGGCGCCATGGCGGTCGTGACGGTCGTCAACATCGCGGTGGCCGAGGTCTTCCGCACCCCTCCCGTCGAACGCGGCCCCGACCGGGCCGCACCCGCCGGGTGACGGGAGGCGGCGCGGCCGTACGGCGGTTCGGGTGACCGGGGGCGGTGTGTCCGGGCTGCGCGCGGGCGTGGCGGCGGTGGCCGGTGTGTATACGTGGCAGCCGGGTGGGCCGCTCGCCCACCGGACACCGCTACGGAAGGGAACCCCCATGACCCAGCCACGGGCCAGGGCCGCGCAGAGCGTGGAGGAGGCCGTCGAGCGGATGCGCGCGATCGAGGCCCGGCTGGACCCGCGCGACGGCGTCGCCTGCTTCAACCGGATGTACCTGCGGGTCACCGGACTCGTCGGCGAGCGGCTGACCGCCGGCTGGTTCCAGGACCAGGCGCTCATCGAGCACCTCGACCTCGACTTCGCGAACCTCTACTTCGACGCGGTGGACGCCGCCGAGACCGGGCGCCCGGTCAGCGCCGCCTGGAAGCCGCTGTTCGAGGCCCGGGCGAACCGGGTGGTCTGGCCGATCCAGTTCGCCTTCGCCGGGATGAACGCCCACATCAACCACGACCTCCCGCTCGCCGTCGTGACCACCTGCATCGAGTGCCGCACCACACCCGACACCCCGCCCGTCCACGCCGACTACCTCAAGGTCAACGAGCTGCTCGCGCAGGTCGAGGCCGAGGTGCGGGCCTCCTTCGAGGCGCAGGTCGCCGCGGCCGCCACCGAGGCCGCCGGACCGCTGAAGCACATCGTCTCCAGCTTCTCGATCGCCCGCGCCCGGGACGCCGCCTGGGCCACCTCCGAGGCGCTCTGGCACCAGCGCAACCTCCGCCCGGTGTACGACGCCACGCTGGCCGCCGTCACCGGCACCACCGCGCTCGCCGGGCGGATGCTGCTCACCCCCGTCCTGCCGCCGGTCGAGCGGCCTGACGCCTGACGCCTGACTCCTGACGGCGGACGGCGGGCGCCTGGCCCTGATGGCGGCCGGCGGCCGGCGCCCGGCCGTGCCCGCGCCGGCCGGGATCAGGCCGCTCAGCGCAGCGGGTCGAACGGTGCCAGCGCCGCCGCCGGACGCCCCGTGGCGACCGTCTCGGCGAGCAGCCTCCCGGTGGCCGGCCCCAGCGTGATCCCCCACATCCCGTGCCCGCCCGCGACGAACACCCGGGGTGAGCGGGTGGCCCCGATCAGCGGCAGCCCGTCCGGGGTGCACGGTCGGCAGCCGACCCACTCGTCCCGGCGGTCGTCCAGGTCGGCGCCGCTCAGCAGCGGGCGGGCCGCCTCCGCGACGGCCCGGACCCGGCGGCCGTCCAGCGGCGCCTCCGGGCGGCGGAACTCCATCATCCCGGCCACCCGCAGCCGGTCGCCCATCGGCGTGCAGGCCACCCGGTGCGCGGGGAAGTACACCGGTCCGGCGGGGAGCCGCCGCACCGGCACGCTGAAACTGTAGCCGCGACCGGCCTGGACGACCGTGCGCACACCGAACGGGCGGGCCAGGGCGCCGAGGTGGACACCCCCGGCCAGCACCACCGCGTCGAACTCCACGGCGTCCCCGTCACCCGTGAACAGCTCGACCCGACCGCCCCGGTCCCGGAGCGCGCCGACGGCGGTGCCCGGCCGGATCACCCCGCCGCGCCCGCGCACCGACGCGGCCAGGGCGTGCACGAAGCGGCCCGGTTCCAGGTGGCGCTGGCCGTGCAGCAGCACCGCCGCGCCGATCCGCTCGGAGAGCACCGGCTCCACCGCCCGGGCCTGCGCGCCGTCCAGCAGCTCGTGCTCCACCGGCTGGCCCGCCGCCCGGAGGTGATGCAACTCCGCGACCAGGGACCGCCGTTCACCCTCCGTCCGGAACGCCGCGAGGAACGGCGCCCCCTGCACGGTGCGCGCCGCCACCCCGCCCGCCTCCAGGGCGTCGAAGGCCGGCAGCGCCACCTCGTTCAGCGGCACCAGCGCCGCCATCCCGCGCCGCCACCGTCCGGGCGTGCTGTGCCGGACGAACCCGGCCAGGAACCGCAGCAGCCGGGGGTCCGTGCTCGGCGGCACGTACACCGGCGAGGCCGGGCTGAGCACCGCCCGCAGCCCGTACCGCAGCACCGCCGGCTCGGGCAGCGGCGCCGCGAGCCCGGGCGTCAGCCACCCGGCGTTCCCCCGGGACGCGCCCGCGCAGACGTCCTCGCGGTCGAGGACGGTGACCTCGACGCCGTGCTCCTGGAGGAACCAGGCGGTGGCCAGGCCGACCATCCCGGCACCGACGACGGCCACCCGGCGGGGCCGACCGGCCGGGCCGGGGGAGCCGGGGGAACGGGGGGAGGCGTCGGGGGCGTCGGGGGAACCGGGCGAGGCGTTCGGGGACATGGGCCCTCTCCATCTGCTGTCGCTGCCGCCGCTGATCCGCAGCTCCTCCGATGGTGACCCGGACCGGGGCGGGTGTCGTCGTCCCCGCGGGTGGTCCTGACGGCCCGGCCGGTACCGGCGTCCCCCCGCCGGCCGGTCCGCCGCCGGTCCGCGGCCGCGCACCCGGCGCCCGGTCGGCGCAGCCCGGCGGGCGGCCCCCCGGACGCCGGGGTGGACTGGTGGGTGACCGCCCGCTGTGGAAAGGCCGCCGATGTCCTCCCCGCTCCCCAGCTACGCCGACCTGAGCGCCCTGGTGATCAACTGCACCCTCAAGCGCTCGCCGGAGCGCAGCCACACCCAGGGCCTGATCGACGTCAGCACCGGGATCCTGCAGCGCCAGGGCGTCCAGGTGGACGTCCTGCGCGCGGTGGACCACGACATCGCCACCGGCGTCTGGCCCGACATGACCGAGCACGGCTGGGAGACCGACGACTGGCCGGTCCTCTACAGCCGGGTGATGGCCGCCGACATCCTCGTCCTGGCCGGCCCGATCTGGCTGGGCGACAACTCCTCCGTGATGAAGCGCGTCGTCGAGCGGCTCTACTCCTGCTCCTCGCTGCTCAACGCCCAGGGCCAGTACGCCTATTACGGCCGGGTCGGCGGCTGCCTGATCACCGGGAACGAGGACGGCGCCAAGCACTGTGCGATGAACGTCCTCTACTCCCTCCAGCACCTCGGCTACACGATCCCGCCGCAGGCCGACGCCGGCTGGGTGGGGGAGGCCGGGCCCGGGCCGTCCTACCTCGACCCCGGCTCCGGCGGCCCCGGCAACGACTTCACCAACCGCAACGCCACCTTCATGACCTGGAACCTCCTCCACCTCGCCCGCCTCCTCAAGGACGCCGGCGGCATCCCCGCCCACGGCAACCAGCGCTCCGAGTGGGACGCCGGCTGCCGCTTCGACTTCGAGAACCCCGAGCACCGCTGAGCGGGGCCGGTCGGGGGACAGCGACGGTGGGAGCGCCGATGTCCGGGCGGGGCACGCCCTCGGCGGCGCGCTGTTCGCGGTGCGGCGGGCGAGTCGGCGTCAGGTGTGGCCGTCCGGGTTGAGCAGCGCGGAGGAGGTCTCGGCCGGATCGTCCGCTTCCTCCGGGAGGAAGGCGGGGATCTGCGGGCGCCGCGCCGGAACGGCCGGTCCGGGCATCGCCGGGTCGGCCTCCGCGCCGCCCGGACCGGGGTCGGCACGCTCGCCCGCGTCCCCCCAGTCGAAGTTGTCGTCCATGAGTTTGTTCCGGGCGACCGTCACCATGACGGTGAGGACGTCGTCGAAGTCCTCGGAGTTCACCCCGACCCGGAACAGCTGCTCCGGGTCGCTCCGGCGCAGCCAGCTCCGGCGGAACACGCCGCGCACGGCGGCCCAGAGGGCGTCGTGTTCGGGCCCTGAGGCCGGGTCGTCGGTGCCGGTGGGGATCAGCACTCCGGTGACGGGGTGGTTCTGGTCGTCGTACTCGCGCAGGGCGGAGCGGTAGCGTTCGCTGTCGGCCGCCCACGGGTCCACCAGCAGGATGCTGACCTGGTTGTCCTCGCGGGCCTGGTCGAGGCGTTCGCCGAGGTCCGGGCCGATCTCGTCCATGATGGTGGTGTGCCCGGCGGCGGTGAGCAGCTGCTGGGCGCGGACCACCAGGGACGGGTTGCGCGGCGGGTGGTAGGGGGCCCAGTGCCAGGGCTTGGCGCCGTACCAGCCGCCCGTGCGCGAGCCGATCTCCGCGGTGGTGTCGGGGGCCCGCCCGGCCGCGACGAAGAGCCGGACCATCCCGGCCGTGGGGGCGGAGCGCACCGGGGGTGTCACCGGGAAGTAGCCGCGGACGGCGCCGAGGTCGAAGTCGGGCAGTTCGGTGAGCCGGCGGCCGGCGGCGCCCAGGATCCGCTCGGCGACCACCCGGACGACCTGCCGGTACTCGGCGCCGAGCGGGTCGGTGTGCAGCAGGTCGCGCAGGCCGGAGCGGACGTAGGTCTCGCCCATGCCCTGCTGGACGTACTGGGTCGTCAGGACCTCGTAGGGCAGCGCGTCGGGCAGGGACTTCCAGAGCACCGGGATGAGCGCCGGGACGGCGTCGCCGGTCAGCTCCTCGTGCCGGCGGACCCGGCCGCGGAAGGCCGTCCACTCCTTGCCGCAGTAGAGGCTGGCGAAGTAGGCCGGGGAGTAGAGCGCCACCATGGTGCGGCAGCGGGCCAGCATCCGGGCCAGCTGCTGCTCCCAGTTGTCGCCGATGCGGAGCCGTTCGGTGTCCCGGAAGACGAGCTCCTCCGGTGGGATGTCGGGTGCGAGTCGGCCGAGTTCGTCTCTCAGGTCGTGGAAGAACTGGTTGAGGGCGACCTCCGACGCCAGGTGGTCCTGGCGTGCGTAGCTGAAAAAGAGGAGTGGACGCCGCTCTGATCCACCCGCGTCGGCGACGCCGGTCCTGGGGACGGGACGGCTGCTCCTCCGCGGTCCGACCGGGGGGACCGTCGGCGCGGACTGCCCCCGGGTCCGTGGGGTGCCCGGAAGTGCGGAGTCCGCCTCACGGCCGGCGGGAACCTGCGGGTCCGCCACACCCAGGGCGCGGCGCAGCGGTTCGGGTGCCCAGGCCAGCGGGGCGGAGCCGCTCGCGGTGGGCGGCGCGAGCCACGCGGGGAAGCGGGGGGAGCGGCCGGCCAGGGTGCGCAGCTGCTCCGTGATGTGGCGGGCGCAGGCGAAGTGCTCCGAGAGCGGGATGACGCCGAGCAGGGCGTTCCGGGCTTCGGGGTCGAGGACGAAGGTGCCGGGTCGGCCGTCGGTCGTCGGGGTGAGCAGGCCGGCGACGGCCAGTTCGGTGATCTGGGCGAGGTCGGTGCCGCCGTTCACGTAGGAGTTGACCAGCTGCATGACCGGGATGATCAGGTCGTCCCGAGCGGCGAGGTGCGTCGCCAGCAGGTGTGCCTCGGGGGAGAGTTGGGGGACGGCCTGCTGCCAGGACGGGGGGACGGTGTGGAGACCGGTCCGGAGCCGGAGTGTGCGGTTGCCGGGCGCACCGGCGACGGCTCGGGCCCAGTCGGAGAGTGCCGCGGGGAGGAGGGCGACCACCGGAGGAGGGAGGAGCCGGTCCAACGGCGCCGTGGTGTCCGCCGGTTCGGCGTTCAGACCGGTCTGGGGCCAGAGCCTCAGCGGTAGTGCGTGGACCAGGGCGGCGGGTCCGTGGGCGGTCCGGTGCCGGGACAGCGGACCCCGTCCGGTGTCCCACCAGTCCGGTCCGAGTCCGTCGCTCATGAGCAGCACCATGGTCCGGCCGTCGGCCGGGCCGGTTCCGGGGAGACGATCCGACGGGCGGTCCGTCCGGTACCGGCGGGTCTGCCTGAAGACGCCGGTGCGGCGGAGCAGGGAGTAGAGCTCGTCCGCGGTGCGCTCCCACAGTTCGGGCCGGCCGGAGACGTCGACGACGAAGGCCAGCCGCAGCCACGGTTCGGGCGCGGCGCGAAGTACGGGATGGAGCACGCCGCTCTGCGCGACGGCGTTCGCGGTGGCGGCTTCGTCGAGTTCGGTGAGCTCCCGGCCGGGAGCACGGCGCTTGAGCGGGCGCAGTGCCCGGCCGAGGGCGCGTGCGTGCGGCAGCGAGCGGGGGGAGGGCAGCGCGACCTCCTGCGCGGGCGCGGAACCCGCGGTCGCCGGTGAACCGGGTCTCGCTCGCGGGTCGGTGGCGTGGAGGGCGGGCACCGGTTGCCGCGGGCCGTGGACGGATTCCTCGTCGGGTGCGCCTGCCGGTCCGAGCGGAGGGTGACCCGGGTCGGCGGCAGCGGATCGCTCGCGGTGACGTACGAGTGGCGCGGCCGTTCCCGTGGGAATGCGCCGGGCCAGCCAGAGGGCGTCGCGCAGGGTTTCGGCGTCCAGGCCCGGGGACATCGTGGTCAGGGCCCGCCGCAAGGCCTCGTACACGGTCAGCCCGTGCCGTTGAGGGGGTGGAGGATCGCGTTGAGGAGTTCCCGTTCGTTGAGGTCCACGCCGCCGGTGCGGAGGTGGACGGCGTTGAGGATCTGGTCGGTGGCCAGGTCCTGGGTGTCGCGAAGGCGGAGGAACTCGGCGATGAGCCGCTCGATCTCGGCGAGGTCGGAGTCGGGCAGGTGCGCCCGGACGATCTCGCGCAGCTGGTCGCCGTCCGGCCGGGGCAGCTCCAGGGGGATGCAGCGGCGCAGGAAGGCGGGCGGGAAGTCCTGTTCGCCGTTGCTCGTGATGACGACGACGGGGAACTGGCTGCACTGGACGGTGCCGTCCTCGACCGTCGCGAACCCGCCGCTGTCGCTGGTGCGGACTCGGACGACGGGCACGCTGTCGGCGATCCGCGCGAGCTCGGGGATGTCGAACCAGCCGTCCTCGAACACCGTCAGCAGGTCGCCGGCGAGGTCGAGGTCGCCCTTGTCGAGCTCGTCGACGAGGAGCATGCGCGGGCGGGGCGACGGCACGAGGGCGGTACCCAGCGGGCCCAGCCGGACGAACCGGCCGATCGCCGCGTCGGGCGTGTCGTCCGGTCCCGCGGTGTGGGGAAGGCCGCGCTCCTGGAGCCGGCCGATCGCGTCGAAGTGGTAGAGCGCTGACTGGAGCGTGGAGCGGCTGTTGACCGGCCAGTGCAGGACCGGGCCCAGACCGAGTTCGCGGGCGACGGCGTAGGCCAGCGTCGACTTCCCGGTACCCGGGGGGCCTGTGACCAGGAGCGGACGGCGGAGGTGGATCGCCGCGTTGACGATGTCGAGGTGCGCCTCGTCACGGAAGACGTAGCGGGCACCGCGCTCCGGGACGGGGCCCGCGTGGTGGGCGCCGCCGGTGAAGGTGCGCCAGGGCGGCGGTTCGGGCAGCGGCGGACGTCCGGCCTCGCCGGTGCCCCGGTAGACCCGCCACTCGTCCGGTCCGGCGGTCTCGGGCTGGTTGTGGTCGGTCACTGCTGACTCTCGCTCTCCTGGTGGCTGACGGATCCCGGCTCGTGGCGCGTCCGGCGCGTCTGGCGGGGCAGGGGGCGGTCCGGCGGCTCCCACAGCACGGCGAAGGCG
Organism: Kitasatospora sp. NBC_00458; assembly: GCF_036013975.1. Classification (NCBI taxonomy): domain Bacteria; kingdom Bacillati; phylum Actinomycetota; class Actinomycetes; order Kitasatosporales; family Streptomycetaceae; genus Kitasatospora; species Kitasatospora sp. NBC_00458. The sequence goes on from NZ_CP107904.1 coordinate 6,959,722, forward strand.
ACGTCGGTGGGGAGGCAACGGTGATTGCGCAGCCGGGCGGGTAGCCGTTCCAGGTCTCCGGCCGGTTCGAGCGGGTCGAAGGCGGTGCGGGGGAGCGCACCGGTCGCGTTCCGGGCCCAGATGACCACGGGGTAGCCCCGCTCGTGCGCCGTCCGGACGAGGCGTGAACGCTCGGCGGGGCCGGAGGCGACGACGGCGCGGGCCGCGTTGTGGTGCATGGTGAGGTGGCGGTAGGCGAGATCGTTCTCGGCCTCCTCGTCGCCGAGGACGATCAGGTCGGCGTTCCCGGACGTCCACCGGTGGGTCCGGTCGCCGGTGAGATCGGTGCTGGTGGCGAAGCGGAGGACGACGGGGTGTTCGACGCCGAGGATGCCGGGGTTCGGGTTCGGGCTTCCGGGCCGTTCGGCGCGCCAGTCGTCGATCGGGAGGTGGCTCTCACCCGGCTGCAGCACGACCTCGACGATCTGCTCGGCGTCGGAGCGGTTGCCGTTGAGTTGTCGGGCGGCGGCCAGGATCCGCCGGACCACCTCCTGCTCCGTGCACGGTGCGTCGGGATGCGTCGAGTGGAGGGACATGTCGCCGTCGCCGGTGTCGACCCAGACCCAGCACAGGTAGCGGCTCCGGTCGCGCCCGACGCCGTCGTACGGCTCCAGTTCCGCGACGACCCGGGTCGGCCGGCTCCTCGGCCCGGTTTCGCGCACCCAGTGGCGGGCGGTGACGCGGAGGGTGTCGAGCGCGTCGGCGGAGACCCCGCGGAGGGCTGTCACGTCGTGGGCCCAGGCGTTCAGCCGGGCGTCCGCCGAGGGGTCGGCGGCGGTGAGCTCCCGCAGGTGTTCGACGAACCACACCACGTACGGGATGCCCGGCCGATCGTTCCGCCCGCCGTCCGGTCCGGCCGGTGCGCCCGCCGGTGCGCCCGCCGGTGCGCCCAGCCGGTCGAAGTGGTCGACCGCGGCGAACAGCAGCGCGCGGTCGTCCGTTCGTCCGGGCGCTTCCTGCCGCCCCAGCAGCCCGGCGGGCTGGGTCCGTTTGGCACAGCTGCGGATCTGTTGTGCCGTCGGTGTCGTCGAGCCCGTGAGAACGGAACGGAGCTCGTCGTACTCGCGGGGTGAGAGAACGAGTGGCGTGAGGTACTGGGAGAGGATCCAGGTGAGTCCGCCGAGTCTTCTGGCATCGCCCGGACTCACCCGGCCCGTGAACTCGACGAGAGCGGCGAGCCCCCGCGGCTCGCCGAGTAGTACCTCGGCCAGGGCGAGAGCGGATTCGCCGGGGGCGGGAGGCCGTCTGCCGAAGACCGTGGCCAGATCCCGGGCGCACGGAACGAGGTTCTGGCCGGGGAGTGCGTGGATCAGGGCCTGGACGACGACACGGGCAGCCTCCGGGTCCACCGGCGGGGCGTCGCGGAGGGTGCGGAGGAGTTGGTCGCCCCTCCAGTCCTGGGTCCACACGGACACCGGAGTCTGGTCGCCCGGCCGCCCGGCGCCGCCGGCCAGGAGGCGCCCCAACTCCCGGCTGAGGGAATCGAGATCGGGCATCAGGCGGTTGTGGCCCGGTCGGCGCAGCCACTGGAGCAGGGCACCCGAGAAGACGCCGCGGCCGAGCGCCTCGCGGGCGGACTGCCCGGGCGCGGCGGCGCAGGCCGCGAACTGGCAGACGTCGTCGCGCCGGACCGACCCGAGCGGGTAGACGGTCGGCCCGGGCTGGCCCTGGTAGGCCTCGGTGTACACGGCGCAGGTGTCGACCAGGTAGATCTGGTGGCCGATCCGCCACAGCTCCGGGTCGCTGGTCAGTTCGAGGAGCTCCGTGAGGTCGATGCACGTCGGGTTGGTGTCGGTGCTCTCCGGGAGGAGGAGCAGCCGCCGTCCGCCGTTCTCCATGACGCCGTGACCGGCCCAGTAGACGTAGAGCAGGTCTCCGCGCCGGCTCCCCTGGGAACGGAGGAAGCCGAGCAGCCGGGACCAGTCGTGGCGGCCGAGTTCGAGCGGTTCGATGCTGAGGCCACGGGCGTCCGCCGTCGCCTTGGCCCGGTTGGACTCGGTCGGAGCGAGCCAGAGCGAGACGTTCTCGGGTGGCACGCCGAGACCGCGCAGCCAGGCACAGAAGTCCACGGCGTCCGCGGCCGGTCCGTCGAGCGGGTGCTCCGGGTAGTCCTCGATGCCGACCACGACCGCGTGGACGGCCGATGGGTCGGGATCGGGGCCGGGGTGCTTCGGGCAGCCGGGGGCCGAGGCGGTCGGGCCTAGACCGACCATGCGGAGATGGCCTCCCACACCTGGGGGTTGCCCCAGTAGGCGGAGTGGGACGAGGGGAAGGGCTGGCGGTTGTCCACTGCGGTGTCGGTGGCGAACCCGGGGAAGACGGGGGCGGCGGTGAAGGAGAGCAGGTCTCGCGGATCGTAGATGTTGAGCCAGCGCGGACGGAAGTGCTCAGGCGGCGGGGAGGTGCGGTCGAGCGAGACCAGCGCGCCGATCTCGTAGAAGTGGGCTGCCTGACTGCCCACCGTGACCAGTTGGTCGACCCGCGGCAGGTCCTCCTGGATCAGCAGGTCGACGGTCGCCACCCCGCCCAGGCTGTGCGCGATGACCGTGACACGCTCACCCGGAGCGTCCTCGACGGTCCGCCTGATCAGGTCGCGAACGCCCTTGCCCCGGGCCTGGTAGCGCAGGATGTCACCGAGGAACGGCATCGAGGTGTCGCCGATCCGGCCACGTCGACGGGTCACCAACGAGGTGAGACCCAGCAGTACGGGTGCGGACGCCTTGCGCAGGAGGCCCCTCGCGGACCGGCCGTCGGTCGCGAGTTCGGCGCCGAGCAGCGCCATCAGGTCGTCCCGGGCACGACCGTCCACGGTGTCCAGGCCGTCCTCGGCCGCTGCTGCCAGGGTGTACGCGAGCACAGCGCGGGCGGTGGCCCGGCGCTGCTCGTCGCCGGTCCGGTCGGCGGTGCGGGCCGCGTCGCGCAGCTCCGGTCGCGTCCGGAGTTCGGCCAGGGCCTCCTCGAAGTAGGGCAGCAACTCCTTGTCGGCCAGCGCGTCCCGCAACTCCGGGCCGGGGGCGTAGTCCCGGATCGTGCGGAGGAAGACGGCCGACGGGGGTTCGCCGGCCCGCATCAGGCCGCCCTGCGGCGGCGGGAGCAGGGTGAGCAGCCGCAACTCGTGCCACGGGTCGTTGTACAGCACGCCCCAGGCGGCGATCTCGTCGTCGCCGGTCCGGCCGCCTCCGGTCCCGTCGTAGTCGGGCACCGACAGACCGCCCAGGGCCATCGACGAGCCCATCGCCTCGCCCCAGAAGCACCCGCGGATCGGAACGTCGGGCCGGATCCCCGCCACGCCGTCGCTGACCGACTTGAACGTCCGGGTGTACGACCGCGCCCGCACGCCGGTGCCGTGCACGAAGACGATCGATCGGTCCATGTGCTCCCCCGCTTCGGCACCTCGTCGAACGGCCGTCGGCCCACTGGGTGTTGCGCTTGGATTGTAGGGCGCCGGAGGTCGACCCGGGGGTGCAATCGGCAACCGGGCGGCCGCCGGCCGAAGGGGCCGCGGGACGCGGGCTGCCGGTTCGACTTCGAGAACCCCGAGCACCGCTGAGCGGGGCCGGTCGGGGGCGGGGAATTAAATCGGTTGCGCCGGCGGGGAGGGCGGCTAGGGTGATCCCTGTTCTCGCCGATGCGGTGCGAGGACCCGACGAAGAGGAGGTGTGTCCGGATGGTTGCCGCCGTCACGCGGCGCGCCTTGGTGTGCGCGCCATACGCCTTCCTCGTACGTCCTTTCCCCACCGACTGACAGCGCGCCGTACCGGCCGCGCCCCGGTGGGTCGTCTCCTCAGGAGCCACCGCAGTGCGCGAGCGTTTTTCCGACAGTGATTCCTTCTCCCGTATCCGCCCCAAGGGCGGGGCCCGGCGTGGTCGCCGGTCCGAGGGGCTGGACGGGTTCGAGGACTTCGAGCCCGAGTACTTCCCCGCCGGGACGGCCGGGTCCTCCGGGTTCTCCGAGTCCTCCGGGTTCTCCGAGGGCCTCGAAGGCCTCGACGAGTTCGCCCTCGTGTCCCGGCCCCCCGCCGACGGTCCGGCGGAGGGCGACCGCTGGTCCACCTGGGACCAGTCCACCCCCACCGAGAAGGGGCCCGAGCCGCGCCCCGACTGGGTGGTGACCGAGCTCGCGGCCGTCGACACCGAGCTCGGGATCGTCAAGACCGGCAAGGAGGCCGACGTCTTCCTGCTGGAGCGCGGTGTCCCCGGCACCGGGCGGCGCACCCTGATGGCCGCCAAGCGCTACCGGGACGCCCAGCACCGGATGTTCCACCGCGACTCCGGCTACCTGGAGGGCCGTCAGCACAAGGAGTCCCGGGTCTCCCGGGCGATGGCCAAGCGCACCGCGTTCGGCAAGGAGGCGATCGCCGGCCAGTGGGCGGCGGCCGAGTTCTCGGCGCTCAGCCGGCTCTGGACCGCCGGGGTGGCCGTCCCCTACCCCGTGCAGATCACGGGGACCGAGATCCTGATGGAGTTCGTCGGCGACGAGGCCGGTACGGCCGCGCCCCGGCTCGCCCAACTCCGCGCGGAGGAGGCCGACATCGAGGACCTGTGGGGGCAGCTCGGCCACAGCCTGTCGCTGCTGGCGGCCGACGGCTACGCGCACGGCGACCTCTCCGCCTACAACATCCTCGTCCACCACGGGCGGCTGGTGATCATCGACGTCCCGCAGATCGTGGACGTCATCGCCAACCCGCGCGGGCTGTCGTTCCTGGAGCGGGACGTGCGCAACGTCGGTGCCTGGTTCGTCTCCCGCGGCCTGCGCGAGGGGCGCGTCGAGGAGCTGGTCGACTCGCTCGCCCGGGACACCCGGCGGCGGTAGGCCCTCTCCTCCGGATCTCGCCGGGCGTGCGCCGCCGGGCCCGGCCGCCGAACCGTCGGCGGAGGGCCCCGGCGGGCGCGGCGGCACCCGTCACCGGCGGGTGCACCGGCGGTGACGGGTGCCGCCCGGCTCACAGGAGTTCCTGGGCGGCGAGCGACGCGCCCGCCGCGCCGCAGGCCCCGCCCAGGACCCCGCAGGCCACGCCGCAGAGCTCGTCCCCGACGAGGACGCCGAGGACGCCGCCGACGACGTCCGAGGCGACCACCGCCCCCTGGGAGGCCTTGAGCGCGACCGCCTCCGGGCCGGCCTCCTCCGTGCGCCGGAGGAAGCCGAGGCTGCTGGCCGAGGCGATCGAGGCGATCACCACCGCGTACGGGTGCGCGCCGGAGGTCCTGAAGTGCTCCAGCAGGCCGTCGACCCCCTCGGACTTCTCCCGGGGTGACGCCTCCGAGCGGATCAGGCGCAGCAGGTCCAGCAGTTGCTGCAGCTCCGTGTCGGTCAGCCGTCCCCGCCCGTGCAGGGTGGCGAGTTCCGCCTCGCCCCTGGCCACCAGCTGGTCCAGCGAGAGCCTCAGGAGCTCGGGGACCACCCGCAGGACCTCCGTGTGCGCTTCCCCGGCGTGGAGCGCCAGCTCCCGGATCGGGATGTCGGCATCGGGGTCGCTCGGCCAGCTGGCGTCGGTCATGGCGGTCCGCTTCTTCTCGGGTGGGGGCGTTGCTCGGGGTGGGGAGCGCGGCTTGGGGTGGGGAGCGCGGCTTGGGCGGGTGCGCGTTCGGCGGCGAAGCCCGGCCCACCGCCGTGCCGTGCTGGGATTATGGCGCCGCCGGCGCGGCCCCCCCGGGCGCCTCCCGCACGCCGTCACCCGGGTGGACGGTAAGTCACATCACCGCACGTCGGCGGCCCGTCAGCGGCCGCCGCAGAACGCCGTCTCCAGGAACCCCTTCATCGCGGCGAGTTGGGCCGCCTCGTCCTTCTCGTCGCCGCGCCCCGTGTAGGAGAGCGCGACCTGGCGGTCGGCGGTGCCCCAGAGCTGGGTGTCGTAGCCGAAGATGCCGCCGTTGTGCCCGAGCACCGGTCCGCAGGAGAGCTGGTACCGGGCCAGGCCGAGGCCGTAGTCGAGCTCGTGCGACCCGGGATCGGTCTGCACCGTGGAGGTCATCTCCCGCATCAGCCACGGCGGCAGCAACCGTCCGCCGAGCAGGGCCCGTTCGAAGCGCGCCAGGTCGTCCGTGGTGGAGATCAGCTCGCCGGCGGCGCCCGCCCAGGAGGGGTTGTGCTCGGTGACGTCGACGTACGTCTTGCGGACCGGCCCGGCCTCGTCGACGATCGTCCAGTACCCGTGGGCGTGCGGGCCGGGGATCGCGCTCGCGGTGCCGGGGAACAGGCTGCCGGCCATCCCGAGCGGCCCCAGGATGCGCCGGGTGACCTCCTGGCCGTACTCGCGCCCGGTGGCCTTCTCGATCAGCAGGCCGAGCAGCGCGTAGTTGGTGTTGGAGTACCGCCACTCGGCGCCTGGTGGGAAGTACGGCGGGTGCGCGGCGGAGACCGCGACCAGCCGGCGTGCGGTGACGGTGCGCTGCAGTCCGCCGTCGGCGACCCAGGCGCGGAAGACCGCCGGGTCGAACAGTTCGGGGAAGATCCCGTCGCTCTCGTTGGTCGGATCCCACAGGCCCGAGGTGTGGTTCAGGAGTTGGCGCACCGTGATGCCCGCCCCGTTCGGGACGAGGCCCGGCAGGTGCTTCTCCACGGAGTCGTCCAGGCCGACGCGGCGCTCGCCGACCAGTTGGAGCACGGTGGTGGCGACGAGCACCTTGGTCACGCTGCCGGCCCGGAACCGGCCGTCGGCGCGTACGGGCGAGCCGGTCGCCAGGTCGGCCACCCCCGAGGCACCCCGCCAGACCCCGCCGCGGTCGCGGATCTCGGCGATCGCGGACACCGCCCCGGCCTCGGTCAGCGCCGCCAGGGCCTTCCGCCGCTGCCCGGCGGCGGCCCGGCCGGCCTGGTCGGCGGGTTCGGCTGATTCGGTGGGTTCGGGAGCGAGGAAGGGTTCGGCCGGGCCTGAGGCCGGACCCGAGGCCGGACCGGAGTCCTCGCCGGGGGCCGGTGCGCCCGCGGTCGGGGCGGGCACGGGTGCGGGCACGGGTGCGGCGAATGCGGGAGCCGCGGAGGCGGCGAGGGCGAGGCCGACCACGGCGGCCACGATGGGGGCAAGGCGGTGTTTCACGGGTTCCTCCCCGGATGCGGGCGGACCGCGTCCGCCTCGGGTCCCAGCCTTCCGGCCGCCTGCGGCGCGATCGTCGCTCTGACTGAGGAGGCGGGTCTCGGCCCCTGGAGGTACGCGTGTACGCCGCCCGAAGGAGACGGCCCCGCAGGCCCGTTGGTCCCGCACCGTCCGCCCGGCCCCTCCCGCCCAGCCCCTCCCGCACCGCCTCCCGCGGCGCCCGTCGTGGCGCCCGCCCGTCGCGCCGCCCGGTGGCGGGGGCGGCAGCGGGGGCCGGGGCACCGCCGCCCGGCGCCGACTCCCGTACGGCGCGCACGCGTTCCGCCCCCGCCGGTCGGACCGTTCGCGCCGCCCGCAGGGGGCGGTGGCCGTACGATGGGGCCCGCGAGTTCGGCCCGTCCTGGCGGGGGAGACGGAAGGCTTCAGTGTGCCAACACACGTGATCACGTACGAGGTCGACGACGAGACCGTGGTCGGCTTCGAGGTGGAGGCGACGGACGCGTTCCACCCGGTCGGGGCGACCGAGGTGGCCGGACGGGTGCGGGAGGCCGTCGGGCCGGCCGTGGAGGCGGCGCGGGCGGTGCTCGCGCAGGTGGCCTCGATGGGGCCGGACGAGGTCGAGCTGAAGTTCGGCATCAAGGTGAACGGGACCGCCAACTGGCTGGTCGCCAGGGCGGCGACCGAGGCCAACTTCGAGGTGACGCTCACCTGGAAGCCGCGCGGGGAGGCGACCGGGGGCTCCGCCCCGGGCCCCGGGGAGTGACCGGGTCCGGGCCGGCGGTGCGGCGGCCGGGCTCGGGGAACTGGGTGGCCTCCGTCCACCTGGCCCAGCGGGGCGGCGCGATCGGCTCCGGGTTCCTGATCGACGAACGGCGGGTGCTGACCTGCGCGCACGTCACGAGGCCCAAGGGGCGGCCCGCCGAGGAACTCTGGGTGGCGTTCCCCAAGCTGCCCGACCTGATGGTGCGCCGGGTGAAGGTGGCCGAGGTCGTGCTGCCCGACCCGGACGTCCTGGACGGCACGCAGGCCGACGTCGCGGTGCTGGTCCTGAGCGAGCCCGTGCCCGCCTACGCGGCGGCCCGCCTGCGCCGGCCGACCCCGGACGACCTGGTGGGCCAGGCCTGGTGGTCGTTCGGCTTCCCGCACGGCCAGGTGCTCGGCAACTCGGCGGACGGGTCCGTCGGCGAGGCGCTGGCCTTCGGCTGGGTCCGGTTGGACACCGGCTCCCGCTACCCCGTGCAGCCCGGCTTCAGCGGGTCCGCGCTCTGGTCGCCCGAGTACGACGCGGTGGTGGGCATCGTCGGCCAGGCGAACGGCGGCAACGGGGACGCCCAGGCGATCACCCTGTGGATGGCCGACCTCTGCCTGCCCGAGCAGAAGCTGGGCGTCCTCGCGAGCTGGTCCGCGGAGGCCGCCGGGGACGGCGCCCTCGCCGCATGGGGCTGGACCCTGGACCGCGACCCGGAGGCGCGCCGCCACTGGCGCCCGCGCGCCCGGGGCGTCAGCACCGACGCGGAGCGCGGCTTCCGCTTCCGCGGCCGCAGCACCGCCCTCAACGAGATCGTCTACTGGCTGCACGAGGGCGCCGAGCGGCAGGCCCTCGTGGTGACCGGCTCCCCGGGCGTCGGGAAGTCGGCCGTCCTCGGACGGATCGTCACCACCGCCGACGCCGACGTCGTGGCGACCCTCCCGCCCGAGGACGACGCCGTCCGCGCCCGGGTGGGTTCGGTCGCCTGCGCCGTCCACGCGAAGGGGAAGACCGCCATGGCGGTCGCCGAGGAGATCGCCCGCGGTGCGTCGGCCGCCCTGCCGGCCGCCCCGCAGGACCTGGCGCTAGTGCTGCGGGACGCCCTGATGGCCCGCCGGCCCCCGCACTTCAACGTGGTGATCGACGCCCTCGACGAGGCCGCCACCCCCGCCGACGCCCGGGCCGTGATCACCGGCATCGTCCAGCCCCTGGTGGAGACCTGCAGCGACCTGGGCGTCCGGGTGGTCCTCGGCAGCCGCCGCCGGGACAACGGCGGCGGCCTGCTCTCCGTGTTCGGGACGGCGATGCGGGTCATCGACCTGGACACCGCCACCTACTTCTCCGAGGCGGACCTCGCCGCGTACGCCCTGGCCACGCTGCAGCTGGCCGGCGACGAACGGCCCGACAGCCCCTACCGGGACGAGGCGGTGGCCGGCCCGGTCGCCCACCGGATCGCCGCCCTCTCGGAGCAGAACTTCCTGATCGCCGGGCTGGTCGCCCGCACCCACGGCATGGCCGACCGGACGCCGGTCGCCCCCCGCGACGTCGCCTTCACCCCCACCGTCGACGCGGCCCTGCGCGAGTACCTGAAGCTGCTGCCGCCGGTCGACGGCGTCCCCGCCTGGGACGCGATGACCGCGCTGGCCTACGCGGAGGCGCCGGGCGTGCCGCTCGCACTGTGGCGCGCGGCCATCCGGGCGCTGTTCGGGGTGGCGGTGCCGGAGGACGCGCTGCGGGCCTTCGCCCGCTCCTCGGCCGCCAACTTCCTGGTGGAGACGATGGCCGCCGAGCCCGGTGACGCCGGCGGCCGGATCCTCCGGCTCTTCCACCAGGCCCTCGACGACGCCCTGCTCGGCGCCCGCGCCGACCTGGACATGACCGCCGCCGACGAGGGGAAGATCGCCCGGGCGCTCACCGAGCTGGGCCGGGCCACGGCGTGGACGGGCTGCCCCGACTACCTGCTGGCCGCCCTGCCCGGCCACGCGGCCAGGGGCGGAGTGCTGGACGACCTGCTGCTCGACGACTCCTACCTGCTCCGCGCCGACCTCGGCCGGATCATCCCGCTGGCCGGGGCGACCCCGGCCGGGTCCGCCGCGATGCCGAGGTCGCTGCTGCTGCGCAAGACCCCGCGCGCGATCCACGCCGGCCCGGCGGCCCGGGCGGCGCTGTTCAGCGTCACCGCGGCCCGGGACGGCCTCGCCGGGGGCGAGTTCGCCGCCGAGGCGCCGTACCGGGGGGTGTGGGCCGCGGTGACCGCCCGGCAGGAGGACACCGTCCTGGAGGGCCACCAGGGCACGGTCGCCCTGGTCTGCGAAGTCCCGGTGGGGGAGCGGTCGTTGATGGCGGCCGTCGACGACCGGGCGGTCCGGGTCTGGGACCCGACCTCGGGCGACCTGCTGCGCACCCTGCCCGGGGACGCCCGGTCGGTGCTGGCGGTGTGCGCGGTGCCGACCGGGCACGGCACGGTCCTCGCGACGGCGGGCGCCGACCACCTGGTGCGGCTCTGGGACCCGCTCACCGGGCAGCTCGTCCGGACCCTGGCGGAGCACACCGGCGCCGTGCGCCACCTCTGCCACGTCCGGCTGGGCGAGCGCGACCTGCTGGTCAGCGCGGGGGACGACGTCACCGTGCGGCTGTGGGACCCGGTGAGCGGCCAGAACCTGCAGACCCTGCACGACCACGCCGGACCCCTGGCGGCCGTCGCACCGGAGGCGCCCGCCGGGGGCTACGACATCATCGTCGCCCGCGGACCCGGTATGGGCGGGGCACGGAGCCTGCGGCTCTGGGGCGTGGTCCCGGCGGCCGACGGGCGGGCCGGTGACGCGGCCTCGGGAGGCCCGCCGGTCCGGTACTTCCCGGGCAGCCGTGACGAGACGACGGCGGACACCCTGGCGGCCGATCCCGGAGGCCGGTTCGTCGCCGAGCCGGCCGGCGCGGACGTCCGGCTCTGGAACCTGCGGACCGGGCGGCCGGGGACGGCCCTGGAAGGGCACCGGGCCCGGGTGCTCGCGGTCTGCGCGGTGCCGGTCCCGGGGGACCCGCTGGTGGCCGGTGCCGGATCGGACGGGACGATCCGGGTCTGGGAGACCGGGACGGGCCTGGCCCGCCGGGTGCTCCGCGGCCACACCTCCGCCGTCCGGACCGTCTGCGCGGTCTCGGTCGGCCACCGGGTGATGCTGGCGAGCGGCGGCGACGACGGCACGGTCCGGATCTGGGACCCCTCGGCCGACGGGCCGGAGGGCGCGGACGGCGGCCCGTCGGGTCGGGACGCCGCCCCCACCGGGGGCGGGGCCGTGGCCGTGGTCCGGGTCGGCGGGCGGACCGTCCTGGCCCACGCGGGCACACCGACGGGCCTGGTCCTGTGGGGCCTCGACACGGGCCGGGAGGTCACCCGGCACCCGCCGCCCCCGCCGACCGTCGTCGACCTGCACCAGCTGGGGGAGAACGGCGAGGTGTGCCTCGTCGGCGGCGGCTCCGGAGGCGTCCGGCTGTGGGACCCGGGGAGCGGCCGGACGGAGGTCCTGGGGACCGGCCCCGAGACGGCCCCGCCGACGGCCGTCTGCGGCCTGCGCCCCGCGGGACGCACGGTGCTCGCGGTCGGCCACGACAGCGGCGCGATCACCTTCATCGCCCGGGACACCGGCCGGCTGCTCCCCAGCCGGCACCGTCACACCCGCTCGGTGAGCGCGCTGCGCGAGGTGCGGGTGAACGACTTCGTCATGCTCGCCAGCGCCTCCGCGGACCACACCGTCCGGCTCTGGGGCGCGGCGGCGGGGGACCCGCTGCAGACGCTCCGCGGGCACGAGGGCGCGGTCACCTCGCTGGCCGAGCTGCCGGGCTTCGGACCACAGGGGGTGCTGCTCGCGAGCGGGTCCGCGGACCTCAGCGTCCGGCTCTGGGACCCGGTCTCCGGCGACCACCTGGCGACGCTGAACGGCCACAGCGGTCCGGTCACCGCGCTGAGCACCGTCCGGGTCGGGCGGGAGACCGTGCTGGCCAGCGCGAGCACCGACCGGACCGTCCGGGTCTGGTCGCCCCGGGCGGGGCAGCTGCTCGCCGAGATACCGGTGTACTCGCCGGCGATGGCGCTCGCGGCGGACGGGGACGTCCTCGTGGTCAGCCTGGCGGACGGCCTGCTCGCCCTCCGGCTGGCGCCCGCCCTGCTGCCCGGGCACGACCGTCGGGGCGTGGCCGCCGGGGCGTGACCGGCGGGGTGGGAGGGGCCGGTGGTGACGGTGTGGCTCTCCGCAGCCGGGCATGACCGGCTCCGGACGCGGTCCCGGCGGGGCGCGGAGAATCGAACGCGAGGATGGGTCGTATCGAACTCCGGGTCGATTCCGGTCGAACGCACTCTCGTCCGTCGGGCTGGTGTGTGTATCACGATAGGCATCGGTTTCGGGTGAATTGGCCCCCGGTCGCCCGATGGGCCGAACGGGTCGGCCCCCCGGGGGCCGGGATCCCGCCTGGCGTGCCGGAAAACCGTTCCCGCGCGGGCCGGGTCGGCGACGGGTCATGAGCGGGACGTCGTCGGCGCGCTTCAAACATGGAAGGCGGAGACGTTCACCCGATCGGGTGTAGAAGATCGTTCGGCTCGTTCCAGACCTGCCACCCCGCCTACCTTTGGGAAGCGAGCGGGACGGGTCCGCTTGAGGAGATCCCGTTCCCGGCGGACCGCCTGACGGTCCATCACCACCTGAAGTCCTTCTCGGAGGGAGACTCCCCCATGCCCCTGGGCACCAGGCCGGAGACCTCGCGGGCGCTGCGGCGCCCGCAGGCCGGTCCCACCGCGGCCGCGCGAGGCGTGCCGGCGAACGTGCAAGCGGAAGCGGTGCGGTCGTGAGCTCCGCGGCCCTGGACCGGATCCTCCGCGGTCCCAGCGGCCTGGGCACGGCGGGCCTGTACCTGCCGCCGCGCGGGGAGTCGCCCGATGCGCCGGCCGGCGGACCCGGGGCGCCGGGCGGAACACCCGCCGAGGCGGCGGACGCCGCTCCGGCGGCGGTGGGTGCGACCGCGGCGGTGGCGACGGCCCCTGCGCTGGGCGCGATCCCCACGGCGGGCGCGGTCCCCGGGGTCGGCACGATCCCCGGGCCCGGTGCGATCCCCGCGGCCGGCCCGGTCGTCGTGGCGGAGGCGGCCCCGGTGGCGGACGGTGGACCCCCCGAGGCCGGCGACCCCATCCCGGGCCTGTACTGGCACCCGGTGCCGGAGCCCGACCCCGAGCGGGTGGCGGAGGTCAGCCGCCGCATCAAGTCCTGGGCGGTGGACGAGGTCCAGCTCTACCCGCCGGAGTGGGAGGACCAGTTCGACGGCTTCTCGGTGGGCCGCTACATGGTCGGCTGCCACCCGGACGCCCCCGACATCGACCACCTGATGGTCGCGACGCGGCTCATGGTCGCCGAGAACGTCGTCGACGACTGCTACTGCGAGGACCACGGCGGCTCGCCCGTCGGCCTCGGCGGGCGCCTCCTGCTCGCCCACACCGCCCTCGACCCGCTGCACACCACGCAGGCGTACGGGCCGGACTGGGCGGAGTCCCTCGGGTCGGACGCCCCCCGGCGCGCCTACCGCTCCGCGATGGAGTACTTCAACGCCGCGGCCACCCCGGCCCAGGCGGACCGGTTCCGGCACGACATGGCCCGGCTCCACCTCGGCTACCTCGCCGAGGCCGCGTGGTCCGAGACCGACTACGTCCCGGAGGTGTGGGAGTACCTGGCGATGCGCCAGTTCAACAACTTCCGCCCCTGCCCGACCATCACGGACACCGTCGGCGGCTACGAGCTGCCCGCCGACCTCCACGCCCAGCCCGCCGTGCAACGGGTCATCGCGCTGGCCTCCAACGCCACCACGATCGTCAACGACCTGTACTCCTACACCAAGGAACTCGCCAGCCCCGGCCGGCACCTGAACCTGCCCGTGGTGATCGCCGAACGCGAGGGCGGCTCCGAACGCGACGCCTACCTGAAGGCCGTCGAGGTCCACAACGAGCTCATGCACGCCTTCGAGGCGGAGGCGGCCGCCCTGGCCGCCGCCTGCCCGGTGCCGACCCTGGTGCGCTTCCTGCGCGGCGTCGCCGTCTGGGTCGACGGCAACCACAACTGGCACCAGACCAACACCTACCGCTACAGCCTGCCTGATTTCTGGTAAGCAAGGAGCTGACCAATGACCACGACCGACATCACCACCCCCCTCAACGGCGCCGCCACCGTCCCCGGGCCGGCCACCCCCTACCAGGGTGACATCGCCCGCTACTGGGACCACGAGGCACGGCCCGTCAACCTCCGCCTCGGCGACGTCGACGGTCTCTACCACCACCACTACGGCATCGGCGACGTCGACCACTCCGCGCTGGGCGAGCCGGGCGACAGCGAGCGCGAGAAGAAGGTCATCGCCGAGCTCCACCGGCTGGAGTCCGCACAGACCGGTGTGCTGCTGGACAACCTCGGCGACATCGACGCCTCCCACACGCTCGTCGACGCCGGCTGCGGCCGCGGCGGCTCCATGGTGATGGCCCACCAGCGCTTCGGCGCCAAGGTCGAGGGCGTCACCCTCTCCGCCAAGCAGGCCGACTTCGGCAACCGGCGGGCCAAGGAACTGGGCATCGGGGACTCGGTCCGCGCCCGCGTCTGCAACATGCTCGCCACGCCGTTCGACACCGGCTCGGTCCGAGCGTCCTGGAACAACGAGTCCAGCATGTACGTCGACCTGCACGACCTGTTCGCCGAGCACTCCCGCATCCTGTCGGTGGGCGGCCGGTACGTGACCATCACGGGCTGCTGGAACCCGATCTACGGCCAGCCGTCGAAGTACGTGTCGCAGATCAACGCGCACTTCGAGTGCAACATCCACTCCCGCCGCGAGTACCTGCGCGCGATGGCCGACAACCGGCTGGTGCCGTCCGCCGTCATCGACCTGACCCCGGCCACCCTGCCCTACTGGGAGCTGCGGGCCACCGCGTCCTCGCTGGTCACCGGCATCGAGGAGGCGTTCATCAACTCCTACAAGGACGGCTCCTTCCAGTACGTCCTGATCGCCGCCGACCGCGTCTGACGCGCGTCCGCCCTCCACGCCGCCGCCCCTGCCCCCGGTCACCCGCCGGGCGCGGGGGCGGCGGCGTGCGCTGCGCCCGGCCCCGGCAACGGCCTCGGCCTCGGCCTACCGGAGGTGCAGCGACCCGTCGCCGTGGAGCACCGGCGGGGGACAGCCGGGATGGGGCCCGGCCAGGGCGGCCTCCGCGTCCTTGCAACTCTCTTGGAAGGAGCGGTGGTTGAGCAGCGAACGGTAGAGCTGGGCGCTGAAGGCCTGCGCCTGGCCGTCGGTGAGGGTGTGCGGCCAGCTGACCACCGCGCCGACCGTGCCGGCGATCGCCTCGCCCAGGTCCGACGAGTCGCAGACGTTCAGCACGGCGATCCGGGGCGGGTGGCGGGCCCGGGCGATCTGTTCGCTGAGCAGCGTGTGGTCGATGACCAGCCGGTCCTCGCCCTGGACGAGGCGCACCCCGCCGAACTCGCTGTGCGCCGCGATGTGGAGCACGGCCGGCCGGTAGCGGTCGAGGGCGGGGCAGATCTCCGGGAGTGCGACGGAGGTCCGCTCGAACACCTCGAAGGCACTGCCGATGAGCGTGTCCCGGACCAGCGCCACCTCCGCGCCGAAGTCGTTCTGCCCGGGGCGCGGGTCGCCGGAGAGGAAGAGGACGATCCGGGTGGTGGCCGTCGCGGTGCCGGTCGCTTCGAAGGGCGCGTACGAGTGGATGGTCGCACCCTCGGTCTGCGAGATGGAGAACGTCTCCGTCGAGTAGTGGGCCTGGATCACGGACGTACCGGCGACCGTGAAGCGCCGTGCATTGCCCCAGTCGGTGGTGAGCCGCGCCGGGGGCGGTGTCGTCCGCTCCGGTGAGTGCGGCTTGTCCGTCGTCTCGCTCCGGCGTTGGCGCAGTTCGTCCTCGGGAATGCCCAGGGCATCGACGATCGAGTCCCAGGCCGCACCCGTGTGCCGGAGCCGCCCGGCGGCGCGGAGCGCCGTGTCCAGGGCGTCCTGCGGGGCGAGGTACCCGCGCGCGTGGTGGAACACCTGGCCGAGCGCGTGGAGGTAGGTGATCTCCTCTGCGGTCAGCGGCCGCTCAGGCTGTGCCGGGACGCCGGGCGGCGGTGCATCAGCCATCGCCGCCGGGCCCGATCTCCGGGGCCGTGGGCGATTCGGCGAACGTGCCGGTGTACCCGAGGAGGGCGGGGGAGTCCTGCGGACGGCGGGCGGCCAGGTTGCGCAGGTGCGACGCTCCGGCGGCACGGAGCACCGGCGTGCCCTCCCGCGCGGCCCGCGCGAACAGCAGGTCCGGCGAACCGCCCTCGGAGAGGTCGACTCCGGAGAGGTCGATCCCGGGGATCCCGGCCGGATCGCAGCAGAGGATGTGGACGGCGAGGAGGTACGGCGCCCAGAACGGCACCCCGGCGAGCGCCGGGACGGCCATGAAGAAGGGGGCGATCGCCTCGGGCCTGCCCTGCTTGATGAGGTCCACCGCGAGGTCGACGGCCGTGGGCGGGTCGGTGACGGCGTCGTAGACCTCCGGGGCGCTGACGTGGGCGAGCAGTTGGAGGATGCCCAGGTGCAGCCGCGCTGCGGGATCCGACGGGTGATCGGACAGGATGCGGCGGACCAGGGGGTCGTGTTCCAGCTCGGGGTGTGCGAGGAGGTAGGCGAGGTCCTCCGGCCAGGTGGGGGTGGCGAGCCACGCACTGAGCGTCTCGAACGCGGAGTGGAGGGAGCGTTGTTCGTTCAGCACCGCTTCGAGTCCGTGCTCCTCGACGGCTCGCAGCAGACCCGCGAGTTCGACCAGACCGGTCGCCTCGGGGAAGAGCGTCGCGGAGACGTCGAGGACCTCGCGTTCGGTCGGGGTGGCGAGTTGGGCGGCGTGCTGCCGCAGGAACGTCTCCCGGTCCAGCCAACGGGTTTGTCCGAGCCACTGGTTGAGCCTGTCGACGGACTCCTGGGGGAGATCCGCCGTAGCCCAGGAAGGGAGATCCGGTGAGTCGTGCGGGACTTCACGGTGCTCCTCGGTGAACGCACGGACCTCGCGGCGGGCAGGTCCGATCCACGCGGGGTCGGTCGTGGCCTCGGCACTGTGAGCCGCAGCCGTCAGGTCGGCCGTGATGCCGAGGTGGTCGTGGCCTTGCGACATGCGCCAACGGGCGCGTTGGACCAGGAGTACGGCGGCCGGTCCCGGGGCCGACTCCGAGATCGCTTGGTCCCATGCCTGGAGCGCGGCCTGTCGGTCGCCTATGTCGGTCTGGTGGTTGGAGAGGTTGTTGAGGGTGCTGGCGAGGTTGGGGAGGAAGGCGGTGGGGTTGTCGTGGGCGAGGGTGCGGTAGATGTCGACGGCTTCGGTGATGGTGGTGAGTGCGGCCTGTCGGTCGCCGGCCTCTGCTTGGCGGTTGGAGAGGTTGTTGAGGGACATGGCGAGGTCGGGGAGGAAGGCGGTGGGGTTGTCGTGGGCGAGGGTGCGGCGGATGTCGACGGCTTCGGTGATGGTGGTGAGTGCGGCCTGTCGGTCGCCGGCCTCTGCTTGGCGGTTGGAGAGGTTGTTGAGGGTGCTGGCGAGGTCGGGGAGGAAGGCGGTGGGGTTGTCGTGGGCGAGGGTGCGGTAGATGTCGACGGCTTCGGTGATGGTGGTGAGTGCGGCTTGCCGCTCACCGTTGTGCGCTTGGCGGTTGGAGAGGTTGTTGAGGGACATGGCGAGGTCGGGGAGGAAGGCGGTGGGGTTGTCGTGGGCGAGGGTGCGGTAGATGTCGACGGCTTCGGTGATGGTGGTGAGTGCGGCCTGTCGGTCGCCGGCCTCCGCCTGTTGGTTGGAGAGGTTGTTGAGGGACATGGCGAGGTTGGGGAGGAAGGCGGTGGGGTTGTCGTGGGCGAGGGTGCGGTAGATGTCGACGGCTTCGGTGATGGTGGTGAGTGCGGCTTGCCGCTCACCGTTGTGCGCTTGGCGGTTGGAGAGGTTGTTGAGGGACATGGCGAGGTCGGGGAGGAAGGCGGTGGGGTTGTCGTGGGCGAGGGTGCGGCGGATGTCGACGGCTTCGGTGATGGTGGTGAGTGCGGCCTGTCGGTCGCCGGCCTCCGCTTGGCGGACGGAGAGGTTGTTGAGGGCGCTGGCGAGGTCGGGGAGGAAGGCGGTGGGATTGTCGTGGGCGAGGGTGCGGCGGATCTCGACGGCTTCGGTGACGGTGGTGAGTGCGGCCCGTCGGTCGCCGGCCTCCGCTTGGCGGACGGAGAGGTTGTTGAGGGACATGGCGAGGTTGGGGAGGAAGGCGGTGGGGTTGTCGTGGGCGAGGGTGCGGTGGATGTCGACGGCTTCGGTGATGGTGGTGAGTGCGGCTTGCCGCTCACCGTTGTGCGCTTGGTGGCTGGAGAGGTTGTTGAGGGAGCCTGCGAGGTCGGGGAGGAAGGCGGTGGGGTTGTCGTGGGCGAGGGTGCGGTAGATGTCGACGGCTTCGGTGATGGTGGTGAGTGCGCCCTGCCGCTCACCGGCGTCCGCCTGGTGGCCGGAGAGGTTGTTGAGGGAGCCTGCGAGGTCGGGGAGGAAGGCGGTGGGGTTGTCGTGGGCGAGGGTGCGGTAGATGTCGACGGCTTCGGTGATGGTGGTGAGTGCGCCCTGCCGCTCACCGGCCTCCGACTGGTGGACGGAGAGGTTGTTGAGGGACATGGCGAGGTCGGGGAGGAAGGCGGTGGGGTTGTCGTGGGCGAGGGTGCGGCGGATCTCGACGGCTTCGGTGACGGTGGTGAGTGCGCCCTGCCGCTCACCGGCGCCCGCTAGGCGGTTGGAGAGGTTGTTGAGGGTGCTGGCGAGGTCGGGGAGGAAGGCGGTGGGGTTGTCATGGGCGAGGGCGTGGTAGTGGGTGGTGGCTTCGGTGATGGTGGTGAGTGCGGCCTGTCGGTCGCCGGCGTCCGCCTGGTGGCCGGAGAGGTTGTTGAGGGCGCTGGCGAGGTTGGGGAGGAAGGTGATGGGGTTGTCGTGGGCGAGGGTGCGGTAGATGTCGACGGCTTCGGTGATGGTGGTGAGTGCGCCCTGCCGCTCACCGGCGTCCGCCTGGCGGACGGAGAGGTTGTTGAGGGACATGGCGAGGTCGGGGAGGAAGGCGGTGGGGTTGTCGTGGGCGAGGGTGCGGTAGATGTCGACGGCTTCGGTGATGGTGGTGAGTGCGCCCTGCCGGTCGCCGGCGCCCGCTTGGCGGTTGGAGAGGTTGTTGAGGGACATGGCGAGGTCGGGGAGGAAGGCGGTGGGGTTGTCGTGGGCGAGGGTGCGGTAGATGTCGACGGCTTCGGTGATGGTGGTGAGTGCGCCCTGCCGCTCACCAGCGTCCGCTTGGCGGTTGGAGAGGCTGTTGAGGGAGCCTGCGAGGTTGGGGAGGAAGGCGGTGGGGTTGTCGTGGGCGAGGGTGCGGTAGATGTCGACGGCTTCGGTGATGGTGGTGAGTGCGCCCTGCCGCTCACCGGCCTCCGCCTGGCGGATGGAGAGGCTGTTGAGCCAGTTTGCCCGGGCCGAGCGGGACTCCTCGGAGGCGTCGTCGGGGTACTCGGCGCGGCCGCGTTCGGCGGCGATCAGCGCGAGCCGGCGCAGGGCGCCGTGGCCCGTGGGCAGGACGAAGGCGAGTTCGCCGAGCGGGAGCGGGCTCGGGTCCGCGAGGGCGAGGTTCTCCAGCGCGCCGACGAACGGGCCGCCCTGGGCGGTGGCGACGGCGAGCGCCGTTTGCCACAGCTCCGGCGAACCTTCCAGGGCCAGCGTCGCCAGCGCTCGGCCGCTGGTGTCGTCCGGTGAGGTGGCGACGCGGGAGATGCCGACGCACGCGTTGATCCGCTCGTCCTGGTCGGCGGCGTCCAGGCAGGACTTGAGGAGTTCGGAGTCGGCCGCGAAGACCGTGGAGGTCAGGTGGGTGCCGAGCGGGTCCGGGCGGACGGAGACGGTGCCGTCCTCGGGGGTGGTGGGCAGCAGCTCCTCGAACAGGGCGACGATCTGGTCCCGGCGGTTGCTGTCCCGGGCGAGTTCGGGGATGGCTGACAGGACGTCGTCGAGGCGGTCCTCGCGCGGGGTGAGGAGGCTGATGCAGGCGCCGGCGTGGCGCAGGATCCGGCGGGTCCGCCTGGATGCGGCGCCGGTCCGCCGCGCGTACGTCCTTTCCCAGTACGTCAGTTCGTGTTCGAGGATCTTCTCGTAGAGGTCGCTCTCCGCCGTCGGGGCGACGTGGGCGCCCTGTTCGTGGACGGTGAGCCAGGCCAGCATGACCAGGTCGAGGGTGGTCCAGCGGCCGGTGCCGGGGTCGGGCGGCGGGAGGGTGGTGAAGGCGGTGGGCTCGGGGAGGCCGAAGGACCGCAGCGCCTTCCGGTAGACGGCGGCGTGCCGGGGGTGCCGGACGGCGAGCGGCAGTTTCTGGAACAGGTACCGGTGGCCCTCGCGGCGCAGCTCGGTGGAGATCTCCCGCTCCCACCAGTCGCCCACCGAACGGGCGGTGAGCAGCAGGCAGGTGGGTGCCTCGCGGGTGCGCAGGGCGCGCAGCAGGTTGATGACGTCGTCGGTCTTGTGGTCCTCGGCGTAGTCGACGACGACGAGGACGGGGGAGGCGACGCGGCTGAGCCAGGCGCAGTCCTGGGGGTAGGGGTCGCGGGCGAGGAAGCCGGTGTACCAGCCCTCCTTGCCGAGCCGGTGGGCGAGTTCGGCGGCGAGCCGGGTCTTTCCGGCGCCGCCGGTGCCGTGCAGGAGGACGATCCGGGAGCGCGGGCCGCCTGGGTCGGGTGCCTTGAAGTAACTGCTCAGGAAGTCGAGTTCGTCGCGGTCGAGGAAGCCGACGCCTTCGTGGCGGGCCCAGAGCCGGGTGAGCGGACCGGTCTCCTCGCGGCTTTCGGGGAGCGGCTGGTAGGGCGCGGCGAGGACGGCGGTGGCCGGCTGGCCGGGGAGCGGGAGGGGTTCGCTGCCGGGGTACCCGAGGCCGACGTCGAGGGTCACGGCGAGCCGCCCCGACTCGGCTGCCTCGCGCAGGAGTTCGGCGCCGTGGGCCGCGGACTCCTCCCAGGTCCGGGTCCGCTGCCGCCGGGGGTCGGCCGAGCCTGGCCGGGAGGAGGCGCCGGTGATGTCGAGGGCGAGGTAGCTGCCGGGGGAGTCGGCGGTGTCGGCGAGGCTGTCGAGGAAGTCCTCGGGCAGGGTGAGCGGGTCGGGTTCGGCCTCGTCGGCCCGGTAGTCGCGGTGGGCGCGGTTGGCCCAGGGGCCGTCCAGCCAGACGGCGACGACGGCGTGGGCGGGGGTGCCCGAACGGCCGGCGACGACGGCGAGCAGGGGGTGGAGGCCGGCGTCGAGGCAGGCTCCGGCGAAGGCGAGGGCGAGGTCCAGGCAGGTGGCGTGCCGGGGGGTGTGCAGGACCTCGTACGGGGGGCGGACGGTCTGGTGGCCGGGGTCGCTGGTGGTGGCCTCGTCGGCGTAGACGATGCCGCGGGCGGCGAAGGCCTCGTACAGGGTGCGGACCCGGTCGGCGACGGGCCCGTCGCCCGGAGCGGGCAGGTCCGTGCCGAGCAGGTCGGCGGGCGCTCCGTGGACGGGCTCGTTGGGCCGCTTGCGCTGGATGTAGGAGAGCAGGCGGTCGGGGGCGCCGGTGGTCCAGCGGGGCCAGGCGGTGCTCATGCGTCGGGCTCCGTCCCGTCGGCGAGGTCGAGGGCGCCGGGGTCGACGGCGCCGAGGTCGACGACACCGAGGATGTCCCCGGCGGTGAGCCGGCCGGTGCCGGGGACGCCGGTGGCCTCGACCTCCACCCGGTGGGTGCCGAGCGGGGGCGGCTCGATCTCGGCGTGCCAGGAGACGCCGTCGGAGTTCCGGACGGCGTCCTGCCAGCGGGTGGGGGTGAGCGCGGTGGAGCCGGGGCCGACGGGCCGGAGCCGGACGCGGACCTTGGTGTCCTCGCCGGGCTTCTCCGGGCGGGGGGCTTCTTCGCCGGATGCCTCACCGGGGTTGAAGGTGATGCCGAGGCCGACCGGGTGGCCGAACGGGAGGGTCTCGTCGAGGTCGAGGCCGAGCCAGGGGCGGTTCATGGCCTCGCCGCGCACCGCGTGCAGCGGCTCGTCCGTGTACTCGGCGAGCAGGTCGAGGACGGTCGGGGCGGAGCCCAGTGCCAGGTGGCGTTCGGGCGCCGGGTAGCGGACGTTCAGGTCGTCCTCCGCCTCGATCGGGATGGCGGAGATCGCGGGGACGCTGCCGTCGCCGTGCCAGTGCGGGTTGGGCAGCCAGGGCGCGGCCCGCTTGGTGACGGTGACGGCGGTCCCGGCGAGGAGGGCCCGTTGGGGGGTGGCGTGCCCGCGGCCGAAGACCGCCGCCAGTTGCGGGCTCTCGGCCCGGCCGGCGAGGTCCCGCCAGGCGTCCTCGATGTCCCTGTGGACCTCGAACGCGGCCTCGGCGGCCTTCGCGAACCCGGGGAGGTCGGGGAGGCCGGTCAGGTCGCGCGGGTACAGGGTGGCGCCGCCGTCACTGCTGCCGACGGCCCGGTAGCGGGGCATCAGCTCGTAGGCGGAGGGCCAGCCGCGCAGCACCCGGGTGAGTCCGGTGAGCCGCTTCGGGCCGACCTTGATCCCGTTGACCAGGTAGTCGAGGGCCTTGGGCGCGCCGCGGTGCGGGGTGCCGAGGGTGATCAGGGCCTCGCAGTGGGCGGCGCCGCCGCCGGGGCCGAGCCAGTACCGGGCGACCAGGCCGCCCATGGAGTGGGCGACGACGATGACGCGGCGGCGGCGCGCGCCGGGGAGTTCGCCGTCCAGCCGGGCCTTGACGTCGGCGCCGAGGCGTTCGGCGGCGTGCCGGATGCTGTGGCGGAAGTCGTACGGGAACAGCACCAGGTCCGCGTACGGGTCCGGTGCGCGGTCGGGGCGGGCGGTGTCGACGCGGACGTCGTCGAAGCGGTTGACGATCTGCCGCACCAGCCGGTCGTAGCCGGGGAGGACGTACGGGCCGATGAGCGTGATGTCGGGCAGCAGGTCCACGGGGACGAGGTCGGGGGCGCGGTCGAGGTCCAGCCGGTCGGGCCGGGTGAGGGCGGCCGCGAGGCGGCGCCGGCTCTGGTTCCACTCGACGGCCCCCCGGGGGGTCTGCAGGATGCTGCCGCCGATGCCCGGAACCACTACGACCAGGTGCCTGAGTCGCGCCACGGTGTCCCCTTGCCTGCGCTCTGTCCGGTGTGCCGTCGGACAGGACGCTAGCGTCACGGGGGCGCGCCAGGGCGGGAATCGGCCATTCTCGGGACCCGGCCGGGACCCGGTCGGGACACGGGCGCGCCGGTCCGGCGGCTCAGCTCCGGGGGTGGTCCCGGCGCACGGCGTCGATGCAGGTGTCCCGGGAGACCGGGCCGTCGAAGCGGAGGCGGTCGTACGGTGCGAACGGCGGTTCGAGCGCGTCGAGTTCGTCGACCATGGCGTGCAGTCCGGCCAGCCAGGAGGGGGAGTCCGGGGCGGGGTCGCGGAGCGCTTCGGCGATCGCCCCGACCAGCTCCTCCTTGCGCCGCATGGTGACCGGGTGGAGCCGGTGCAGGCAGACGTTCTGGCCGCTGAGGTAGGACTCGTACTCGCTCGCGCCGGTCTCCGGGTCGTCCCAGTGGCCGCGGAACCAGTCCGGCAGCTTTGCCAACCCGCCTGCTTCGTCGACGAGTTCGAGGAGGTCGGGGGCGACCATCTCGGTGCCGTCGGAGCGGAGGTAGGCGGGCAGCGGGAGGCGCTCGGCGAGCATGTGGCCGCGGACGGCGTCCGGGTCCTCGCCGTGGCGGGCGCAGAGCGCCTCCAGCGGGGCGAAGTGGCGGTCGACGTAGGCGTCGTCGGCCTCGGTCATCGGGTGTTCGCCGTTGACCGCGAGGTAGCGCAGGGCGAGCCGTTCCTTCGCCGTCGTCCCCATGGTGTGCCCTCCGGTGTCGCTCGGTTCCGCGGTGTCCGCACCCGTGTTCGGGTTCGTGTTCGGGTCCGCGCTATCCCGCCTCGGCCGTGCCCACCGCGTCCTGCGGGGTGTGGCCGGGACCGGAGTCGGCACCCGGGTCGGAGTCGGCGCCCGAACCGGACCCCGAGTCGATGCGCACCACCGGGGAGAGCGCGGCGCCGAGGAACACTACCGCCTGCACCGCGGCGGCGCACAGGAACAGCGTGCGGGTGGGGGAGGTCCCGGAGACGAGCCAGCCGCCCAGCACCGCGCCGAGCGGGATCGTCGCGTACGCGGCGGCCCGGCTGACCGACACCACGCGGCCGATCACCTCGGAGGGCACCACCTTCTGACGGGCCGTGAACCAGCTGACGATCACCACCGAGGTGGCGATCCCCTCCACGCCCCAGGCGATCAGCACCGCCCACCAGGTGGGCACCAGTACCGGCAGGACCATCGTCGCCCCGGACAGGCCCATGCCGAACGCCAGCAGCACGCCGAGCCGGTAGCGGTCGGTGAGGCGCGGCGCGAGCACGCCGCCCACCACCGCGCCGAGCCCCTGGGCGCCGAAGACCAGGCCGAGGACGACCTTCGGCATGTCCTCGACCTCCAGGATCAGGAAGAAGAGGCTGCCCTCGATCGTCCACGCCGCCAGGTTGGAGAGCGCCATCAGCACCGTGCCCCACATCACCGCCTTCATCGTCCAGAGCGTCCGCAGTCCCCCGGCGAAGTCCTTGGCGATGCTGTTGGCGGTGGTCGGTTCCGCGGCGCGGGGGCGGGTGTGGGCGATGGCGGCGATCAGCAGTGCGGAGGCGCCGAAGGAGAGCGCGTTGACCAGGGCGGAGAGCGAGACGCCGAGTGCCGCGACGAAGGCGATGCCGGCCACCGGGCCGATGAAGCCGAGTGCGCTGTCCACCGTCTGGGTCCAGGAGTTGACCCGGGCGAGGCGCTGCTCGGGCACCACGTCGACCAGGAAGCCCTGGAAGGCGGGGAAGTAGAACGGGCGGACGCAGGCGAGTAGGAAGGCGCACAGGTAGATCGCGGCCAGCGGCGGTTCGTCGAGCAGGGCGAGCGCGGTGACGGCGAGGGCCAGGACCGCCGAGGTGAGGTCGCAGAGGATCATCACCCGCCGCCGGTCGAACCGGTCCGCGATGACCCCGGCGACCAGGCCGATCGCGATGTAGGGGATGAACTCGATGGCGTAGGCGAGGGCGGTGGAGGTGGCCGATCCGGTGATCTTCAGGACCAGGACCGGAATGGCCAGCCGGTAGATCCAGTCGCCGATGCTGGATACCAGGAAAGCGGTGCGCAGCCGGAGGTCCGCCGAGTTCGCGACGGGATGGTTCTTGGTCAGCGGTTCCGTGGGCACCGGCGTTCTCCTGTGTGCTTTTCGGGGGTGCGGATCTTCGGGGGAGGAGGATCGGCAATCGGCATGGGAAAAGATCGGGAAAATAGTTGTGAAAGATGCATGGGAAGTGCGGGAAAAGTGCGGGGGAAATGCAGGGTCGGGAGGTCGGAGGGGATCGCGTGACACGGCCGCGGGGCCGGTCGGGGAAATGCGGTAAAGGCCCGCGGGCGGGCGTGCCGAAAGCCCGGCGGGCGCCGTCGGTACGGCGATCCCGCCAGGTCTCCCGGCCGGTCGGTGAACGGGGCGAACGGGTTCAGAAGGGGAGCTCCCGGTCGTCGCGGGCCAGCCAGGCGGCGGCGGCCGAGGGCCGGGCGTCGCGGCAGACCGTGCAGTCGGGGTCGCGCTTCCAGGTCTCGGCCTCGCGCACCCGCGGGTTGTGGAAGGTCTGCTCCAGCAGCCGGCCCACCGAGAGCGGCTCGCAGACCCGGGAGGCCAGCCGGACCATCTCGGAGACCATGTGGGCGGCGGCGACCACCACCAGGCCGTTGAAGGCGGCGGTGTCCTCGCCGTAGGCGCTGCCCTCGCGGTCGATGTCGTCGAGGACGTCCAGCACCATCCGGGACGTCGCGTCCTCGCGCCGCACCTGCCCGTACCAGCACTCCACGCACCCGCTGACGCCGGGCACCATCGTGTAGTGGATGGCCCGCTGGGTGTCGACGCCGCCGCCGATGAGCGTGGTGCCGGCCCGGACGCAGCCCTCGTTGAGCCAGTGGGCGACGTGCACCTTGGGGCGGTCGACGACGGCGATGACGATGTCGCGGTCGTGCACCACGGCGTAGACGTCGTCGGCGGACATCAGCTTGGCCTCGACGGCGTCGATCCGCACGCCGCTGTTGAGCCGGCGGGCGCGCTCGGCGGCGACGTGGACCTTGGTGCGGCCGACGTCCGGCTCGCCGTAGATGATCTGGCGGTTGAAGTTGGAGACCTCGATCTTGTCGAAGTCGACGATCCGGATGTCGGTGAAGCCGATCGCGACCAGGTCGATCAGGGTGTGCGAGCCGATGCCGCCGACGCCGAGGACGGCGACCCGGGCGTTGCGGATGCGGCGCTGGAACTCGTACTTGGAGGTCTCCAGCGAGGCGTAGGTCTCGAAGAAGCCGAGGTTGTTGGACCAGCGCTCGCGGGCGGCCGCGTCGAAGTCCTCGCCCCGGTCGGTGGCGTCCTGGATCAGGCCGGTCTCGTCGAGGTCGCGGACGGCGTCGTGCACGTCCTCGGCGGTGACGTCCGGGTACCCGGCGCTCAGGTCGCGGTGCACCGCGTCGAAGTCGCGGGTGCCGTCGAGGAGCCGGAGCAGCGCGAGCACGCGCCCGTCGGGGTCCTCCAGCGAGGTCAGGTCGCCGCCCATCCGGAAGTGCACGGACCCGTCGGAAACGAAGTAGGGGATGCTCGTCTTGAGCGCCGGACGTGCCACGAATACCCCTCGGAAGCTGATCGTCGGATTTCTTCGAATGAGGTGGCCGCGGATTCCCGGAGTGTCCTCGACGGGAAATGCCGGCCGGAGTCGGAGCGGAACCGGGGTGGGATCGGGAAAGGCGGCGGGGCGCCGCTGGTGAGGGCCCCGCCGCTTTCATTCTCAGCCCTTGGCGGTGCTGGCGGCGCTGCTGTAGCGCTTGGTGGACTTCTTGATCATCAGAATCACCTCCCCCCTCGGGTCTGGCTCCATGGTATTCACGGCGGAAGTTCCCGGACAAGATGTCGTACCGGTTTTCCGGTGAGATCTTTTAGGTGTGGCCGGGGTGAACGGAAAGTCCCAGGTATTCGGCGTGGAATGCCAGCACGTCGGCGAAATAGGCGAGCCGGCCGCTGCGTGCGCGGGCGCCGTGGCCGACCCCGGCCTCTTGACGGAGCAGCACCGGGCGTGCCGAGGCGGTCGCGTGCTGCAGCGCGGCGCACATCTTCCGCGCGTGCAGCGGGTCGACCCGGGCGTCGTCCTCGAACGCCGTCAGGAGCACCGCGGGGTAGCGGGTGCCCGGTACGACGTGGTGGTACGGCGAGTAGCCGAGCAGCCAGCCGAGTTCCCCGGGGTCCTCGCGGCTGCCGAACTCGTCGGTCCAGTACGGGCCGTAGCCGGTCAGCTCGTAGCGGGCCATGTCGAGCGGGGCGGCCGTGGCGGCCACGGCGGCGAACAGGTCCGGACGCTGGGTCAGTGCCGCCCCGACCAGGAGGCCGCCGGCGCTCTGGCCGAACGCGCCGAGCCCGTCCGGCGGACAGAGCCCCCGGTCGTGCAGGTGCCGTGCGGCGGCGAGGAAGTCGTCGATGCCGCGCTGCTTGTGCTCCCGCATGCCGGCGCGGTGCCACTCCTCGCCCTCCTCGCCGCCGCCGCGCACGGCCGCGACGGCGAACAGGCCGCCCCGGGCGGCCCAGGCGAGTGCGGCCGCGTAGTAGTCCGCGACCTGCGGTTCGCCGAAGGCGCCGTAGCCCTGGAGGATCGTGGGCAGTGGGCCGTCCGGGCGGTCGGCGGGACGGGTCAGCAGCAGCCGCACCTGCGTGCCGTCGGCGGAGGTGCACGTCGTCCAGGAGACGAGGACCGCGGGGGCCGGTGCTTCCGGGAGGCCGGTGGCGACGGGCGGTGCGGTGGCGGCTGGCGGTGTGGTGGCGACGGGCGGTGCGGTGGTGTGGCCCGGTGCGGTGCCGTCGGGCGCCGGCCAGGCCTCGGTGGTGTCCCGGCGGGCGTCGTGGCGGTGGACGGTCTCGGGCGTGGTGGGGTCCGAGTAGGTGAACCAGGCCTCGTGGCCGCCCTGGCGGAAGGTCAGGTCGGTGACGGTGCCCGCGCCGGGCAGCCGGACCTCGCCCAGCGGCGCTCCGGTGCGCAGGTCGTGCCGGGTGATCCGGCCGTGCCCGCCCGCCGAACGGAGCACCAGCAGCAGCGGGGTGGAGAGTCCGGGGCCGTCGAGGACGGCGAAGGAGTCCAGCACCTCGCGGTCGTCCTGCGGGATCAGCGTGCGCGGCCGGGCGTCCGGCGTCCGCGGGTCCGTCACCAGGATCCGGCCGCGGTCCGCGTCCAGATCGGTGAGCAGGTAGAGCAGGCCGTCGGTCGCGGGCCACGGGGTCGTCCAGCCGCCTTCGAGGGCGGGGATCGGCGCGAACTCCGGTTTGTCGTGCGG
Organism: Kitasatospora sp. NBC_00458; assembly: GCF_036013975.1. Taxonomy (NCBI): domain Bacteria; kingdom Bacillati; phylum Actinomycetota; class Actinomycetes; order Kitasatosporales; family Streptomycetaceae; genus Kitasatospora; species Kitasatospora sp. NBC_00458. The sequence goes on from NZ_CP107904.1 coordinate 6,987,971, forward strand.
GGATCGGTGGAGGTCGGCGATCCGGACCCGGTTGCCGCCGGAGAGGCCGTCGGCGGTGACCACCACCAGGTGGCGGCCGTCGGCGCCGAGTACGGCGTCCAGGTCGGCGGTGCCGACGGCCGGATCGTCCTCCTCGGCCGGATCGTCCTCCTCGGTGGGGCCGTCCCCGGTGGGGCCGTCTCCGGTGGGGTGGCCCTCGGTGCCGTGGTCTGCTGCGGTCGGGGCGGCGGGCTCGAACTCCGCTCCGGCTCCGAGGAGTTCCGGATCGTCCGCCGGGTCCCCGCCGATCCGGTGCAGGTGGAGCCGGGCGCCGCCGTCCGGGCCGGTCCGGGTGTGGTAGAAGGCGTCGCCGCGGGGCAGCCAGGCGACGCCTCCGTACGGGCATCCGCCGATCGGCCCGTCCACCGTGCGGCCGGTGGCCACGTCGAGCACGTGCAGGGTGTACTCCTCCGACCCGCCCTCGGTGGTCTGGTAGGCGAGCAGCCGGCCGGTCGGGTCGGGTGTCCAACCTCCCAGCGCGGTACGGCCGGTGGGGTCGTGCCGCTGAGGGTCGAAGAGCACCCGGCGGGCTCCGGAACGGTCCGCGACCGTCAGCACGGGGTGCTCGGCGTCCGGGCCGCGGGCGGTGAAGAAGGCCAGCTCCGAGGTGGTCTGAGGAGACGTCAGGTGTGCGAATGCGGTCAGTCGCTCCATCGTCGTGCGGAACGGCGCCACCGCGGACCAGTCGCCGCGCAGCCGGTCGAAGAGCTCCCGCTGGCCGGCCGACCACGCCGCGGTCGCGGCGGCGGAGGCGTCCTCCAGGGCGCGGTACGGGTCCGGGACGCTGCGGCCGCCGAGGTCGTCGGCCGTGTCGCCGCGCAGGGCGGGCGGGTACTCCGGCCGCCCGGCCGTGTCGTTCGGCAGCATGGCCCCCTCCAACCCGCGTGCGGACGGAACGGCGGTCCCGGTCGGGGCGGCTGGCAGGGCGTCCGCCGTCCGGGTGGCCGACATCCTAACGACGCTTTCCGCGTACTCGTCAATGGCTGTGGCGGTCCGGCGGCGCCGCCGGGCGGGGCGGTGATCACGGGGGTGCGCGGTGGCGCACACGCACCACCGGTACGGCCGAAGGGGTCCTGGGTGCTCGCGCCGCCGGAGGCCCGGCGTCCGCGCCGGGGATGAGAATCCGCTGGGAGTACGGGTGTTCGTTTCGCGCCGTGGCGCCGCCGCCGCAGCGCGCCCCGTCCGCGCCTCCGTCCGCGCCTCCGTCCGCGCTCCGCCCGGGCGCGGACGGGCCCGGGCGGGCCGGCGCCCCGCCCGGGCCCGGATCCGGGGGTGGCTCACCCCTCGGTGAAGACCAGGTCCTCGACCTCGACGGTCATCCGCACGGCGTTGCCGTTGAGGACCTGGACCAGCGGCTTGAGGCTCAGCTCGGTCCGGTCGGCCGGGAGGACCTTGACCTGGTCCTGTGCGCCGGCCAGGAAGGCGGGGAGGCAGGTCAGGGACTCCCCGACCAGGTTGAAGTGGTCGACCAGCCGCCGGAACAGCTTGGGGAGCAGTACCAGTCCGGTGAGCGCCGCCATGTCGGGGATGACCGCCCCGGTGGCGGAGGTGGTGACGTCGTCCCGCCACAGCCCCGTCCTGTCGGTGCGGGCCCGGTGCGCGACGGTGGTCAGTTCGGCGCGGAGGTCCGGGAACAGCTTGCTGTAGAAGGTGGGGTAGGCCAGGCCCTTGGTGAGCAGGTCGTGGTTGGCGGTGGTCCGCAGCAGCGGGACGTCCACCTGGATCTGGCTGCCGTCGGCGCCGGGCGGGGCGCCGACGCCGATCAGGGCGACGCAGCGGCCGAGGTTGTCGGCGCCGGTGGTGGTGATCCAGCCGGGCGTGGTGGCGGGGGTGGCGGCGACGACCTTCTCGCCGTCGTGCTGGACGTTGGTGAAGCCGAGGAAGGCGAGCAGCGTGTCCCGGGCCGCGTGGGCGAACTCGTGGGGCTGGCTGACCTCGGGCCCGGTCCGGTCGTAGTGGGTCTCCAGGGCGTCCACGGCGTCGAGCCGGAGTCTGGTCTCCCCGGTGGCGGTGCTGTGTTTGACCGGACAGCCAGGGAGCCGGTCCCAGGCCTTCGGGTCGGTCGGGACGAAGCGGACGGTGTCGCCGTCCGGCTCGGATCCGATGATCTTGTAGGAGCCGTGGACCAGGAGCATCGTCATGGCAGCCTCTTCGCGGTGCTGGGGGAGCCGTCCGCCCGGTCGGGGGCGCCGGCCCGCGCGAGGGGCCGTCATGGTCGGTGGTGCCCGGTGACGGGCGGCGGCGGGGTGGCGCCACTGTAGGTTCGTGCCCGATCCGGTTCAACCACCCCCGGCGTGTTGCCCGTTCGGCGCGTCGCCGGTGCGCGCTCCGCCGACGGAGTGGCGCCTGCCCGGGTGGGGAGACCGCGAGCACGTCCGTCCGCCCGTCCGGCGCCTGTCCGTCCGCCCGCCCGGCGTCCGTCCGTACGGCGCCCGTCGGCCCGGGAATGGCGGCCGGGCCCGGGTGGTTGCGGACGATCATGCGCATCGGTGACATCGAGATCCTCCCCGTCCGCGACGGCACCGGCCGGGAGGCGGCGAGGGACATCCTCGGCCGCCCGGGGGTGGCCGACCCCTGGGAGTGCCACGCCGAGCACCTGCACCCGGACGGCAGCCTGGAACTCCCGCTCGGCGGGTTCTGCGTGCGGACCGGCGACCGGGTGGTCCTGGTCGACACCGGCCTCGGCCGCCACGACGACGGCCGGTACACCGGCGGCGCCCTGCCCGACGCGCTCGCCGCGTACGGCATCCGGCCGGACGAGGTGACCGACGTCGTCCTCACCCACCTGCACGCCGACCACATCGGCTGGGTGTCGGACGAGGGCCGGCCGGTCTTCCCGAACGCCGTCCACCGGCTGCACCGCGCCGACTGGGAGCACTTCGTCAGCGGCGGCGGTCCGGCGACGGCGGGCCCGGCGGCCGCCAAGTTCGCGCCGGTCGAGGACCGGCTCGAACTGTTCGACGAGGACTTCACCGTCGCGCCCGGGCTCGACGCCCGTCACGCCCCCGGCCACACGCCCGGGTCGACCGTCTACGTGGCCTCCTCCGGCGGGCGGCGCGCCCTGCTGCTCGGCGACGTGGTCCACTCGGTGGTCCAGCTCGCCGAGCGGGACTGGGAGGTGGTGTGGGACGTCGACCCGGTCGCCGCCTCGGCCGTCCGCAACCGGATCGCGGACGAGGCCGCCGACACCGGGGACGTCCTGGTCGCCGGTCACTTCCCCGGCCTGCGCTTCGGCCGGGTGGTCACCGTGGACGGCCCGCGCCGCTTCGTCGCGGTGTAGCCCGGAGGGGCGCCACGATGTCCCGGCGCCACGGCGCCACGGCGTCCCGGTGGCCCGGCGGGTGGTGGCGTGGCGCACGGCCGGCCCGTCGCCGGGCGGGCCGGTCGTGCGCCACGCCGTGTCACGCCATGCCGCCCCCGCGGGCGACGGGACGGACGTTCAGCAGGGGCCGTCGTCCGACCAGACGCCCCACTGCCCGCTCGCGGACGGGTTCTCGTTCAGCGTCCACCACTTGGCGTGGTACTTGTGGCCGTTGTACGAGACCTTGTTGCCGCTGGTGTACGTCGTGCCGGAGCTCCACGGCGGGTCGGTGCAGGCCCCCGGGCTGGTCGGCGGCGTGGTGGGCGGTGTGGTGTGCGTGGTCGGCGGCGTGGCGCCGGCGAACCGCACGGTGAACTTCGTGAAGTCCCAGTCGTTCTGGACCACGCTGGAGCAGGATCCGGACAGTCCCGGGTCGACCGTCCCGGGGCACTGCCGGTCCCGGTTGACCGACCAGTAGGTGTACCGGGCCAGCTTGTGCGCGAGCGCGAAGTCCAGCACCGCCTGGAAGTCCGCCTGGCGGAAGTACTCGGCGACGTCGGTGCGGCCGTTCATCAGCGAGACGCCCTCGTGCGCGTACGCCTCCGCCTCCGACCAGCCGAAGGTGGTCCGCAGGATCTGGTTGAACTTCACCAGCGCGTCGGTCTGCGCCGCCGCGCCGTTGAAGCCCCCGTCGAAGGGCATGATCGAGTAGTTGTCGGGCGTGAACCCCTGCGCCTTGGCCTCGTTGAGCATCTGCTGCCCGAACCAGCCGGTGCCGCCCGCGGTGGTGCCGGCGGTGGTGATCGAGACGTAGAGCCCCGGGTTGTCGCGCTGGAGGATGCGGGCCGCACCGATCTCGTTGCGGATCGCGGCGGCGTTCTCGTACTCGGGCTCCTCCAGGTCGAAGTCGATGGCCTTCAACTGGTACTTGGTGACGACCTTCTGGTACCCGGCGGCGGTGGCCTCCGGCGTCCCGCAGGTCTGCCCGAGCTTGGTGCCGCCGTACCCGCCGACCGACACCGAGACGTCGCCGCCCTTGGCCCGGACGGTCTGGATCACCGCGGGCATCACGGTGTCGGTGTCGATCGACGAGGTGCCGCCCCAGGCGGGGCTGCAGCCGCCCTTGTCCAGGATGAACGCCAGCTGGAAGGCCTTCTGGCCGGTGGCGTCCATCACGGTGGAGACGTCCGGCGGGCTGTTGTCCTCGGGCATCAGGTACGGCGCGGAGGCGTACCAGTTGCTGCCGATGCCGCCCGCGGCCGGCGCGACGGCCGCCGTGGTCGCGTTCGCGGCGACCGCCGCGAGCCCGCCGGCGACCAGCCCGAGCACCCCGGCCACCGCGAGGGCGGCCCGTTGCGGGCCGAACGGCAGCCGTCTTCTGGAGTGTCGTGGTTGTGGGGGAAGTGCGCGTTCCATGGATACCTCTCAGGAAACGGCGGAGGAAGGCCCGCCCGCACCGGTTCTCGGGGGCGGCGCGCCGGGCCGGGATCGCCCGCGGCGGGACCGGGTCGTCGGTCGTCGCAGGGCCTCCACTGGTATAGACCTGTCAGGAAGTGGCCGTCAACGGGGCGGGAAGCTCGTCCGCGTGCGATCCGGCGGGCGGCCGCCGCTGCGGGTGGTCCGGAGGGCGACCGCCCGCGTCCCGTTCGAGGGCGTTGCGCCACCGGCTGACCGGCCACGGCGGTCCGGCGCGGGGCCGTCCGGCGCCGGGCCGTCCGGCGCCGGGCCGTGCGGGGTGGGACGGCACCGGCCGGGTGCGGGTGCCCGACGCGGATTCCCCGCGGGCGCGGGTGCGGTGGCCTGGAGGGTGCGGTGGCGTCGCGGGTGCGATGGTCTGTCGGGCGCGGGCGGCGCTCAGGTGGCCGGGGCGTCAGACCTGCCGGTGCGGACGGCGGCGAGCAGGCCGCTGACGGCCGGTGACCACGGCCGCCCGGCCGGGCCGGTCAGCGTGAGCGTCCGGTGCACGGCCGGCCGGAGCGGGACGAGCACGCACTCCGGCGGCAGCATCGGCTGCGCCAGCGCCGGCATCACCGAGACGCCCACGCCCGCGTGCACCATGCCGATCAGCGTGTTGAGGTCCCGGATCCGGTGCCGGGGCGTGAACCGGATGCCCGCCCGGCGGTAGGCCTTCCGGACTTGCTGCTCGCAACCGCCCTCCGAGAGGAGGAAGTCGTCGTCCTCCAGGTCGGCGACGCCGACGGCCGCCTCGCCCGCGAGCGGGTGGTCGCGGCGCAGCAGCGCGTGCATGGCGTCCCTCCCGAGCGCGACCGCCCCCGGCGGCGCCGTCGCCGTGTCGACGAGGACCGCCGCGTCCACGGTGCCGGCCTCCAGCCAGACGGCCAGCTCGTCGTCCTCGCCCTCGAAGACCCGCACGGTCAGCCGCGGGTGCGCGGCGCGCCAGTCGCGCAGCAGGCCGGGGAGCAGGCCCTGGCAGACGGTGGTGGGCGCGGCCAGCCGCACCGTTCCGGTGAGCCCGCCCGAGTGGTGGGCGGCGATCGCGTGGACGGCCGCCGCGGAGGCGACCGCCGTCCGGGCGTGCGGCAGGATCCGCTCGCCCAGCGGGGTCGGCCGCGCCGGTGCGCCCCGGTGCAGGACGGGTGCGCCCAGGGCGCGTTCCAGGGCCGCCACCGCGTGCGAGACGGCGGACTGGCTGACGCCCAACTCGGCCGCCGCCGACCCGAAACCGCCCGCGTCGGCCACCGCGACCAGTGCCCTGAGCTGGGCGAGGTTCACCTCTGCTGCCATGAGACTTCCTCATCCACTGCGCACTATGACTTGTTGGACTCATGATCCGCCGACGCGCCACCCTCTGTCCACGCGGTCGGTCGGGCGGCCTGCGCGGTGCTCTCCGGAGGCCGCGCGGAGCGGCCCGCCGCCCGGAGCGAGGGACGAGGGACCGAGGAAGGCGGGTGGTCCGGATGCGACGGCACCGGTGGCCGGGGTTCGTGGCACTGTCGGCGATCTGGGGTGCGAGCTTCGCGCTGATCAAGGTGGCCGTCGACGCGGGGGTGCCCCCGGTCTGGGTGGCCTGCTGGCGGTGCCTCCTCGGCGCGGCCGCACTCTGGGCGATCCTCGCCCTCCGGCGGGAGGCCGCCCCGCGCTCGCCCGCCGTCTGGGGCCACTCCGCCGTGGTGGCCGTACTGCTGAACGCGGCGCCGTTCGTCCTCTTCTCCTACGGCGAGACGCGGATCAGTTCGGTGCTGGCCGGGGTGCTGAACGCCACCACCCCGCTGTTCGCCCTGCTCTTCGCGGTCGCCACCGTCGCCGAGGAGCGCCGTCCCGGTCCGCGCCGGCTCGCCGGGCTCGGGCTCGGCTTCGCCGGGGTGCTCACCGTCCTCGGCGTCTGGCGCGGGATCGGCACCTCCTCCGGAGAGGCGGCCGGCGGCCTCGCCTGCCTGGCCGCCGCCTGCTGCTACGGGGCCGGCTTCGCCTACCTGCGCCGCCACCTCGCCGGCCGGCCGCACTCGGCGACCGCCCTCGCCACCGCGCAGATCACCTGCGGCGGGGTGGAACTCGCCCTGGCCGCACCGCTCGCCGCCGGCGCCCCGCACTGGCCCGGCGCCGGACCGGCCGCCGCACTGCTGGTCCTCGGCGCCCTCGGCACCGGCGTGGCCTACATCCTCAACCTCGACCTGGTCCGCACCGCGGGGACGGCGGTCGCCGCCGCCGTCACCTACGTCACGCCGCTCTGGTCGACCGCGTTCGGTGCCCTGCTGCTCGCCGAACCGGTCGGCTGGAACACCCTGCTCGGCGGGCTCGCCGTGATCGGCGCGGTCGCCCTCACCCGTCAGCCGCCCGCCGGTGCCGGTGCCGGTGCCGCTGCCGCTGCCGCTGCCGGGGGAGGGGGAGGGGGCGGGAGTGGGAGCGGCGGAGGGGCGGCTCAGGGCGGCCGGCTCCGCCGGGGCCGGCGGAGCGGCCGGAAGGCGCGTCAGCCGGTCGGTTAGGGTGGCTCGATGGGCAAGGGGCGGGCAGGCGAGAGCGGTCGTACGGGTACGGCCCTCCACGGCGGGCACCCGGACGCCGCCGGGCCGGTCATCGCCGAACCGGCCGCCGCCGAACCGGACACCTCCCGCCGGAACGCCGGACGACCCCCCTCCGGGCCCGCGTCCGGTGCGGCCGAACCCCCTGACGGCGGCCCCGGGCAGCCGTCACCGCCGTCACCGCCGTCGCAGCCCGTCGCCGTCTGGGCCGCGCTGCGCGCCCACCCGCTCCGCTTCCCGTTCACCCGCCACGTGCCGCGCTGCTGGGCCTACCTGGTCGGCGGTGCGCTGCTCGGCCTGCCGGTGACGGTCCTCCTCGTCCTCCTCACCGTGCTCGGCCTCGCCCTCTCCGTGGCGGGCATCGGCCTGCCGCTGCTGCTCGCCGTCGCGCTCGCCGGCCTGCCCGCCGGGGCCCTCGAACGCCGTCGGCTCCGGCTGGTCGAACCCCACCCCGTACCGGACCCGCACCCCGTACTGCCCGGTGCCGGGCGCCGCGCCCGGCTGCGGACCCGGCTGCGCGAGCGGGCGACCTGGCGGGAACTCGCGCACACCGCGCTGGCCGTCCCCGCGCTCACCGCGGCCGGGCTCGGCCTCACCGCCCTGCTGGGGTTCTCCGCGGCGCTGGTCGTGAGTCCGGTCGTGGTCTGGGCGCTCGCCCCCGAGACCGTGATGCTGATCCCCGGCCACGCCGTCCCCGGACCGCTCCAGGCGCTCCCGGCGACCGCCGTCGGGTTCGCGGGCCTGCTGCTCGGCGCCTACGCGGGCGCCCTGCTGACCACCGCCCACGTCCGGCTGGCGCGGCTGCTGCTCGGCCCGCGCGAGGAGGACCACGGGGCGCAGGTCCTCGAACTGACCCGCTCGCGCGCCCGGTTGGCCGACGCCTTCGAGGCCGAGCGCCGCCGCATCGAACGCGATCTGCACGACGGAGCCCAGCAGCAGCTCGTCGCCTTGACCATGACCCTCGGCCTCGCCGCCCACGAACTGCGCGAGCGCGCCCGGCCGACGGGCACCGCGGCCCACCCGGCCGTCCCGGACCCGGCCGTCCCGGACCCGGCCGCGCGGACCGCCCCGGCCCCGACGGCCCCGGACCCGGCCGCCGTGCTCGTCGACCGCGCCCGGGCCGAGGCCCGGAAGGCCCTGGAACAGCTGCGCGACCTCGTCCGCGGCATCCACCCCCAGGTGCTCACCGACCACGGGCTGCCCGCCGCCGTCGCGGAGGTCGCGCTGCGCCACCCCGTCCCCGTGCAGGTCGACCTCGACCTGCCCGGCCGACTGCCCGGCCCGGTCGAGAGCACCGCCTACTTCACCGTCACCGAGGCGCTCACCAACGCCGCCAAGCACAGCGGTGCCACCGCCGTCACCGTCCACGGACGGGTGGCCGACGGCCGGCTGGTGATCCAGGTGACCGACGACGGCTGCGGCGGGGCCGACCCGGCCGCCGGAGCCGGACTGCAGGGACTGGCCGACCGGGTGGCGATCCTGAGAGGACGACTCATGGTGACCAGTCCGACCGGCGGGCCGACCAGGCTCCGGCTGGAGGTGCCGTGCTCCGGCTAGTCATCGCCGAGGACGCCGTGCTGCTCCGGGCCGGCCTCGTCGAACTGCTCACCCGGGGCGGCCACCGGGTGGTCGCCGCCGTCGGGGACGCCGCCGCACTCGCCGCCGCGGTGGACGCCGAGCGGCCGGACGCCGTCGTCACCGACGTCCGGATGCCGCCCGACTTCCACGACGAGGGCCTGCGCGCCGCCCTCGAACTCCGCGAACGCCACACCGGCCTGCCCGTCCTGGTCCTCTCCCAGTACGTGGCGACCCCGTACGCGACCAGGCTGCTCGGTGCCGCGGGCGCGCAACGGGCCGGGCTCGGCTACCTGCTCAAGGACCGGGTCGGCGACGTCGGCGACTTCCTGGACGCGCTGCGCCGGGTGGCCGGCGGCGAGACCGTGATCGACCCGGAGGTGGTCCGCGTGCTGCTCCGTCAGCAGTCCGCCGACCGCCCGCTCGCCCGGCTCACCCCGCGCGAGCGCGAGGTGCTGGGGCTGATGGCGGAGGGCCTGAACAACCAGGCCCTCGGGGCCAGGCTGAGCATCACGGAGGCGTCGGTGGTCAAGCACTGCGGGAACATCTTCATGAAGCTGGACCTCGACCCGGCCGAGGGCAACCGCCGCGTGCTCGCCGTCCTCGCCCACCTCGCGGACCTGCGCGGCGAGTAGGCGCCGGGCCGCAGGGCGTTCGCGCCCGGCGGCGCGCGCACGGCAGTACGCGCCCCGCACGCCCGAGACCGGCCGCCCGCCCGCGGCCGCCCGCCCGGCCGCGACCGGCCGCCCGGCCGCGACCGGCCGCCCGCCCGAGACCGGCCGCCTGCCCGCGCCCGCACGCCCCGGACCGGTTGTCGTACCCGGCGGCTACCGTGCCGCCATGACGGAATTCGTACTGGTGGCAGGTGCGTGGCTCGGCTCCTGGGCGTGGGACGACGTGGTCCCCGACCTGCGGGCGGCCGGGCACGGCGCCCATCCGCTGACCCTGTCCGGCCTCGCCGAGCGGCGCGGCGAGCCCGCCGGCCAGCAGGCCCACGTCCAGGACGTCGTCGACCTGGTCGAGCGCCGGGACCTCCGCGACGTGGTCCTCGTCGGCCACAGCTACTCCGTCGTCCCGGTCGGCCAGGCCGCCGAGCGGATCGGCGACCGGCTGGCGCACGTGGTGTTCGTCGACGCCGTCGTCCCGGTCGACGGCGAGCCGTTCGTCGCCGCCGGGCCGTGGGGCAAGGAGGTGGCGGAGGCGGTCGCCGCCAACGTGGGCTTCTGGCCGCCGCTCACCGCCGCCGACTTCGCGGGCCAGGGCCTCACCGACGAGCAGATCACCCGCATCGTGGCCGGGGCCACCCCGCACCCCGGCGGCAGCCTCACCGAGCCCGCCGCCCTCGCCCGCCCGCTCGGGGAACTCCCGGCGACGTACCTCACCTGCCTGCTCGACAGCCCCGAGCCGCCCGCCGCCGTGGCCGCCCTCCTCACCGGCCCCACCTGGCACGCGGCCGAGCTGCGGACCGGCCACTGGCCGATGTTCTCCGAGCCCCGTGAACTGGCCCGCGTCCTGCTGGAGGCCGCGGCCCGCTGAACGGGGAGCGCCCGGCCCCGGTCCCGGTCCCGGTTCCCGCAGCGGCTCGGTAAATGGCTTGCCGGTCCGGCGGGTGAGTGTCACTGTTCGGGCTGGATCGGCAGTCGGTCGATTTCGGCACGTCGACTTTCTCGTCGACTGAAGTCGCCGGACAACCACGAGAATTGGTGCCATGGGGAATCAGTACGACGACGAGTGCCGCCGGTCGATGGCCGAGGAGCAGGCGAAGAGCCTCGCCGAGACCGGCGACTGGGGCCACGTGGACAGGGAGCAGGTCCACCAGGACTGGGACGTCCTGTACAGGGAGATCGCGGTCGGCGTGGACGGCTCCCTGCCCGGGGACCGGCAGACCCAGGAGCTCGTGCGCAGGCACTTCGATATCGCCTGCCGCTTCTACACCCCTTCCCGGCGGGCCTACGTCGGTATGGCGCTCTTCTACGCGGAGGACGACGCCATGAGGGATTTCCACAACTCCTACCATCCCAGGATGGTGGAATTCCTGGGTGACGCCATGAGGATATTCGCCGACCGGGGTACCGGTTTCGCGTCGTAGGACGGGATCCGGGATTTCGGCGGTCGTTCGCCGCCGGGGTCGGCCCGGCACGTCGGTTCGGCACGTCGGCTCGGTGAGCGGGCGGGAGTGGGTGCGAGGACGGGGCGGGCACGGCCCTCCGGGATCGCGGAATTCCCCGCGCTCCGTGATCCGGGTGGAAGACCGTGCCCGCGGGTGCGTCGCCGCCGCCCGCGCCCGCCCCCGAGCGGTTCGGCGCGACCCGGGGCGACCCGGTTCGGCCCGGCGCCGACTCAGAGCACGGGAACGCAGATCTCGCACAAGCGGGCCGCCACCATGGGCGGGCGGTACCGCTCCAGGACCGGCCGGGCCGCGTCGAGGCCGAAGCCCGCGTCCGCCAGCGCGTCGAAAAGTCCGGCCCAGGCGCGCGACACCCCCTCGGCCGTGTGGTCCACGGTGAGGACCGCGTACCGGCCGCCGGCCAGTCGACCCTCCGCCACCTCGGGGTCGCGGATTCCGGTGCCCTGCGGCGGTACGACGAGGCAGGTGTCGTACCGGCAGTCCTCGGGCCGGGTCAGCGCCGGGTCGTCCCGGGCGATCCCCAGGACGGCCGAGTCGGGCCGGAGCAGACCGTTCTCCGCGGCCCATTTCTTGAGCCTCTCCATCTGGGCACCGTTCTCCGGCCCGTACGGGCCGGTGCGCCTCAGGTAGGCGATCCGGAATTCGGGAAGTTCCTCCACCGTGAACACTGATTTCTCCCTCGATCGGGCGGCAGGTATTTCACGGTAGCAAGGTATAAAAATTCCCACGGCCGGTACTAAAAGGAGAATGGAAATCGGGCCGGGTGTGCCGGTGTACGGGCGTACCGGTGTACGGGCGTACCGGTGTACGGGCGTACCGGTGCACGGGCGTGCGGTCAGGCGTCGGGCGCGGCCTCGTCCGTGGCGGCCGCGCCGCCCTCGTCGGCACCTCCGTCGTGGTCCGGGGCCGACTTCGGGGCGGTGTTCTTGTCGGTGGCGGGGAGGGGGAGGGTCTCGGGCCTCCGCTCCAGCCAGCGGTAGGACCACTCGCGGTGGACGGTCAGCTCGTCGGCCCAGGGGAAGGCCTCAGGGGCCAGCTCCCGGACGGCGCCGACGATCTGATCGGTCGCACTGTCGACCCGTGCGCTGCGGATGTTGGTGTCGAGCCCCTCCGGAACGTGGAACTCGAAGGTGAGCTTGAGAACGCGCCTGCTGGGCATGGGCCCTCCCCTGGGATATGACGAGGCGTCAGCATGTCACGGATCGGGGGAGGGGCTCCGCGGGTGACCTGTCTGGAGGTGATCGGCTACTCCCGGTCGGGCTCCGGGCGACCCGCTCGCACCGCCCGGGAGCCGGCGGACGCGGCGGACGGGCCTGCGGCGGCAGGCGCCTCGGCGCCCCCCGAGCGATCCGGTCCCTCGGCGCCGCCCAAGTCCTCGGCGCCGCCCAAGTCCTCGGAGTCCTCGGAGTCCTCGGAGTCCTCCGACTCGTTCGCGTCGCCGGGGGTCAGGAGGGCGGCCAGGCGATGGGCGGTGGCCTCCCAGGACCACTGCTCCCGCACCCACCGGCGGCCGGCCCCGCCCATGCGGGCCCGTTCGGCGGCGGGCGCGCGGAGTATGCGGATGATCGCCCCGGCGACGGCGGCATCGTCCCGCCCGTCGACGACGGTGCCGCTGACGCCGTCGAGGACGGCGTCCGGTGCGCCGCCCGAGCGGCCCGCGACGACGGGCAGGCCGGAGGCCGCGGCCTCCAGGAACACGATGCCGAGGCCCTCCGCCTCCAGGCCCGCCCGCCGCGTCCGGCAGGGCATCGCGAACACGTCGGCCGCCGCGTAGACGTCGGGCGTCCGTGCGTGCTCCCGGCCGCCGGCGAACACGACCGAGCCGGGCTCGGTGCACCGGAGCGCGAGGTCGCGCAGCCGCCGCTCGTCCGGACCCTGGCCGACCAGCACCAGTACGGTGCCGGGGACGGCCTGCCGGACCAGCGGGAGCGCGCGGATCAGGGCGTCCTGGCCCTTGCGGGGGACCAGCCGGGCCACGCAGAGGACGACCGGTGCGGCCGGGCCGCCCCCGGCCGGTCGGCGAGGGTCCTGCCGGGGCCGGAACAGGTCGGAGTCGACTCCGGGCACCAGTCGTTCCAGCCGGGCGGCGGGCCCGAGGGTGGGGGCGATCCGGTCCCGGGTGTACGGGCCGAGGTAGGTGACGACGTCGACGCTGTCGCCGATCCGCCGCAACAGCCGCCGGGCGACCGGGGTGCGCGCCCACCAGATCTCGTGGCCGTGCGTGGTGGCGACGGTCCGCCGGATCCCCGGGGCCTGGCGGCGGAGCCCGGGCGTCATCGCGGCGAGCGGTGCGGCGGCGCCGAACCAGACCCGGTCGCAGCCGTACGCCCGGGCGATCTCGGCGGCCCGGCGGGTGACCCGGCCGGTGGGCAGCAGCATCCGGGCCCGGTCGCGGATCACCGGGAAGGGGAGCGCGGCGTCGTGCCGGGCGGCCTCCGGTTCGTCCGAGGTGTAGACGACGACCTCGCCGCCGGGCAGCCGGGTGGCCATGGCGTGGACGAAGGTCTCGATGCCGCCCTGCCGGGGCGGGAAGTCGTTGGTGACGATGAGTGTGCTGCTCATGGGGTGGATGCGACCTCGGTTCGGGGGCGGGTGGTGCTGGTGCTGGTGCTGGTACGGGGGACAGGACGGGCGGCGGCGGAGTGCGGGGCTGAGGCTCGGGCCGTCGTGGGTGCGCGCGGGGGGCGGCGGGGCGCGGGCCGACCGCCGGTGTCCGTCCGCGTCGGCACCGGCACCGGTACCGGCACCGGTACGGGCGGGGCGGGTGCGGGCGGGACGGACAGGGCCGTGGGCGCGGCGGTGGCGGCAGCAGCGACGGCGGTGGCAGTGGCGGCGGCGTCCGGGCCGGTGCCTTGGGGATCCGTCCGCCGACGGCCGGTCCCGCCCAGCCGGGCGAGGAGGACGAGGAGGACGGGCAGCGCGAGGTAGCCGTACCGCCCGGCGGGCGCCAGCAGGAAGGCCAGGGCCAGCCCGAGCGCAAGCCGCTCGGCGGCGCCGACGGCGTCCCTGGGCGGGCGTCGGACCAGCGAGACGGCGACGGCGAGTCCGGCGAGCAGCAGGAGGGCGGTGGCCGCGTACCAGCCGGCCGGGCCGAGGTCGGCGAGCAGACGGCCGGGCAGCGGGCTGCTCGCCGGGGTGGGCAGCCCGCCGCGCCCGGTCGGGAAGGCGAACACCTGCTCCACCAGCGGACCGGGCGAGCGCAGCACGGCGGGCAGGACGAGCACGGCCGTGCCGGCCACGGCGGCGGCCGTGGCGCGCACCGCCGCCCGCCGACCCGCGGTGGCCGCCAGGAGGGCGGCGGTCACCGCGACCGCGGGCCAGGCCGTCCACTTGAGCGCGCAGGCCAGGGCGAGGGCGGACCCGGCACCGAGCGGCCTGGCCCGGCCGGCCAGGGCGAGCGCCAGGCAGCAGAGTCCGGTCAGCGGCAGGTCGACCCCGCTGACGCAGAGCGGCAGCGCGACCGGCGGCGAGGCGAGCAGCGCGGCGGCCGCCGTGCCGACGGGCACGCCGAACACCCCGGAGACCGGCGCTCCCGCGACGCCGAGCCGAAGCCGCTCACGCCGAGCCTGCCCGCGCCGCGCCCGCCTGGGTCGAGCACGTCCGGGCAGGACCCACCGGCGACCGCATGGGCCGGCCGCCGCCACCAGGCAGCCGAGGAACACGGCGGCACACCAGAGCCTGGCGTCACCGAGCACCCTGGCCGGCCAGCCGTCCGACCCGAGCAGCGCCCGGGGCAGCCCGAACAGCGCCATGCCGGGCAGGTAGGGCGTGTACTCGGCGACCGTGCGCGGGTCGGCCAGGTACGGCGTGCCGTGCCGGAGCAGCAGCTCGCCCGACCGTTCGATGACGGCGACCTCGCTCTGCCCCTGCCCGGTCGCGAGCAGGAGGAGCAGCGGCGCGGCGACCGCACCCACGAGCGCGACGACGGCCGCGTACCGGGGCGCCCACCGCCAGGGCAGCACCAGTACGGCCACCGCGGCCGCCACGTACCCCGCCGCGGCGCACAGCCCCCAACTCCGGTGCGGTCCCAGCCCGGAGACGAGCGGGAACGCTCCCGCCCACCCGGCGGCCACCAGCCACCCGCCGCACCACAGCAGCCGCCGCCCGCCGGGAGGGCGACGGCCGGAGAGGCCGGGATGAGCGTGGTGATCGGGGTGATCGGTGGAGCGCGGAAGGTCCGGACGGACGCGGTTAATCAGCACCACTTCATTGCAGCGGCGCAGGTCAGCGAGGTCATGACGGCCAGGTCGAGTCCTCTGGTCGGGTTTCCCCTACCACCGGCCGAGGCGCGGAGGCGGGCCGCGCGCCGAGCGGATGACGTGGTGCAAGGTACCGGCCCCTCTCCTGCGAAGTGGTGCTCCGAACACAGGAATTCGTATCCGATCTGACGTTCGGTGTCCATCGAATTACGTTCCGTGCCCACGGCTCGCTATCGTGGACGCGTGGCGAGGTCCTGGGATGCGGCGGTGGAGCGGATGCAGGCGCGGTTGGGGTCGGCGCCCGGGGTGCGGGCGGTGCGGGAGGGCGAGGGCCGGCGGTTCGCGCTCTGGGACCTCGCGTCGCGCGCCGAAGGGGAGTTGGGGGAGGTGGTGGACCCGGAGGCGCTCGGTCCGGCGGAGGAGCGGGCGCTGCGGGAGCGGCTCGGCGAGAGCGGCCGCGAGTGGCCCGACGGTGAGCTGTACCGCCGTCGCTTCTGGCTGACCGGCACCGAGGAGGAGGCCGACGCGGGGTCCGACGCAGGGCCGGGCGCGGGCCCCGGCCCGGGCTCCGCCGGCTCCGCCCCGGGCGGCGGCGAGGCGCCCCCCGTGGGCACGGTCGCGGTCGACAACTGGACGAAGGGGCCCGGCCAGTCGGCCGTCTCCTCGCTCTACCTGCGCCCCGCCGTGCGCGGCCGCGGCCTCGCCGCGACGGCGCTCGACCAGGTCTACCGGGCCGCCACCGCCGAGGGCCTGCCCGGCTACCGGCTGGAGGCGCACTGGACCTGGCAGCACGCCGTCCGCTACTACCTGCGCCGCGGCCTCTGGGTGGTCTCCTGGAAGCACGCCGTCGGACTGGCCCGGATGCCCCAACTGCCGCCCTACCGGGTGCGGGAGGAGGAGGGCCGGCTCGTCCTGCTGATCGCGGACCGGCCGTCGGAGCCGGCGGGCGGCTGGACGCCGCTGCTCAGCGCAGGGCGTGAGGGCCGCTGGCTGCGGCTGGACGAGACCGCGGCCCACCGGCAGGCCGACGGCTGGGTGCGCGACTACGCCCGTTCGACGCTCGCCCTCCACCTCGCGCTCGCCGGCCACCCGCTGGTCCGCGGCCCGCAGCGGTGGGCGGAGGCCTGGCGCTGGTCGGACGCGGGCGAGCCGGAGGGCCTCGCGTACCGGATCGAGCACGTCGAGCGGTCGGCCCGCGACGGCGGCCGCCCGGTCACGACCCCGTACCGCCCCACGGCGGCGGGTACCGCCGGCGACCCGGGCGGAGCACCCGGCGAGCCCGTGAACTGACCCCGCCCGCTCGGCTGCGCTCGCCCGCTCGGCTGCGCTCGCCCGCTCGGCTGCGCTCGCCCGCTCGGCTGCGCTCGCCCGCTCGGCTGCGCTCGCCCGCTCGGCTGCGCTCGCCCGCTCGGCTGCGCTCGCGCGGCAGCCGACCTGGGAGACTCGGCGGCATGGCAGAGATCGAGATCGACGGCGCGCCCGCCGACCCCGCACAGCTCGCTGCGCTGGGCCTGCTGAACTACGGGCACTTCACCACCCTGCGCGCCGAGGCGGGCCGGGCCCGCGGGCTGGGGCTCCACCTCGACCGGCTGGTCCGCGACTGCCGTACGGTCTTCGGGGCCGCGCTGGACCGGGAGCTGGTCCGGGCCCGGATCCGCCGTGTCCTCCCCGCCGACGGCGCACCGGTGATCGTCCGGGTCACCGTGTTCGACCCGGCGCTCGGCCTGGAGCGTCCGGCCGCACCCGCCGAGCCCCGGCTGCTGGTCACCACCCGCCCGGCCCCGGCGGCCGTGCCCGGGCCGCTGCGGGTCCGCACCGCCGCGTACCGGCGGGAGCTGCCCGAGGTGAAGCACGTCGGCCTGTTCGGGCTGCTCCACCACCGCCGGCAGGCCCAACTGGCCGGCTACGACGACGCGCTGCTCGTCGACCCGGACGGGCACATCACCGAGGGCGCCACCTGGAACCTCGCCCTGTACGACGGCCGTGAGCTGGTCCTCCCGGACGCCGCCGCCCTGCCCGGCGTCACCGAGGCGCTGCTCGCCGGTGCCCACCGGGGCCCGCAGCGGCGCGAGCGCGTCGCACCGACCGGCCTGGACCGCTTCGTCGCCGCCGTCGCCCTCAACGCGGGCGCGGGCGTCCGCCCGGTGGCGGCGATCGACGGTACGGCGTTCGACCCGGCCCACCCCGTCGTCGCCGAGCTCCGCGCCGCGTACGAGGGGATCGAGGCCGAGGAGATCTGACCCGGCGGACCGGCCGCGCGTGAGGCGGCCCAGCAGGGCGGACCGGCCGCCGTGCGCGGCGTTCCACCGGCTCTCCGGCCTCCGCGCCGAGCGGCCCCACCTGCGGTCCGGACCCGTTGCCCGGGTCGGCTCCCATCCGGACGGATGCCCGCGGACACACTGCGGTCGGCGTCCCCCGCCCCGCGCCGGGTGCGGTTTCGACCAGGCCTCCCCGCCAGGCAGGTCGGGGAGCGCCGGTCCGACTGCGCCGCGTCGTCGAGGATCAGCTGCGCCGGCGTGGTCGGCAGGAGCATCCCGCCTGCAGTGCCGACTGCCATGGGTGCTCGGCCGCCCACCGCTCGACCGGTCGGAACGGCTCCGGTTCCTGCTCCGCTTCTCCCGTGGCCGAGGCGCTCATGGGGCAGCGGCCGACCAAGCAACTGGAGGACAGGCTGGGAGCGATCGACGCGAGGCTGAAGGACCTGGCTGACAGCTACGGTCTGGCCAATGCGCCGGAGATCCGAGACGAGAGGGAGCGCAGACTGGAGGCCGTGCGGGAGCGGAGTCAAGCGCGCAGGGCAGCCGGACCGGGCCTCACCTGAAGGCCCTCGTGAGGAGCGTTCCTCGCCGGGTGCCGCTGTCCGTGCGGGCCGGGTGGGTACCCGGCGCGGGGCGAACCGCGGGGCGGCGCCGGGTGCGCCCCGCCCCGCCGGAGCCGGCGCCACCCGCGGAGGGCTCCGGGGGATAACCCCACCCCCGGTCCGCCAGCGGCCTCCATGGTCCGCCGCGCCCCGTCTTCCTAGCCTGGAACACGTCGACGACCAGCGACGATCTCCGAAGGAAGGCCCCTCATGGCACCGCGCCGCACCCGTCCCCAGCCCGAGCCGTACGGGCGCTCCGCCGCCCACACCGCGATCGAGCTGCGCGGCGTCCGGCGCAGCTACGGCCGGGGCGGCGAGACCGTGCACGCCCTGCGCGGTGTCGACCTGGCCCTCGGGCACGGCACCTTCACCGCCGTCATGGGCCCGTCCGGCTCCGGCAAGAGCACCTTCCTGCAGTGCGCGGCCGGCCTGGACCGCCCAACCGCCGGCGAGGTCTACCTGGGCGGCGAGGAGATCACCAAGCTGAGCGAGAACCGGCTCACCAAGCTGCGCCGCAGCCGAATCGGCTTCGTCTTCCAGTCCTTCAACCTGCTGCCCTCGCTGACGGTGCTGCAGAACGTGCTGCTCCCGCAGCGCCTCGCCGGGGAGCGCCAGGACCGGGGCCGGGCGCGGGAGCTGCTGGCCCAGGTCGGTCTCGGCGACCACGCGGGGCGGCGGCCGGGGCAGTTGTCCGGCGGCCAGCAGCAGCGGGTGGCGATCGCCCGCGCGCTGATCACCAGCCCGGACGTGGTCTTCGCGGACGAGCCGACCGGCGCGCTGGACACCCGGACCGCGCACGAGGTGCTGGGTCTGCTCCGGCACGCGGTGGACGCGATGGGCGCCACCGTCGTGATGGTGACGCACGATCCGGTGGCCGCCTCGGTCGCCGACCGGGTGCTGTTCCTGGCCGACGGCGCGCTCGCCGACGAGCTGCACCGGCCGGACCCGCGGACCATCGCCGACCGGATGGTCACGCTGGCCGCGCGCCCGGTGGGGGCTGCGGCATGAGCAACGGACTCGCCCGCGCCTCGGTGCGCTTCCGCCCGGCCTCCTTCGTCGGCACCTTCGTCGCGCTGCTGTTCGCCGCGGCCGTCGTGACGGCCTGCGGCACCCTGCTGCAGACCGGCCTCACCGCCTCCGTGCCGCCCGGCCGGTACGCGGGCACTCCGGTGGTGGTGGCGGCCGACCCGTCGGTCAGCATCACCTTCAAGTCCGCGGACGACACCGAGACGGAGAGCCAGGCGGTGCCGGAGCGGGCCCGCGTGGACGCGGGGCTGGTGGCCCGGATCGCCGCCCGGCCGGGGGTGGCCGCGGCCCGTCCGGACAGCGCGTTCCCGCTGCACGGCGCCGTCGGGGGTCCGTTGGCCGGCCCGCCGCCGACCGGCCGGGGCTTCGCCTCGCTCGGCATCGCCGGGCTCGGCGAGAAGCTGGTCGAGGGCCGCGCCCCGGCGGCCGGCGAGATCGTCCTGGACGCCGACACGGCGCGCGCCGCCAAGCTGGCGCCCGGCGCCACCGTCACGCTCACCGCGCCCGCCGGCGGCGGAAGCTACCTGGTCTCCGGCCTCGCGGCCCCGCAGCAGGCCGGCCCGTCCGGCCCGCGGACCCCGACGGTCTGGTTCGCCGACGGGACGGCCGACCGGATCTCCGGCCACCCCGGCCGGGTGGACGCGATCGCCGTCCAGCCCCGCGAGGGCGTGGACGGCAGGGCGCTCGCCGAGCAGGTCCGGCAGGCCGTCGGCGACGACGCGCAGGTGCTGACCGGGGACGAGCGCGGCACCGTCGAGCAGCCCGCGCTCACCGAGGCCCGCACCATGCTGACCGCGCTGGGCGGGTCCTTCGGCGGCACCGCCACCATGACCGCGGTCTTCGTGGTCGTGTCCACCGTGGCCCTGGCCACCGGCCAGCGTGCCCGGGAGTTCGCGCTGCTGCGCGCCATCGGTGCCACGCCCCGGCAGATCCGCCGGACCATCGCCACCGAGGCGATGCTGGTCGCCCCGCTCGCGGGGGCACTGGGCATCCTGCCGGGGCTGGCCCTGGCCCGCTGGTGGTTCGACGCGATGGTGGAGCGCGGTGCCGTGCCGGAGGCGGTGGAGCTGTCGGTCGGCCCGGTGCCGATGCTGGCCGCCGTCGGCGTGTGCACGCTCGCCGCGCTGGGCGCCGGGTTCGTCGCCGCCCGCGGCCCGGCCCGGATGCGGGCCGGTCAGGCGCTCGGGGCGGCGGCCGTCGAGGCCGGCCGTCCGGGCCGGGTGCGCACCGTCGTCGGGCTGCTCTTCGCGGCGGGCGGCGTGGCACTGGCCGGCCTCGCCTCGGCGCTGAAGGGCTCGGACGCCGCCAACACCGCGCTCGGTGTGGTGATGTGCTTCATGACGGCCGTCGCGCTGCTCGGTCCCTGGGTGGCCCGCGCCGCGGCCGGTGTCCTCGGGGCGCCGCTGCGGGCCGGTGGCGCGCCCGGCTCGCTGGCCGCCGACAACACCCGTGCCAACGCCCGCCGGCTGGCCTCCGCGATCACGCCGATCGCCATGGTCACCGCCTTCTGCGGCACCCTGCTCTTCATGCAGAGCACCATCCGGTACGAGACCGGGGAGCAGGTGCGGGCCGGCATCGCCGCCGACCACGTGCTCGCCTCCACCGGGCCGGGCCTGCCCGCCGGCACCGCCGAACGGGCCGCGAAGGTGCCCGGTGTGGAGGCGGCCGTGGGTGTGCTGCGCACCGGTGTCGTCTACCGCACCGGCCAGACGATGAGCACCGCCAACGCGCTGGGCGTCGCCGGTGACCCGGCCCGGCTGTCCAGGGTGCTCGACCTCGGGGTGCACCGGGGCTCGCTGGCCGACCTCGGACGCTCGGCGGACACCGTGGCGCTGGCCCGGGGCACGGCCGAGGAGCTGGGTGTCGAGGTCGGCGACCGGGTCCCGCTCTGGCTGGGGGACGGGACGGAGGCGAAGCCGCTGCTGGTCGCCACGTACGAGCGCGGGCTCGGCTTCGGGCAGGCGCTGCTGCCGCGGGCGGCCGTCGCCGAGCACGTCACGGCCGACTACGACAGCCAGGTGCTGGTCGCGGACGCGCCGGGGGCCGACCGGGCCGCCGTGGCGAAGCAGCTGGCGGGGGTGGGCGGCGGGACGGGCCTGCTGGTCACCGACCGGGCCGGGTTCGTCGCCCGGGCCGACAAGGACCAGGAGCTCGGTGCCTGGGCGAACACCGTGATGGCGGGGGTGCTGGGCGGGTTCGCGGCGGTCGCCGCCGCCAACACCCTGGTGATGACGGTGCTGGACCGGCGCCGTGAGGTGGCGCTGCTCCGGCTGGCCGGGACCACCCGGCGGCAGGTGCGCGGCATGATGCGCTGGGAGGCGCTGCTGGTCGCCGCGACCGGCCTGGTGGTCGGCGGGGTGATCGCCTGGGTCACCCTGGTGCCGATCGCCCGGGGGATCGCCGACGCGGCGCCGCACGTGCCGGTCGGGCTCGTGCTGCCGCTGGTCGCCGGGGCGGTGCTGCTCTGCCTGGCCGCGACGGCGCTGCCGGCCCGGGCCCTGCTGCGGTCCCGCCCGGTGACGATGGGCGGCGGTCGGCAGTAGCGGGACGGGGCTCCGGCCCGCCGGAGGCGACGGGGGTGTCGCCGACGGGACCGGAGCCCCGTCCCCGATGAGGGGTGGAACAGGCGCCCACCCACACAAGGGGGCGTGAACGGGCGGTGCGCGCGGGTCCGGCGCACCGCCCGTTCGGGTGACAATGCCGCGCCGAACCGGCGCCATCGGGTGGTAGGCGGACGGAAAGCCCTTGATCCACACCGATCGTGATGTCTGATCAGCTACGCTCACGGCCGCGTCCGTCCGGTGCCGCACGCCCGGGGACGCCGTCCCGTCCACCCCCCGCGCCGAGCCGAGCCGGTCCGGCACGCCCCGGCGTGCCCACCGTCGCCGCTCCGGCGCGCCCGGCAGAGAGAAGGCCGACCGATGAGCAGTCCCCCCGCGGCCCACCGGCCCAGCCTGCCGCTGCGCCCGCCACCCCGGTTGCCCCTGGTGCTGCTGCGGGCCACCGCCACCGCGCTCGCCGCCCTGGCCCTGGTCCAGACGGTGCTGGCCGCCGGCTTCCTGAACGGCCACTACGACGCGCTCGCGGCGCACGGGCTGACCGCGATGGCCCTGGACACCGTGGTGCTCGTCCAGCTCGTGGTGGCCGCCCTGGTCACCCTGGCCGGCCGGACCGGCCGTGCCTCGTCCGCCGCCGGGGCCTCGGGCGGCACCGGCCGGTCGGGCGGTGCCCGCGGACCGCTCTGGCCGCTCGGCACCACGGCCCTGCTGGCGGTCGCGGCCGGCGCCCAGACCGCCTTCGGCTACGACCGCGCGGTCGGGCTCCACGTGACCTTGGGCGTGCTGCTGGTCAGCGCGCTGCTGTTCGGCCTGGTCGGCGCCTGGCGGCTGCCGCTGCCCGCGCGCGGCGGTGCGCCCGCCGACCCGCCCGCCGACCCGCACGGCGACGCCGCGGGACGGCTGCCCCGTCCGAGCGGCTCGATGGAGGTGGCGCAGTGAACCGCCGCCGGTTCCTCGGCGTCGGCGCCGCGGTGCTCGGCACAGGTGCGGTGGGGGCCTTCGCCGTGCCCTCGGCGGCCCGGCTGCTCACCGAGGCCCGCCCGGGACGCCTGCTGACCAGCGAGGTCGAGCTCCCCGAGCCGTTCCGGGTGCCGCTGCCGGTACCGGCGGTCCTCGCCCCGGTCCGCTCCGACGGCACCACGGACCACTACGAGATCACCCAGCGGGTCGTCGGGCTGGAGATCCTGCCCGGCCTGCGGACCGAGGCCTGGACGTACGGCGGCACCTTCCCGGGGCCGACCCTGGTCGGCCGGGCCGGGCGCGCGATGGTGGTCCGCCACCGCAACGAGCTGCCGGTGCCCTCGGTGGTCCACCTGCACGGCGGCCACACCCCGGCGGACAGCGACGGCTACCCGATCGACCTGCTGCTCCCGGTCGGCTCCTCCGCCGAGCGCGCCGCGCACGCGATGGCGGGCATGGCGGGCATGCCGGGCATGCCGGCGACGGCCGGTGCCGGAATCCCGGGCCGGAACATCATCGGCGAGCGCGACCACACCTACCCGGGCCACCAGCGCGCCGCCACCCTCTGGTACCACGACCACCGGATGGGCTTCACCGGCCCCGGCATCTGGCGCGGCCTGGTCGGCTTCCACCTGATCCGGGACGACGAGGAGGACGCCCTGCCGCTGCCGCGCGGCGCGCGCGACCTGCCGCTGATGCTGACCGACCGCGCCTTCGCCGCGGACGGTTCCTTCCGCTACCCCTCGGTCGACCCCGGGCTGAGCGTCCCGGGCGTCACCGACGACTACATGAACGGCGTGCTCGGCGACGTCATCCTGGTCAACGGCGCCCCCTGGCCGCGGGCCGAGGTGGACCGCGCCCACTACCGGCTGCGCCTGCTCAACGCCTCCAACACCCGGTTCTACCGCCTCGAACTCGACCCGCAGCCCGCCGGCGGCGGTGCGCTGGTCCAGATCGGCGGGGACGGCGGCCTGCTGGAGACGCCGGTCCGGCACGACGCCGTCGAGATCGCCCCCGCCGAGCGGTTCGACGTGGTGGTCGACTTCTCCCGGTACCCGCCGGGCACGTCCGTCCGCCTGGTGAACCGCTTCGGCGGCGAGCGGACCGGCGAGGTCCTCCTCTTCGACGTCACCTCGCGGCCGGTGAACGACGACGCCACCGTCCCCGAGCGCCTCTGCACCCTGGAACGGCTCGACCCCTCGACCGCCGTCACCACCCGCACCTTCGGCTTCCGCCGCAGCCGGAACGACGGCTGGACGATCAACAACCGGCCGTACCAGCCCGGCCGCGCGCTGGCCGCCCCGGCGCTCGGGAGCACCGAGATCTGGAGGTTCTTCAGCGACGTCCACCACCCCGTCCACCTGCACCTGGACCAGTTCCAGGTGCTCTCCCGCAACGGCGGCGACCCGGGGCCGTACGACGCGGGCTGGAAGGACACCGTGGACCTGCGGCCGTCGGAGGGGGTGGAGGTGCTGGTGCGGTTCACCGACTACCCGGGGACGTACATGCTGCACTGCCACAACCTGGAGCACGAGGACATGGCGATGATGGCGGACTTCGTCGTGGAGTGAGCGGGTCGGGGTGCGGGCCGGGACGCGGGCTAAGACCGGCCCGCTCACCCGCTCACCCGCTCACCCGTTCGGCCGAGCGCAGGAGGGCCCGCCGCGCTCCCGCCCGTGCCGGGAGCGCCCGGGCTCGGCCTCCGGCTCCGCCCGGTCCCCGCTCCGGCCCCCGCCGAGGTCCGGCCCCGGCGCAGGCCCCGGCTCCGGCCCCGGCCCCGACGTGCCTCCCCGCGACGCTTGACCTAGCGTCGCGGGGAGGGGGTACCCGGCCGGGGGAGGGCCCGGGCCGCACCAGCGAGGAGCCGCGCATGACCAGTCCCGCCGAACGCCGCCGGCGCGGCCGGGCCGCCCGCAGCAGGGCCTCCCGCACGGCCCACGGCCGCTGGATCCCCGCCGCCGACCGCCCGGACCCGATCCGCCTCCTGGAACAGCAGGCCGAGGACCGGCTCGCCGACCTCCGCCCGATCCGCTACGGCCGGATGGCCGACTCCGCGTTCGCATTCCTGCGCGGCTCCGCCGCCGTCATGACCGCCGACCTCGCCGCCGTCCCCGACACCGGCCTGACCGTCCAGCTCTGCGGCGACGCCCACCTGCTGAACTTCGGCGTGTACGCCTCGCCCGAACGCGCGCTGCTCTTCGACGTCAACGACTTCGACGAGACCTACCCCGGCCCCTTCGAATGGGACGTCAAACGGCTCGCCGCCAGCGTCGCCGTCGCCGCCCGCGACAACGGCCACGACGAGGACCGCGTGCACCGCGCCGCGCTCGCCGCCGCCCACGGCTACGCCGTCGCGATGCGGCGCCTGGCCGAGATGGGCGAACTCGACGTCTGGTACGCCCGGATCGACACCGCCGACCTCCCGGCGATGCTCCGCAAGGGCGGCCGTCGGCGCCGGCAGGTGGAGGCCAACCTGGACAAGGCCCGCAGGCGCACCAGCCTCCAGGCCTTCGGCAAGCTCACCGAGCGGGGCGAGGACGGCAGAAGCCGCATCATCAGCGACCCGCCGCTGATCGAACCGGTGCCGCGCGACGAGCTGCGCCGGGTCGGCAAGATCTACAGCGACTACCGCGCCACCCTCGCCGAGGACCGCCGGGTCCTGCTGGACCGCTTCCAACTGGTCGACGTCGCCCGCAAGGTGGTCGGTGTCGGCAGCGTCGGCACCCGCTGCTTCATCCTCCTGCTGGAGGGCCGGGACGAGCGCGACCCGCTCTTCCTCCAGATCAAGGAGGCCGGGCGGTCCGTCCTGGAGGACTACCTGCCCGACAACCCGCCCGAGGGCCGCCCGCTCTCCGAGGCGCCGGTCGCCCACGGCGGCCGCCGAGTCGTCACCGGCCAGCACCTGATGCAGGCCGCCAGCGACATCTTCCTCGGCTGGACCACCGGCCCGGCCGGCCGCCACTTCTACGGCCGCCAGCTGCGCGACATGAAGGGCTCCGCCGACGTCGCCGACATGGCACCCTCCGACCTGCGCGCCTACGCCGACCTCTGCGGCCGGACCCTGGCCCGCGCCCACGCCCGCTCCGGCGACCGTCTCGCCGTCGCCGGCTACCTGGGCAGCGCCGACACCTTCCCCGAGGCCGTGGCCGACTTCGCCGTCCAGTACGCGGACCAGACCATCGCCGACCACGCCGCGCTGCTGACCGCGATCGACGACGGAACGGTGGCGGCGCAGAAGGGCATCTGAACGGGGATCCGGGCGCACCCCGGGCCGGGACCGCGGCCGCCGTAACCCGGGCGGGGGGAGCCGGCCCGGGGCACCGGGACCGGTTCCGGTGCCCCGGGCCGGTGTACAAATGGGCCCGTGGACTTCCCCCGGACCCTGCGCGAGCGCCGTACCCGCCGCCGCCTCAGCCAGCTCGAACTCGCCACCCGCGCCGGGACCACCCAGCGCCACGTCAGCTTCATCGAGTCCGGCCGCTCGGCACCCGGGCGCGGCATGGTGGTCCGGCTCGCCGAGTCCCTCGACCTCCCGCTGCGTGAGCGCAACGAGCTGCTGCTGTCCGCCGGTTACGCCCCCGTGTACGCCGAGCACCCGCTCGACGGTCCCGAACTGGCCCCCGTCCGGGCCGCCCTCGGCCACATCCTCGACGGCCATCTCCCCTACCCCGCACTGGTGGTGGACCGGTCCGGCGGCGTCGTCGCCGCCAACGCGGCGCTCGGGCTGCTGACCGAGGGGGCCGCCGCGGAGCTGGTCGGCCCCGGGACCAACGCCTACCGGCTGGCCCTCCACCCGGACGGCCTGGCGCCCCGCATCCTCAACTTCGGCGCCTGGGCCCGGCACATCCTCGACCGGACCACCCACCTGGGCGCGCTCCACGCCGAACTGCGCGGCTACGTACCGGCTTCGGTGGAGCCGCCGGCCGACCACCTCGGCTTCGCCGTCCCCCTCCACCTGCGGACCTCGGAGGGCGAACTGCACCTGATGACGACGATCACCACCTTCGCCACCGCGGTCGACGTCACGCTCGCCGAGCTGAGGCTGGAGGCCTTCCTGCCGGTCGACGAGCCGACCTCGGCCGCCCTCCGCGCCTACGCCGCGCGCACCGGGGGGGAGCACCGGCTAGCGCATCGACGGGCATGCCGACGGCCGAACCGGTTTGCTCAGGCCGGGAACTGATAGTCCGTCACGATCCGTCCCGCGCCGTCCAGGACGAGGACGTCGACCCCGCCCCCGACCACCTCGCCGCCGGCGACCGCCACCATCTCCCAGGTCAGCCTGACGGCGTCGCGGAGCCGGACGGCCTCGCCCGAGCCCCGGAACGTGAACTCCCCGCCCGCCACGAACTCCTCGTAGGCCCGCGTCACCCGCTCCTCCAGTGCGTCGTGCCCGCGCGCCTCCAGTGCCGTCCCGCCGAAGCCCAGTTCGGCCGCCTGCTTGCGGATCTCCTCCGGCGGCTGGAGCAGGTGCACGCCGTCCGGCGCCCAGAGCTCCTCCACCGCCGCCCGCCGGCGGGCCGCGTCGGACTCCGTCCAGAGCGCGACGTAGCGGCCCGCGATGTCCTGTGTCGTCGTCATGGCGTCTCCTCGGTGCGTGTGCTGCGTCCGGTCCTCTTCGGTCGTGATCCATCCTGCGGCCGTCCGCGGGGGCCGACAATTCCCGGCGGGGAATGCCGGACGGGCCGTCATCCGGCGGGGGTGCGGCCCCGTCGGACGGTGGATTGCGGGAGGCCGGACCCCCGCCGTAGGCCGGGGTCCTCGGCGGGGACGTGCACCAACCACCCTTGAGGGCACTGGATCTGATGGTGGTTTCGTTCCACTTTCACCCATCGGCATGTCTTCGACAAGCTTGTTTCCCGTCAGTAACATGAGCGGTCCGCGCGGCCGTGCGATCCGCGCGCCTCTCCGCACCCACCCACCCCCCGTTCCCGGGCGGCCGCGCGCACCTGTCCGCCGCCCGTGCTGAAAGAGCCCCCTGGTGAAGAGTCCCCTCGGTACGGCCGTCCGGCCTGCCCTCGTCTCCCTGCTCGTGCTCGGCGCCGCCGCCTGCGGACCCACGTCGGAAGCCCCGCGGGCCGTGTCGGTCGCCGTGGAGGCCGCCGGGCCCGCCACCGCGACGGCCGCCGCGACCGCGGCGCCCTCCGCGCCCGCGGCCCACGCGCCCGCGGCGGGCACCGCCGGCGGGCCGTCCGGCACCCCGCAGGCCAAGGCGGCCGCACCGGCCACCGGTTCGCCCGCCGCGCCGCCGGCCGCACCGGCCCTCCCGTCGGGCGCCGCCGCCCCGGCCACGGGCGCGCTGTCGGTGACGGCGGCCCCGGCCGACGTGCAGACGGTCGCCATCGGCACGCCCGCCGTCGACGGCGCCGCCGCCACCCCGGCGGCGGCCACCGGACTGCGGCTCACCGCCTACGATCCGGCCGCCGGGACCGCCGTCCTGGCCGCCGCCCCCGCACCGGCCCCCTCGGCCGCGTCACCGTCCGCCGCGTCACCGACCGCCGCCGCCCCGACCGCCGCCGCGACCCCTGCCCCGTCCTCGGCCGCGCCCTCCGCGCCCTCCACGGCCGCCGCGACCCCGGAGGTCCGGCCCGGCCGGCTCATCGCCAGCCCGCCGACCGCCGCCGCTCCGCAGGGCGCGCTGGTCGCCGTCACCGCCGTCCACCCGGGGGCCGACGGCACCCTCGCCCTCGCCACCCGCCCGGCCACCCTCCCCGAACTGCTGGGCGGCGCCGAGGCGGACGGCAAGGTGGCGGTCGACCCGCAGGCGATCAAGGTCACCCCGCTGGTCAAGAACGTCAGGGCGACCGTCGCCCGGGAGAACGGCACCACCAAGGCCGAGGCCTCCGGCACCCTGGAGGTCGACGTCAAGGCCCCCGTCCCGCTCCCCGAGGGGGCCACCGCCGAGGCGTCCGGCTCGCTCACCCTCCACCCGGCCGTCCGCTTCGCCTACCACGGCGCCGGCGCCGGTGCCCCGCGCACCGCCTCGATCGGCTTCGACCTCGGAGCCCGCGCCCACTGGAAGGTCTCCGGCGACTTCGCCCGCGGCGCCGCCGCCCCCGTCCGGATCCCGTTCGCCAAGCTCCAGGCCAGCCCGGTCCTGACGGTCGCAGGGCTCCCCGTGGTCGTGAACCTCGGCCTCACCTGCTACCTGGAGATCGGCGCCGACGGGGCGGTCCACGTCGAGGCCGAGCAGGAGGCCACCGGCACCTGGGCCGTCCACGCCGACTACACCGGGGGCCGGGGCTGGACCTCCGCCGCCGACGCCGCCGACACCAAGGTCTCCCCGGTGCGCCTGCGCCTGAGCGGCAGGGCGGAGGTCCGCGCCGCGCTCGGTGCCGAGGTCAGCCTCGGCCTCTACGACGCCGTGGGCGTCGAGGCCACCGTGGCCCCGTACCTCCGGGCACGGGCCGACGGTTCGCTGGCCGTGGACGTCCCCGGCGGCGGCCCGCAACTGCAGGGCGGCTGGGCCCTGCTGGGCGGCGTCGACCTCAACGGCGCGCTGCTCGCCCACCTGAAGGTCTTCGGCACGCCGCTGATCGAGGGCCGGCTCCCGCTGCCGGCGTTCCACCGCGAGTGGCCCCTGCTGGCGGGCTCCGCGCCCTCGCCCCGCCCGTCGGTCTGACGCGGGGCGGCCCCGCCCGGGCCGGGGCTGCCGGACGGCGGACGGCGGACGGCGACCCTCTCAGGCCGAGAGCCCGCTCAGTCCGAGAGCCCGCTCCCGGCCTGAGAGGGCCGGGAGCGGGCTCGACGGATCGGCGGAGCGGATCAGCGCCCGGCCGGGTGGATCACCGGTCGTGAGACGGCGTCAGGTGGTGCTCCACTGCTGGTTGGGGCCGCCGTTGCAGTCCCACAGGAACAGTTCGACACCGTTCTCCGCCCTGCCGGCCGGGACGTCCAGGCACCGCCCGGACGGCTGGTTGTAGATGGTGCCGTCGCTCCGCAGCTCCCACTTCTGGCTGTACCCGGCCTCGCCGGGCAGGCAGGTCCAGAGGAGGATCCGGGTTCCGTTCCAGGTGCCGTTCTCGGCTCCGGCGAGGCACTTCCCGTAGACGCGGAGGGTGCCGTCGGTGTGGAAGGTCAGGTACTGGTTGACGCCGTTCCAGCAGTCCCACAGCGTGATCGGCGCGCCGTCGCCGGCGTTGCTGGCGTCGAGGCACTTGCGGCGGTCGAGCACGGTGTGCAGGAGGCTCGGATCGTTGGCGGTGGTGGTCCAGGACTGGTTGGTCCCGCCGTTGCAGCCCCAGTGCAGGAGCTCGGTGCCGCTATTCCCGTTCCAGGCCGGGACGTCCAGGCAGGTCCCGGTCGACGGGTTGCGGACACTTCCGTCGGCGCGCAGTTCCCACTTCTGCCCGGGGATCTCGGATTCGAGGGGGCCCGAGGGGCAGCGCTGGACGGTGACCCGGCTGTCGGTGCCACCGGTCACGCACTTGCCCGAGACCCGCAGGGTCTTGTCACTGTGGAAGACGAAGTGCTGCTGGTCGACGTTCCGGCAGTCCTCAAGGGCCAGGGCGTCACCGTCGCCGGTGGCGCGGGCGTCGATGCACCGGCCGGTCAGCACGGTGTGGATGCTCACCGTGCCGCCGGGGAAGCCCAGGAGGGGCTGTCCCGCGAAGCCGTTGAGGGGGGTGCTGCCGGATCCGCCGGTGGTGGTCCCGCTCCAGTGGTCGAGCCCGCCACTGGAGTTGAGGGCCCACAGGTCGGCGATCCCGTCGCCGGCGAAGTCGCCCGAGGAGCCGACGGTCGGGTAGACCTGCGGGACGAGTGAGCCGATGACGTTCTCCGAGACGGGGTTGCCGAAGGCCGAGAGGTCGGCCTTGCCGTCGGCTGCCCTGCGGCTCGGGTACTGGAGGAGCCTGCCGGAGGAGGTGTCCCGGGTCCAGAGGTCCGGCAGCCCGTCCGCGGTGGTGTCGCCGGGGGCGATGAGCTGGAGGTTCCTCCAGTCGCCGGTCGAGACCAGCACCGGATTGTCCAGGGCGCCGGTGGTGGTGGTGCCGCGGAACAGCCAGAGCTGCGTGCCGCCCTGGCCGTCGTCCTCGACGGTGAGCAGGTCGGTGCGGGTGTTCGCGGCGACGGTGCCGTCCGCCGAGCCGAGTGCGAGGATCTGCTTCACCCGGCTCCAGTCGGAGGCGTAGGCGGCGCCGCACGGCTGCCCGTTCAGGAGCTTGCAGCGCTGGGGGAGCGGGCGCCGGACCGCCACCGTGAAGTTCGAGGTGAAGTACTGCGAGGTCACCGCGAAGGTGCCGGTCGTCAGGGTGTTGCGGTAGAGGGTCAGCTCGCCGTCGCGGTAGGCGAACAGGTCGTCGATGTGGATGCCGTTGCCGCCGCGGTGGGTGACGAGGGTGTCCTTCCACCCCTTGCCGCCCGGGCTGTTGGCCTTGTCGGAGGCCAGGATCCCGGCTGCGCCGGGGTCGGTGGCGGTCGGGTAGACCCGCAGGTTGTCACCGGCGTCGGGAAGCAGGAGGTCGACCCGCTGGTCCCCGGTGATGTCGCCGAGGACGGTCTTGGCGTTCGGGTCGCTCGGTGCGTAGAACGCGTAGGTGTTCTCCTGCGAGCGGTTGCCGGCCCGGTCGACCGCCTGGACGCGCAGGGTGTTGGTGCCCCACATGGTGGGAGTCAGGTTGATGACCGCGGAGCCGTTGCCGGAGGCGTCGACCCGGTTGGCGCCGCCCACCGGGATGGCCGAGTTGAAGGCGTACTCGTAGTACAGCACGCCGCTGGCGCTGTCCGTCGCGCTGACGGCGAACGCGCCGGCCTCGCCGATGTGCTTGGCCGAGCCGGGCAGGGTGCCGGACGCCGGGTAGTCCGCGGACGTGACGGTCGGCACCGCCGGCGGGGTGAGGTCCAGGCTGAACATGCAGCCGGCCGACGAGTCCGAGGCGAGCTCGCCGTCGCCGGTCTGCGCGCGCCAGTAGTAGGTGTGGCCGTCCTGGAGGTTGCCGGCCGTGACGGTGGCCACGTGGTGGCTGTTGCCGCGGTTGCCCCAGCCGCTGTCCCAGATCACCGGCTCACCGCCGGCGCCGACGTCGCGGACCTCGAAGCGGGCGTCGACCTGCTGGTTGTCCGGGTCGCCGACCCAGGCCGACAGGCGGACGCCGGTGGCGGCGTTGGTCGCGCCGATCCAGCCGCAGCCGTTGCCGTTGGCGTTCTGCGGGGCCGGTTCCATCCACAGGCTCCACGGCGCGAACGGGGCGCGGTTGTACTCGATGTACAGGTAGGGCAGCTTGGCGGGCGTGCGGGTGAAGCGCTTGAAGCCGATGTTGCCCTTGTCGCCGTCGCGCTTGGACTCGTCGGCCGCGAACAGCGCGAAGGTCAGCTGGCCGCGCCAGTGGTTGTCGGCCAGGTGCTGGCGGACGTCCCACTCGCCGGTCGTGGTGGCGCCGGGGCAGCCGTCGCCGCCGGCGCTGTTGAGCACGGACGTCCCCAGCGGGCCCCAGTCCCAGGGCTGGCTGTTCCAGCGGGTGGTGTCGTCGATGGGGTGCGTGGGGTGCAGTGTCACGCCGAACGTGGAGCTGCAGTTGTTGGCGGCGCCGTAGGACTGGGTGGCGACCACGTTGGCCTTCCGGATGACCTTGTCACCGAGGTCGCCGGTGCCGATCTGGAAGTAGTAGCGCTCCAGCCCCTTCTTGGTCTGCCACTGCTGGTAGCCGACGCCCGGGTCGTACCGGTCGCTGTAGTCGTTGTAGTGGGTCTTGTCCGGGTAGGCCTCCTGGACCCAGGTCCAGTTCTGCGTACCGCGGTTGGTGGGCGTCCACGGCGGGTCGATGTAGACCGGGTAGGTGGTGGTCGGGGCGTTCAGGAAGGCGCTGTCGGGCGTGACCGCTATCGAGGTGGCGGCCGGAGTCGCCGACAGCTGCGAGACGTTGGCACCGAGCCCGGGGCCGTCCGCGTCCGAGTACACCTTGAGGCCCTCGGAGTCGGCGGGCCCGGTCGCCGTGTCGGGGGCCGCGGCCGGCGCGTCCGCGGCGGAACGGGCCGCCCGGGCACCGGACTTGGCGGCCACGGCGGCGGCGGGGGTGGCGGGGGTCGTGCTGGAGTCCCACATGGTGGGAGCGGGTGCGCGGAAGACCACCCGGCCGTCGGCGTCGGTGGCGTTGAGGTTGCCACCGGCGTCGGCGCTCACCGAGACGCCCTCGGTCTTCAGGCCGAGGGTGAGGGCCTTCACCTTCGGGTCCTGCGCGGCGGCCGGGGTCTTGACCACCAGGACCTGCGTGAACCCGCCCGCCTGGTTGGCGGTGAGCTTCAGGTCGACGCCGGGCGCGACCTCGGCGTAGGTGGCGCTCTCGCCGTCCAGGACGGGCGTCGGCAGCGCACCGGGCCAGCTCAGCGTGAGCTTGCGGCCGTCCTGGTCGAGGGTGGCCAGCGGCCCGGACCCGCCGCCCGACAGCGTCAGCCGGTTGCTCGTCACCTTCGGCCGCAGCGAACCGTCCGACGCCCGGACGAGCGTCGCGTCGAGGTCCTTCCAGACCCCGTCCTGCCGGGCCCGCGCGGGAGCGACCGTACGCCGCAGGCCCAGCGTGCCGTTCGGGTTCGCCACCACCGTGTCGGTCTCGGTGGTCAGCGCCGGGATCTCGACCGGCTTGCCGGTGCGCCGGGCCTCGGCCAGCGCCGCGGCCTCGGCGGCCCGCTGCGCGGTCTCGGCGGCCGTACCCGGCACGGGCGGAGCCTCCGTCCCGGCGGTCGGGGAAGCCGGGGCGGCCGGAGAAGCCTGGGAAGTCCCGTCGGCGGCGAAAGCGGGGGCGGTGGAACTGAGCATGCCAACAGTCAGTACGATGCCGACCGATGCGGCCAGCATGGATCTGCGTCGACGGCTCCGATGGGGGGATATCGACCCCATAAGTGCAAAACCTCTCGTCAGTCGGTTGATTGCCGTGCGGATATCGGCGAACGGGAACCTAACACCCGTATGCAACGTCTTATTTGACGGTTGGTCGGATCTGTTGTGAGGCACCTCACAACTGCAAGCTCTCCGTAGTCGAGGCCCCGCTCGGAGCAGTCGGGTGCGCACGATCGGTGAGCGGGCATCAGTAACCCCGCATAGTAAAGAAGGTCAAAACACCCCCCCTCTTCGCACGCTGCGTGAGGTCGGGAGTGAACACCGATTCCCCCTGTTCGTTTCACCACTGCCGGTGCGCCGGTCGCCGATGGATCACGTTCGCGAACGGACGTTAGGCTTCGCGCGGGAATTCCTGTTCGCCAGGCCTTCGGGCGGGGCTGCTCCGGAATTCCGAGGGGCTTGCCGTGTCGGCACCACCGGACGGATTCCACGCCGAACGGCGGTCGCCGGGGAGCCGGCGGCCGGGCGTTCGGGGGCGGGGGCGGTGGCGGTGGCGGCGCCTTCCCCGCGGCCGCTGTGCCGGAAGGGCCCCGTGGCGGATCTTGGGTTCTAACGGTCCTCGCAACACCCGTGATCGATGGGAGTTGCGGGGACCGTGGGCGTTGGACGCGATGATCTTTCGGGGTTGAGGGAGCGTTTCCTTGCGCGGCTGGATGCCGTGGGGAACGTGACCGTGGTGGCGCGTGAGCTGGGGATGAACCGGAACACCGCCTTCGGCTGGGCCCGGAAGGCCGGACAGAGCTCGGTGCGCCTGCCACGGCGGCACCCCGGGCGCGACGAGTACGAGCGGCTCCGGGCCGGGGGTGTCGCGCGTCAGGAGGCGGCCCGGCGGGTCGGTGTGAGCGAGCGCACGGCCAGGGACTGGGACCAGGGCGTCAAGAAGAGTGCCATGACGCGGACCTATCCCGACGGCCGCCGTGTCGACTACGCCACCGGGACCGTCACGATGTGCGGTGTGACCACGGCACCAGTGGGCCTGACGGCCCTGGAACAGCAACTGCACCCGAGGTTCCTGACACTGGCCGAGCGCGAACGGATACGGGATCTCCAGGCACTCGGTCAGTCGTTGCGGGCGATCGGACGTGCCCTGGGGCGGCCGGCGAGCACGGTCAAGCGGGAGATCGACGCGAACTCGGGCGGCAAGGGATACCAGCCCTACGCGGCCCACCGGGCGGCCGCCGCACGCAGGCCCCGGCCCAAGGAGCGCAAGCTGCTGCGCGAGGGACGACTGCGCGGCTTCGTGCAGGACAGACTGCGCGTCCGGTGGTCACCGGAACAGATCTGCCACGCTCTACCGACGGAGCATCCCGACGACGAGAGCATGCGGGTGAGCGTGGAAACGATCTACCAGGCGCTGTACTTCCAGGCCCGTGGCGGCCTGAAACGGGAAGTACAGGCAGCCGTCCGCTCCGGCCGGACCCGCCGCAAACCCCGCCGCGACCCCGAGCGGCGCACCCCGCGGTTCATCGACCCGATGGTGATGATCAGCGACCGACCCGCCGACGTCGAGGACCGGGCCGTGCCCGGTCACTGGGAAGGGGACCTGATCATCGGCGCGGGCGGCCGCTCCGCGATCGCCACCCTGGTCGAGCGCAGCACCCGTTACACCATGCTGGTCCACCTGCCGGGCGGTGCCCACGACGCCGAGACCGTCCGCGACGGCCTCGTCCGCACCATCCAGACCCTGCCCGCCCACCTGCGCGGCTCCCTCACCTGGGACCAGGGCGGCGAGATGGCACGCCACAGGCAGTTCACCATGGCCACCGGCATGCCCGTCTACTTCTGCGACCCCGCCTCACCCTGGCAACGCGGTTCGAACGAGAACACGAACGGGCTCCTGCGGCAGTACTTCCCGAAGGGAACCGACCTCAGCCCGCACAGCCCCGAAGACCTCGAACACGTCGCCCAAGAACTCAACGGCCGCCCACGCAAGACGCTCGGCTGGGATACCCCAGCCGAGCGTCTACGTGATCTACTCACCACCTAAAACCAAGTGGTGTTGCGACGACCCCTTGAACCCAAGGATGCCGCGGGGCCCTGCGGTGTTCGGGGGTGCGGGGGTCAGGCGGGGGTGAGGAGGTTCAGGGCTCCCGGGGTGACGGTGACCTCGACGGGGAGGGGGGCCATGAACTCGCCGTCGGCGTAGGCGGTGATGCCGGGGGAGTCGATGCGGACGGCGGTGGTGCGGTGGGTGGTGACCTCGGGGCGCCGGACGTGGGTGCCCTTGAAGAGGGTGGGGAAGAAGCGGGCGACGCGGTGGCGGGGCATGGCGTCGACGAGGGTGAGGTCGAGGAGGCCGTCGGCGGGGTCGGCGTCGGGGCAGATGAGCATGCCGCCGCCGTAGCTGCTGGTGTTGCCGACGGCGGCGAGGGTGAGGTCGCGGGTGATCTCGGTGCCGTCGGCGAGGGTGAGGCGGAAGGGGAGGGGCCGGAGGTTGGCGAACTCGACCGCGATGGCGAGGTTGTAGCGCATCCGGCCGCGCGGCCAGCGGAGGCGGTTGGTGCGGTCGCTGACCAGCGAGTCGAAGCCGCTGGCGAGCACCGAGCCGAACCAGCGGGTGCTCCCGTCGGCGGCGGTGACGCGGCCGAGGTCGACGGTGCGGGTGTGGCCGGCGGCGACGACGTCGGCGGCGGCCTCGGGGCTGTCGCGCGGCAGGCCGTAGGCGCGGGCGTGGTCGTTGCCGGTGCCGGCCGGTATGACGCCGAGGGGGACGGACGTCCCGGCGACGGCCTGGATGCCGAAGTTGACCATGCCGTCGCCGCCGACGACGACCAGGGCGTCGCAGGGGGAGGCGCCGGGGGAGCCGGAGTCGACGGCGGCGCGGGCGAGTTCGAGGGACTCGGCGGCGGAACCGCCCGCCCGCGCGTCCACGGTGACACCGAGGTCGCGCAGGCGGGCGGTGGCGCGGCGGGCCGCCGGTTCGGCGTGTCCGGCGGCCGCTGCGGGGTTGGTGAGGAGAACGACGCGGGCGATGGTTCTCCGGCCGCTCACGGGATCAGCTTCCCCGGGTTGAGGATGCCCGCCGGGTCCAGCTCGGCCTTGACGGCGCGCAGGATGCGCACGCCCAGCTCGCCGACCTCGTCCGTCATCCAGGGGCGGTGGTCGGCGCCGACCGCGTGGTGGTGGGTGATGGTGCCGCCGGTCGCCACGATGGCGTCGCAGGCGGCGCGCTTGGCGGCGCCCCAGCGGGTCAGCGGTTCCTCGCCGAGGGCGGCGACGACGGTGAAGTAGAGCGAGGCCCCGGTCGGGTAGACGTGGGAGATGTGGCAGAGCACGAGGGCGCCGGGGAGGGCCTCGGTGAGCGCGGTCGTGACGGCGAGCCGGAGGTCGGCCAACTGCCGCCAGGAGGTGGCGGTTTCGAGGGTCTCGCAGAGCGCGCCCGCGCTGAGCAGGGAGTCCCGCAGGTAGGGGGCGTTGAACCGGCCGTGCTCCCAGGCCCGGGCGGGCGCCTCGCCGAGCGAGGTGCCGCCGGCCGCGAGCAGGACGGCCCGGGTCGCCTCGTGCCGTGCGGCGACCTGGTCGGCGGCGCCCTCGAAGACGGTGACGGCCAGGCAGCCGGTGACCGCCGGCTCGCCGCCGATCCTCTCGGTCATCGCGAGGTTGACCATGGTCTCGGCCTCGTCGGAGAGCCGGATGACGGTCGGGCCGGTGCCCTGCTGCTCCACCGCGCGCAGGGCGGCCGCGCCGGTGGCGAAGTCGGGGAAGGACCAGGCCTCGTGGGCCTTGGCGGCCGGGACGGGGTGGACGCGCACCCGGACGGCGGTGATCACGCCGAGGGTGCCCTCCGAGCCGAGGAACAGTTCCCGCAGGTCCGGTCCGGCGGCGGAGGCGGGGGCGCGCCCGAGGTCGAGGGTGCCGGCCGGGGTGACGACGCGCAGGCCGCGCACCATCTCGTCGAACCGCCCGTACCCGGCCGAGTCCTGGCCGGACGAGCGGGTGGCCGCGAAGCCGCCGATGGTGGCGAAGCGGAAGCTCTGCGGGTAGTGGCCGAGTTCGAAGCCGTGCTCGGCGAGCAGCGCCTCCGCCGCCGGGCCGGTGACGCCCGCGCCGAGGACGGCCTCGCCGGAGGTGGCGTCGAGGTCGAGCAGTCCGTCGAGGCGGCGCAGGTCCAGCGAGACGACGGCGGTGAGCCCGCCGCGCTCCGGGTCCAGCCCGCCGACCACGCTGGTGCCGCCGCCGAACGGGACGACGGCGATGCGGCGTTCGGCGCAGAGTGCCAGCAGGGCGGTGATCTCGTCCTCGCCGCCGGGCAGCACGACCGCGTCGGGGGCGTCCTGCGGCTCGCGGCTGCGGCGGCGCAGCAGGTCGGGGGTGGACTTGCCGCCGGCCCGGGGGAGGCGGTCGGCGTCGGCGGCGCTGACGTGCGCCTCGCCGACGACGGCGGCGAGGGCCGCGAGGTCGTCCGGGGTCAGGGCGGACGGCCGGAGCACGACGTCCGAGGCGTCCGGGCCGGGTGCGGCGTCGCCGGTGACGC
Organism: Kitasatospora sp. NBC_00458; assembly: GCF_036013975.1. Classification (NCBI taxonomy): domain Bacteria; kingdom Bacillati; phylum Actinomycetota; class Actinomycetes; order Kitasatosporales; family Streptomycetaceae; genus Kitasatospora; species Kitasatospora sp. NBC_00458. The sequence continues at coordinate 7,025,902 of NZ_CP107904.1, forward strand.
CGAGGGCGGCGGCGAGCAGGCCCTTGACGTCGGCGGAGAGCTCCTTGGCGAGGGCCGGGTCGCCCCAGGCGTCCCACTTCATCGGGGGGAGCGGCAGCGCGGCGGGGGCCGTGGCCGCTTGCGTCTCGGGGGTCATGCGTTACAGTGTTACACATCATGTCAAGTAGTAACGATGACTCCGACCGGTCGCCCGAGCCCCGCGGGACCGACGACGCCATCCTCGACGCCGCCGCCGAGCTGGTCGTCCAGCTCGGCGTGCGCCGCACCCAGTTGGCGGAGATCGCACGGCGCGCCGGGGTCAGCCGGCCGACCGTCTACCGGCGCTGGCCGGACGTCCGTGCGGTGATCGGCGCACTGCTGACCCGGGAGATCGCGGCCACCCAGGGCGCCGTCCGGCTGGCCGGGGCGGACCGGGCGGCGTTCGTCGACGGCGTCGTCGAGGTCGCCGTCCGGCTGCGCGACCACCCGGTGCTCGGAGCGCTGCTGCGGTCCGCCGACTCCGACACGCTCTTCGAGTACGTGGTCGAACGCCTCGGCACCAGCCAGCGCGGTCTGCTCGAAGCGCTCCGCGCCGGCATCGCGCAGGGGCAGCGGCACGGCTCGATCCGGGCCGGGGAACCGGTCGAACTCGCCGCCATGGTGCTGCTGATCGCCCAGTCCACCGTACAGTCGCACCGGATGGTCGCGCAGTTGCTCTCCGAGGCCGCCTGGCGGCGCGAACTGGCCCGCGCCCTGGACGGATACCTCGCGCCGTGAACCGCAGCAACGCCACCCGCCACGGAGGCCGCAGATGACCACCACCGCCGGACCCTTCGCCGGGACCACCCGACTCAGCGCCCGCCGACGGGAGTTGGACCTCGAAGCACTCGCCGCCGAACCCGTCGTGGACCTGCTGGTCATCGGCGGCGGCGTCACCGGCGCCGGGGTCGCCCTCGACGCGGCCGCGCGCGGGCTCTGCACCGTGCTCGTCGAGTCCCGCGACCTCGCCTTCGGGACCAGCCGCTGGAGCTCCAAGCTGGTCCACGGCGGCCTGCGCTACCTGGCCTCCGGGCGGATCGGGGTGGCCCGGGAGAGCGCCCTCGAACGCGGCGTGCTGATGACCCGCACCGCCCCCCACCTGGTCCGTTCGCTGCCCCAACTCGTGCCGCTGATCGACGGGTTGTTCCGCCCGGGGCAGGCCGCACTGGTCCGGGCCGGCTTTCTCGCGGGGGACGCCCTGCGGCTGAGCGCCCGCACCCCCGGCGCGCTGCTGCCCCGGGTCCGCCGGGTCGGTGCCGACCGCGCCCGCGGACTGGTGCCGGGCCTGCGGACGGCCGGCCTGAACGGCGCGCTCGTCGCCCACGACGGCCAACTCGTCGACGACGCACGGCTGGTGGTCGCCCTCGCCCGGACGGCGGCGCAGTACGGCGTCTCCGTGCTCACCCGGGTCCGCGCCGACGAGGTGACGGGAGGCGGTGCCCGGCTCACCGACCAGCTCACCGGCCAGTCGTTCGCCCTGACCGCGCGGGCCGTCGTCAACGCCACCGGTGTCTGGGCCGGCGAGGTGGACCCGTCGATCCGGCTGCGGCCCAGCCGGGGCACCCACCTGGTCGTCGACGCCGCCGCGCTCGGCCGGCCCACGGCGGCGCTGACCGTCCCCGTGCCCGGTTCCACCAGCCGGTTCGTCTTCGCGCTGCCCCAGCAGCTCGGCCGGGTCGCGATCGGTCTCACCGACGAGGACGCGCCCGGCCCGATCCCGGACGAGCCCGAGCCCACCGACGCCGAACTCGACTTCCTCCTCGACACCGTCAACGCGGCCCTGGAGACCGCCCTGACCAGGGCCGACGTGCGCGGCGCGTTCGCCGGGCTGCGGCCGCTGATCGACACCGGCGACGGCGCCACCGCCGACATCTCCCGGCAGCACGCGGTGCTGGAGTCGCCCGACGGGGTGATCACGGTGGTCGGCGGCAAGCTCACCACCTACCGCCGGATGGCCGAGGACGCGGTCGACACCGCCGTCCGTCTGCGCGGCCTGCCCGCCCGTGACTGCTGGACCACCCGGCTGCCCCTGGTCGGCGCGCCCGGACACCGCGACAGCCGGCCCTGCCCCGAGGGCGAGGTACCGGCCTCCCTGGTCGCCCGGCACGGCGGTGCGGCCCGCGAGGTGCTCGCCGCGGGCGAGGCGCTCGGGGCCGGGTACGCGGCGCCGGTGGTGGAGGGCGTCGACGTGAGCCGTGCCGAGATCGCGTACGCCATGACGCACGAGGGCGCGCTGGACGTCGGGGACGTGCTGCACCGCCGGACCAGGATCGGCCTGGTCCCGGCGGACGCGGAACGGGCCCGGGCGGCCGTCGCGGAGATCGTCGCGAAGGCGGACCGGGCGTGACCGGGGCACCGGGCGTCACCGGGGCGTCGGATGCGGTCGGGGCACCGGGCGTGAACGGGGCGCCGGATGCGGCCGGGGCGTCGGCGGTGCCGGGGGAGGAGCGCCTGGAGGGGCTGGTCCAGTACCGGGTCGTCAAGTACACCGAGGAGGAGCGGACCGGGGCGCGTCCGGCCTGGACGTCCCACTCGGACATCGGCTGCTCGTTCGGCGGGGAGGTGCTCACCGCCGAGGCCTACGCGGAGACGGAGGAGCGCTACCTCGCGGCGGTCCGCGGGTTCGCGGCGGCCTACGGGGTCTCGGCCGTCCGGGTGGCGTCGCTGGAGATCGAGCCCGAGAGCACCTGGTGGGGGCGGGTGGGCGAGGGTGACGAACTCGCGATCGACGACGCCGTCGAGCTGGCGCGGTCGATGCTCCGGGAGGAGTTCGTCTGGTGCCTGCTGTCCGGCCCGGACGGCTTCTTCGCCCACTTCGGGTACGACTACTACATGTACCTCGGCGGGCCCGGCCCGGCCGAGGAGGCCGTCGGGGCGGCCCGGCGGTCCGGGCTCCAGGTGGACGGGTTCACCTCGCCGTACTGGGACTGAACCGCTGTGCGGCGGCTGCGCCGCCCGGCGCGTCCGGGTGTTCAGTGCCCCGTGCGCTCCGGCATCGGGTGCTCGGCGCCGCCGGTCTCCAGGACGCAGGTCAGTGGCCGCCCGGGCGCGCCGCTGCGCTCCAGCCGGACGGCGAGCGGCAGCGGGGGCTCCCCGGGCAGGTGGGCGGCCAGGGTGAGCGGGTAGACGCCGTACCCGTGGACGCGGTGGAAGGCGACCTCCCTGCCGTCCACCAGCAGCTCGGTCTCGGTGATCCGGCCGGACCGCACGTTCACCGTGACGGAGCGTCCGGCCCGGTCGAGACGGAAGCTGTGCCGCTGGCGCATGGATGACCTCCCGGGGTCCGCCGAGTCCCCCGCACGACCACGTCAGTCTACGTCCGCGCTCCGGTCCGGGCCGGGACCGCCGACGCGGGGCGGACGGGACCGCCGACGCGGACGCGCCCGGCCGGGGAGCCCCGGCCGGGCGCGCTCACGGACCGCCCGGAGCCTGGTCGGCTCCGGCGGGCCGGGGGTCAGAACCGGGTGCTGACCGTGACCCCGCTGAAGTCGGTGACCGCGTACAGGCTGAGGTAGCGGTAGCCGGCGGTGGGGTTGGTGACGGTGAGGGACTGGGTGGTGCCGGTGGCGGTGGAGGAGGCGGTGAAGGCGCTCGGCGAGGCCCAGGTGCCCGCGTTGTAGTACAGGTGCGCGGTGCCGGTGCCGCCGGAGGTGGTGACCTTCAGGGTGGTGGTGCCGGCGGGCAGGTAGACGTACAGGTAGTCGGTGTTCCCGGCGGTCGCGGCGCGGCCGGTCCGCGAGCAGTTGCGGCCCATCGCGTCGGTGCGCTGCTCGGTGCAGTTCGGCAGGGCGACCGGGGCGGCCGTCACGGTGACCGTGGTCGCGGTGGTGGCGGTCCGGCCGGTGTCGTCGGTGGCGGTCAGGGCGACGGTGTAGGAGCCGGCCGCCGCGTAGGTGTGGCTCGGGTTGCGCTCGTCCGAGGAGGTGCCGTCGCCGAAGGTCCAGCGCCAGGAGGTGATCCGGCCCGGGCCGGTCTGCACGGCCCGCTCGGTCACGTTGACGGTCGCGCCGTTCACCGGCGCGTCGAACAGGGCGGTCGGGCCGGCGGCGTAGCAGGCGCCGGCGGCGCAGGCGGTGAGCCAGGCGTCGAAGTCGGCGTCGTAGGAGGTGCCGACGCTGTTGTAGACCGCGTAGCCGCCGGCGTAGTCACCGGTGCGGAAGCGGGCCAGCATGGCCTGGACGTCGGCCGGGTGCTTCTCCAGCATGTACCGGACGGCCAGGTAGCCCCACGGGTAGACCCGGGTCGAGTCCGAGTTGCCGTAGGTGTTCTGGAGGATGGTGCTGAGCTTGTAGGTGTGCAGGGCGGCCTGGGCCATCGCGTCGGTGTCGGTGGTGGCGCGGTAGCTGTAGGAGATGTACTCGGCGAGGCCCTCGACCCACCAGATGTCGGGGACGGACGTCTGGGTGTTGTAGTTGCCCTTCATGTCGTAGATGCTGTCGAGGTAGTGCGTGTACTCGTGGTTGAGGTTCCACACCCGGGCGGGGTCGCTGTTGTTCCAGGCCTTCTGGTACATCACGGTGGCGGCGCGGCGGTCGGGGTCGGTGGCGTCCATGACGGTCTGGCCGCCGTTGTCCGTCGAGTTGCCGAAGATCGCCCACGAGTAGGTGGTGTAGTCGGTCTTGTTGGCGAAGATCCCGAAGGTGACGGTCTTGGCGTACTGGTTCGGGATCGGCCCGTCGTCCTTGACCACGTTGTGGAAGAACGCGTCCTGGTTGCGCAGGCTCGTGCAGACGGCGGCCAGTTCGGCGGCCGACAGGGCCTGGGCCTGGAGGGTGCGGTTGTCGCAGGCCAGCTGGTTCGGCAGGACCACCGAGGTGAGCTTGGCGGGCAGGTTGCAGATGCCGTAGTACGAGCACTGGCTGCTGTTGTAGTAGGCGGCCTGGACGGCCGTGTAGACGTACAGCGCCGCGTCGGGCGTGAGGAGCGGGGCGGCGTCCAGCACCCGCTTGACCTGCGGCTTCGCCACGGCCTCGACGGCGGGGCTGCTGCCGGCCATCCGGGCGAGGTCGTTGCCCGCGTTGGTGTCGAGGACGGAGTTGGGCCCGTTGAGCAGGTCCTTGTGCTTGATCGCGAAGTCGGCGAGCGAGGTGACGAGGCTCGGGTAGGAGCCGAGCGCGCTGACGAAGTTCGAGTTGGTGTTGCCCCGCCAGAGCGGGAACCTCAGCACGGAGTTGACCGCGCTGACCATCTGCGGGAACGCGTTGTACGAGTTGTCGTAGTCGTCCAGCACGCGCTTGTAGACGGGCAGGTAGTCGGCCTGGATGTTGGCGCTGTCGGTCTGCGTCAGCACCTCCTTGAGCACGCGGCCGTTGTCCTCGGTGACGTCGTGCCAGCGGGAGCCGGCGAAGAAGGCGTCCAGTCCGGCCTTGACGGCGGTGGTGAGCGCGCCGGTGTACGGCCCCGCCGCGTCGGGGTAGTAGGACTGGATGTAGTAGCCCACCCGCAGGTAGAGCACCAGCTGCAGGATGCCGGTCGAGTTGTCGCCGGTGTAGGTGGCCGCGAGGTCCTTGAAGGCGGCCGCGACGGTCAGCATCCGGGACTGCTGGAAGATGCCCGGGTCGGTGCCGCCGTTGTTGAAGAGCGCGGAGACGCAGTCCGGGGTCGAGCTCTTGAGGAAGGCGACCAGGTCGGCGCCGGTGTGGGAGGCGAAGTCGGCCGGGGTGCAGGTCGCTGCGGCGGCCTCGGTGCCCGACTGGGCGCGCGCCGCGGGGGACTCGGGCCGGGCGAGGGCGGTGGCCGGGGTCTGCGGGGCCGTGGTGGCCGGTTCGCCCATGAGGGTCTCGCCGAGCAGGGCCGCGGGCAGTGGCGCGGCGGGCGCGCCGGGGTGCTCGGACCCCGTCGCCGCGCCGGCCGTGGACGGTCCCGCCGGCTTCGCGGCGGCGGCGGCGAGAGCCGCGGCCGTGGCCGCGGCCGTCCCGGTCGGGGCCGTCGGGGCGGTCGCGGACGGTGCGGCGGTGACGGCGGGGGGTGCCGCGAAGGCCTGGGCCGGCAGCACGGCGGCGGCCGTGGCGCAACAGGCGACGACGCCGGCTGCGAGCGTGGAGAGACGTATGCGCAGGTGCACGCCGAGTCCTTCGTCGAGTGGGGGCAGCCTGACGTGGGGTCAAGCTGAAGGAAGGAGATCGGCGTGGATCCTGCCACCGAATGAACATCAGAACAATGTCACAGGTCATATCACACGAAGGTTTCGGCCACCTCGCCGCCCACGGCGCCCCGCCGGGTGTCCGGGCTGTGGCTGACCTGCGGCGGCGGGGACCGGTCCCGACCGGCCGGCGGGCGGCCCGCGGGCGGTGGGCCGCCGCCGGGGCGCGGGCCGGGAGGTCGCCGCAGCCGCGCGGACCGGCGGGACCGCGCGGACTGGCCGAACTGCGCCCCGGGCCGGGGCGTCGCGGGGCCCGCCGGCCGCGGTCGTCCCCGTCGGCCGCCGCCCACCGGGGGCCGGGCGGCGGCCGACGCTCGAAGGCTCAGGCGAGGCGGCCGCCGCCGTCGACGTGGAGGACCGTGCCGGTGACGAACGGGCTGGTCATGGCGAAGGTGACGGCGCGGACGAGGTCCTCGGTGGTGCCGGTGCGGCGGGCGGGGTTGCGGTCGGCGACGGAGCGCAGGAACGCGCTCTTGTCGGCGCCCATCCGGTCCCAGGCGCCGGTGTCGACGATGCCGGGGGAGACGGCGTTGACCCGGACCGGGGCGATCTCGACGGCCAGGGCCTGGACGAGGAAGGCCAGGGCGCCGTTGGTGGTGGCCATCACGGTGCGGGCGGGGGCGGGGCGCCAGGCGGCGACGCCGGAGAAGAAGGTGAAGGACGCGCCGTCGGGGCTGTCGGTCGCGGCCTGCGGGGCGAGGTGCTTGGCGAGCAGCAGCGGTCCGTAGACCTTGGCGGCGAACGCGCGGTGGACGTCCGCGAGTTCGAGCTCGGCGAGCGGGCCGTTGGCGGGCATGGCGGCGGTGGAGACCAGGTGGTCGAACCGGCCGGTGGCGGCGGCGAGGGCGGCGATCGAGTCCTCGTCGGCGAGGTCCACGGGGACGACCTCCGCCGGGCCGGTGAGCTCGCCGGCGGTCCACTCCAGCTTGCGGGGGTCGGGCCCGGCGAGGACGAGTCCGGCTCCGGCGGCGGAGGCGGCGCGGGCGAGGGCGCGGCCGGTGTTGGAGCCGGCGCCGACCACGACGACGCGGCGGCCGGAGAGCGGGAGGTCGAGGGGCAGAGGCGAAGGGGCGGGGTTGCTGGTCATGCCGACAACCCTGCGCTGAGCAGGCCGGATGCGTCCAAGGCTTGTTTTCTGGGAAAGCCATAAACTGCCTGCATGGCTACCCCCACGCTCCGCCAGTTCGAGTACCTGGTGACCGTCGTCGACACCGGCTCCTTCACCCGGGCCGCCGAGCTGCTGCACGTCACCCAGCCCGCGCTCTCGCACCAGGTGCGGGCGCTGGAGAAGGCGGTGGGCGGCGCGCTGCTGGAGCGGCTGCCGCGTGCGGTGCGGCCGACGCCGATGGGGCGGGCCGTCCTGCCGCACGCCCGCGCCGCGCTCGCGGACGCCGAACGGCTGCGCGCCGCGGCCCGCTCGGCGGCCGGACTGGACGGTGGGGAGCTGGAGTTGGCCACGGTGTACTCGGTGAGCCTGGGTATCCTGCCGCCGGTGCTGCGGACGTGGCGGCGCGCGCACCCGGGGGTGCGGATCCGGCTGCGCGAGTACGCGCACAACGAGGAGCTGCGGGCGGCCATGGCGGCCGGCCAGGCGGACGTGGCCGTGGGGACCCCGCCGGCCGACTGGGAGGGGCCGATCCGGGAGCTGGGCGTGGAGGAGTTCGTGCTGACGCTGCCCCCGGAGGACGCGGAGGACGCGGAGGGCGGAGGCGGCTCGGCAGGCGTGGACGGCCCGGACGGTGCGGACGGTGCGGGGCGGGCCCGGTGCCGGCGCGTCCCGCTGGCCGAACTGGCGGACCGGGACTGGGTGCACTACGCCCCCGGCAACGGGCTGGCCGACGTGCTGGACGCGGCCTGCGCCGAGGCCGGGTTCCGGCCGCGGGTGGCCGTGCGGACGGAGCAGACGGCGGCCGCCCCGCTGCTCGCGGCCGCCGGTCTGGGGGCGGCGCTGGTGCCGGCCAACATCGTGCCGGTGGGGTTCGACGGGCTGGTGCGCCGCCCGGAACCGCCGGTGCGGCGCGTGCTGGTCGCGTACACCCGGACCAGGCCCGACCCGCTGACGGCGGCCTTCGTCGACCTGCTGGCCCGGCGGGCGTGCCTGCTGCCGCCGCAGGTGGCGGAGCTGCTCGCGAACGGCGGGTGAGGGGGAGTCCGGGATCGCGGGGCGGCCGGAGGTGGCCGTATTCGGTCGGACGGATTCTCGTGATCTCTACAGTGTTGTAGATTCTTTTCCAGGGAGAGCAGCAGCGCAACCGAGGAGGGCACTGTGGGAGTTTCGCTGGCCAAGGGCGGCAACGTCTCGCTGACCAAGGAGGCGCCGGGCCTGACCGCCGTCATCATCGGACTCGGCTGGGACGTGCGGACCACCACCGGCGCCGACTACGACCTGGACGCGAGCGCGCTGCTCTGCAACGCGCTCGGCAAGGTGGTCTCGGACGGACACTTCGTCTTCTTCAACAACCTTCGCAGCCCCGACGGTTCGGTCGAGCACAGCGGCGACAACCTGACCGGTGGCGGCGACGGCGACGACGAGCAGATCAAGGTCGACCTGGCCGCCGTGCCGGGTGACGTGGCCAAGGTGGTGTTCCCGGTGTCGATCTACGACGCGGACGCCCGGCTGCAGAGCTTCGGCCAGGTCCGCAACGCCTTCATCCGGGTCGTCAACCAGGCCAACGGCCAGGAGATCGCCCGCTACGACCTCACCGAGGACGCCTCGACGGAGACCGCGATGGTCTTCGGCGAGCTGTACCGCAACGGCGCCGAGTGGAAGTTCCGCGCCATCGGCCAGGGTTACGCCTCCGGCCTGCGCGGCATCGCCACCGACTACGGCGTGAACGTCTGACGGCTCCCGGTGTGACGGCGAGCGGCGTGACGGGGAGCGGCGCGAGGTGCCGCCGCTCCCCGGGGCCGTCCGGCTGCGGTCGTCCGGCCCTGCGGGGGCGGCCCGGCGCGCACGGCCGCGGACCGGCGTGTGCGCGCCGGGTGGTCCGCGGGCCGGGCGGTCAGCCCCTCAGCTGGATCGAGGTGCGGGCGGCGAGCGGAGCACCGGAGACGCCCGAAAGGTCGGCCACCACCAGGTAGTTGCCGGCCGGCGCGGGCGTCCTCTCCGCCGGGGCGCACTGCGGCTTGCTGCGGCTGCGGTCCCAGGTGAACGTCTCGGCCAGCCCGTCCCCGGCCGGGATCCGGGCCCAGCCGCCGCCGCGGTCGTCCGGGCAGTCCGCGGAGGACCAGACCCGCTCACCGGAGACGGCCGTGACGGTGACCCCGGCGGCGGTGCGGCCGAGGTCCGCCCGGCAGTCCTGGGCGGCCGTGTTGCGGACGGTCAGGACCAGCCCGGGCTTCTCCTGCGACGGGTAGGAGGCCTGGGAGGCGGTCAGCTCCAGGGTCACCTGCGAGGACGTGCACACCGGCAGGGCCGTCACCCCGGCTGCGCCTGGCGCAGCGCTCGCACCGGTTCCGCCCGTACCGGTCGCGGCCGTACCGGCCCCGGTCGTGCTTCCACCGGTCGGGGCGTTCCCGGACGCGGTGGCGGCCCCGGGCGGGGCGGCGGCCCCGGTGCCCGCCGCGGACGGTGACGAACTCCCCGGTCGGGTGGTGCCGTTGGCGGCCGCTCCGCTCCCGGCGTCGTCGTCGCCCCGGTCGGGGAGCAGGTTCCAGGCGAGTGCGGCGGCCAGCGCCAGGGCGGCCACGGACGCGGTCGCCAGGACCGGGGTCCGCCTGCGCCTCGGCGGGCGTGCGGGCCGGGGCGCCCGGGTGGGTCCGGTCGGCCGGGGTGCAGGGGCCGCCTCCTCCACGGGAGGCCGGGAGCGGTCCGGCCCGTCGGGCGCCTCCCCGCTGCCGGGGGCGGCGGTCGCGGGGCCGTCGCCGTGCGGTGCCGCCTCCTCCCCCTGCGGCTCCGGGTACCCGCCCCGAGGTGCCGATTCCCTTTCCTGCGGTGCCGCCTCCCCGTCCGTCGGCTCCCTGTCCGTCGGCTCTGCGGCCGTGCTGCGCCGTTCGGCGGCCGCGCCGCGCGGCTCCGCGAGCGTGCCCGGGTCGAGGAGCGTCCTGTCGTGCGCCGCCGCCGGAGCCGCCGCGGTCGCGCTCTGTCCGGCCGCCGCGGTGGCGCCCAGCTCGGCGGCGGCGAGTGCGCGGTCGAGTTGGTCGGCGTCGGGGCGTAGTGCGGGGTCGCGGGCGAGGAGGCCGGCGAGGACGGGGGCGAGGGGGCCGGAGCGGGTGGCGGGGGGCAGGGGTTCGTCGAGGACGGCGGCGAGGGTGGCGAGGGTGGTGGCGCGGCGCAGCGGGTGGTGGCCTTCGACGGCGACGTAGAGGGTCATGCCGAGTGACCAGAGGTCGGAGGAGGGGTTGCCCTCTTCGCCGCGGATGCGTTCGGGGGCTATGTATTCGGGTGAGCCGATGAGGGCGCCGGTGGCGGTGAGGGCGGTGGAGTCCTGCATGGCGGCGATGCCGAAGTCGGTGAGGACGGGGGTGCCGTCGGTGCGCAGGAGGACGTTGCCGGGTTTGACGTCGCGGTGCTGGATGCCGGCGGTGTGGGCGGCGCGCAGGGCGGAGAGGACGCCGCGTCCGATGCGGGCGGCTTCGGGGACGGTGAGCGGGCCGCGGGTGATGCGGTCGGCGAGGCTGCCGCCGGCGACGAGTTCCATGACCAGCCAGGGGTGGGGGTGGCCGGGGGTGTCGACGATGTGGTGGATGACGGCGACGTTGGGGTGCTGGAGGCGGGCGAGGGCGCGGGCTTCGCGCAGGACGCGTTCGCGCAGTTCGAGGGCGCCGGCCGGGTCTGCGGCGGCCATCGCGGGGTCGGGCGGGCGGACCTCCTTGAGCGCGACCTCGCGGTGCAGCATGGTGTCACGGGCCCGCCAGACCAGGCCCATGCCTCCGCCGCCGAGGCGTTCGAGCAGTTCGAAGCGGTCGTCGATGAGCCGTGTCTCCGGCCCCCCAGTGTTCATGGCGGACATCCTGGCACCCCCGCCGCGCCGGAGTGCGGGACTCCGCGACACCGGGCGGCGTCGGGGCGGGGGTGCCGGTGCCTCGGCCCGGACCGCTCAACGGGCCCCGGGAGGGGTGGAGTTCGGCGGCCGGTCGAGGGACAGGCCGCCGAACCCGCCGGTGCCGGCGAGCTGTTCGCGCCACCAGTCGGCCATCCCGGCCTCGTCGATGGCCGTCCAGTCCGGTGCGCCGGTGACCTGCGCCCGGCCGAGCCGGCGGCCGAGGTCGACCAGCGCCCGCCCCACGGCGCCGCGTTCGCGGTCGTACCCGGGCAGCAGGTCGTCCCAGCCGTCGGCCGTGCGCCAGGCGGCCTCGAAGGCGCAGGCGTCCTGGAGTGCCTTGGCCGCGCCGCTGGTGTTGTGCGGGCGGACCAGGGTGGCGGCGTCCCCGGCGAGCAGCAGCCGGCCGGCGGTGCGGCGCGGGGTCGCGAGGTCGTGGATCGGCTGGAGGAGGATCCGCCCGACCGGGGTCAGGTTGACGACTTCGGCCCAGTAGGGCGGGAGGTGGCGGTCGGCGAGCTCGGCCAGTTCGTCGAGGCGGGCGGGGTCGAGCGAGCCGGCCGGGATGCCGTCGGGGTCGGCGGAGGTGTCGTCGACGGGGCGCAGCCAGGCGGGTGCGGATGCGTAGAAGACCCAGTTGACCAGGGTGGTGCCGGGGGTCAGGCCGGGGATGCGGTAGAGCACGACCTGGCCGCCGGGGTAGCAGGCGGTGATCACCTCGTGCGCGGGCCAGCGGGCGCCGCCGCCGGGCAGCCGGTCGAGCAGGCGGGCGTCGAAGCTGCCGCGCCAGCAGACGTACCCGGCGTACTCGGGCCGGGCGTCCGGGCAGACGGCGGCGCGGACCACCGAGCGGTGGCCGTCGGCGCCGACCACCAGGTCGTACGGCTCCCGTCCGTCGGCGGTCTCCACCCAGGCCTGCCGGTCGTCCCGGCCGCCGCCGCTGCCGACATCGTCGCTGCCGTTGCCGTTGCCCCGGTCACCGTCCGCCGTCCCGCCGCCGCCGACCGCCGTGACGGTCGTGCCCGCGCGGAACTCGACGCCGTCCGGGGCGCGTTCGCGCAGGCCCTGCCAGAGCACGCCCCAGTGGAACGAGTTCATCGTCATCGGCTGGACCCAGAGCACCCGGCCGCGCGGGCCGTGGGCGCCGCCGGGGTCGGCGGCGACCCAGTGGCGTTCGGTGAGCGGGTGGTGGCGGATGCCGTCGTCGAGGTGGCCCGCTCGGACGAGTTCGGCGTAGCGGTCCAGGACCACGCAGAGGCCCACGCCGCGGTCCTCCAGTCGGCCGGGGCTGCGTTCCAGGACGGTGACCCGCTCCGCCCCGCCCCGGGCGGCGGCCCTGGCGAACGCGCACCCCGCGATGCTGCCGCCGACCACGGCGACCGATCCACCCCGCACGGCCGTGCCCCCTCTCCGGGGCCGCGGTCGGCCCCGTCCGTTGTCCGATGACCATACGCCGCGAACTGACGATCCGTCAGCAAAGCACCGGGGGAGTTCGCGACGGGCGGGGCCGGAGGGGATGGAGGGGTGAAGGGGGCCGATGGGGCCGCCGGGGCCGGCGGCGGGGGCGGGGCATCGCCGCCTCTCTTATGCAACCAGTTGCATACGGGTCCGCTCCTACCCTACCGTGTGGTAACAACGAGCCGCCGCCTCGACGAAGCCCCCCGGAGACCCCGATGACCGCCACCCCGCAGCCGCCCCACCCCCACTACCCGCACCTGCTGCGCCCGCTCGACCTCGGCTTCACCACCCTCCCCAACCGCGTCATCATGGGCTCCATGCACGTCGGCCTGGAGGAGGCCCCCGACGGGCCGGAACGGCTGGCCGCCTTCTACGCCGAACGCGCCCGCGGCGGCGTCGGCCTCATCGTCACCGGCGGCATCGCCCCCAACGAGGCCGGCCGCCCCTGGGGCGGCGGCGCCATGCTCACCACCGAGGAGGAGGCCGACCGGCACCGCGTCGTCACCGACGCCGTGCACGCCGCCGGGGGCCGGATCGCGCTCCAGATCCTGCACTTCGGCCGCTACGCCTACCACCCCGACCTGGTCGCCCCCAGCGCCGTCCAGGCCCCGATCAGCCCGTACCCGCCGCGCGCCCTCACCGCCGACGAGGTCGAGCGGACCATCGAGGACTTCGCCCGCTGCGCCGCCCTCGCCCGCCGCGCGGGCTACGACGGCGTCGAGGTCATGGGCTCCGAGGGCTACCTGATCAACGAGTTCATCGCCGCGGCCACCAACCACCGCGAGGACGAGTGGGGCGGCCCGTACGAGAACCGGATGCGCTTCCCGGTCGAGATCGTCCGCCGGGTCCGCGAGCGGGTCGGACCCGACTTCATCCTGATCTACCGCCTCTCCATGCTCGACCTCGTCCCCGGCGGATCCACCCTCCCCGAGGTCGTGCGGCTCGCCCGGGCCGTCGAGGAGGCCGGCGCCACCATCATCAACACCGGCATCGGCTGGCACGAGGCGCGCATCCCCACCATCGCCGCCTCCGTGCCGCGCGGCGCCTTCGCCTGGGTCACCCGGAAGGTGATGGGCTCGGTCGGCATCCCGCTGGTCACCTCCAACCGCATCAACACCCCCGAGCTCGCCGAGCGGCTGCTCGCCGACGGGTACGCCGACCTGGTCTCCCTCGCCCGCCCGCTGCTCGCGGACGCCGACTTCGTCGCCAAGGCCCGCGACGGCCGCGCCGACGCCGTCAACACCTGCATCGGCTGCAACCAGGCCTGCCTCGACCACACCTTCAGCGGGAAGACCACCTCCTGCCTGGTCAACCCGCGCGCCTGCCACGAGACCGAACTCGTCCTCGCCCCGACCAGGACGCGCAAGCGCATCGGCGTCGTCGGCGCCGGACCGGCCGGCCTCGCGTTCGCCGTCTCCGCCGCCGAACGCGGCCACGCCGTCACGCTGTTCGACGCCGCCGACACCATCGGCGGACAGCTGGACGTCGCCCGGCGGATCCCCGGCAAGGAGGAGTTCGACGAGACCATCCGCTACTACCGCACCCGGCTCGCCGAACTCGGCGTCGAGCAGCGGCTCGGCGCCCTGGTGGAGGCGCCGGAGCTCGCCGCCGAGGCCTTCGACGAGGTCGTCCTCGCCACCGGCGTCACCCCGCGGATCCCCGCCGACCTCCCGGGCGTCGACCACCCGAGCGTGCTCGGCTACCTCGACGTGCTGCGCGACGGCGCGCCCGTCGGCGAGCGCGTCGCCGTCGTCGGGGCGGGCGGCATCGGCTTCGACGTCGCCGAGTACCTCACCGACCAGGGCGACGAGGCGAGCCTCAACCCGTCCGTCCACCAGCGCAAGTGGGGCATCGACCCGGAGTACCGCGAACGCGGCGGCCTCGCCCGGCCCGAGCGGCCCGCGCCCCCGCGCCGGGTCCACCTCCTCCAGCGCCGGACCGGCAAGGTCGGCGCCGGTCTCGGCAAGACCACCGGGTGGATCCACCGCGCCGAACTCAAGCACCGCGGCGTCACCACGGTCGCCGGCGCCCGGTACGACCTCATCGACGACGCCGGACTCCACTTCACCCTCGACGGTGAACCGCAGCTGCTCCCCGTCGACACCGTCGTCCTCTGCACCGGCCAGGAACCGCGCCGCGACCTCGACGCCGCACTGCGCGCCCTCGGCATCGTCCCGCACCTGATCGGCGGGGCCGACGAGGCCGCCGAGCTCGACGCCAAGCGGGCGATCAAGCAGGGAACCGAGCTGGCCGCCGCGCTCTGACCCCCGCCGCAGGAGGCGTGCGGCGCCTCCTGCGACGTCCCGGGTCGTGCCGGGGCACGGCCTAGGATCGACCCATGTCGCTGCCGCACGCCATCCTCACCGCCCTGCTGGAGAAGCCGTCCTCGGGGCTGGAGCTGACCCGGCGGTTCGACAGGTCGATCGGCTTCTTCTGGTCCGCCACCCACCAGCAGATCTACCGTGAGCTCGGCCGGCTGGAGACGTCCGGGCTGATCAGGGCGCTCCCGCAGACCGGGCCGGTGCGCGGCCAGAAGAAGGAGTACGAGGTCCTGCCCGCCGGCCGCGCCGAACTCGAACGGTGGACGGCCGGCGCGGACGCCCCCAAGACCGTCAGGGAGCCGCTGCTGCTGCGGCTGCGGGCCGCCGCCGTGGTCGGAACGGCCGGGCTGGAGGCCGAACTCCACCGGCACCTCGCCCTGCACCGGGCGCAGTTGGCCGACTACCAGGAGATCGAGCGGCGCGACTTCCCGCCGGGGCCGGAAGTCGACCCCGACCCGCTGCAGCACGCCGTGCTGCGGGCCGGCATCGGGCTGGAGGCCTTCTGGGTGCAGTGGCTCGCCGAGACCCTCGCCACGCTGCCGCCCGACGGTTCCGGTGCTCCCGGTGCTCCTGGAGGTTCCGGCGCTCCCGGCGGGCCGGGCGGCCCCTCCGGCCCCGGCGGCTCCTCCGGCCCCGGTGGCGCGGCCGCCGGATCCACCGCCCGGACGCCCGCCGAGACGGCCGTCAACCCCTCCTGACCTGCGGATCCGCCCTCCGGGCGGGCGGGTGCCGGGGCGCGGTGGGAGACTGGACGTCCGTCCCTGCCCGCACTCACGACCGGGGGCCGCATGTCTCTCCCGAGGCCTTTTCCCGCCCTGACGGCCGCGGTCGCCACCGCCGTGCTGACCCTCGGCGCCGCCGGGTTCGCCGCAGGCCCACCGCTCGCGCCGCCCGCGACCACTGCGGCCGGGGCGACCGCGGGGGCCACCGTCGCGGCCACCGTGGCGGCCGCCCCGGACCGTGCGGCCGCGGCCCCGGCCGCCGCACAGCTGCCCACCGACGAGCAGCTCAGGGCGGCCCTGCTCACCGTCGACGACCTGGGACCGGACTTCACCGAGATCCCGGCCGGCGCGAGCCCCTCGCCCGAGAGCGGCGCCTCCCCGGTGGCCGGCTGCGACGCGCTCCGCGCGCTGCTGAACCGGGAGACGGCGCAGGGACCGGCCGGACGCCCGCACCAGGGCGTCGAGTTCGAGGGCCCCACCGGCAACCCGCTGGTCACCGAGTCGCTCACGGCGGAGGAACCGGAGCGCCTCACCGCCGACTTCGCGACCGTCACCTCGGCGTTCACCGAGTGCCACAGCCTCACCTTCAACGACGACACCGGCACCGCCGTGACCTTCACCGTCACCCCGATCGCCCTCGGCGACCGGCCCGGCGCCCCGGCCGTGCGGCTGGACGGCGAGCTGGAGGGGATCCCGCTCAACGGCTACCTCGGCGTCGAACGCCTCGGTGACGTCGCGCTCTCCTACGGCTTCTTCCAGCGGGACTCCTCCTCCTCGCAACTCGCCTCCCTCTTCTACCGCGCCGCCGTCGCCAAGGCCGAACGCACCCTCGGCGCTCCGGCGGGCTCCACGGCGGCCCCCACCGCCCCGGGCACGCCGTCGACGCCGTCCGCGCCGGGCACGCCGTCCCTGCCGTCCGCCCCGCAGACGCCGCCCACCCCGGGTGCCCCGTCCGCGGCCGTCTGACGGACCGCCGCCCGGCCTCCCCCGCTACCCGGCGGCGCTGCCGCCCGGACCCCACGGCTCCCTGGCGCGGCCGTGCCCCGCGGGCCACAATGCGGGCATGCGCAAACGGCTCCTGGCCGGTCTGGCGGGCCTGTTCACGGTGGCGGCGTCGGCGGCGGCGTGCGGTGGGCCCGCAGGGCCGGCCCCGCCGTCCGCCGCCGCGCCGCGGACGCCCGCCGCCTCGCCGTCCCCGCCGCCGTTCGACCCGCTGGAGGACTGCGTCCTGAGCATCGAACCCTGGCTGCGGACGTACCTCGACGGCGGCACGGACCTCGGCGACTACCAGGAGATGGGCCTCTCCGGCGCACAGGGCGGCGCGCTGCGCGAACTCCAGCGGCAGGCCGCGGCGTTGAAGGCGCAGGGACCGCTGCCGCCGGACTGGGCCGCCACCGAGGTCCGCCGGGCCTGCACCGCGATCGTCGCGGCCAGGGCCACCATGACCGCGAAGCCGACGGGCTGGCCCTGACCGGATCGGCCGGGCCCCGTCGCCGTCGGCCGCCCCTGGGGCCGCTTCCCGTTCGGGCCCGCGGCCACTACCCTTTCGGACTCGCGGTGGCTTCCCGTTCGGGTCCGCCTCCGCCGGACGGTCGCGGGTACGCCGTCCGATGACGGGCCGTCAGTGACGCTCGCGCCCCCGTGGACACCGGGATCCGGCCGGGGCCGGAAGGCGAGCCGGGGGCCAACCACAGCCCTGAACAGGGGGTTTGCCCCCGGACGGTTCGGAGGACGGCCCCAGCGCGGCCCGCGGCCGCCCCGCGTGATGATCACTCCCGCCCAGCGGAACACCGGACTCAGGAGTGATCGGCATGACCACGCACACGAAGACGATCGGACGACGGGGCCTGTTCGCCGCGACGGCGGCGCTCGGGGCCACCGCCCTGCTGGCCCCGGCGGCCTTCGCCGCACCCGCCACCGGAGCCGAGCCCGCGTCCCCCGGTGCCGCGTCCCCCGGCGCCACGGCGTCCGACGGCCGGCAGGCCGCCGCCCTGCGCGCCCTGGAGCGCGCCGCCCAGCCCCTGCGCTCCACGGAGCCGGGCGGACGCACCACCGACCTGCGGGCGTTGGGCGCGATGATCGGGGACGCCCGGGTGGTCGGCCTGGGCGAGGCGACCCACGGTTCGCACCAGTTCTTCGCGATGAAGGAACGCGTCTTCCGCTACCTCGTCGAGGAGAAGGGCTTCACCACCTTCTCCCTGGAGATGAGCTGGACGGCCGGGCTGCGGATCGACGAGTACGTCCAGGGCGGCCCCGGCGACGCCCGGCGGACGGCGAAGGAGGCGCTGGCCGGATCACCCTGGGAGCGCGAGGAGTTCGTCAGCCTCATCGGCTGGATGCGGCGGTACAACGACCGGCACCCGGACCGGAGGGTCCACTTCACGGGCAACGACGTCGGAGCGCCGAGGCTCGGCGACGCGGCCTTCGAGCGGGTCACCTCCTACGTCCGTACGGCCCGCCCCCAGGACCTCGCGCGGATCGAGCGGCTGTACGCGGGCCTGCGCCCCCTGGACGACGTCTTCGCCTACCTGGGCCGGCCCGTCGCCGAGCGGCGCCACAACGCCGCCGTCGCCCAGCAGGCCTTCGACCTGCTGACCGCGGGCAAGGGCGCCGGCGGCGACGCCTACGAGTGGGCCGAGCAGCACGCCCGCAACATCGTCCAGACCTTCGCGTTCGCGGCCCTCGACCTCTCGGACCCGGAGTCGGTGTCCGCCGCGGAGCACTACCGCGACCGGGCCATGGCGGACAACACCGCCTGGTGGCAGCGCCGCACCGGCGACCGGATGCTGCTGTCCGCGCACAACGGCCACGTCGGCTACCTGTCCACCGACCCGGTGATGTACCCGACGACCCAGGGCGTCTACCTGCGCGACGCCTTCGGACGGGACTACGCCGCCATCGGCTTCACCTTCGACCGGGGGGCGTTCCTCACCGGGACCGACCTCGGCGGGGCCTGGCACGCGGTCACCGTTCCGGCGGCCACCCCGGACATGCAGGAGTACACCCTCGACCGGGTCCGGTACCGCGACTACTACCTCGACCTGCGGACGCTGTCGGCGGCGGGCCGGTCCTGGCTCGACACCCCCCGCCCCGTCCACGACGCCGGATCGAGCTTCAAGCAGCCGGCCCCCTCCCTCGCGGTCGGCCGGGCCTACGACATCCTGGTCCACCTCCACCAGGTCCACGAGGCCACCAAGCTCTGACCCCCAGGGGGTCCGGCGCCGCCGGGGCCCGGCCGGCCCTGCCCCGTGCCCGGAGCCGCCCGTACGATGACGAGCAGTCGGTCGGCCGGACCGGGCGGGGGCGGGGGCGGCGCGCGGACGGAACGGTGCCGCGGGGGGCTGCCGCGGGACGGGGGAGCGATGAGCGAGGAGAGCCCGGGCACGGACGCCGGGAGTACCGGGCCACTGCCCGCGGCACCGGTGCACCTGCCCGGTGACCCGACGCCGGTTCCGGCGGGGAGGGAAGGCGGCGGCTGCCTGGGCGCGATCGGCAGAACGGTGCGCGACCTCGTCCTGGAACTGGTCGGGGAGGTGGTCCTCGGCCTGGTGCTGGCGGTGCTCACCACCGCGTCGCTCGCGGGCGCCTTCGTCCTCGCCGTGCTCGCGCACCGGCAGAGCCCCGCCCTCGCCTACGCGCTGGGCGCCCTCGCGGTGGCCGTCGTCGCCCTCGGGATCAGGCAGCTGCGCCGACCGCGCGAGCAGCGCGGCCGGGCGGGCCGGATCCTCGGCTCCGTCACCTCGGTGCTGGGGGTGTGGCTGATGCTCTGCGTCGGCTACGCCTCGCTGAGCGAAGCCCTGGACCTGGCCACGTTCTGACCGGCCCCCGCCCGGGCGCCTGCCAGTCTCCCCGGCCCCATGCCGTCCCGCCCGGCCGCCCGGGCGCGCTCAGGGCACTCAGGCGCTCGGGCCGACCGTGTCCCGTCGGCGCCCCACCGCCCGGGCGACGCGCCGTTCCAGGGCGGCCCGCCGCTCCGGCCACTCCTCGGCGGTGATCGAGAACATCGCCGAGTCGCGCAAGCGGCCGTTCTCGCCCGGCGCCCACGAGGGGGACCAGTTGCGGAGCACGCCCTCGAAGGAGGCCCCCACCGAGGCGATGGCGGCGCGCGAACGGGCGTTGCGGGCATCGGTCTTGAGGTCGACGCGGGCCACCCGCCAGACCTCGAACGCGTGCCGGAACAGCAGGTACTTGGCCTCGGCGTTCAGCCCGGTGCCCTGCGCGGCGGCGGCCAGCCACGTCCAGCCGATCTCGACCGCGCAGAGCCCCTCGCCGGACGGCCAGGGCCGCGGGTCCCAGAACGCGGTGGCGCCGACGGCGCGGCCCGACTCCCGGTCGATCTGCGCGTACGGGGCGAGCCGACCGGTGGCGGCCCGGGCGAGCTGGGCGTCGACGTAGCCGGCGACCTCGTCGGGCCCCGGCACCCAGGTGAGGCCGAAGGACCCGCGTTCCTCCGCGACCGCCGCGGCGAGGTCCGGCACGTGTCCGTGGCCGAGCGGTTCCAGCCGGACGAGGGTGCCGTCCAGCGGCGGTGCGTCGAGCGGGAAGGTCATGGTCGGTTCTCCGTCCGGACGGTCGTGGCACGCGCGAGCAGGGTGCGGACGGTGGCGGCGGGCGGGGCCGCCGGGCGGCCCGGGAGGCGGCCGAGGTCCGGTGACCGCCGCTCCGACGCGCCTGCACGCACCCGGGGTTCGGGGAGCCGGGCGGGCCCCGGCGGCGCGTCGGCCGGGTCGGCGTCGCGACGGGCGGCACCCCGCCGCCGGGCGGCGACCACGGGCACGGCCGGACGGAGGGCGAGGAGGCGGTGGACGACCGGGCGCCCGAGGGCACCGGACGCGGCGGTCACGACGATCACGGCCGTAACTGTGCTGAGCGGGGGAGCAGGCGGTCAACAGGATTTCGAAGTGCGGGACGGTGCCGGTCCGTACCCCCGTGACGGGCCGGCACCGTCCCGCGTCGGCCGTCCTCCGGCCGAACGACCTGCCCGGGCTCGCGGGCTCGCGGGGCCCGGGGCGGCCGCCGGTCAGCCGCGCGGGCCGACGTGCAGGGCGAGGCCGTCCGTGCCGGGCTCCTCCACCCCCGGCAGCAGCCGCATGTCCCGCCCGTAGTCGCCGCCGTCGAGCCGCCGGAAGGGCACCGGCTCGTCGGTGAACAGCCCGTCCAGCCGCCGCCCGTACTCCTCGGTCAGCTCGGCGAACCGCTCCGGCGTGACGCCCGGCGACCCGTAGACGGCGAACGGTTCGAGCGGCGCGATGCCGGTGAACCAGAACACGCCGTGCTGCACCGGGAACAGCAGGTCCGCCAGCGGGCCGTGCGCGCCGCGGTCGGTGAACGCCGACTCCCGGGCCCCGGCCGTCACGGCCAGCAGCCCGCGCCGCCCGGCCAGCGCGCCCTCGCTGTACGGCGGCGGGACGGCCGGACCGTGCGCGAACTCGAAGGTGAGCACCCGGTCGATCCAGCCCTTGAGGATCGCCGGCACCGAGAACCACCACATCGGGAACTGCAGCACCACGGCGTCCGCCCGGCGCAGCTTCTCCTGCTCGGCGGCGATGTCCGCCGAGAGCCGCCCCGCGCGGGTGGCCTCGCCCTGGGCGGCCAGCACGTCCAGCCGCTCGTCCGGCGCGCGGTCCGGGAAGTCGTCGGCGTCCAGCGACGCGTGCCACTTCATCGCGTACAGGTCGGAGACCTCCACCCGGTGCCCGGCGGCCCGCAGGTGGTCGGCGGCGAACGCGGACAGCGCAGAGGTGAGCGAGCGCGGCTCGGGGTGCGCGGTGACGAGGAGGACGGTCTTCTGCGGGGCGGACGCGGTCTGCTGCTGCGGCGTGTGCTCGGTCATGGCACCACCCTCGCGCCGTCCGGGCCCGGCAGCCAGCACCCTGTGATTCCCGAGGAACGCCGTTCCTGGTACTGCGAGGGCCACCCATACTGGATCGCATGGACACCAGCACCGACACCGGTACCGACCCGGGCACCGCCACCCGCGGGGGCGAGGGCACCACCGACACCGCCGGCGCGACGGGTACCGCGGCCACCGGCGCGACCGCCGTCGTGGACGGGGTCGGCGACCCCGGCCGGGCGCTCGGCGCGTTCCTGCGGGCCCGCCGCGGCCGGGTGGCCCCCGAGCTGGTCGGCCTCGCCGGGGGCGGACGGCGGCGGGTGCAGGGGCTGCGCCGCGAGGAGCTGGCCCAACTGGCCGGGATCAGCGTGGACTACTACGTCCGCCTGGAGCAGGGCCGCTCCACCCAGCCGTCGCCCGAGGTCCTCGACGCGCTCGCCCGCACCCTCGGGCTGGACGAGGCCGAGCGCCGCCACCTCGACACGCTGGCCTCCGCCCGGCGGGCGCCGGTGCCCAGGCCCAGGGTCGGGACGGTGCTGCGCCGGATGCTGGACGCGCTGGGCGCCGACCTCCCCGCCTTCGTGACCGACCACCGCCTCGACGTCGTCGCGTGGAACGGCCCGGGCGCCGAACTCATCGGCGGCGTCGGCGAGGTGCCGCGCCGTGACCGCAACCAGGCCCGTTTCCTGTTCCTCGACCCGGAGTCCCGGACCGTCCACCCCGACTGGGCGGACCGCGCGGCGGAGGCCGTCGGCCAGCTGCGGGTGGCCGCCGGGACATGGCCGGACGACGCCGAACTGATCGCGCTGATCCGCCTGCTGTCCTCGCGGAGCGGCGACTTCCGGCGGATCTGGGACTCCGGCGAGGTGGTGATGTGCGCGGCCGGCCGCAAGCGCCTGCACCACCCGGCGACCGGGGTGCTCACCCTGGACTTCGAGCCCCTGAACATCCCGGCGGCCCCCGGCCAGACCGGCCTGGTGCTGCACGTGTTCAGCGCGGGCGAGGACGCCGGCACCGCCGCCGCCCTGACCCGCCTCGCGGCGGCCGGCAGCGGCGGCGGCACGGGCGGTGGCGGGGGCGGCGCGGAGCAGGCCGACTGAGCCGGTGCGGTCGGGGCGGCCCCGCCACCGGTGCGGTCCTCCCGGCCGGATCGTCGAGCGCTGCCGGGTGGGAGGGCGACTCGCCCCGACCGCCCGCGCGTGTGGCCGATGTGGTGTTTTCGGACAGAACGGGTGGTCGGGGCGGGGGATTCCGGTCACGGTTCGTGGGCACCCGGTCCTGCCGGGGTGGGTCTCGCATGCTGGACGGGTGCCCCGGCTCCGATCGGGTGGGGGTGCTTCCGTAGCTGTACCCACTCGGAGGTGGACGTATGAGGTCGGGGATTCGTACGTGGGTGTGCGGGGCGGGCGTCGCCCTGGCGATGGTGGCGGCGGGGGCGCCGGTGGCGGGCGCGACGCCCGCCGACACGCCGGTGCGGCCGGGGATGATCGACATCGCGGACCTGCCGCCGGACTCGCTGACCTGGATGGGAGGGGCGTCGGACCAGCCGGGCGGGAGCTTGATGCCGACCTGTCTGTGGGAGTGGGGCAGCGACGTGCCGGAGGAGAACATCTGGAGCGCCGACTTCTTCACCTCGGAGACGGCCGCGGCCGTCGAGCGGGTCTGGGTGCTGCCGACGGAGGCCGAGGCGGTCGCGCTGGCCGAGTCGCTCCGGCAGGCCTACGCGGGCTGCGCAGACCGCCTCCGCGCCGCGTACCCGGGTGACGTCGTGACCGGCTACGACCACGGCTCGGTCGCCGTCGAGGAGGGCGCGACCGTGGGCGGGGTGAAGCGCACCCGCACCTCCCCCTGGTCGTCGTACAACAACTACCTGTTCGGCGTGGGCAGGGACGGCAGCACCGTCGTCATCGTCGACTGGGAGAGCAACTGGACCCAGCCGGACGTGCCCGCCTTCAAGGAGACCGTCAAGGCGGCGGTCAACAAGCTGTACTGATCGGGCTGTTGTCCTGCGGCCCCGCGCCACCCGGCTCCGGCCGGGCGGCGCGGCGCCCCCGCCACCCCGCCCCGTCAGGGCAGGCAGAGCACCAGCAGGCAGCTGCGCACCTTCACGTCGTCGATGACCGGGCCGCCGTAGCCGGGGGTGGTGCTGGCGAAGGTGAGGGTGACGGAGGAGCCCAGCAGGTTGGTGAACGCGGCGGTCTGCTCGGTGTAGCCCATGGAGCGGAAGCCGTGCCCGGTGGTGTCGAAGGAGAAGTCGAGCACCGTCGTGCCGTCGACCCGCACCTGGCCGGTCTTGAGCGCGGGGGCCCACGCCGGGTTGCCCGCCAGCTTGAAGGTGACGAGGTACGTCGTCAGCGGTGCCACCGGGAAGGTCTGCGAGACGCTGCCGGTGGTGCTGCCGTTGAGGTCGAGCGACTGGTGGCCCTCGGCGACGTCCCAGAGGCGGTCGGAGGTGAGGTCGGCACTGTCGCCGCCGACTGTCCAGGGGCCGAAGGTCTGGCCGCCGAGGTAGTCGGTGAACGGCGACGGGGAGGGGACGACCGGGCTCTCGAAGCCCCCGTCGGAGAAGCCCGCCACCGCTGCGGTGGCACCGGCGCCGGGCGCGGCGCGGGGAGCGTCACCGGGCGCGGCCGAGGCGCTGCCGGCGGTGGCGGTCAACAGGAGGGCGGCGGAGAGGACGGCGGCGGAGACGGCGGTGGCGGACGGGCGGAGCGGGCGCATGGAGGCCTTTCCGGTCGTGCGACGCCACCCGCGCGCCTGGCGGCCCGGGTGGCGGGGTCTCCGGCCGGGAGCCCCTCCCGGAGTGTGCGGTCCCGTGCACGCCCCGCCAAGGGGCCGGGCGTGGTGCGCGGGAGCACGGTGACCACGGCGGGGGCGGGAGTGCCGTCCGCATGGCGCGCGACCGGAAGCGCACGCCCCAGTGCGCGCCCTGCTCGTCCCCGCCCCGCCGCCGGACCCGTCCCTCAATCGGCCTGCACCGGAGCGCCGTTGCCCTCCGTCGGGATGATGACGAGGACCAGGTCGGTGCCGGGCGGGTCCTCGCGGTGCGAGACGTGGAAGTCGTCGGTGAGGCGGGCGATCAGGCCGAGTCCGCGGCCCGAGGTGCCGAGCCCGGGGGCCGCGTCGGGGGCGGGCGGGGCCGGCGGGGTGAAGCCCGGCCCGTCGTCTCCGACGGTCACGGTCAGCCGTCCGTCGGTGAGTTGCCACCGCAGCCGGACGGCCGTGCCGGGCCGCTGACGGTTGCCGTGCACGATGGCGTTGGCCGCCGCCTCGTGGACGGCGAGGCCGATCCGGTAGCGGTCTTCCTCGCCGAACTCGCAGGCGTCGGCGATCTGTTCGGCCCAGGCCCTGGCGGCGTCGACGCTCGCCACCTCGGAGGGCAGCTCCGTCTGCGGGGGAGGCATCACCGTCGCTGCTCCTTGCCTGGTCACCGTCAACGCCGCGGGCGAGCCTAGGAGCCGGCGCGGTGGTGGCCCGGGCGGCGCTCGTGTCGTTCACTCGAACGAGTGGGCAAGGAGCGGGAAGTCGGCGGGTCCGACATCCTGGGAGCGTCGGCTCCCGGCCCGCACCGCCCCTGTGTGAGCCGGCGGTGCGGCGGCCGGAGTCGCCCTGACCGACGAGGGAGGCGCTCGACCGGGCGCACATCGTTTGTGTGCGCCCTTTCCTGGTCTGGCGCGAGCCGGTTGCACTCCTTCACGCCCCGCGGTGCCGTGCGCGGGAGCGGCGCGCCTGCGGCGAGTGGTGCGCATCCGACCGATTGACTGGCGCCGCGATGCAGGGCGGCCCCGCCCCGCCCCGCCGTGTGCGCCATCCCCGCCCGCGCCCGCCCTCAGGTGAGGACGGCAATGAAGGTTCTGACCCACAACGTGATGTCCCTGTCGTGGCTGATGCAGCAGGGCGAGGCCGCCGAGTCCGCGCACGTCGGCGGCCACGACCTGCTGGTCCTCCGGGAGCTCTTCGGCCCCGACCCGTCGGAGGGGCCGCTGAAGCGACTGGAGGGCAGGGGCCATCTCCACCGCCCGGTGACGGCGGGCTGCTGAGGCGGCGGTCGACGCCGGCGCGGAGCGCGCCGGACCAGAACGGCGGGGAAGGCACGGGGGCCACTGAAGTGGAACCGAGGAGAGGAAGGAAGCGATGTCCGAACAGAACTACATCGCCGTCACGATCGGCAACCGCACCACGACCGCACTGGAGGTGCAGAAGCACGACCTGTACTCGGGGACGTGGGAGGCCGAAGGCGACTTCCCGCCGGTGGAGGTCCCGGCCGGCAAGGAGCTGACCGCGTTCCGCGCCAGCGGCAGGCCGGGCACCGCGGCGGGCACCGAGGGTTACGTCGTCTACGAGCTGGGGGACGGGTCGGGCGCCACCGTCAAGGTCTACTGGGACGCCCCGTGGGGCAG
This sequence comes from Kitasatospora sp. NBC_00458, assembly GCF_036013975.1. Taxonomy (NCBI): domain Bacteria; kingdom Bacillati; phylum Actinomycetota; class Actinomycetes; order Kitasatosporales; family Streptomycetaceae; genus Kitasatospora; species Kitasatospora sp. NBC_00458. The sequence continues at coordinate 7,051,778 of NZ_CP107904.1, forward strand.
CACCTACAACAACCTCAAGGTCGACTCGTCCGACTCCGGCATCACGGTCGAGGTGGAGGGCTGGTCGGGGAGCGGTGTCACGGAGGAGGTGACCCTCACCGTCCACGACGACCGCTGACCCGTCCGGCCGCCCGCGCGAAGCGGGCCCAACTCGTACACGTGCACGGGGAATTCACCGGGCCCCGCCCGTCGACCGACGGGCGGGGCCCGGTGCGGTCGGCGAGACGTGGACGGCCGTGCGGCTCGGGCTCACGCATTCGACCCCGGCGGGTGGTGGGAGACCCCGTCGGCTCCGATGCGGTCCGGATCGGCGTGGATGCGGGGTGTCGGCGCGACCGCGCTCCTACGGTGGGACGCTCCGTTGCCATTCCGAGGGAAGGTGCACCATGGCTGAACAGCTCTACGCGATCCTCAAGACGAACCAGGGCGACATCGAGGTGCGGCTGCTGCCGGACCACGCGCCCAAGACCGTGAAGAACTTCGTCGAACTCGCCAACGGCGAGCGCGAGTGGGTGAACCCCGAGACCGGACGGAAGACCACGGACAGGCTGTACGACGGCACGGTCTTCCACCGCGTGATCGAGGGCTTCATGATCCAGGGCGGCGACCCGCTGGGGAACGGCACCGGCGGCCCGGGCTACAAGTTCGCCGACGAGTTCCACCCGGACCTCGCCTTCACCAGGCCCTACCTGCTGGCGATGGCCAACGCCGGCCCGGGCACCAACGGTTCGCAGTTCTTCATCACCGTCTCCCCGACCAGCTGGCTGACGGGGAAGCACACCATCTTCGGCGAGGTGACCGGCGACGCCGGGAGGAAGGTGGTGGACGCGATCGCCACCGCCGAGACCAACCCGCGCACGGACCGCCCGGTCAAGGACGTCGTCATCGAGTCGGTCGTTGTCGAGACCCGCTGAGCCCTGCCGAAGGCCGTTGCCGGGCCGCTGCTTGGCAGGACCCGCCCCGGGGACAGTGCGTACGGGGGATGACGCGCTGTGCCCGGGGCGGTGCCCTGTAGAGACCTTGGCACAGTCGAAGGGCCGGTGGGAACACCTCGCGGAGATCGGGTGGGAAGAGGGGACCAAAGGCCCAATCCGCCCTCTTGTCGAAGAATGTGAACTTCCTTGCCCGCGTGGCGAATACGGTCCGGGGCGGGATTTGCGCGCCGTAGGGGCGGCGGACGTCGTAGGGGTGCGGCGGTCAGGGACTGGGGGCGGACGGGGGTGCTGGGGGCGAGGCGGTGGGGGCGGGTCGGGGGAGGGGGTGGTGGTGCCTGAGGACGGGGTAGGCCCAGGCGACGAGGGCGAGGAGGAGGGCGAAGGGGAGGAGCGTGTAGGCGGTCGCGGCGGCAGGGCCGGTGCCGGTGCCGGTGCCGGTGCCGGTGTTGGTGGGAGGTGGGGCCGAGGCCGACCGGCGGTGACGGTCAGGCGGCGGCATGGGCGGCGCCGCTCGGCTCGGTCGCGGCGGTGGGGGAGAAGTGGGGGGCGGTGAGGTCGAGTTCGGCCCACACGGTCTTGGAGTTGGGGTGGCGGGGGAGGGTGCCCCAGCGGTCGGCGAGGGCGTCGACGAGCGTGAGGCCGCGGCCCGACTGGGCGTCCGCGGAGCAGGTGGCGGGGAGGACGGGGTGGCGGTCGCCCCGGCAGTCGGAGATCTCGATGCGGAGCACGGTGGTGCGCGACCGGCGCACGGTGGTGAGGGTGAGCGCCAGTTCGAACCCGCGCCCCGGGGTGCGCCCGTGCACGGACGCGTTCGCGGCCAGCTCGGCGACGATCAGGAGGGCGGAGTGATAGCCCTCGGGGGAGAGGGAGTTGACGCCCCAGGAGCACAGTTGCTGTCTGGCGATCCGGCGGCAGATCGCAGCTCCCTTGGGGGTGGAGGAGAGGAGCGCGGAGTGGGCGCGCGGCGCGGCGTTGTCGAGGGGGAATTCGGACTTCATGAGGGAAATCGTGCTGGCCCGGAAGTACGCTGACCAGGCACCCGGTGAGTACGGAGAGTACTTGTAGGCGTGCGCACGGTTGCCTGTTCGGACTGTTGGGCGTGACCTGAAACAGGGGTGGTCGCAGTGGGTGACGTACGGGGTGGCGGAGAAAGCGGCGAGGCGCGGCCGGAGTTGGCCGAGGACCTCACGGAGGTGTCGGACTTCTTCCGCGCACTCGGCAAGCAGATCAAGCTGCTGCGGGAGCGCGCGGGCATGACGCAGAAGGAACTGGCCGGCCATGTCGGCTACACCGAGGCCCTGATCGGCGCGGTCGAGCGGGGAAAGCGCACCCCGCAGCCGGAGTTGCTGGAAGCAGCGGACAAACTCCTCAACGCGGGAGGGCTGCTGAACGTTGCGAAGGATGACGTCCAGCGGGCGAAGGCCAAGGCCCGCGTGCGGCATCCCGCGTGGTTCCGCGACTATGCGGGCCTGGAGGCGGAGGCGGTGGAGATCCACGAGTACAGCACCTTGGTGTTTCCTGGCCTGCTGCAGACCGAGGCGCACGCGCGTGCCCTCTATGGCATGCGACAGCCGCTGCTCACTGAGGAGATCATTGAGCAGCGTGTGGCCGCGCGATTGGCGCGACAGGAGGTCTTGAGTCGATGGCCCCGGGCGATCTTCAGCTGGGTGATCGACGAGAGCGTCTTGCATAGGCCGTTGGGGGGATGGGGTGTGCACAGCGGACAGCTGGAGCACCTAATGGCGGTGGGGCGGACTCGGGGGATGACGCTTCAAGTGATGCCGCTGGAGCGATTCGAGCATCCCGGTATGGGTGGCCCGTTCACGCTGATCACCCCTAAGGGGCGGTCGCAGAACGGCTACGTTGAGATCCAGCAGAGCAGTCGCCTGATCACGGATCAGGAGGAAGTCCGTATCATGAATGCGCGATACGGCACCCTCAGGGCGCAGGCGCTCACTCCTCAAGAGTCCCTGTCCCTGATCGAGAAGATGCTGGGAGAACGATGAGCACGAAGCTGGCATGGTTCAAGAGCAGCTACAGCAGCAACGAAGGTGGCCAGTGCGTTGAGGTAGCCGAGACGACCGCCGCTGTCCTCGTGCGTGACTCCAAGGACAAGTCCGGTCCCCATCTCACCTTCTCCCCGGCGGCCTGGCAGGCGTTCGTCCAGCTTGCCGCGTCCGTCGAGGTCTGAGTCGACGCTCCTCCGGGTGGCCCGCCGCTGTTCAGTGGCGGGCCACCGGCGTACCGTCGTGGTGCTGTCCGCTTCTCTCCGGCAGGGGGAGTCCATGAGCATCGAACCGGTGTGGATCAAGAGCAGCTATAGCACCAACGAAGACGCGAACTGTGTCGAGATCGCCTGGCACAAGAGCAGCTACAGCACGAATGAGGGCGCCGAGTGCATCGAGGTTGCCGAGACGACTGCTGCCGTCCTCGTGCGTGACTCCAAGGACAAGTCCGGCCCCCATCTCACCTTCTCCCCGGCGGCCTGGCAGGCGTTCGTCTCGTTCGCCCGCGCCACTGCCTGACCTACCCTCACCGAACCTCCGGCCGTCCGCCATCCGGCGGACGGCCGCGGTCTGTACGGGTGTCCTCCCCGTCCTGTACCGGCCGTCCTGGTAGCACTGCGGCCATGTCCCACCACCTCAGCGGTCCGAACCTCCGCTCGCCGCGCAGCGACGCCCGGCTCGACCTCACCGACCTGTTCGCCTTCCCTGCGGCCGGCGCCCCCGGCCGGACCGTCCTCATCCTGGACGCGCACCCGTACGCGACGGTCCCCGGCGCCGCGTTCCACCCCGACGCCGTCTACCGCCTCAACGTCGACACCGACGGCGACCACCGTGCCGACGTCGCCTACTCGTTCACCTTCTCCGCCCCCGACTCCCCGGGCGGCCAGACCGTCACCGTCCGGCGGGCGACGGGCGCGGCCGCCCAGAAGCACGAGGCGGGCGGCGACGTCCTGTTCGCCGACGTCCCGGTGGCGTTCGGCCCCACCCCGCACATCGCCGAGGCGGACGGGCGGCGGCTCTCCGTCGGCCTGCGCAGCGACCCGTTCTTCGCCGACCTCGAAGGGATCGTCGACAACTTCACCTGGACGGGCAAGGACGCCATGGCGGAGGCCAACGTCCTCGGCATCGCCCTGGAAGTCCCGGACTCGGACCTCGGCACCGATCCCGAGTTCGGCGTCTGGGCGCGGGTGAGCCTGCACGTCGACGGGCAACTGCTCTCCGTCGACCGGGGCGCCCACCCGTCCCTGACCGCGTACTTCAACGCGGAGGAGGTGAAGGACGCGTACAACGCGGGCGAGCCCGCCGACGACTGGGAGAAGTACCGGGAGCCGTGGACGGCGGTCCTCCAGCACACCGGCGACTACACGACCGAGGCCGCGACGGAGACGCTGAAGCTCGTCCTGCCCGACGTCCTCCGCTACGACCGCTCCCGCCCGGCCGCCTACCCCAACGGCCGCACGCTCACCGACGACGTGACCTCGGCGCGCCTCGCCCTGGTCTCGGGCGGCAAGATCACCTCCGACCACATCCCCCCGCACGCCGACCTGCTCCCCGTCTTCCCCCACCTCGGCCACCCCCACCCGGCCCGCTAGCCGCCCCCACCCGCCCACTGCCGCCCGTCCACCCGGCCGGGCGGCACCGCCGTGTGCACGGAGTGGCGGCGAATCGGCAAGTGGGCTGCCAGGGGTCCGAGTTCCGCTCCTGACGGCTGCCGTCCGGGCCCTCGATATGCTCGCATCCAGGCGTTTCCCATGGGCGGTGGCGCCGTCGGGATGTGTCGTGTGCGTGGGTGTGTAGCCGAGACCGTCGTTGACCCGTCGCATGTGCGCGTTGCTGTCGGCGGTGTCGGTCAGGAGGCCACCGAGGTCCGGATGGTCCCTGTGGGCCTGTCGGATCGACTCGGCCTTCATCCATCGGCCGAGGCCGTGACCTCGGTGCTCGGGCAGCACCCCCGTGCCGTAGTGCTGCCCGTCACCTGTGCCGTTGCCGGGGATGACGAGTTCGGTGAAGGCGGCGACGAGCCGCAGAGTCGAGCTCGGCCGCCTCTTGACTGACCCCTGACCTGACACGATCTCTGAGACGGCGAAACGCCGCGGCATGCCGCGGCGTTTCGTGCGTGCGCTCGGTTCAGCGCAAGCCGTCTGTGTCGTCGTACTCTTCGCCGACTGGGAGTGGCAGACGGTCCTCCCCCGGGTCATCGCTGTAGATGACCGCGGAGACCGCGCTGTCGTAGGCATCGTCGAGGCCGTTACCGCTTGCGCCGAGTATGTTCTCCCAGTCAATTCCCATACCTACGAGCCTACCCGTCTGGGCAGGTCCCGGGGCGGGTTCACCACGAAGATCCATCTGGCGTGCGAGCAGGGCCGGAAGCCGTTGTCGCTGCTGGTCACGGCAGGCCGGCGGGCGACAGTCCTCAGTTCGAGCCGGTCCTGAAAGCGATCCGGGTTCCCAGGCCCGGTGCTGGCCGGCCACGGGCTCGCCCGACTCGCCCGCTGCGGGTGCGGGGAGACAGGGCGTATTCCTCTCGCGCGAACCGCGCCTGGTCGACTGATGCGCACGTCTGCGATGGACAGCGAGAGGGGCTGGTGCTTCCAGGCGACTATCCCGCCGTCGCCACCCGGAGTCTGGCCGACAAGAACATCACGCTCGACGTCCAGGCGGACCCTTCGGCACTGGGAACACGATCGCCGCCAGCACCTCGCGATCCCCGTGGCGCTGCCGGCCACCACCCTGCGGGCGCACCGGAGCGTCCGGCACCACCAACTGGAACAACTCCCACAGATCGTCCGGCACCAGTCGCTCAACGATCAGCACACCCGGCGTCTACTCAACCCACCCAAATGACGTGTCTTCTTAGCATGCTCACGCCGTCGCGTGGGGGAATCGCCGCGGGATCAGTCGTATTTTCACTCCTCCCAGTGAATATGAAGCGGCATCAGTTTCCGCGCGCCCACGGTGACAAGGATGTCGTTCGGCGCCTGCGGGGCCGTGCCCGCCCGGGCCGGAGCGTCCCGCGCCGCCTCCGGGGGTCTGCCCCCGGGATCCCGTATCCGTTACCGAACTGAGGGTGGTTCCGCATGACTGCATCCGGTGGAGAGCCGACTCCGTCGATCACCGACGCGACGCTCAACGACATCGCGGCCAACGGCTTCTGGGGCCCCGACCTGAAGGTCAACCAGGCCGCCGTCGACACGGCCGAGGCCCTGCTCGCCGCCCTTCTGGGCGAGACCGGCGGGACTCTCCCGGCGGAGCTGTCGACCCTGGTGGACGGCATCCGGCAGCGTGCCACGATCGGCGTCCCGCGGATCGTGGCCGCGGACGGCGTCCGCCTGTCGGCCTTCTCCATCAAGCTGGGCGGTGAGGACCGCCGCCCGCTCGTGGTCCTGCCCGCCGGGTGGAACCCCTTCGGCTGGCTGCCGTTCCTCTACTCGTACCTCACGCTGGCGCAGCGCGGCTACCACGTGCTGGCCTACACGCCCCGGGGCCTCGGCACGCCGGGGCTCGTCTCGACGTCCGAGGGCTACATCGACGTCGCCGGGCCCAAAGACTGGGCCGACGGGTCGACGGTGCTCGACTACGCGCAGGAGCACTTCGCGCCGAACGGAATCGGCTTCCTCGGCGAGTCCTACGGCTCGGGGATCAGCCAGCTGGTCGCCGCGCACGACCCGGAGAACCGGGTCAGTGCCGTCGTCGCCCTGAGCACCTGGGGCAACCTGGCCACCAGCCTGTACGACAACGGCACCCAGCACCTCAAGGCCGTGGAGGCGCTGATCGCCTTCACCGGCGGCACGCTGGAGGAGAAGTTCGACGAGGAGGCCCGCCGGATCCTCACGGACTTCCTGAACGGCCGGAACCTCGACGAGGTGGTGGCCTGGGGCACCGAGCGGTCCCCGGAGGCCTACGCCGACGTCACCAACGCGCGGGGGATCCCGACCTTCGTCTCCAACACCTGGCACGAGACCCTGTTCCCGGCCGCCCAGACGATCGACCACTTCAACCGGCTCACCGTGCCGAAGCGGCTGAACCTGTGGATCGGCGACCACGGCGCCCCCGAGGGTCCCGGCCTGGCCGGCCTGCCGACCGGCCTGCCCTTCCCCGGCCTGCGCGAGCCGATCCGGGAGGCCTACGACTGGCTGGACCACCACCTGCTGGGCAAGGACAACGAGGTGTCGGCCGGGGCGCAGGTGAGCACCCAGGTCCTGTTCACCTACCGGACCACCCCGGTCCCGGGCGGCAGCAACCTGATCACCGCCCCGGCCCGCCGCGAGGAGCACGCGACCTGGGAGGACGTCACCACCGGCAGCGAGCGCTGGTACCCCACCGCCACCGGCGGCTCCGGCGACGGCGCGCTGACCGTGGAGCCGGCCGGCGACTGGTCGCGGGACTTCACGGCCGGTGAGCTGACCACCGCCACCGCGGTGGACGCCCTCCTGCAGACCGGCCAGAAGGAGTGGTACGGCAACCCCAAGATCTACGACCTGGCGAAGTTCGAGCGCCAGCAGCTGCTCCTCTGGTCGAGCGAGCCGCTGACCGGCCAGGACGGCGTGGGCCGCCGCATCCGCGGCGCGGCGACGCTGCGGCTCAACGTCCGCAGCACCGCGGACGCGGCCACCCTGGTGGCCTACCTGTTCGACGTCGCGCCGGACGGTACGGCCCGGATCATCACCCACGAGCCGTTCACGGTGGCCGAGCTGCAGCCCAACGAGGACCGCACCGTCCACTGGCGGCTCCAGCCCGTGGCCTACGACCTGCCGGACGGCCACCGCCTGACCCTGGTGGTCAACAGCCGCGACCAGCTGTACTCCTTCGCCGGCACGGAGGGCAGCACCACCACCGTCACCTCGGCGGCCGAGGGTGCGGCCGCCTACCTGGACCTGCCGCTCGGCTGAGCGTCGGGGTGCGCGACCGCGGTCGCACCGGAGCGGGCCGGCGCTGTGCGGCGCCGGCCCGCTCCGGCGGCCGGGTCCCGCGTCTCCGGTCAGGCGGCCGGCTGGACGCCGAGGAGGACGTCCCCGGTCCGGACGTCGACACCGTCCGGACCGGCGCCGAGCCCCGCGCTCGCCCCGGCGAGGAGCAGGCGGGCGCTGTGCGGCGGATCCAGCTCGTCGACCGTGACAGCGGGGTGGCGCCGGATCTCCACGAGGGAGAGCTCGACCGCGTCACCCCGCCGGTTCGTGCAGTGGAACCGTGCGCCGAGGCGCATGGGCGCCATGCACCGCACGACGACCGCGAGGTGGTCCGCGTCCACGGCGTCCACGTCGATGACGTGGACGCTCGGTGCCTGCTGCGCCGGTCGCGGCGCGGGCACGCTCATCCGGCGCTCACCGGCTTCGCGAGGACGCGCTCGCGGCGGACGCCGTCCGGGAGGAGGTCGCCCTCCTCGCCGGTGTCGGTGAAGCCGCGCCGCTCGTAGAGGGCGATGGCGCGGTCGTTGTCCGGCATCACGGCCAGCCGGAGGGAGGTGTAGCCCTGCGCGGCCGCCCAGGCCTCGACCTCGGCGACCAGCCGCTCGCCGACACCGCGCCCGCGCGCGGCCGGGCCGACCCACATCGAGATCAGCTCGGCGCTCGCCGGGTCCGGCTTCCCGTCCGCGTCCTCGCCGGGCACGCCGCTCGCCATGCCGGTCGGCACGCCGTCGACGAAAGCGACCAGGTCGCGGGCGCCGGGGATCTCCAGACGGGAGCGCCACCGCTCCTCGCGGTCGCCCTCGCCCTGCCAGGCGGCGAGGGTGGAGCCGAAGGCGTAGGGGGCCTCGGCCAGGGCGGCGAGGCGCAGTTCGCGCCAGAGCGGCCAGTCGTCGGAGGTCAGTGCGCGCAGTTCGATCATGCGGGCGACTCTGCCCGAGGTGACGGCCCTCCGACAACCGGGTTTCGGCCGGGCAGCGGCACCGGCGGGCCCGCCCGCTTCCCCGGCCCCTCAGCCGGCCAGCGGCGGGTTCAGGCGGGCGAAGCCCTCCTGGCGGCGGTACGGGAAGTAGGGGTACGGGGCGGTGCGGGCGCTCGCGGTGTCGAGGCGGGCGACCTGCTCCTCCGTCAGCTCCCAGCCGACCGCGCCGAGGTTCTGCCGGAGCTGCTCCTCGTTGCGGGCGCCGATGATGACGGACGAGACGGTCGGCCGCCGCAGCAGCCAGTTGATCGCCACCTGCGGGATGCTGCGCCCGGTCTCCTTCGCGACGTCGTCGAGCGCGTCGACGACGTCGTACAGCAGCTCGTCGTCCACCGGCGGGCCGTAGTCGGCGGTGTCGTGCAGGCGGCTGCCGGCCGGGATCGGGGCGCCCCGGCGGATCTTCCCGGTGAGCCGGCCCCAGCCGAGCGGGCTCCAGACCAGGGCGCCGACGCCCTGGTCCCTGCCGAGCGGCATCAGCTCCCACTCGTAGTCGCGGCCGATCAGCGAGTAGTAGACCTGGTGGGCGGCGTAGCGGGGGCGGCTGTGGGTGTCGGCGGCGGCGAGCGACTTCATCAGCTCCCAGCCGGAGAAGTTGGAGACGCCGGTGTAGCGGACCTTCCCGGCACGGACCAGGTCGTCCAGGGCGGCGAGCACCTCCTCGACGGGGGTGGCGGCGTCGAAGGCGTGCAGCTGGAAGAGGTCGAGGTAGTCGGTGCCGAGGCGGCGCAGGGCGGTGTCGACGCTCGTGATCAGGCGGGCGCGCGAGGTGCCGGCGTCGTTGGGGCCGTCGCCGGTGGGCAGCCCGGCCTTGGTGGAGATCAGCACCTTGTCCCGGCGGCCCTTGACCGCCTGGCCGAGCACCTCCTCGGAGGCGCCGTCCGAGTAGACGTCGGCGGTGTCGAACATGGTCAGGCCGGCGTCGATGGCGACGTCGAGCAGGCGGCGCGCCTCCTGGGCGTCGGTGCTGCCCCAGGCCCCGAAGAGCGGGCCGCGGCCGCCGAAGGTGCCGGTGCCGAGCGAGAGTGCGGGGACGGTGAGACCGGACGCCCCGAGCCGGCGGTACTCCATGGTGGTGCTCCCTCCGCGCCCCGGCGGCCCTGGTGTGCACAGGAGATCCGCTAACGGGACTTTGGTTCCGTTAAGATGCCTTGACCCTAGCACCGTGTCCGCCACTAACGGAACAGGAATCCCGTTAATGACTTCGGAGAGCACCACCCCCGACAGCCCGGGCACCCCCGACAGCCCGGGCACCCCCGACGCCCCGGGCACCCCCGGCACCCAGCGCCCCGGCGGCCGCACCGCCCGGGTCCGCGCCGCCGTGCTGCGCGCCGCCGAGGACGCCCTCGTCGAGACCGGCTTCGGCGGGCTCGACCTCGGCGACGTCGCCCGCCGGGCCGAGGTCGGCCGCACCACCGTCTACCGCCGCTGGGGCTCCACCGGCGCGCTGATGGCCGACCTGCTCGCCGACATGGCCGAGCAGTCCCTGCCCCGCGCCCGCACCGGCTCGCTCGGCGGGGACCTGCGGGCCAACGCCCGGCTCGTCGCCCGCACCCTCGCCGACCCGCGCCAGGGCGCGCTGTTCCGCGCCGTGCTCACCGCCGCCACCTGCGACGGGGCGGCCGCCGCGGCGCTGCACCGCTTCTACCGCGTCCGGGTCGCCGAGTGGGCGCCGTGCGTGGCCGAGGCGGTCGAGCGCGGCGAACTGCCGCCCGGCACCGACCCCGCCGAGGTGGTCCGCGCCGTCTCGGCCCCGCTCTACTACCGGATGCTGACCACCGCCGACCCCCTCGACGAGGCGGCCGCCGACCGCGCCGCCGACGCCGCCGCGGCCGCCGCCCGCGCGGGCGCCTACCTCCGGCCGCAGCCCCGGTCGTAGCCGTTCCACCGTCAGGCCCCGTTCCAGGCCCCGGTCCCGGCTTCGCTCCCGGCCGCTGCGACGGGCCCGGACGGCCGGGTGTCCGACCGCGCCCGTAGGCTGACGGACAGTTCAGTGAGCAAGGAGCGGGGCTGTGCGGATAGAGCGTCACCGGGTGGGAGAGGCGTTGCTTTCGGCGACGCGCGAGGACTTCACGAACCGGATCGGACGGGAGGTCCGCTCCCTGTCGAAGGCCGGACCGATCACCACCGGCGAATGGCAGTACCTCGCCGAGGAGTTCCTGGAGTACCTCGGCGCGCTCTCCGCCGACCGGCCCGCCCTGGACCTGCCCGAGGCCAGGGCCGTCCTCAAGGACGCCACCGAGGCCGCCGCCGGCGCCGTCGCGTACGCGGCCTACTTCCCGCACGTCGACTTCCACGTCTTCCTCGACTACGTGAACTTCGGGATGAGCTACGAGCCGGGCGACCGGGACCACGGGCAGGGCCGGAACGAGGTCCTCCCGCACGAGTGGGTCGACGCGTTCTGCCTCGCGATCCTCTCGGACAAGGCCGAGTACCACGGCGAGGCCTTCTGCTTCGCGCGGCAGAAGTTCGGCGCGGTGCGGGCCGGCGACCCCGTCGCCGAGCTCGCCACCGGCCTGCTCGCCCAGGCCGTCGGAGTCCTGGACGACGAGGACGCCTCCTACCCGCCGAGCACGCGGGAGCGGCTCGCCGCCGTCGACGACGCGCTGGAGCGGATCCGCAGGCGCGGCGAGGCGACCGGCGAGGACCTGCTCGACCGCCCGCACGCCGCCGCCCTGCGCACGCTGCGCGCCCTCGTCGCCGGGGACCGGGAGGAGTTCGACGCCGGACTGTCCGGCCTGCTGCTCCGGCAGAGCGCCCTCTCCGGCCCCGGCGCCCGGCCGGGCAGCCTGCTCCCGCTGGTCCCGCTCGCGCTCGCCGCCCTCGCCTACCGGGGCCCGGGCTGGTGGCCGGCCGTCGACACCGACTACCTGCCGCACGCCCTGGTCACCGGCTTCGAGACGCCCGGCCCGCGCGTCGGACCGTTCGGCCGGGACCGCCGCCCGGACGCGGTCGCCGCCCTGGCCGCCGGGCCCCTGGCGGTCGACCGGCCGGGCGGGCCGCTGCCCGTCTCCCCGGACGCCGAGGAGTTCCTCGTCCGGCAGGCGGAGGAGGCGTTCACCCCGGTCGACGGGGAGCCGCTCGCCGTCTGGCGGCTGGCGAGCACGGCGCGCTACGAGGAGATGTCCTTCCAGACCCGGGCCTCGCAGGCCGACGACGTCGGCGAGCGCGAGATCGCCACGCTGCGCCGGGCCTCCCGGATGGCGTCGACCGTGTTCCGGACCGCCCTCGCCGAACCGGGCGGCGAGGTGGAGGTGACGATCGACGGCCGGACGCTGCGCTACCCCGCCACCCGGGACCGGAACGAGATGGGCCCCTGGGCCTGGTGCAGGGCGGTCTCCCTCGCCCTGATCTCCGGCGCGCGCGAGGACCTCGCCCCGCTGGTCCACGCCGGTCCCGCCGTCGCCCTCCCGGAGGGCGCCGCCCGCTCGGCGTTCGCCTCCTACCCGGAGGCCCTGCACGACTACCTCCGGGCCGAGGACCCGGTGCCGGCGACGGAGCGGGCCCTCGCGGAGGTCCGGCAGGGGAAGGACTGGGGCTTCTTCCCGCCGCCCGTCGTCCTCTTCTCCCAACTGGTCGACGGGGACGAGGAGGGCTTCAACCTGGCGCTGGCGGACGCGCTGGAGGCCCACCGCGACCACTACCTCGTCGCCGACCGCGCGGACGGCTGCGACTCGGCGCTCGACCTCGGCGTGCTGGGGCTCGCCTGCCACGCCCGGCGCAGGGGCTGGCGGATCAGGGTCGAGTCCCCGTACCTGCCGCCGCGGGTGCTGGCCGCGGCCGAGCCGTTCCGGGGCTCCGGGCGGTAGTGCCCGGCCCCGCGGGGGAGGGCCCGGCCGCCGGACTCCTCCGGGGTGTCAGCCCCGGAGGAGCAGGTCCGCGAACTCCTGCACGCGGGCGGCGGTGATGCCCTCCCGCTGCTCGACCGCGAGCGGGTGGTCGGTGGGCTCCAGCTCGATCAGCGGGCGCAGGCCGACGGCGCGGGTGCGGACGTGGGTCTTGAGCATGAACGTCGACTCCGGGTAGGCCGGCAGCTCGGTGAAGAGCCACCCGAAGTACGGGGGCTCCTGCTCGCGTGCCGGGTCCTCCCACAGGTCGTGCGTCCGGGCGAAGTTGGCCTCGCTGAGGGAGACCCAGACGCCCCAGGAGAAGGTGTCGCCGCTGTCGCGCACCGGTATCTCGACCAGGCCGTGGACGAAGAAGTCCCGGCCCTTGATCATGCACTGGTCGGGGGTCAGCTCGCTGTCGCGGCGCCGGGCGTAGCGGGGCTTCCAGCCCTCCGGGGCCGCGGCTCCGTAGGACAGCGGCGGGCCGTCCAGGTGTTCCGCGCAGCAGGCGCAGGTGTGGTGGTGGTCGGCAGGCATGGGCCAGAGCCTAACGCGCTGGTCGGCGGTCCCGCCGGGTGCCCGGGGAGTGGGCCCCCGGGCTGCCCGGGGGCCGCGCGGCCGGGCGCTCAGCGCCCCCGGCCGTGGCCGTCGTCGCCGCCGCCGTGCGCGCGGGCCTCGGCGGCGGCCTTCAGGTCGAGCAGCCACGACTCCAGCCCCTGGCGGAGGACCTCGGTCGCGAACGGGACGTTCGCCTCGACCTGGGGGCCGCCGTGGGTCTCCTCGGTGGTGACGCGGACGCCGCCGCCGCGGATCGCGGTGAACCGCCAGACGTGGACGCCGTCGATGCGCAGGCCCTCGGCCTCGGCGGGGCCGGTCCAGCGGAGGCAGGAGCCGTTCTCGACCTGCCGGACGGTCGAGGTGATCTCCAGGCCGGTGGCGGGGGTCGCGGGGTTGGGCGGCAGCGGGGTCGTCCACCGGAACGCCGACCCCTTGCGGAGGGGGCCGCGGTCGAGGCGCTCCACCGTCCGGACGGGGGCCTGCCAGGCGGGCCAGCGCTCGACGTCGGTCTGGAGCCCCCAGACGGTGCGCAGCGGCGCGTCGATCACGATCCCGGTCCGGTGGCGGACGGGGGCGTCGGGGTCGACGCCCCTGCCCTGGCAGGTGAGGGGCCGTGCGTGCGCCGGGGTGGCGGCGCCGGCGGGTGCGGCGGCGGTGCCGAGCAGGGCGGCGGCGAGCGGGACGCCGATCAGGGCGGCGCGGAGGCGGGCGGCGTGGGTGCCGGTGCTGCGGGTGCCGGACATGGGTTCCCCTCGGGTGGTCGGGGGAGTGCGGGGCCCGGGCCCCGCACTCCCGCGCTGAGCTAGATGCTCATGCGTTCGTTAGAAGTTTTAACGCACAAGGGAGGGGAGGGGCAACGGGTTGCGTGATAGCTTCTAACCAACCCTTGGGCCTCTAGCGGAACCGGGGCGAAAGGCGGCGGATCATGACGAAGGCGGGCGCGGACACCCCCCGGGAGCGCTACCGGGCGCAGGTGCGCGCGGAGATCACCGGGCACGCCTGGGAGCAGATCGCCACGGCGGGGGCCTCCGCGCTCTCGCTCAACGCGATCGCCAAGCAGATGGGCATGAGCGGACCGGCGCTCTACCGCTACTTCACCAGCCGGGACGACCTGATCACCGAACTCGTCCGCGAGGCCTACCGGAGCCTCGCCGACACCCTCCGCACGGCCGCCGCGACCGGGGCCGACCTGGCCGGACTGGCCCACGCCCTGCGCGGCTGGGCCCTGGCCGACCCCCAGCGGTACCTCCTGATCTACGGCACGCCCGTCCCCGGCTACCGGGCGCCCGAGGACGTCACGGCCGTCTCGGACGAGATCATGACGACCCTGCTCGACGCGTGCGCGGCGCTCGTCCCGGACGGTCCGGCGACGCCGTTCGGCAGCTACCTGGCGGAGCACCGGGACTGGGCGGGCGGCCACCCCGCCGCGCCCGGGGCGCTGCACCGGTTCCTGACCCTCTGGACCCGTCTGCACGGTGTGCTGTCGCTGGAGCTCGCCGGGCACTTCGCCGGGATGGGCTTCGACCCCGCCGTGCTCTTCGCGGCCGAACTGGACGTGCTCGCGCACCGGCCCTGAGCCCGCGCCCCGCCCGGCGGTCCGGCGTCACCCGGCCCGGTGCCCCCCGCCCGGTGCGCCGCCCGGTGCACGGCCCGGCGTCACTCGGTGCGGCGCAGCGGCTCGGGGGCGGGCTCGGCCGGGGAGACGGCGGTGACCGGAGCGGCCGGAGCGGCCGTGGCAACCGGGGTGACCGTGGCGGCCGGGGCGGGCCATTCGGCGATGAAGGCGCGGGCCTGGTCGGCGGTGAGCGGGTGGGCGAAGAGGTAGCCCTGGCCGAGCGGGCAGCCCATGGCGGCGAGCAGGTCGCGCTGCTCGGGGTGCTCGATGCCCTCGGCGATGACCTGGACGTCCAGGGTGTCGGCGATCCGGGTGATGCCCTCGACCAGCGCGTACTGCTGCGGGGAGCCGCCGAGGCCGTCGATGAAGGACTTGTCGATCTTGAGGATGGAGATCGGGAACTCCCGCAGGTACGACAGCGAGGAGTACCCGGTGCCGAAGTCGTCGATGGCGATGCCGACGCCCAGCTCGGCCAGCGTCCGCATGTCGGTGTGGACGCGCCCGTCCCGGCGCATCAGCACGGACTCGGTGAGCTCCAGCACCAGCGACTCGGCGGGGATCCCGGAGGTCCGGACGGCGCCGCGCACCACGTCGACGAAGCCCGCGTCGCGGAACTGCCGGGCGGAGACGTTGACGTTGACCCGCAGCGGGGGGCGGCCGCCGGCGGCGCGGTCGGCGGAGCTCTGCCGGTGCCAGGCGGCGGCCTCCTGGGCGGCGCGCTCCAGCACCCAGGCACCGAGCGGCACGATCTGGCCGCTCTCCTCGGCGAGGGCGATGAACTCGTCGGGCAGCACCATGCCGCGCCGGTCGTGCGGCCACCGGACGAGCGCCTCGAAGGCCACCAGGTCACCCGTGGCCAGGTCGACGATCGGCTGGTAGTACAGCCGGAACGCGGACTCGGCGATCGCGGTGTCCAGGTTCTCGTTCAGCTCGTGCCGCTCCACCATCCCGGCCTGCAGCGCGGGCTGGTACGGGCACCACTGCCGCTTGCCGGCCGCCTTCGCCGAGTACAGCGCCAGGTCGGCGTGGCTGAGCAGCTCGGTGGTGTCCACGCTGTCCTCCGTGGTCGCCACCCCGATGCTGGCGGTCACCCGCACCGCGCCCGCGCTCAGCTTGAACGGTTCTCCGAAGGCGGCCAGCACCGTGTCCGCGATCCGGCCCACGTCGGCCGGCCGCACCGCGTCCTCGACCAGCACCGCGAACTCGTCGCCGCCCAGCCGGGCCGCCGTGTCGGAGGTGCGCAGCGCGGTGGAGACCCGCAGCGACACGGCGACCAGCAGTTCGTCGCCGACCGCGTGCCCCTGGGTGTCGTTGACCATCTTGAAGTCGTCCAGGTCGATGAAGAGCACGCCGGTGACGGCGCCGCTGCGCTCGCCCCGGGAGAGCGCGTGGCCGACCCGGTCCAGGAAGAGGACGCGGTTGGCCAGGCCGGTGAGCGAGTCGTGGAAGGCGCGGTGGGTGAGCTCGCGCTCCATCTGCCGCTGGTCGGTCACGTCGCGCAGGGTGAGCACCAGGCCGCCGACGGTCGGGTCGTCGCGCAGGTCGTTGCAGCGGACCTCGGCCTCGATCAGGGAGCGGTCGGAGCGCAGCAGCCGCCAGTGCTCGCGCTGCGTGTCGCCGCCGGAGCGGCTGCCGGCGCCGTCCGGGCCGCGCATCCGGGCGAGCGCGCCGCCGACGGCCCGGCTGTCCTCGGGCGGGACGAGGTCGGTGATCAGGGTGCCGTTGAGGTCCGGGTAGCCGAGGACGCGTTCGGCGGAGGAGGACGAGGCGTAGCGGACGGAGTCGTCGGAGTTGAGGATCAGGATGACGTCGCTGGCGCTCTGCACCAGGGTCCGGAAGTAGGCCTCGCTGTTGCGGCGGTTGATCTCCTGGCTCAGCGTGACGCGTTCGACGGCCAGGGCGGCCTGGGCGGCCAGGATCTCCAGCGAGCCCCAGAGGCTGGTCAGCTCCTGTTCCGTGCCGGTGACGATGAGCGCGCCGATCAGCGGGTCCCCGGAGGGGCGTTCGGCGAGCGTGAGCGGGCAGAGCAGGGCGCTGGGCATGCCGTCGAACCGGGCGGCGAGGTCGGTGCCGACGGCCTCGACGGGCAGCAGCCTGGTCTCCCGGTAGGCGGCCAGGGCGAGCACCTCGTCGGAGTCGCCGCCGTCGATCGGGTGGTGGCCGGCGCCGCGCTGGGCGTGCCGGACGTGCAGCACGCCGCCCTCGGTGACGGCGAGCAGGGCGACGTGGCCGTCCTCGGTCGGCATCAGCGTGGCGGCGGCGGCCTGCACGGCGTCGGCGACCTCCTCGACGGTGACCGCCGCGGTGAGCGAGGAGCCGGCCACGCGCAGCGCGCGTTCGCGCGCGACGGCCTGCCGGCGGGCCCGGACCACCACCGCCAGCCGGGCCAGCACGAGCAGGTAGATGACCGCGGAGAAGGCGCCGATCACACCGGCGTTGCTGGTGTTCCCGCTCAGCGACTCGATGATCAGGATGGTCGGCGCGATCAGCGAGGCGAGGGTGAGCAGGGCGAGCCGCCCGGGGCTGAGGTCGGGCTGCTGGCTGGGGATGGGCCTGGTCAGTTCGACCATCGACGGGTGCAGCGCCGCCGCGCCCCAGGCGGTGTAGAAGGCGGCCCAGCCGAGGTCCACGGGAGTGCCGATGTGCCAGTCGCCGTGCAGCAGGATCAGGCCGTAGGCGACGTCGGAGACCAGCAGGCCGACCGTGCCGACGGCGAGCAGCTGGAGCGAGCGGCTGAACCCGCCGCGCGGCACCAGCAGCCGCAGCAGCAGGGCGAGGACGACCACGTCGCCGAGCGGGTAGGCGATGGCGACGGCCTTCTGGAACCAGCTGAGGTCCGGGTTCCGGGTGTACGGGAGGATCAGGTAGATCCAGGCGAGCAGCGCCAGGCCCATGGTGAGGATGAGCGCGTCGAGCAGGCTCGCGCGGTCCTGATGCGCCGTCCGCCAGCGGATGAAGCCCAACACGCCCGCCGCGTACAGCAGGTACTCGGCCAGGTAGAAGCCGTCGGCGACGGACGGGAACGGGCTCCCCAGGTGCAGGAACTGCATCTGGATGACCTGGACCACCTCGCCCGCGGTGAAGCTGAGGTTGGCGAGCGCCAGCAGGTACCAGAACAGCGCGTGGGACGGGCGGTTGAGGCGGACGCCGACGACGATGGCGGCGACGCCGCCGAGGCCGATGCCCGTCCACCAGATGATCCGCTGTGAGGGGTTCGTGTAGTAGACGGCGGTGAACACCACCATCCACACCAGGTAACAGGCCATCAGGCGCTGTCGCCGACGAGTCAACGAGGCTACCTCCTCCACGACATCACCCTGCCGTTCGGGCGGGGGAGTTCGGGCGAGGACGGGGCGGTCGGGCCGCCCGTGAGCGGTCACCCGTGGTGACGGGCGGAGGGTTTTCCCAGCCTTTCCGGTCTTTCGGGCATGGGCTCACGAGCGTCCGAGCGGCGTTCGGTCGGACGTTTGAAATGACCCGTGAGTGCGTATAGTCGGAAATGTCGCACCTCCCAGCATTCTGCCGCCACAGCACGAGGTCAAGCCGGTGGATGATGCAGCAGACAGCGCGCGGGGCGCGCGTTCGGAGGCGAACTCCGGGCGTCACGCCGTGCTCTGCAATCAAGACGGTCAGTATACGATCTGGCCCGGTGACTTCACGGTACCCAGTGGATGGCGCACCGTGTTCGGGCCCGCCCCGCGCGACGAGTGCCGCGCCTACGTGGACCGCGAGTGGCGTGCGGCCGGGCTCGGCCTGGCCGGCCACGGCGCGGACGGCCCCGCAGGCGCCCCCGCGTCGACCGGAGCGCCGGTCGAATTGTGGGCCGGTGCGCCGGTCGCGGCACCGGGCGGCGCACGGAGCGGCGCACCGGGCGCGGCAGCGGGCAGCGCACCGGGTGGTGCGCCGCCCCCCGCGGGGACCGGCCGCACCGTGCACGGGCTGTTCCGCGCCCGGGCCGCGCACGACCCCGACGCCCTCGCCCTCATCACCGACGAAGGCGACAGGTTCACCTACGGTGACCTCGACCGCCGCAGCGACCGGCTGGCCGCCGCCCTGCGCGCCCGCGGCGTACGGGCCGAACGGGTCGTCCCGGTCTGCCTGGAGCGCGGCGCCGACCTGGTGACGGCCTGGCTCGGCGTCCTCAAGGCCGGCGGCGCGTTCCTGCCCCTTGACCCGGTCCACCCGGAACGGCGGCTGGCCGCACTGGTCGCCGACTGCGGGGCCGAGGTGGTCGTCGCGGAGCGCGGGCGGACCTTCCCCGGGGTGCGGGTGCTGGGGCCCGACGCCACGGCGCCGGGAGCCGCCGACGCACCGGAGGCCGCCGGGGGCCACGACGGCCCGCCGGTGCCCGAGGACCTCGCGGCGCCCGACGACCTCGCCTACCTGATCTACACCTCCGGGACCACCGGCACCCCCAAGGGCGTCCCGGTCACCCACCGCTCCCTGGTCTTCACCCTGGACCGGGTCGTCCACGCCTACGGACTCACCCCCCGGGACCGCGTGCTGCAACTCGCCGCCATCGGCTTCGACACCTCGCTGGAGCAGGTCTTCGCCGCCCTGGCCGCCGGCTCCACCCTCGTCCTCGGCGGCGCCCGCACCTGGGCGCCCACCGAACTCGTCCACCGGATGCGCGAACTGGCCCTCACCGTCGCCGACCTCACCCCCGCCTACTGGCACCACGTGCTGGGGCTGCTCCCCGCCGGCGGGCCCGCCCCCGAAGGGCTGCGCCTGGTCGTCGTCGGCGGCGACACCGTGCACGCCGACGACTGCCGGACCTGCCTGGACCGGCTGCCCGGCGTCCGGCTGGTCAACGCGTACGGCGTGACCGAGGCCGCCGTGACCTCCACCCTCTGCGAGGTCACCCCCGAGGTGCTGGACGCCCCCACCCACGGCTCCGCCCACCACCCGCCGCCGGACGGGCACGGCTCTCCGGACGGGCACGGCTCGCCGGACGGGCACGGGCCCGCCGCCCCCCACCCGGCGGCCGCGCCACCCCGGCACCCCGCCGCCGCACCCGTCCCGATCGGACGGCCGCTGCCCGGCGTGCGGGTCCACGTCCTGGACGCCCGGCTCAGCCCCGTCCGGCCCGGCGAGAAGGGCGCGATCTACCTCGGCGGGCCCGGACTCGCCCGCGGCTACTGGAAGTCACCCGGGCTCACCGCCGAGGCCTTCCTGCCCGACCCCTACGCCCCCGTCCCCGGCGAACGCATGTACCGCACCGGCGACGCGGGCCGCTGGCGCGCCGACGGCCTGCTGGAGATCCTCGGCCGCTTCGACGACCAGGTGAAGGTCCGCGGCTACCGCGTCGACCCCACCGAGATCGAGTCCGTCCTCGCCGCCCACCCCGACGTCCGCCAGGCCCGGGTGGCCGCCGACGACAGCGACGACGGCGCCCACGTCCTCACCGCCTACTACACGCTCGGCGACCGCGACGCCTCCGGGGCCCGCGCCCGGCGCCGGGAGATCCGCGCCTACCTGGCCGAACGGCTCCCGGACTTCATGGTCCCCGCCGAGTTCGTGCTGCTCGACTCCATGCCGCTCACCCCCGCCGGCAAGATCGACCGGCGCCGACTGCCGCACACCCGGCCGCAGTTGCAGCGCCGGGACGGCGAAGGCCCGGACGGCGCGGGCGCGGGCGCCGGTGCGGGCCCGGCCGCCGACGGCGGGCACACGGGCGGCGCCGCGGACGGCGGTGTGGACGGCCGCCGCCCGCAGGGCGGAACGACCGCCGGGGACGGCACCGCCGACGCCGTCGAGACCGGTATCGCCCACCTCTGGTCCGAACTCCTGGGCGCCGAACAGGTCGGCCCCGACGACGACTTCTTCGACCTCGGCGGCAACTCCCTGCTCGCCATGGAGATGATCGCCCGGGCCCGGATCATCTTCGGCATCGACGTCACCCGGATCCGCCTGCTCACCCGCTCGCTGCTCCGCGACGCCACCCTGCGCGCCTTCGCCGACGCCACCCGGGCCGCCCGTGCGGGCGACGAGGACCCCGGCGACGGCGGCACCGGCGGCCGGCCCGGGAGCGGCTCCGGCCGCCCCGGCATCGACTGGAACGCCGAGGCCCGGCTCGACACGCCCGTCCGCCAGTCCTGGCACCCCGCGCCCTCCCGCGCCGAACCCGCCGAGATCCTGCTCACCGGCGCCACCGGCTTCTGCGGCGCCCACCTCCTCGACACGCTGCTGCGCACCACCGGAGCCCGCATCCACTGCCTCGTCCGCGCCCCGGACGAGGAGCACGCACTGGAACGCATCCGCGCCGCCCAGCAGCGGTTCCTCCGGCACGACCTGGCCGACCGCCGGGTGGTCCCGCTCGTCGGCGACCTCGCCGAACCGCTGCTCGGCCTCACCCAGCACCGCTTCGAGGAGCTGGCCGACAGCCTCGACGCCATCCACCACCTCGGCGGCCAGGTCAACTTCCTCTACCCGTACCACCAGCTGCGCCGGCCCAACGTCGGCGGCACCCGCGAGGTGGTCCGGCTCGCCGGGCACTCGCGCGGCATACCCGTCCACTACCTCTCCACCCTCGCCGTGCTCGCCGGGTTCGGACCCGCCGGTGTCCGCGAGGTCACCGAACGGACCCCGCTGGCCCACCCCGAGAAGCTCGCGGTCGGCTACGTGGAGAGCAAGTGGGTGGCCGAACGGCTGCTGCACCACGCGGCGGCGGCCGGGCTGCCGGTCACGGTGATGCGCACCAACGACGTCACCGGTGACCTCTCGGGCGGCGTGATGAACACCGGCACCGAACTCTGCGCGCTGATCAAGTACTTCGCGGAGAGCGGGAGCTACCCGGACGTCCGGCTGCCGCTCGACTTCGTCCCGGCCGACCGGTTCAGCCGGGCCATCGCCCACATCGCCGCCCACGCGCCCGCCAACGGCGAGGTGTACCACATCACCTCACCTCGGCCCGCGGGCCTCCCCGAGCTCGCCGAACGGCTCCGCGCGCGCGGCTACCCGGTGGACGAAGTCCCCTACGGCCAGTGGGTCGACGACCTGGTCCGGTTCGCCGCGGGACACCCGACCCACCCGGTCACCCCGTTCGTGCCGCTCTTCGTCGACCGCGCGCCGGGCACCGGACTCTCCATCAGCGAGATGTACTTCCGCCCGACCTTCCCGCTCTTCGACCGGGCCAACACCGACCACGCCCTCGCCGGCAGCGGCATCCGGCTGCCGGCGGTGGACGCCGGACTGATGGACCTCTACCTGACCCAGCTGACCGCCGAAGGGTTCCTGACCCCGCCGCTGGGGGCGGCCCGGTGACGCCGCCGGGCACCGGGCCGGAGGCCGGGCCGAGCATCGGGCCGAACGTCTGGCCGGAGCCCTGGCCGGACGCCGCTCCCGAGCCCTGGCCCGAGCCCCGGCCGGAGCCCGGACTCCCGGGGGAGGCGGGGCTGTTCGACGCCGTCGACGTCGAACGGGCCCCCGCCGACGGCCCGGCCGCGTTCGGCGGCACGCTGGAGCCGGAGACGATCCTGGCCGCGTACCGGCGCGGGCTGTTCCCCCTGCCGGCCGCCGACGAGTACGCGAGCGCCTTCAACGAGGCCCGGTACGAGGACGCGGTCGCGGCCGGGGAGGTGGCCCTGCTGCCGGGCCCCGGCCACCAGGACCCGTACGCGTTGGCGTGGTGGTCCCCCGACCCGCGCCCGGTGATCGCCCCGGAGCAGGTCCGCCTCGGGCGCAAGCTCGCCCGGCTGCTCCGCAACCGCCTGGGCTGGTGGACCACCGCCGACCGGGCCTTCGAGGAGGTGCTCGCCGCCTGTGCCGAGGGGCGCGAGCCGCCCTGGCTCACCGCGGGGCTGCAGGACGCCCTGGCGCGGCTGCACCGGCTCGGCGCGGCCCACAGCGCCGAGGTGTGGGAGGGGGAGGAGCTGGTCGGCGGCGTCTTCGGCATCGTCGCGGGCCCCGTGCTCAGCCTCGACTCGATGTTCCACCGCCGCCCCGACGCCGCCCGCGTCGCCGTCGCCGACCTCGCCGCCCGGTTCGCCGCCGCCGGTGGCCGCCTCCTCGACGCGCAGTGGGACTCCCCGCACGTCCGCACCCTCGGCGCCACCTCCGCACCCCGCGCCCACTACCTCGCCGAACTCGCCCGCCCGGCAGGGACGGAGCCGCTCGACACCGGCGCCCACCCGGCGGCCCGGCTGACCCCGAAGCTCCCCCGGCACGGACACGGACACGGGCATGGGCATGGGCACGGTCATGGCGGCGGCCACGGCCACGGTGACCGGCACCGGGGCTGACCGGGAGGGCGCCGCCCGGTGCCCGGTGCCCGGCCGGGACGGCCGGCCGTGTCGCCGGTTCTGACCCGTCGCCATCCGGCCGCCACGGCCGGGCCCGGTGGCGGTCCGCGGGAGCGGGCGCCCGTCGGGGCAGGGGATCGGCCCGGCCCCGCCGCGGGCCCCGGCCCCGGGCCGGGGCCTGCTCCACCGGTGCCCCGGCCGGTTTCGGCGCCGCCGCGGCCGGGAACGGAGCCGACCATGTTGTCCGTGGTGGTGGCCCCCTGGGGCGGTGATCCGGTGTTCGTGCGGGCCGGGGACGAGCCGCACGACGCGGCGAGCACGATGAAGGTGGCCGTGCTGGCCGCACTGCACCGCGGCGGGGCGGACCTCGACGCCCGCGTCCCGGTCGTGAACGCCTTCGCCTCGGCCGCGGGCGGCGAGTTCGGCAACGACCCGGACTGGGACAGCGACCCCGTCCCCTGGGGCCTGCTCGGCCGGACGGCCCCGCTCCGGCTGCTCGCCGAGCGGATGATCACCCACTCCTCGAACCTCGCCACCAACCTCTGCCTCGCCCGTACCGGTCACGCCGCGGTGGCCGAGGCCTGGCGCCGCGCGGGCGCCACGCACAGCGCCAGCCCGCGCGGCATCGAGGACTACCGGGCGCGTGACGCCGGGCTGCACAACCGGGTGACCGCCCGCGACCTGGTCCGCCTCCTCCAGTCCCTCGACGGCGAACCGGAGCTGCTCGCACTGCTCGAACGCAACGCCTTCCGGGTCGACCTCGCGGCCGGCCTGCCGCCCGGCACCAGGGTGGCGTTCAAGAACGGCTGGTTCCCCGGGGTGCGCCACAGCGTCGGCCTGGTCCACCCGGACGACTGCCCGCCGTACCTGCTGGCGGTCTGCTACACCGGCCCGTTGGCCTCCGGCGCGGACGAGGCGGAGGCGGACCCGGCGGCGCGGCTGGTGGCCCGGATCTCGGCCGCGGTCTGGGCGCGCCGGCACGCCGTCGCCGCCCGTGCCGTCGCCGCCCGTGCCGTCGCCGCCCGGGAGGTCGGCGGGTAGGCCGCGCGGGGTCGGGCCGGTGCCGGTCGGGCTGCGCCCCGGCGGCGGTGGGCCCCTCCGGCCCGCAGGACCTACGGCCGGTCCTGGGCCGCCAGCGCCGTGAGGCCCTCCAGCGCAGCCTCGTTGAGCAGGTTGATCCGCACGAACCCGGGCCGGCCGGAGAGTTCGAAGTGCCGGCCGTCCAGGGCGAGCAGCCGTTCGGCGGGGGCGTTCGGCCGGGCGAACAGGAAGTAGCCGGTGTCGATCGGTTCCTGTGCGGCCAGGGCGCCCGCCGCGGTGAGCCGCTGGTGGCCGTCGCGGACGTGGTCGAGCAGCCGGTGGTTGCCCTCGATCAGCATCAGGTCGGCGGCCCGGTGGGCGAACAGCCGGTCGGCCATGGTCACGTCGCCGTGCAGGTTGAGGTGGAGCTCGGCGAGCGGTTCGCGCAGCGGTTCGGGGACGAGCAGGTGGGCGCAGCGGTAGCCGTGGATGGACAGGTACTTGGTCGGGCAGACCATCCGCAGCGTGTGCTCGGCGGGCAGTGCGGCGGAGTCCTCCCGGCGGCCGCCGTCCCAGCGCATGTACTGGAAGGTGCCGTCGACGAACACCAGCGATCCGGTGGCGAGTTGCCACGCGGCGAGCTGCTTGAGCACGAGCTCCGGAACGCGTCGGCCGGTGTACCAGACCGGGTCGGTGAGCAGCAGGACGGTCCGCTCGTCGGGCAGCCGGAGGCTGAACCCGGGCTGGTGGGCGTGCGCCTCGGTGAGCTTGACCGGCTCGATGCCGAACCGCCGGAAGAGGTAGGCGAACTTGTAGTAGACCGGCGGCAGGTAGTGGATGCGGGTGTGGCCGGTGAGCCGCAGCCAGGTGCAGAAGGTGGCGAGCAGGGCGCTGGAGCCGCCGGCCGGGACGACCTGGGCGGGGGAGCACGGTTCGCCGTCGTAACTCTCGTGCAGGCGGGCGATCTTGCCGCGCAGCGCGTGGTCCTCGTCGATCGCCGGGTAGCGGGTGACGTCGCCGAGCCGGTACGGCGGGGTGTGGGCGAGGTCGCCGAGGTAGTCGGCCACGAAGGGGTGGCCGCCGTTGTAGTCGGAGACGAACAGCCGTCCGTCCGGCTGCTGCCGGGCCCGTTCCACGGCTTCGTGCAGGTCGAGCATGTGGAACAGCGACGACGACGTCATCCGTCACCCCTCGGGCGGTCGGCCTCTTTGTCGGACGGGCGTCAAGTCTGTCCCCGGCCCGGCACGGACACAAGTCCGCCCCGGGCCGGGTTCGTTCACGCAGGACCGGTCGGGCCGGAGCGCACGCCGGCCGCGCACCGGCCGTCCGTCGGCCGTCCGTCGGCCGTCCGTCGGCCGCTCACCGGCCGCACGGGAGCCCGCTCGGGAGCTCGGACGGGAGCCGGAGGGGAGTCCGCCCACGGGCCTGCGGCGCCTGAGGAGTTCACGGGCCGTTCACGCCGCGGGGGCCGGACCCGCCGGGTCCGGCCCCCGCGGGGGGTGCGGGCCGCTCAGTACGGCTTGACGAGGACGTGGGCGGCGCCCGGGATGCCGACCTTCAGCAGCTCGTCCTCCTCCGGGGTGGTCGGCGTGCCGGTCTCCTGCTTGAGGATGGCCCGGGACAGCGCCTGCACCCACATCGCGCGCGGCCGGCGGCGCTCCTCCCAGGCGGCCAGCGCGGCGGGCACGGTCTCGGCGGCGTCCAGGCTCTGGGCGAGCACCAGGGCGTCCTCCACGGCCATCGCCGCGCCCTGGGCCAGGTGCGGGGTGGACGCGTGCGCGGCGTCGCCGGCCAGCACCACCCGGCCGACGTGCCAGGGCTCCTCGACGGTGACCTGGGAGATCCGGGTGTACACCACCGCGGCCGGGTCGGTGACCTGGGCCAGTGCCTCGGCGATCGGCCCGCCGAAGCCGGCCAGCCGCTCGCGCAGCTGCTCGTGGGCCAGCTCCTGGTCCGGCCGGAAGTCCTCGGCCTCGGCGAACACCGAGCCCAGGTACATCAGGTCCTCGCTGATCGGCGTGAGCAGCGCCTTGGCCTTGAGGTTGCCGGCCGACATCACGACGCCCTGCACCTCGGGCGAACGGGGCAGGGTGACGCGCCAGTTGGCGAAGCCGGTGTACTCGGGCGCGTAGGCCTCGCCGTAGAGCCGCTTGCGCAGCGGCGAGCCGATGCCGTCGAAGCCGACCACGAGGTCGTAGCGGCCGCTCTGCCCGTCGGACAGGGTGACCGCCACCTCCTCGCCCTCGTCGACGAGTTCGGCGATCGTGGTGCCGAACCGGATGCCGACCCCGGCGGCGGTGGCGGCCTCGCCGAGCAGTCGGGCGAGGGCGGGCCGGGGGATGCCGTTGTTGGACGGCGCGTCGCCCATCCGGGGCTGCGGGATCTTCGCGACGGTGGCGCCGGCCGGGTCGCAGATGGTCAGCACCTCCCACTCGAACCCGGCCTTGAGGCACTGGTCGAGGATGCCGATCTCGCGCATCACGTGCAGCGCGTTGGACGGCTGGATGATGCCGACGCCGAGCGCCTCCAGCTCGTCGCGCAGCTCCACGACGTCGACCCGGTGGCCGCGCCGGGCGAGGGCGGTGGCGGCGGTCAGGCCGCCGATGCCGCCGCCGTGGACGAGTACGCGCAGGGGTGGGGTCATGACGGGGTTCTCCAAGCGGAAGGGGAAGCGGGGAGGAAGGGGGCGGGAGCCGGATCGGGGGCCCGGCCGCCGGGTGGGACCGGGTGGGGCCGGGTGGGCCGGAGCCGGGCGGAGAAACGTTTCAGCCGACGGCCGACCCGGCCGCCGAGAGGTCCATCAGGTGGTCGACCAGGGCCAGCAGCAGGTCCCGCCCGTACGCGCGCTCCCGGACGTCGCCGAGCAGCATCGGCACCTGCGGGTCGAGGTCCAGGGCCGCCCGGATCTCCGCCGGGCTGCGGGTGTTGTGACCGTGGAAGCAGTTGATCGCGACCACGAACGGGATGCCCCGGCTCTCGAAGAAGTCGATCGAGGCGAAGCTGGTGTCCAGCCGGCGGGTGTCGGCGATGACGATCCCGCCGAGCGCGCCGTTCACGAGGTCGTTCCACATGAACCAGAACCGCTCCTGGCCGGGCGTGCCGAACAGGTAGACCACCAGCTCCGGATTGACCGTGATCCGGCCGAAGTCCAGGGCGACGGTGGTGGTCTCCTTGCTGTCGACGCCCGACAGGTCGTCCACGCCGACGCTGGCGCGGGTCAGCAGCTCCTCGGTGCGCAGCGGCGCGACCTCACTGACCGAGCCGACCAGGGTGGTCTTGCCGACGCCGAAGCCGCCGGCGATCAGGATCTTGACGGCGGCGGGGGCGATCGCCGCCCGGCCGTGGGCGGCCGGGCCGCCGGCGCCGAGGCCGTTCGGCCCCGCCGCGTGCGGTCCGGGGGAGGGGAGGGGTGCGGTCGGTGCCATGGTTCAGAGTCTCCGGAGTCCTTCGCGTACGGCCGTCAGAAGACCGAGGTCCACGCCCCCGCTGGCCCGGGCCACCGAGAGCGGCGGCCGGGCCAGCAGCAGGCCCTGCGAGATGAGATCGCCCAGCAGGATCTTGGTGACCGAGACCGGCAGGTTGAGGCCGGCGGACACCTCGGCGACGGCGGCCGGGCGGCGGCAGCGCTCCAGGATCAGCCGGTGCTCGGGCTGCAGCGCGCGCGGCCCGGACCGGGAACCCCTGGCCAGCGCCTCGGCCGCCGGGTCGTCGACGGTGGTCAGCAGGGTGATCAGGGTGAGGTCGTCGCGTTCGGGCAGGACCCGGCCGCGGGTGATGGTGTAGGGGCGCACCATCGTGCCCGCGCCGTAGTCCTCGTCGTCGTCCTCGTCGGGCTCGCTCCAGTGGGGGCGCACCGGCGGTTCAGCCCCGGTTCCGGGCCGCGAAGGCGTCGAACTCGTTGCGGGCCGGGGTGCTCATCTTCTGGCCGACCTGCTGCACCAGCGTGTGCATGGCCACCGACATCACCTCGGCGTCCACCTCCTGGGAGGCCACCACGGCCAGGTGGGTGCCCTGGGCGGCGGCGATGATGAACAGCCAGACCTCGGCCAGCTCGACGATCACCTGGTGCACCGGCCCGCCGTCGAAGAGCTGGCCGACGCCGCGGGCCAGGCTCTGCTGGCCGGTGGCGACGGCGGCCAGCCGCTCGGCGTCCGACCGCTCGATGGACCGCGAGTGGCTGACGACCAGTCCGTCGTCGGAGAGCAGGACGGCGCTTCTGGTACCGGCCACCGAGTCGACGAGTCCGTCCAGCAGCCAGTCCAGGTCCTGGTGGGTGGCGATCGTACGGTTCATGACTGCTCTTCCGTCCTCGTGGTTCGGGGATCCGCGGCGGGGAGGGCCCAGGGGGACGGGCCCGGTGCGGGAGTGGTGGGGCCGGCGGGAGTGGGGGGCGCCGGGGGGTTCGGGTACTCGGGCGCGGCGCCGTCCGGGGCCGGGCCGCCGCGCGCGGCGCGGGACTGGCGCTGGAAGGCGCCGATGGTCGCGCCCGAACGGCGGGGCGGCCGCTGGAACGGCCCCGCCGGGTCGCCCTGCCCGGCCTGGTCGCCCGGCCGGTCCTGCCCGGGCCGTCCGGTGCCGCCGGGGAGGCCGGGCAGACCGGTGCCGCCGGGACCGGCCGGGGGCTGCGGCGGGACCCGCAGCTCGGCGGCCAGGCTGGCCTGCCGGACGCGCTGCGGCAGCGGCGGCTGGCCGCCCTCCGGGGCGCTCAGCGGGATCGCCGAGGTGTACTCGCGGCGCTCGGCGAGCCGGTAGTGGTCGGCCGGCCGGTACTGCTCGTCGGCGTACGGGGCCTCGGCGGGGGTGACGGTCGCGTAGGCGATGTCCGGGTACGCGGGGGCGTCGTACGAGGCGGCCGCGGCCTCGGAGGCGCCGTGGACGGGGTCGCCGTGGTCCTGGGGGCCGTGGGGGGCTCCGTGGCCCTGCGCGGCGTCGTAGCCGGGCGTGCCGTACCCGGGCAGGTCGTAGCCCGGGGCCGCCGGGTA
Organism: Kitasatospora sp. NBC_00458; assembly: GCF_036013975.1. NCBI lineage: Bacteria > Bacillati > Actinomycetota > Actinomycetes > Kitasatosporales > Streptomycetaceae > Kitasatospora > Kitasatospora sp. NBC_00458. The sequence goes on from NZ_CP107904.1 coordinate 7,080,844, forward strand.
GCCCGCCGAACCGTGCTCGACCGGCTGCCCGGCCTCCGCCTCCGGCGTCACGTACTCGACGAGCGCGAACGCCTCGGCCGGTTCCGGCCGGGGGTTGCCGGTGAACCAGTCGGTGTCCGGCGGGATGTCGTCGTCGGCGAACGCCGGACCGCCGGGGTAGCCGCGGCCCTCGGAGAAGCCGTCGTCGTCGGCGGGGCCGGTGCCGGGAGCGGCGTCGGGGCCGGGGACGGGGCCGGAGTCGGCCGCCGTGCCGTCGCCGACCGGGAACGCCGCTCCGGCGTCCCCGCGCTCCTCCTCGGCGTCGACCAGGACCACCGGACCGGCGGTCGGCTGGCCCGGCATCTCCGTCACCGAGGCGAGCACCGCCTTCCCGTGCGCGCCGCGCTGGCGCCGCGCGAGCGGGATCGGCTCGACCGGGGCGGCGTCCGGCAGGCCAGGGTCCCCGTCGATGACGAGCTCGCCGGGGACGAGCACGACCACGCGGGTGCCGCCGAACGCCGAGGGCCGGAACTCCACCCTGATCCCGGTGCTCGCCGCCAGCCGGGCGACCACGTAGAAGCCGAGCCGGATGTCGTCGGCCCGGGCCAGCACGTCCATCCGGGGCGGGCTGATCATCAGTTCGTTGGCCGCGTCGTACTGGTCCGGGTCCATGCCGAGCCCGCGGTCCTCGATCTCGATGGCCAGGCCGCGCCCGACGACGGCTGCCCGCACGTCGACCGGCGTGGGCGGCTTCGAGAAGGTCGCCGCGTTCTCCATCAGCTCGGCGACCACGTGGGCCACCGGCCCGACCGCCCGCTCGGAGAGCCACGGGTGGCCCTCGACGTCCAGCATGATCCGGCGGTAGTCCTGCACCTCGCCCTGGGCGGAGCGGAGCACGTCCAGCAGCGGGACGGGCTTGCGCCACTTCCGCTGCGGCTGCCCGCCGGCCAGGATGACCAGGTTCTCCTCGTAGCGGCGCAGGCGCGCGGTGAGGTGGTCGAGGTCGAACAGTCCCTCCAGGATCTCCGGGTCCTCGTGCTTGCGCTCCAGCTCGTCGAGCTTGCGCAGCTGCTGGCCGATCAGCAGCTGGGTGCGGCGGGCGATCCGCTGGAGCAGCCGCTCGAACCCGCGGTGCTGCTCGGCCTGCTGGACGGAGGTCTCCAGCGCGGAGGTGCGGGCCATGTTGAGCGCCTGGCCGAGCTGCGCCAGCTCGTCGGTGCCGTGGGAGTGCGGTCCGGCCGTGATGGCCCGGCTCTCCGCCTCGACGTCCACCAGCTCGCCCTGCGCCAGCCGTTCCACGACCTGGGGCAGGGTCAGCTCCAGGTCCTGGGCCTGGACCTGGAGCTCCTTGATCCGGCGGCGCAGCGAGCGGGTCAGCCGCCAGCTGGAGAAGACCACCGCGAGGACCGCGAACAGGCCGATCAGGGCGGTCAGCGCGACGCGGGTGAGCAGCGAGATGATCGAGCCCTTCCCGACCTCCACCACGCCGTCGGTGCGCGCCTCCAGGGCGTTCACCAGCTGCGGGTTGACCTGGTCGAGGGCCTGCCGCCACTGGTCCTGGAGCTGCGGCAGCCGGATGCTGCCGCTGGCGTCGGCGGCGGCCGGCCGGGTGAGGGCCTGCTCGACGGCGGCCTTGGCCTGCCAGCCGGGGCTGTTGGCGAGCTGCTGCCAGAGGCCCTGCTCGTCGGCCGGCACGTACGGGACGACCTGCACGGTGAACAGGTGGTCCTGGGCGCCGATGGCCTGCTGGAGCAGCTGGTAGTCGGCGGTGCTGAGCTTCCCGGAGGGCCAGCCGCGGGCCAGGATGGCATCCTCGCGGGCCAGCATCTCCTTGGCCCAGAAGGCGTTGACCAGGGTCTTGGAGATCCAGGTGACCTCGCCGTTGTCGACGTGGCTGAGCGCGGTGAACAGCCGGAGGTCGACGGCGATCAGGTCGGTGTAGTACGCGTAGACGCTCTGCTGGTCGACGGCACCGCGGTCGACCGCGCTCCGCTGCTCGGCCAGCCGGCCGAGCGCGCGGCGGGCCTCGGCGACCGCGGTGCGCACCTCGCCGGGCGCGCTGTCGGCGGTCTCGCCGGAGAGGGCCTGGAACTTCACGACGGCCTCGTCGGTCAGCTGCCGCTGGCGCTTCAGCTGGTCGGCGACGCTGCCGGGCCGGGCGAGCGACTCGGCACTGAGCCGGCGCTCCTCCTGGAGGTTGTAGTAGACGATGTTGGACGGTTGTCCCGCCTTCTGCGCCAGCAGTCCCTGGGCCGCCTGGCGTTGGAAGTCGAAGAGCGTCACGCCGCTGGTGACCGCCCAGAGGACGGCCAGGGCGAGACTGGGGACGAGGGCGAGGACGAGCAGTGCCGTCCGCAGTGACAGGCGCGGACGCCTGCGGGGGGCCTTCGGCGTCGGGGGCCGCCGATTCGCACGCGCGCGCAGAGCTGTCTCCTTGGGGCTGGCGGCCGGTCCGTGAGGGCCGGGCCGTCCGGGGCACGGGCTTTTGACGAGGCGATACTAGTCATACGGTGTGTTAGGAGTGAAAGCGCGTTCGATCTTCGGACGACGCGCACACACGTCCTTAACATTGCGTCAGTGTGCGGTTAACACCGCGGACGGGCGCCGACCAGCGCCTGGAGCACGCCCCGGAGCGGCTTCGGTCCCCTGCGGCAGGTCCGGCGGAGGTGCCCCGGATCCGCCCGCGCTGTGCCCGATCGTGCCCCCGGTGCGCCCCCCGGTGCGCCCCCGCGATCCCCGCCGCGCCGGCCGGGGACCCGATGTCCGCTCCACGGAACCGGGTTGTCCTGCGCGGCGGAACGTGGTTACGGTACCCGCCATGCAGTCGTGGAGTCTCCTTCTCGGTGGCCGCAGCGGGGTCTGACCGACCGGCGCCCCGCTGCGGGGCGCCGTGCTGCCGGTCGTCACCCGGTAGCGACCGCGCGGAAGCCGCGCAGTGAAGGACCTCCACCCGTGACCGCAGCAGACAGCACCGCAGACAGCACCGCAGGCGACACCGCGGACATCACCGCAGGCACCACCGCAGGCGCCACCCGTGCCGTCGGCGAGGCGGGCACCGCCGGTGCCGCAGGAACCGCGCCCCTCCCGCCGGGCGGGGGGTTCCCCGGCCTCCGCACCCCCGCCGGCCCCGTCCCGGCCGGAGCCCCCGCCTGGAACCCGCAGCGCGGCAGCGCCATGCCGTTCCACCGCTACCGCCCCGCCCACCGGCGCGTCCCGCTGCCCGAGTCCGCCGACCGGGCCTGGCCGTCGCGGCGGATCGAGCGGGCCCCGCTCTGGGTCCCCGTCGACCTGCGGGACGGCAACCAGGCCCTCGCCGAGCCGATGGACCCGGCGCGCAAGCAACGCATGTTCGACCTGTTCCTGGCCATGGGCTTCAAGGAGATCGAGGTCGGCTACCCCTCGGCCAGCCGGACCGACTTCGACTTCGTCCGCCGCCTCGCCACCACCCCCGGCGCGGTGCCCGAGGACGTCACCGTCGTCGTCTTCACCGCGGCCCGCGCCGACCTCATCGACCGCACCTTCGAGTCCGTCGAGGGCCTGCCGAGGGTCGTCGTCCACCTCTACACCGCCACCGCGCCGGTCTGGCGCGACGTCGTCCTCGGCCGCAGCCGCGAGGAGGTGCGGACGCTGGTCCACGGTGCCGCCGAGCACATGGCCCGGCGCGCCGGCGACCGCCCCGGCCTGCGGTTCCAGTTCTCGCCCGAGGTGTTCAACCTGACCGAGCCGGACTACGTCCTGGAGCTCTGCGACGGCCTCACCCGGCTCTGGGACGCGAGCCCCGACCGCCCGGTGGTCCACAACCTGCCCGCCACCGTCGAGATCGCCACCCCCAACGTCTACGCCGACCAGATCGAGTACCTGCACCGGCACCTGGCCCGCCGGGACTCGGTGATCCTCTCCGTCCACCCCCACAACGACCGGGGGACGGGCGTGGCCTGCGCCGAACTGGCCGTCATGGCCGGGGCCCAACGGGTCGAGGGCTGCCTCTTCGGCAACGGCGAGCGGACCGGCAATGTCGACCTGTCGACCCTCGCGCTCAACCTGTACACCCAGGGCGTCGACCCGATGGTCGACTTCTCCGACATCGACGAGATCCGGCGCACCGTCGAGCACTGCAACCGGCTGCCCGTCCACGAACGCCACCCCTACGTCGGCGACCTCGTCCACACCGCCTTCTCCGGCACCCACCAGGACGCCATCAAGAAGGGCTTCGCCCACCACGCCAGGACCGCCGCCGACCTGGGCGTCCCGCCCGGCCGCGCGCCCTGGGACGTCCCCTACCTGCCGATCGACCCGGCCGACCTCGGCCGCGACTACGAGGCGGTGATCCGCGTCAACAGCCAGTCCGGCAAGGGCGGCATCGCCTACCTGCTCCAGGCCGGCCACGGCCTCGACCTGCCGCGCCGCCTCCAGATCGAGTTCTCCCGGGTGGTCCAGGAGTCCACGGACGACAGCGGGCGCGAGGTCACCGCCGACGAGCTGTACGCGCTGTTCCGGGCCACCTACCTGGACCCGGCGCTGCCGGCCGGGTGGCGGACGGGGGAGGACGGCGCCGGCGCGCACTGGGCCGAGGTCACCCTCGACGGCAGGACGCACCGGGGCGCGGGCAACGGGCCGCTCGACGCGGTGTCCGCGGCCCTCCGGGCGGCCGGACACCCCGTCGACATCCTCCGGTTCACCGAGCACGCCGTCCGCACCGGGCCCGACAGCGAGGCCGTCGCGTACGTGGAGGCCCGGGTCGGGGACGGCGGCGGCGGTGCTGGTGCCGGTGGTGCGGGTGGGGGTGCCGGTGCGGCGGGTGGTGCGGCCGGCGGCGTGGTCTGGGGCGTCGGGCGGGACACCTCCGTGCTGACCGCCGGCATCCGGGCCGTCCTCAGCGCCGTCGGGCGCGGGAAGGCGCGACCCGCCGCCGTGCGGCAGGATGGCGCGATGACGTCCCCCCTCCCCGCCCGCAGCCAGGCGGTCGCCGACGCCCTCGCGGCGGCCGGACTGCCCGGCGGGATCCGTGTCCTGCCCGACTCCGCCCGCACCGCCGCCGAGGCGGCCGCCGCCCTCGGCTGCGAGGTCGGCGCCATCGCCAACAGCCTGGTCTTCGTCTGCGACGGCGCGCCCCTGCTGGTCATGACCAGCGGCGCCCACCGCGTCGACACGGCGCACCTGGCCCGGCAGCTGGGCACCGGCCCGATCGAACGGGCCGGTGCGGCCGAGGTCCGCGAGGCCACCGGCCAGGCCATCGGCGGTGTCGCCCCCGTCGGACACCCGGCGCCGCTGCGCACCGTCGTCGACACCGCGCTCGCCGCCCACGAGGTGCTGTGGGCCGCGGCCGGCCATCCGCACACCGTCGTCCCGATGAGCTACGACGAGCTGCTGAAGCTGACCGGCGGCACCCCGGCCGAGGTCGCGCCCGAGTAGGGACCCGGCCGTCCTGCGAGGTCCTCCCGGCAGCTGCCCGGCGCCGGGAGGACCTCGCGCTCCCCCTCGGCTACCAGACCTTCTGCAGGGTGAACAGGTCGGCCTGGAACTGCATCTGGACGGCGTGCGCCGACCACCAGCCGCCCTGGACGGTCACCCAGCTGTGGCTGTTCTGCGCCTGGAGCGCGACCAGGTCGGTGCCGGGCACCGGCTTGCTCCAGAACACCTCCCGCGACTCCCAGTTGCACTCCTCGGTGAGGATCCAGGCGCCGTCGCCGGTGTAGCCGCTGTCGACGGCCAGGCACCACCAGCGCGCGTGGTCCTTCAACTTGTAGAACCTGCTGCCCGGGTGGGCGGGGTCGGGCCGGCTGCAGAGCTGCCACTGCTGGACGGCCTCGCCGTCCCACGGCGCCTGGATGACCGAGCCGTGCCCCTCCCGCTCCATCGACACCTGGAGCACCATCCGGTCGTTGCCGTACGTGTGCGGGGTGAGGATCCGGTACCCGCCGCCCTCGCAGCTGTAGCCGTCCATCGGGTCCGCGGCTGACGCGGCGGGAGCCCCGACCGTCAGCAGCGCGCCGACGGTGACGGTGGCGCCGAGGACGGCGCCGATGCGGCGGGCGGCCCTGCTCCTGTGCTGTGCCATGGTTCATCCCCTCCTGGTCGAACATGGTGGTCGGCGACGTGCGGAACCCCCCTACTTGCAGAGCTCCCTCTGGGCGGCCTCCCGGACGGTGCGCGCCGGCGCGGCGGGCTCGCAGGTGATCGTCCCCTCGTCGGGGAAGCTGAAGGTGGTGTACTGGCCGGTGCCCGACTGGCTGGCGTTGATCCAGTAGCCCTTGCCCGGGCCGGAGCGGGCGCAGATGTACCGGGACCACTCGCCGTCGACCCGCAGGACGCCCCGGTAGATCCCGTAGAAGCCGGGCGCGTTGAGGTTGACCACCCGGGTGAGCTCCGTCGTCCGGGTGTTGCCCCGCTGGTTGGCGACCTGGAACCCGACCTTGGTGCCGACGCTCGACAGGGTCGACGTGTAGGTGGCGCTGAACTCCGCGGAGTTGTTGATGCTCGTGGTGACCGAGGTCATCTCCGAGAGCTTCTTGGTCTGCTGGCCGGTCGTGCCGGGAGCGACGTTGAAGGAGGTGAACTCGGTGATCACCGGCGTGATGACGGCCGTGGTGATGTCGTCCCAGATGTGCTCGACATCCGGGTTGCAGGTCGCCGGCGGGGGAGTCGCGTGCGCGGGGGCCGCGCCGAGCCCGAGGCCGGTGACGGCGAGGAGTGCGGCGAGACCCGTGCCGAGGGCGGCTCGCCGACGGGGGAGAGCGCGTGCGGTACGTGCTGTTGTCACGAGGAGAGATCCCTCCGGTAGGGGGAATGGTCCCGAACTGACTACCGGAATCCTCCGTGGCGCCCCGGCACGGTTTCCATCCCAACTATCTGGAGGGAAAACGTGCCGGGGCGATTGTTTTCGGCTAGGCGATGCCGAACGGCGCCGCCCAGCGGGCCGTCCCGGACGGCAGCGGGTCACGCTCCGCGTCCAGGCTCAGCGCCATCCACGCCTCGTCCGGCGCGTCGACGGTGAGCACGATCCCGTGCGCCGAGGCCCGGCCGAAACCGAACCGCGGGTAGTACGACGGGTGCCCGAGCAGGATCACGAAGCGCTCGCCCCGCGCGCGGGCGGCGTCCAGCCCGGCCCGGACCACGGCGGATCCCGCACCGGACCGCTGACGGTCCGGGCTGACCGAGACCGGGGCGAGGGCGAGGGCGGGGACGTCGCCGATGAAGGCACGGGTGAAGGCCACGTGGCCGACCACGGTGCCCGACGGGTCCGTGGCCACGGTGGAGAGACCGCCGATCCACGCCTCGTCGCCCCGCAGGGCGTCGAGGAGGTCGGCCTCCATCGGCCGGCCGAACGCGGCCAGCGTCAGCTCACGGACGGCCGGGACGTCGGAGGACGCCTCGACACGGGTGTGCCAGGGGGAGGAGGAAGAAGAAGACATGGGGAAACCCTTGGAGGTGAAGGGTCCCAGCGTGCGAGAACGTCAGACCGGGACCCGGGAGGTGAGGACACTCGGGGCGCCGCGCAGCACGTGCGCAGCCGCTGTCACCGTGGCCACGATTCACCCTCCCTCTCTCCGAACGGCCCTGATCGGGCTCGGTCGAGCCCGGACGATCGACCGTAACACGGGCCGCGGGGCCGGTGCACACGGTTATCCGGCCCGCCCCGGGCGTACCCGGGGCCGTCCTGAGGCGGGCCCCGGGCGTACCCGGGGCCCGCCTCAGGACGCGCCGAAGACCCGGGCCAGGGCCGTCCGCGCCGCGATCCCCCCGGCCTCGCGGAACGCGCGGTCGTGGGAGTCCACCGGGTGGACGACCACGCGCCGCAGGACCGCCCGGCAGTGGACGGCGATCCGCCCGTCCCCGGCCAGCACCTCGCGCATCCCCTCGTCGAACGCGGCGAGGAGCCCGAAGACCTGGCGGTAGTCCTCGTCGCCGCCGGCGGCCCCGAAACGGAACCGGACGTCGTCCGGCAGGACGAGCTCGAACCCGGCCGGTCCGGTGCGCGGCTCGAAGTCCACCGCCACGACGGCGACCCCGCCACCGCACCCGCCGGCCTGGCGGAGGACCCGGGCCTCCACCTCACGGACGGGCTCGGGCGGGAAACGCACGGGGTCTGCGGACATCCCGCCATCGTAGGAGCCCCGGGCCGCGCACGGGACGTCGGACCGGCCGACGTCCCGTGCGCGGCCCGGCCGCATCCGCCGCCCGGTGCGCGGCCCGGTGCCCGGCCCGTGCACGGCGCGACCTAGCGGGCGGCCCGGTCCGCCGCCGGCCGCTGCGCCACGGCCAGCGACACCGCCTCCAGCGCGCTGGTGAACGACACCTCGCTCAGCACCCCCGGAGCCGCCACCTGGTCGCCGACCAGGTAGACGCCGTCGCCCCGGTCGACGGCCGGGCGGTCGCGCCAGGTGGTGCCCGGGAGGTCCACCGCACCGGTCCGGCCGGCGGCCACCGCCGTGCGCCGCCACACCACGCGCTCGCGCCACCCCGGGTACCCCAGGTCCAGCAACCGCTCGGCCCGGGCGGTCCCCTCCTCCCTGCGCTCCTTCGGGGCGAGCGGGAGCTGGGCCTGGATCAGCTGCTCCCCGGCGGGCGCCAGACTCACGTCCTGGGCCGTGAACCGCTCCACCCACCCCGGCCCGTCGAGGTCCGAGACGAAGAACGCGTCACCGCGCCGCGACCGGACGGCCAGGTCGAGCAGCAGCGTGCGGCCGCCCGCCCACACCAGGCCGTCGTCCCCGAGCAGCCGCCGCGCCGCGTCCAGCGAGGTCGCCACGACCACCGGCCCGCCGCTCCGCGGCAGTTCGTCCACCCGCGCGTCCGTCTCGATCCGCACGCCGAGCTCCCGCGCCCGCTCCGCCATCCGGTCGATCACCGACTGCCAGCCCCCCACCGGGTACTGCGCCTCCGGCGGGAAGCCCGCCGACCGGCGCAGCCGCTCCTGGACGAACGCGGCCGACAGCAGCCCGGGATCGTGGTGGAACGTCGAGACGGCCACGAAGTTCGCCGCGGCCCGGGCGGTCCGCTCACCGGCCACCTCGCTCGCCCAGCCCAGGAAGGTCCGGCCCACCGGGGCGCCGCGCCGCCGCGCCAGCCGCACGACCCCGACCGGCGGCAGCCGGTGCAGCCGCCCGTCCCGGTGGTAGCGCGTCCGCAGCGACTCGGCCACCGGGATCCGCGCGAGCGGCCCCACCAGCCCGCGCTGCCGCAGCCACGCCCAGTGCGGCCCGCGCCGGTAGAACGCGTGCGGGCCCTCGTTGGTCCGGTACGGCGCCTCCGCCGTCCGGGCCCGGCCGCCGAGCCGCGCGTGCGCCTCGTACAGGGTGACCGCCGCCCCCGCCTCGGCCGCCGAAACCGCCGCCGTCAGCCCGCCGAAACCGCCGCCGACGACGGTGATGTGCTGCGCCATGTCCTCGCCCCTCCGGGTACCTGGCCGCCGCTTCCGGCCGCCGTCGGCAAGGGGACGGAACAGCCCGCCGGAATGTGACGGCCTTCGGGCGGCGGGAGTGTCGGGAGGGGCGGGCACGGGCGCGGGAGCCCCCGCACGGGACGCCGGATCCGCCGACTCCCGGCTCCGCCCCGGGCACCCGCGTGCCGCTCCCGGCCGGCCCCCGCACTGCTCCCGCGCTTCTCGTGTGCCGCTCCCGGGCCGCCTGCTCCGGGGGCCGGACGCGGTCCCTAGACTTCCGGCATGCCCGCCCTCCTGCCCCACGTCCCCCGGCTGCCGGGGCCGTTCGTGCCCGCCGAACCGTCGGTGACCACGCCGCTCGGCGTGCTCGTCCTGCGCGCGGAGCTCGGCGGCAGGCCCGTCCCGTCGAGGCCGACGCGGCTCCACCGGCTGCCGGCCGGCGGGCTGCTGTACCGGTGGGAGCGGGCGGACGCCGATCTGGAACTGCTGCTCTGCCCGCTCCGGACACCGGCCTCCGAGGTCTCCCTCGCGGTCGACAACGGCTGGGGCGCCGTCTGGGGCCTCGACGCCCGCACGGCGCTCGACCGGGTCCGCCTCACCGCGTCCTTCCAGGCGGTGCCGGCCGACGTCTACAGCGGCTACGCCGGCGGCCAGTCGCTCGCCGCCGTCGAGCTCTCCGACCCCGGCACCGTCCTCCACCTCGGGGGCTCCGACGAGGAGGAGATCTGCGCCCGTGCGCGGTCCGGCTCCGGAGTCCCGCGCGCCTGGGCGGCCCGGCTGGACGAGGTGTACGCCCGAGGGCGCCGTCCCGCCTGGGGCGTCGAGTACCTCGACGAACACCAGGGCCTGCGCTGGACCCTCCCGCCCCTCGCCGCCGGGGACCACGTCCGCCTCCACGCCGCCGTCGGCTGGCGCACCCCGCGGCCGGACGACCCCGAGGACGACGAGAGCACCTGGTGGGCGGTGCTCACCGACCCTGAGCGCATCCTGGCCGCCGCCGAGGGGGACACGGCGGCCTGAGCGGCTGCGGGAGGTGACCGCGGGAGGTGACCGAGGGAGAGGGCGCGGGAGGGGCGCGACCTCGGTCTGGGCGGCGCGTCCCCGCCGGAAGGCGGCGCACAGCGCGCGGCCGCACGCCGGACGGATCCTGCCAAGCTGCGCCCGCCCGCCGTCCGTGCGCGTCACCGCAGGCCGGCCGCGCCGTCGGTGCCCCGCTCCCGGGGCCCGCGCCCGTGCCGCGCCGCCCGCCGCCCCGCGCCCGGGGCGACGGCCCAGGCCGGACGGCGGGCGCACGCCACCGGGACACCGGCGCACACCTCCGGCGCACCTGGCCGGTTCCGGACCACCCGGTGGTCCGTGTACCGAACACCGCCGGTCCGCTGTCGGTCGCCGCTGCTACACCCGAGGGGCGAGCCGGGGCGCACAGGGTGCCGACGGCCCGATCGGGAGGCAACGTGGCGGGCAACGACGACCGGCGACTCGTCCGGGTGCGGGAGCACTACCGGCGCCGCCCCACCCCGGGCGGCGGCGGGAAGAGGACCAGCGGGTGGCTGATCGCGGGTGCGTTGGCGGTCTTCTACCTCTACGGCCACTTCGTCGGCTTCTCCGAGGGCGACGCCGCCGCGCCGCCGCCGGCGGCTCCCACCCCGTCCGTCGTCGGGACGCCGTGATGGCGGCCCGGTTCCGACGGCCGCGCGGACCGGTCGAGCAACTGGCGGCGGCGCTCGTCGGCGTCGCCGTCGCGGTGGCCGTGCTCGCCACGGCGCAGGCGCTGCTGCGGTCCTGGATCTTCCTGGCCGTCGTCGCGGTGCTCGCGCTGGCGGCCGCGGCCTGCGGTCCGATGCTGGACCGCACCCGCACCGAACGGCTGGCCGGCCTGCGGCTGAGCCTCGCCGAGGTCGACGCGATGGGCGACCAGGCCTTCGAGTTCGCGCTGCGCGACCTGCTGGTCCGGGACGGCTGGGCGGCCGACAAGGTCGGCCGGCAGGGGGACCGCGCGGCCGACGTCATAGGCCTGCACCCGAAGCACGGCCGGATCGTCCTCCAGGCCAAGCACACCGCCGTCGGCGCCAAGGTCGGCGTCCACGTCATGTACGAGGTGAAGGGCACGGCCGGTCCGGTGCACGGCGCGGACGTCGCGGTGGTCGTCACCAACGGCGGCCTCACCCGCGACGCGATGGCCTGGGGGGACGAGTACGGGATCCACTGGGTCGACCGCGCCCGCCTGGAGAGCTGGGCCGCCCGCGGCCTGCCCCTGCACCACCTGCTGGCCCTGCCCCGCCGGAGGCTCGGGCGGTAGGGCGGCCGGGGGCGCGGTGGGCCCCGCGGGCCCCGCCGCGGGTCCGTACCGGGCCGCCCGGGAGGCGGGGCGGGGGCCGCTCTGGAATCCTGGCCGTGCGGTGCCACCCTGCCACGGGGCTGCGACGTCACCTCGTCGCGTCGCCGCGGCGTCACGTCGTCGTGGCACCCGACCGCATCCCGCGAGGAGTCGGCATGTCCGGAATGTTCGATGCGAGCGTCGAGGTCGACCGCCCGGTGGAGCAGGTCTTCGCCTACCTGGCGGACGGCCGCAACGACCCGGACTTCAGCCCCCGGGTCCAGTCGATCGAGAAGACCCCGGACGGCCCCACCACCGTCGGAACCGTCTTCCGCAGCACGGTGAAGGACGCCGGGATGAAGACCTCCCGGGAGTTCCGCATCACCGCGCTGGACGCCCCGCGCACCATCCGCTGGAGCGAGCAGAGCAAGAACCTGATCACCGCCGAGGGCGGCTACGACCTCGAACCGCTCCCGGGCGGCGGCACCCGGGTCCGGATCTTCAACGTCCTGGAGGGGCACGGGATCGGCAAGCTCCTGGTCTCCCCGGCCCTCCGCGCGGCCCGCAAGGACGCCCCCGCCTTCGGCAGCCGCATCAAGGCCGCCGTCGAGAGGTCGTGACGCCGCCCGGCTGACCGCCGTCCCGTCCGCCGCCCGGCGGACGGCTCCCGGGGCTGTGGGCCCGTCCCGCCCCGGTACCCGTGCGCCCCGCCCGCCGGGTCAGGACGCCGCGTAGAGGGGCGGCGGCGTCGAGGGCAGGCCCGCGCGGTGGGCGAGGGCGGCGGCCTCGCCCCGGGAGGCGACCCCCAGCTTGGCCAGGATGTTGGCCACGTGGAACTTCACCGTCGACTCGCTGATGTGCAGCGCCTGCGCGATCTCCCGGTTGCGGCGGCCCTGGGCGAGCTGGTCGAGCACCTCCAACTCCCGCGGCTGGAGGCCCTCCAGGGGATCCACCGAGGCGGCCGGCGCCACCGCCACGTGGAGCGGCAGGTCGACGGTGACCGTGGTGCCCCAGCCGGGGACGGCGTCGACCGTCAGCCGGCCCGCCAGGGCGGCGATCCGGTCGGCGGTGCGGTGGACGGCGAGCGCGTCCGGAGTGAGCAGCCCCGGACCGTCGTCCCGGACGACGGCGCGCAGCGTGCCGTCCACGAACTGCCAGCTCACGTGGAGACGCCCCAGCCCGTCCTGCTCCAGCATGGCCAGCACGGTGGACCGGACGGCCGCCCGCGCGGTGTGCGCGGTGTCGGCGGGGACGGACCGGTCGCCGGCCGTCGGCGCCAGCAGGTCCAGGCGGACCGGGGTGTGCCGCAGCAGCGGCCGCAGCACGTCGGCGAGACGGGCGAACGCGGTGGCCGCGGGCTCCTCGCTCAGCTCGCGGTCGAGGTCGGCGGCGCCGCGCAGGTCCAGCAGGGCGGTGACGGCCAGTTCGGTGGCGCTGCGCCGGGCGGTGGTGTCGTCCAGGGCGGCGGAGCGCAGCGGCGCGAGGATCGCCGAGAGCGCGGAGGCGTGCGCGCCGCTCAGCTCGGCGATCGCGCGGGCCCGCGCGCCGGCCGAGGCGCGGGAGGCGGCGGCGTGCGCCGGGGCCGCGTCGATGGCCCGGTGGTGCGAGTGGGTGGTCACCAGCTCCCACAGCTGCTGGAGCAGGCCGAGCGTCGGTTCGGGCAGCGGAGCGGGTGACCCGGTCGTGGCCCGCACCAGCACCAGCAGCGCACCGTTGCTGCCGGCCGGTGCCGAGGCCACCGCGACCGCCGGCCGGGAGCGCCCGGCGAGGACCGCCTCGCCCTGCCACGGCCGGCCGGGCGGCACCGACTCGGCGAGCCGGGCGAGTTCGGGGCTGGTGATCCGGGCGGCGAGCTCCTCGGGGCCGAAGGCGCTCGTCGGGGAGTAGGTGCAGACGCCGCTGAGCTGGGCGAGTGCGACGTGGGGGACGAGGTCGGCGAGCACCTCCGAGAGCCTCGTCATGATCGCCGGGCGGGGGGTGCGCAGCACCTCCACGACGCGGGCCAGCGCGGCCTCGGGGCGGTCCCAGGGGGACGGGGCCGGTTCGCCGCCGCGGGTCCGGTCGGCGCCGCGGGGCCGGTCCGGGGTGCGGGTCCGGTCCGGCGTGCGGGGCTGTTCGGCCGCCCGGGCCTGTTCCGCCCGCCGGGACGGCGCCGTCGCGCGGGCCCGGTCCGTGGCGCGTGCCTGTTCCACCATGCCGTCCAGCGTAGTGCGGGCCCGTCCGGCGCAGCCCGGCCGAACGGCCAGGCGGAACCGGCCGAACGGCGGGCCGGGGATCACCGCCGCGGCGACCAGGCTTGAACCGTCGCCCCGGCGCCGTTCCGGCCACCGGGTCCGCGACACCTTCCAGCCGCCCGGGCCGTTCCGGGCCGTCCGGGCCACCCCTGACGGCCCGTACCGGCTGTTCAGGCGGCCCGGCCGCCCCCGGCGGACACAGAGCGAGAGAACGGTGGGATCCCCATGACCGACGCCACCCCCGGCACCCTTCCGACCAAGGCCATCGGCTTCGCGGAGTACGGCGGCCTCGACGTGCTCGGCCCGATCGAGATCGAGCTGCCCGCACCCGGCGCCGGCCAGGTGCGGGTGGCGGTCCGCGCCGTGGGCGTCAACCCGCTGGACCACAAGGTGCGTTCGGGCTCGATCACCGAGTTCTTCCCGGTCGACTTCCCGGCCGTCACCGGCTACGAGGTGTCGGGCGTCGTGGAGGCGGTCGGCGAGGGTGTCACCGCCTGGCAGGTCGGGGACGAGGTGTTCGGCTCGGTCCACGGCGGCGGCTACGCCGAGCACGTGCTGGCGGCGGCCGACAAGCTGGCCCGCAAGCCCGCCGCACTCGGCTGGGAGGAGGCCGCGGCGATCCCGGTGGCCGCCGAGACCGCGTGGCGCTCGCTCGACCTGCTGGGCCTCGAAGCCGGCCAGACCCTGCTGGTGCACGGCGCGGCGGGCGGGGTCGGCACGGTGGTGCTGCAGTTCGCCCGGCAGCGCGGGATCCGGGTGGTCGGCACCGCGAGCGAGGCCAACCACGCGTACCTGCGCGAGCTGGGCGCCGTCCCGGTCGTCTACGGGGACGGGCTGGCCGAGCGGGTCCGGGCCGCCGCCCCCGAGGGTGTGGACCGGGTCCTGGACGTGGCCGGGCTCGGCGACGTCCTGCCGCTCTCCATCGAGCTGGCGGGGGGAGCGGAGAACGTCCTGACCATCGCCGACATCCCCGGGTCCGCCGAGCACGGCGTGCGGTTCACCGGTGGCACCGAGCCCGCCGACTACCAGGGCCCGGCCCTGGCGGGGGCGCTCGCCCTGCACGAGGAGGGCGGGCTGAACCTGCCGCTGCACCGGGTCTACCCGCTGGCGGAGGCGGTCGAGGCCCAGCGCGAGAGCGAGCGCGGCCACGTGCGGGGCAAGATCGTGCTCACCGTCGGCTGACCCGGTGACGTGCTGACCCGGTGACGTGCTGATCCGCTGACGCGCCGTCCTGCCGCCCTGCGGCCCCGCCGATGCGCCGAGGCGCAGTACGGGTGGCGGCACGGTCGGTCGGCAGGCCGGGGGCCCGGTCGTCCGGCGGCGCTGTGCGGCGGGGCCGAGGGGCTTTCGGCGGGGCCCGAGCGGGGCGGGTGGCGCGGCGTCGTGGGGGCGACCCGTCCGGACGCCGGGCCCGGGCATCCGCCCCCCGCCCGTCGGCGCGGGCGCTCCCACGGGGTGAACGCGTCGGGCGTTGCGTCGACGGGTGGCCGGGCCGAGGGGCCCGCCGCCGCTACAGTCCCGTCCCATGACGGAGACGGGTGGTCCCGGCGGCCGGCTGGCCGGGAAGTCGTGCGTGGTGACGGGCGCGGCGAACGGCATCGGCCGCGCCGTCGCCGAGCGCTTCGCCCGGGAGGGCGCGTCGGTCGTGGCGACCGACCTCGACGGTGACGGCCTGCGGCGGCTGGCCGAACGGCTGCCGCAGGCCGTCAGCACGGTCGTCGGCGACGTCTCCCGGGACGAGGACGCCCGCCGGATGATCCGCGCCGCCGTCGAACGGCACGGCCGGATCGACGTCCTGGTGGCCAACGCCGGGGTGATCCCGCTGATGGAGATCACCGAGGCGGGAGCCGAGGACTGGGACCGGGTGATGGCCGTCGACGGCCGGGGCATGTTCCTCACCTGCAAGTACGCGGTCGAGGCGATGGCCGCGGCGGCCGGCGGCGCCATCGTCTGCGTCTCCTC
The DNA here is from genome assembly GCF_036013975.1 of Kitasatospora sp. NBC_00458. Lineage (NCBI taxonomy): Bacteria > Bacillati > Actinomycetota > Actinomycetes > Kitasatosporales > Streptomycetaceae > Kitasatospora > Kitasatospora sp. NBC_00458. The sequence continues at coordinate 7,096,718 of NZ_CP107904.1, forward strand.
CATCTCCGGCGAGGCGGGGCAGCGGGGCCAGGCCGTCTACGGCCCCGCCAAGTTCGTCGCCTCCGGTCTCACCAAGCACCTCGCGGTGGAGTGGGCCGACCGGGGCATCCGGGTCAACGCGGTCGCCCCCGGCACGATCGCCACCGAACGGGTCGCCCGCCTTCGGCACGAACCCGGCGGCCCGGAGTACCTCGCCGCCATCGAGCGGCTCCATCCCATGCGCCGCCTCGGCGTGCCGGAGGAGGTGGCGGCCGCCGTCCTGTTCCTGGCCTCCGACGAGGCCTCGTTCGTCACCGGCGTGGTGCTCCCGGTGGACGGCGGCTACCTCGCCCAGTGACCGTCAGCCCGTGGCGGTGTCCGCGGGGACGGTTGCCGGTACGGGGGCCGCCGCCGCTCCCGCGATGGTCTCCACCAGGACGGAGACCCCGGCCGGACCGTGCCCCGCCGCGACCGCGCGTCCGGTGAGGGCCAGGGCGGCGTCCAGGACGCCGGTGTCCAGGCCCCGGGCGCGGGCGGTGCGGGCGACGTGCGCCAGGCCCGAGGCGCCGGAGGCCACCGTGCTCCGGTCGCCCGGGTGCCGGCCCTCGTCCGCCGACCTCGCCCACTCGTCCAGCAGAGCCGGCAGCATCCTCGGCAGACCCTGTGCGTACGGGGCGAGTTCGGCGGCGCGGACGCCCTCGGCCCGGGCCAGTGCGAAGGCGTGCAGACAGCCGTGCACGGTGGTCCAGAACAGGTCGAGCAGGGCGGTGTCGTAGACGGCCGCCCGGCCGGGATCGGCGCCGAGGTGGTTCACCGTCCCGGCGAGCGCGTCCAGGACGGGGCGGTGGGCGCGGAACACCTGCTCCTCGCCGCTGCACACGATCACCGCGGCCGGGCCGCCGATGGTCGAAACGGGGCTGAGGACCGCGGCGTTGAGAAGCCGCACGCCGTTCGCGCCGGCCCAGTCGGCGGTGGCGCGGGCCTGCTCAGGGCCGACCGATGTGGCGTTGACCAGGGTCCGGCCGCGCAGTGCGGGTCCGGCCGCGCCGAGCACGGCCCGTACGGCGGCGTCGTCGCGGACGCAGAGCAGGGTGAGCGGGGCGGCGGCGACGGCCCCGGCGGCGCTCGCGGCCGGCACCGCGCCCCGTGCGGCGAGGTCGTCGGCCCGCCCGGGGGTGCGGTTCCACACCGTCACCGGGTGGCCGGCCGCCAGCAGGGCGGCGGCCAGCGCCCGGCCCATCGGGCCCAGGCCGAGCACGGTAACAGGGGTGGGGGAAGGGCGGGTCGGGAGGTCGGATGGATTGCTGGTCGAGTACGACCGGTTCGCTGTCACGGCCGTTACGCTAGGCCTTCACGTCGACGTGAAGGTCAAGCGCCGGAGCCGGCGCGGGGACTGGAGGTGGCAGCCGGTGCGGATCGGAGAACTGGCCCGGCTGACCGGGGTGAGCACCCGGGCGCTGCGCTACTACGAGGAGCAGGGGCTGCTCACCCCCGAACGCCGTCCCAGCGGCTACCGCGAGTACGGCGAGCGGGACGTCCGCACCGTCCACGGCATCCGCACGCTGCTCGCGGCGGGCCTCAACTCCGCGGTGATCGGCGAGATCCTGCACGGCCTGCCGGCCCCGGGCGAACGGCGGCCCGGGCCGACCTGCCCCGAACTGGCCGCCGGGCTGGCCCGGGAGCGCGCCCGCATCACCGGCATGATCGGCGAACTGGAGTCCGCCCGCGGCCTGTTGGACGAGATAGCGGCGGCAGCGGCCCCGGTCGAACTGATCGTCACCCCGCGTCCGGAGCCGTTCTCAGCTCGGCAGGCTCCCCGGAGAAGCTGACCTCTCCCCGGTGCAGCACGTGCACGACGACGCCCGGCCGGTCGAGCGTGCGCGGGAGTTCCTGCGCCGTCACCAGCACGGTCCGGCCCTCGCGGGTGGCGGTGGCCAGCAGGTGCGCGTGCAGCCGGGCGGTCATCGCGGGAGCCAGACCGCGGTCCGGTTCGTCGAGCAGGAGGAGCCGGGGCGATGTGCTCAGGGCCCTTGCCACGGCGACGAGTTGCTGCTGGCCGCCGGAGAGTTCTCCGGCCCGGCGGGGGAGCAGTGCGGACAGTTCGGGGAACAGGGCCGTCGCCTCGCCGCCCGGCGCCCCGCCGCCGAGCGCCAGGTGTTCGGCGACGGTGAGCGAGCCGAACACCGCCCGCTCCGCCGGTACCAGCGCCAGCCCGAGCCGGGCCCGCCGGTGGACGCCGAGCCCGGTGACGTCCCGCCCCCGCCAGACGACCCGCCCGGCGGACAGCGGTACGACCCCGGCGAGCGCGTGCAGCACGCTCGTCCGCCCGGAGCCGTTGCGCCCGAGCAGCACGGTGACCCGGCCGGGGGGAAACGCCAGGTCCACGCCGTGAAGGGCTTCCAGCGGTCCGTACTGCACACGGGCCGAGAGGAGGGAGGCTTCGGCGGGCATGGAGTGCTCCGGGGGGGCGACGGGGGGGGCGACGGGGAGGGGGCGACGGGGAGGGAGGGGGCGCCGGGGAGGGGCGGGTGGTCGGCCGTCACCGCGGCTCCCCGCCCCACGCCCGGGCCACCCGGGCGTCGCCCAGGACCGCGGCCGTCGGTCCGGCGGCCACCACCCGGCCGTCGGCCATCGCGTAGACGGTGTCGGCGAGTTCGGCGACCAGACCGGGGTCGTGCTCGACCAGCAGCAGCGCCATGCCGTGGTCCGCGAGACCGCGCAGGACGGTGACGAGCCGTGCGGTCTGCGCGGTGTCCAGGCCCGCGGCCGGTTCGTCCAGCAGCAGGACGCGGGGTTCGCCCGCCAGGGCCCGGGCCAGTTCGACCAGGCGCAGCACGCCGGTCGGCTGTCCGCCGGCCGGTTGCGCCGCCACGTCGAGCAGGCCGAACAGGCGCAGGGCCCGCTCGGTTCGCTCCGCGGCCTGTTCGGCACTCCGCTCCGGTGCCGCCTCGGCGGCCTCTCCCCCCGCTTCTCCGGCCGTCGCGCGGTGCGTGCGCGGGCGCGGGCCCGACGGCTGTTCCGCGCCGACCCGGACGTTGTCGGCCACCGACAGGGTCGGGAAGACGGCGATCTGCTGGAAGGTGCGGGCCAGGCCCAGCCGCACCCGGCTGTGCACCGGGAGCCGGGTGACGTCCCGCCCGCCGAGGAGCACCCGGCCGGAGTCGGGGCGGACGGTGCCGGCGAGGCAGTCGAAGAGGGTGCTCTTGCCCGCGCCGTTCGGCCCGATCAGGGCCGTGACCCGGCCCGGCGGCGCGGCCAGGTCCACCCCGGCCACCGCCTCGATCCCCCCGTAGCGGCGGACCACGCCCCGGGCCGTCAGCCGGGCACCGGGAAGCCCGCTCACGGCCCCGCCTCCCCGGGGGCGGGTGCGGGTACGGGCGCGGCGGGGACGGGCGCTGCGGCGGCGGCACCGGCCCGCCGATCGGCGAGCAGTGCGCGCACCCGCCGCCCCGCCGGGGTGAGCCGGCCGGGCGGCAGCGCGGGAGCCGCCGGTCCGGACGGCCGCCCGGTGCCCGCGGGCCGGGCGGCCCACCGCGCCGCCGTCCACCGCCTCGCCGTCCACCGCCTCGCCGTTCCCGCGAGACCGCCCGGCAGCCGGCCGATCCCGGCCGCCAGCACGCCGACCGCGACCGCCGACACCCCCGCCACCGTCCCCGCGTCCAGGCCGATCAGCAGGGCCGCCGCCAGCACCGCCCCCAGCGCACTGTCCGCACCCGCCACCACCACCGCCGCGAACCAGAGCAGCCCGCGCACCGGGTCGAACGAGGCCGCGTCGAACGCCCGCCCGGCCATCCCCATCAGCCCGCCGCCGAGCGCGGCCAGCGCCGCCCCCGCCACGAAGGCGAACAGCTTCAGCCCCGCCACGTCGATCCCCGCCGCGGCCGCCCCCGGCTCGTGGTCGCGCAACGCACTCAGGGCCCGCCCGCGGCGTCCGCCGTGCAGGGCCCGTACCGTCACCAAGCCTGCTGCCAGCAGCAGGAGTTCGGTGACGTAGAAGGCCCGGTCCCCGGACAGGAAGGCGGGCCGGTCGAGCGTCAGCCCGGTGGTTGCGTAGGGCTGCTGGAAGACGAACCGGCTCAGCGTCGTCCCGACCGCGAAGGTGACGAGCGCCAGCGCCAGCCCCCGTCGGCGGATGGCCGGCCAGCCGGTCAGCAGCCCGAGCGGCGCGGTCACGAGCACGGCGAGCAACAGCGCCGGCGCGGCGGGCAGTGGCGGCAGCCCCGGGACCCGCCCGGACATCAGCAGCGCCGTGCCGAGCGAGCCCAGCCCCGCGTACCCGGCCTGGCCGAGCGAGATCTGCCCGCCGTACCCGGTCACCACCACGATCGACAGCAGGACCAGCGCCAGCGCGGGCACCGACAGCGCACCGCGGAGGTCGTCCTCGCGGAAGCCGAGCGGCAGCAGGAGCAGCACCAGACAGACCGCGCGCGCCGCCCACCTGCCCCCGGCACCCCTCTCCCCGAGGGCCCTGAGACCCCCGGTGCCCCTGCCGTCCTCGCCACCTCCGCCCTTGCCGCCCCCGCCCCCGCCGCCGCTACCGTCCCCGGCCGTCGCGCCGCGGGCCCCGGCCGCCGTCGGGACCCATGCCCCCGGCGCCGCCCCCGGGGCGCTCCGGCCACCCGGAATCCGGGGCCCGGCCAGCAGCGCGGCGACCAGCAGCGCCACCACGAACAGGTTCGCCTGCACCGCCTGGACCAGCGGCAGCAGCTGCCCGGCCGGCCGCAGCCTGGTCAGCTCGGCCTGCAGGACCCCCAGCCCGAGCCCGGTCACCACGGCCACCGGGATGCTCCGCAACCGTGCCGCCACCGCCACCGCCATCGTCTCCATCACCAGCAGCGGCAGCCCGTACGGGTCCAGCAGCAGGTAGGGCGCGAGGGCCACTCCGACGAGTCCGGCCGTGAACGAGCCGAACGCCCAGCCGGCCGCGGACACGTGGTCGGCGTCCACCCCGGCCAGTTCGGCGAGCCGCCGGTCGTCCACCACCGCGCGGACGCGGAGCCCGAACGGGGTGAACCGGGTGGTCACGCCCACCGTCACGGCGAGGACCAGGATGGCGACCAGCTGCGCCACCGCGTCCGGCCGCAGCGTGTGCCCGCCCGGAAGCCCGTTCGGCGTACCGCCGAACGGGGACGGCGCCCCGGCCAGCGGCGCGGTGCCCCAGACCATCACCACCACCCCGATGAGCAGCACGAACACGCCGAGCCCGGCCACCATGGTCTCGGCCGGTCCGGCACCGCGGCGCTGCAGCGGGCGGTAGACCAGCAGGTCGAGCAGGACGCCGAGGGCCGGCGCGACCAGCAGCAGGCAGCACGCCAGCGCCGGCCAGACCGGCCAGTGCCGCACCACGACGAGGTCGCGCACCAGGTAGGCGATCAGCATCGCCTGGGCGCCCTGGGCGAGGTTCAGCACGCCGGTGGCGCGGTGGCAGACGACCAGGCCGATGCCGCTCAGCGCGGCGGCGCTGCCGACGGTGAGTCCGGCGAGGGCCAGGTCGACGGTCAGGCCGGTCGCATCGGCCAGCTGGGTCACACGGGCCGGATCGGTGAGGGGCGCGGTGAGGGGCGAGGTGAGGGCGGAGACGGGCACCGGGGCAGCTCCCGTCAGACGGTCGGCGGGGCGGGGGCGTCCGGACGGCCGGGAGCGCCCGGGGTACCGGGTCCGTCGGGTCCGGCCCCGGGCGGGGCGGGCGGGTCGCAGAGACCGCAGGGTGCGAGCCCCCGGTCCCGGACGGCGGCCGCGTCGACCGGTGTGACGGCGGGTCTGTCCGCGAGCAGCACGCAGTCCGGGCGGTGGTAGAGCGTGCCGGCGGGGACGGCCAGCAGCGGTCCGGGGTCGTCCTCGCCCCCGTCCCCGGCTTCGGCCCCCTCGGCCCCCTCGGCCCGTCCGGCCGGGGCCGGCTCGACCAGCAGGGCGTGGAGCTGCTCGACCCGGCGGTCCGTCTCCGTCGGCCCCGCACCGGCGCCCGGCGGGGGAGGCGGAGGAAGCGGCCCGAACCGTCCGGGCGAGCGCAGCGCGACGAGGACGACGCCCGCCACGATCAGCGCCGCGCCGGGGATGGTCGCCGAGGCCAGGTACGGGATCTGCTGCTCGGCGAAGCTCTCGCCGGAGACCCCGTACCAGCCCAGCACGCAGAGCACCGTCCCGACCGCCGCGAGGACCCAGCCGGGCCACTCGTGGTTCTCCCGGGCGGCGCGCACCGCCCGGGCGGCGGCGGCCGGCACGCCGAGGCCGTGACGGCCGGGCAGCGCCCCGTCCGTGACGGACCGGGTGTTTCGTCCCCCGGATTGCGATTCGTCCATGGATCCGCCTTCATGGTGTCACCTGCGACATTTCCAGGATCGGCCTGGAACAGCATCCGGAGACCGGCGGACCCGACCCCAGCGGCGGCCGTCGTCCCGGCAGCCGAGAGGAACACCATGCACGTGAGGCAGAGCGGCACCCGTCGGGGCGACGACCCGGTCCTGCGGTCGGCGGGCGTCCTGCTCGCGCTGCTGCTGGCCGGTGCGGTGGCGGGGTGCAGCAGCAGTGATTCCGGGTCCGGGAGCACCTCGTCGCCGCCCGCCGGGGGCTCCGCGGCGGCCTCCGCTTCGGCCCTGGCCTCGGCCTTGGCCTCGGCGTCCGCCTCCGCCTCGGTGTCCGCCTCGGCGTCGGGGAGCGCGAGCGCCTCCGCCGGCGGCACCGCGCCCGCCGACCCGGCGACGGCGACGAACGAGGTCACCGCCAACTGGCAGAAGTTCTTCGACCCCACCACCCCGATCCCGGAGAAGGCCACGCTGCTCCAGAACGGTGACGTGCTGCTCCCCGCGCTCCAGGGCTTCTCGCAGGACCCGCGCCTCGGCCAGGTGCAGGCCAAGGTGACGAACGTGGCGTTCACCTCGGCGACCGATGCCACCGTCACCTACGAGCTGTCGCTCCAGGGCAGCGTGGTCGAGCCGGCCGCCACCGGCCAGGCCGTGCTGGACAACGGCACCTGGAAGGTCTCCCGCTCCACCATCTGCGGTCTGCTCGTCCAGGCCGCCACCGCCAGTGGCAGCCCGATCCCCGGATGCAGCTGATCCCGGTCCCGTGGCCCCGGGCCGTCGACGGCTCCCCCCGTCGGCGGCCCGCCCGCCGCCGGGCGTCGGCGGGCACCGCCCGGGCCCCGGTGCCGGTCCCCCCGCCGTCGGTCCCCGCCCTCGTGCTCGCCGTCGTCCTCGGCCTCCTCCTGGCGACCGGCTGCGGCACCCGCCTTCCGGACCAGGCGTTCAGCGCACGCCCCACCCCGGGCGGCGCATCCGGCGGCGCGACCGGAGGCACGTCCGGCACGGGCAACCCGGCCTCCGACACCGGTGTCACCCCGACCGAGATCCGGATCGGCATCGTCACCTCGCTGACCAGCCCGGTCGGCAGCGAGGTGTTCAGCGGACCGCGCTACGGCGCCCAGGCCTTCTTCGAGGACCTCAACGCCCGCGGCGGCCTGCACGGCCGCACCGTCAGGCTCGTCACCTGCGACGACGGCGGCAGCGGCATCGGCAACCAGGACTGCGTGCACCGGCTGATCGACCGGGAGCACGTCTTCGCCCTCGTCTCCGGCAGCGTCCTCGACTACGCCGGAGCCCCGTACGTCAGCGGCAAGGGCGTGCCGGACGTCGGGGGCCAGCCGATCGGCACGGCGTACGAGCGGTGGCCGCACCTGTACGGGATCTACGGCAGCGGCGCGCCGCGCGACGGGAACGCCGTCGGCTGGAACGGCACGCTCTACCAGACCACCGAGGTGTTCCGTTTCTTCAAGGAGCGGCTGGGGGCGGACACCGCCGCCGTGGTCGCCTACAACCAGGCCGACTCCGCCCGCTACGCCGCCCAGCTGCGGGCCGGCCTGGAGGCCGAGGGGTACCGGGTGCTCACCCAGACGGTGGACTTCGCGCTGCCCAACTTCCAGGCCGTCGCCGCCGCCGTCCGGGCCGACGGCTCGCAACTGCTCTTCGACGCCATGGACACCCGGGGCAACGCCGCGCTCTGCCGGGCCCTCGACGACTCGGGCACCCGGATCACCGCCAAGGTGACCAACGTGCAGAACTGGTCGGAGAGCGTCCGCACCGACTACCAGGCCTCGCCGACCTGCCGGAACGTGCTCTGGGCCACCTCCTCCTCGCTCAACTACGAGGACGTCCGGTACCCGGCGGTGGCCGCGTTCCGGGCCGCGACGGCCCGCTACCTCCCCGACCGGGAGCCGCTCCTGTCGGCCTGGGAGCTGGAGGGCTGGGCGGGCGCCCAGTGGCTCACCGACGCGATGGACCCGTGCGGCGCCGACCTCACCCGGGCCTGCGTCGAAGGGTTCATGGACCGCGCCGAGCCGTACGACGCGCACGGGCTGCTCCTGCCCGCCTCGTTCGTCCCGAAGCCGCCGCCGACCGGGCTCACCCGGGCCTGCCTGAACGCCGCCCGGTGGCAGGACTCGGCCGAGGACGGACGCGGCGGCTGGGTCACCCAGGTGGAGTCGATGACCACCACCTGCTTCGAGGTGCCGCAGCTGCCGTACCGGCCGTGAGCCGTCCGGCCGGGTGCCCGTGCGGCCCGCGTGGCCCGCGTGGCCTGTATCGCCTGTGTGGCCCGTGCGGCTCGTGCGGCTCCTCCGTGCCTCCGGGGGCTCAGTCGAGCCGCTCCACGACGACCATCGCCGCGTCGTCGTCCAGCCGGCCGCCGACGTGGGCGAGCAGGTCGTGCCGCAGGTGGTGCAGCAGGGCGGTCGGACGGTCGGCGCAGTGGGCCGTGAGCCGCTCGGTGAGCGGGTAGAAGCGCCGCTCGGAGTCCCGGGCCTCGATCACGCCGTCGGTGTAGATCAGCAGCCGGTCGCCGGGCAGGAAGGGGAACTCCTCGACCTCGTACGGCGCCGGGGCCAGCTCGCCGAGCCCCAGCGGGGGCGCCGGCCGGCGGGAGTCCAGCGGGGTGACGCCGTCGGCGCGCAGCAGCAGCGGGGGCGGGTGGCCGCAGTCGACCAGGCGGACCACCCGGCCGTCGTCCGGGATCTCCAGGAGGACGGCCGTGATGAACGACTCGCCGCTGTCCTCCGGGGCCGGCGGCGGCGGGTCGCGCGGCTGCCGCGCCCGCTGCGGCAGGTGCTGGGGCGGGTGCTGGGGCAGGTGCTTCGGCGCGCGCTGCTGTTCGGCGAGCTGGGCGAGGTCCCAGGCGATGCTGCCGTCCAGGTACCGGGCGAGTCCGGGGAGGTCGGCGTGCAGGTGCGCGGCGGCGCGGAAGGCGCCGAGCAGCAGCGCGGCGTCGCCGAGCGAGGAGAGGCCCTTGCCGCGCACGTCGCCGACCAGCAGCCGGGTGCCGGTGGCGGTGCGGGCCGCCGCGTACAGGTCGCCGCCGACCTGTGCCTCGGCCTCGGCGGCCAGGTAGACGGAGGCGAGGTGGAGCGGGCCGATCCGGTCGGGCAGCGGGCGCAGCAGGACGCGCTGGGCCGCCTCGGACACCGAGCGGACCTGGGCCAGCTCGCGTTCGTGCCGGTCGCGCAGGGCGCGCAGGACGACGATCAGGGCCGAGACGGCGAGCAGTGCACCGAGCTGGGTCTCGTGGTTGGTGGTGGTGACACCGTCGCGCAGGACGCCGATCACGGTCAGTGCGGCGAGCGAGAGCAGGGCGACGACGGCGGTGGCCCGGGCACCGGCGAAGGAGGCGGTGAGCGCGGGGGCGACGATCAGCAGCGGGCCGAGGTGGATCTCCGGCGGGGAGAGCACGTCGACCACGGTGATCAGCACGATCAGCGCGAGCGGCAGTGCCGTCAGCGCGCGGCGGTCGAGCCGCCACGGCCGGCGCCGGTCGCGGGGGAGCTGCCGGAGTGGCACCCCTCCTCTGTACACCGTCCGGGTGGTCCGCCGCACCCGGGGAGGTGCTCGGAGGGGCGGGGCCGGGGGCGGGAACGGCCGGTCAGTCCTCGGCGCCGTAGCGGGCCAGGTAGTCGGCGAACCGTGCGACGTCCTCGTCCGACCAGCCGGTGAAGCGGGCGGAGAAGGAGATCCGCCGCTGCTCGTTGGCCTCGCGCAGCAGGGTGAGGCCGGCTTCGGTGGCGCGCAGGATCTGGCCGCGCTGGTCCTCGGGGTCGGTCTCCCGCCGCAGCAGGCCGAGCTTCTCCAGGGCGGTGACCTGGCGGCTGACGGTGGACTTGTCGAGCATGAAGTGCGCGGCGACGTCGGCGGCCCGGCAGCCGCCGCGCTCGGTGATCAGGTCCAGGATGCTGTAGGTGACCAGGGAGAGGTCCGGATGCAGCTGCGAGGCCTTGTGGCGGGCGCGGCGGGCGAAGGCGGTCAGCTCACGCTGGATGGTGTCGATCGACGTCTCGCGGTCGGGCATGGTGGACCCACCTCCTCGGGCTTGCCGTTATTTGTTGCACTATACAACGGTTTCGGGCGGGGTGCGGCGGGCCTGCCACGCGCGGGCCGCCGCGATCCGGCGCGTCGCGCTCGGGTGGGTGGCGAACAGCAGCTCCAGTATCCGGGGCGGGTCGACGTCGGACACGTTGGTCAGTGCCAGTCTGCGCTGCATCGCGATGAACTGCTCGGCATCCGATGTGAGTTCGAGGGCATGCCGGTCGGCCCGGGCCTCGACCCGGCGGCTCACCGCACACTGCACCGGGCCGGACAGCGCGCCCAGCAGCGCCGCGCACGCCGCCATCAGCGGGAGCGAACGCGGATCGGCCGCGTCCGCGGCACCGGCGGCCGACAGCAGCGGACCCCAGCCGACCGCCAGACCGAGCAGCGCCACCACGACCGCCGCCCCCACGGCGCCCAGCACGGTGCCGGTCAGCACGTCCCGGTGCTTCACGTGCCCGAGTTCGTGCGCCACCACCAGCTCCACCTCGCGCGGCTCGGCGGTCGACAGCAGCGTGTCGTACGCGACGATCCGCCGCGTCGCGCCGAGGCCCGAGACGTAGGCGTTCAGGGCCGTCGTCCGGCGCGAGGCGTCCGCCACCAGGACGTCCCGCACGCGGACGCCGTCCCGTTCGGCGAGCGCCAGCAGCGCCTCGCGCTGCGGTCCGCTCTCCATCGGCGAGAACCGGTTGAACACCGGCTCGACGAGGAGGGGGTAGAGGAAGGAGAGCGCGGCCGTCAGCAGGGCGGCCGCACCCGCCGCCGGGATCCACCAGCGGTCCGGCGACCGGTCGGTCAGCGCGTACAGGCCGAACGCCACCGGCAGTGCCAGGGCGAGGGTGAGGGCGAGTCCGCGCAGGACGTCCACCGCCCAGCCGGCCCAGCCCTGGGTGACCAGCCCGAACCGGGCGCGCACCGTCCGGGCGCCCGCGCCGAACGGCAGCTGCGCCGCCTGCCCGAGGAGCACCAGCGCACCCGCGCCGGCCAGGACCTCCGCCGTGCGGGAACCGCCGAACCAGCCGCCGACCGCCGTCACCATCCCGGCCCCGGCCGGCGTCAGCCCCAGCACGAGCGTCAGCGCCAGACCGGCCAGCCGCCCGCCCAGCGCCCACGGGAGCTGGGCGCGGCGCAGTGCCCGGCCCCGGGCGCGCTGGGCGGGGGTGAAGTCGCCTCCCGGCCCGGAAGGGGGCGTGGGCGCCGGGGGCGTGGGGGCCGGGGCCGAGGGCAGCGGAGTGGTGGGGGCCGGGGTCGAGGGTGGCGGAGTCGAGGAGGGCGGGGTCGAGGAGGGCGGGGGCGCGGGGATGGGTGCGGGGTCGCCGGGAGGCAGGCTGACAGAGTCCGTCATCTGTAATCCGTCGTCTGAGATCCGTCGGCCGTCGTCCGCCGGCTGCTGCCGGTCGGCCGTCAGCCGTCGGGGGCCGGTGGTCGAAGCTCGAAGGTCGGGTGTCGGTGGCAGGGGGCGGCGGCCCGGCCGTCCACGGTCCGGCGCCGCCCGCGGATCAGCATGTCACTCCTCCGCCCGCCCCGTGGCGCCGTGGGTGCCCGCGCGCAGCAACCGGTGGCCGAGGTCGACCAGCGCGCGGCCGACCGCGAACTCGTCGCCCACCGCGGGCGCCGGGGCGTCGCGCGGGTTGCGGCGGGCGAGGGCGTCGCTGCGCAGCACGCGCCCGTCGGCGTCCAGGACGGCGTGCACCCGGGTGGTGTCGCGGTCCTCGACCACGTGCAGGTTCAGCTGCCAGTCCTTGGTGCGGACGGCCGCCTCCCCGCCCGGTGCCGCCCCCGCACCCGCCGCGGCCGCGGCCGGCCGGGGCGGCGGCCCGGCGCTGCCGTCCTCCCGGACGATCACCACCGGGCAGGGCGCGTGCACCGCGCACCGTGCGCTCACCGAGCCCAGCAGCGTCCGGGCGAAGGCCCCGCGGCCGCGGTTGCCGAGCACCAGCAGGTCCGCGCCCTCGGCCGCCTCCAGCAGCACCTCGGCCGCGTGTCCGAGGACGAGGCTCTCGTGGATCTCCACGGGCCGTTCGCGGCCGACCACGTCGTCCACCTCGTCGGTCAGGGTCCGCCGCGCCGCCTGCTCGTAGCCCTCGTTCACCATCGGCACGAACCAGCCGTACAGCGACGGGTACTCCCACGCGGCCACCGCCCGCACCACCGCCCCGGTCAGCAGTGCCTGGCCGACGGCCCAGCGCAAGGCCTCCTCCGACGGCGCCGAACCGTCGATCCCGACCACGATCCGCCGCCGGGGGCCCGCCGCCTCCGTGCCGGCCATCGTGCACCACCTGCCCTTCGAACCCCGGCCCCCGCCCGTCCCGTCCTCCCCCCTCTCACCTTCCTCCCCTCCTCCACCTTCCTCCCCTCCTCCACGCTGCGCGCCGGGGCGGGCCCGGCGCCAGGGACGTCCCGGCCGGATCGGGCGGACGGTTGGGACGGCAGGTCCTGCGGCCGGTGGACCGGGAGGCCCGGGCCCGCAAGGACGGACGCGCCGTCCGGTTCGCGTCCGCTGCCCCGGGAGGCGGCACCGGCCCGCATCCGCCGCCGCACCCCGTGGCGGCACACGGCGGGGGGTGCCGGGAAGGCCGCGGGGAAACGCCCGGGAAGGGCCGCCGCCACGCCCGGGGGCGTGTTTGCAAAGTCGCGTCGGACCAGGCCGCGGCGTTGGGCGCCCGGCTGGGCGTGCGCCCGGATCGTCCTCGTACTGGACGTACTCGGGCGATTCGGGTGTGCGTTCAGGCGGGATGCCCGGCGTCGCGGCCCCGGCGGGACTTTGCAAACACGCCCCAGGGGAGATCGAACGCGGGGCGACGGGCGGGTGCTGCTTGTGGCGGCGTGGCGGAGAGGGTGCGGGGGAGTGGCGTAGGCTGACCGCGCTCTTCGACCGACCCACGGGGGGAACACATGCGCCGTGCCGCGGCCGCCGTCGCACTGCTGCTCGGGCTGATACCCGTCGCCGCCTGCGGGCCGGACGACCCCGACCCGGCCGCCGTCAAGGCGGCCAAGGAGGCGAAGGCCGCCAGTGCGGCCGCCGACGCGGCCAAGGCCTCCCCCGGGGCGTCCGGCACCCCGGACGACCCCGCCTCCACCGACGGCGCGGCGGGCGCCCCCCGCCCCGACGGCAGCATCACCGTGGCGTTCGCGGGCGACGTGCACTTCGAGGGCCGCACCGAGGCGCGGCTGGCCGTGAAGGCGCCCGAGACGGCGCTCGGCCCGATCGCCAGGACGCTCTCGGCCGCCGACCTCTCCGTGCTCAACCTGGAGACCGCGATCACCGACCGCGGCGCCCCCGAGGCCAAGACGTACACCTTCCGCACCTCGCCCAAGGCGCTCACCGCGCTCAAGGACTCCGGTGTCGACGTGGTGTCCCTCGCCAACAACCACGCGGTGGACTTCGGCGCCGACGGCCTCGCCGACACCCTCGCCGCCAAGGCCTCCTCGCCGGTTCCGATCGTCGGCTTCGGCCGCAACTCGCAGGAGGCGTACGCCCCGTACGTGTCCACGGTGCGCGGGGTGAAGGTCGCGGTGGTCGCGGCCAGCCAGGTCGAGGACCTGACCAACCAGAAGTGGCGCGCAGGCGCGAGCAAGCCCGGCATCGCCTCGGCGCTGGACGCCACCGCACTGGTCAAGGCCGTCCAGGCGGCGAAGCAGCAGGCGCCGGTGGTGCTCGTCTACCTGCACTGGGGCGACGAGGGCAAGGCCTGTCCGACCACCGCCCAGACCACCATCGCCCGGAAGCTCGCGACCGCCGGCGCGACGGCCGTGGTCGGCACCCACGCGCACACCATGCTCGGCTCGGGCATGCTCGGCAACACCTACGTCGGGTACGGCTTCGGCAACTTCCTCTGGTACGGCACGTCCAACTACGCCAACTCCAACGAGACCGGCGTGACGACGCTGACGGTGACCCCGGCCGGGAAGGTGGTCGGCGAGGCGTTCGCCCCGGCGACCATCGACGACACCGGCGTGCCCGTCCCGCAGACGGGTGCGGCGGCGACCGCCGCGCTCAAGCGGCGTGACGGCCTGCGCGGCTGCACCGGGCTGACCCCCGCGCCCGCCGCGGCGCGCTGAGCCGACGCGCCCGTACGGCGTCCCGCCGCTCCGGCGCCCTCCCGGGGCCCCGGCGTCCGGGATCCCCGGGCGGCCCCGGCGGTCTCCGGCGGTCTCCGGCGGGACGGCGGACCCGGTGCGGCCTCAGCCCTTGTGGTCGGACTCGCCGTGCTTCCAGTAGCCCTTGGCGTGGACGCGTTCGCGCGGGAGGGACCAATCGGTGAGCAGGTGGCGCCTGATCCCGGCGACGGCGTGCGCCTCGCCAGCCAGCCAGGCGGTGGTGCCGTCGGGGACGTCGGCGGCCAGCAGGGTGTCGGCGAGCAGAGTGCCCTTCGGTCGGTCCGGGCGGCGGACGAGCCAGTGGCCGGTGAGGCCGGCCCGCTCCGGGAGGGGCAGGGTGGCCCCGGCCTCGCCGATCTCGACGAAGGCGGAGACCGGTACGCCCGGCGGGAGTTGTTCGACGATGGTGAGTGCGGCGGGCAGGGCGCTCTCGTCGGCGGCGAGCAGGACGTGCCCGGCGCCCTCGAACGAGGGCCGGCTGCCGCGCGGTCCGGCCAGCTGCGCCCGGTCGCCGGGGCGGGCGACGGCGGCCCAGCGGGCGAGCGGGCCGTTGCCGTGGAGGACGACGTCGATGTCCGCCTCCAGTTCCGCCGGGCGGTGGTGGCGGATGGTGTAGGCCCGGGAGTGGCCCTCGGGGATCGCCAACTTGACCCACTGGGTGGGGTGTTCGATGGAGAGGTCGCCCAGCGTGGGGCCGGTGAAGGTGAGCCGGACGAGTGCGGAGGTGAGCGGGGTGACCGCGACGACGTGCACGTCGAAGGTCGGTCGGGCGCGGCGGAACATGATGGCTCCTGAGGGGGCCCGGAGTGGACACGGGCCGGAGAAGGGGGAGTCGGGGAAACGCGGGGAGGCCCGTGGAAGGGCGGAGGGGAACAGGCGGGGAAGGGCGCGCGGCGGGCGGAGGGTCAGCCCGGCAGGTGCCGGTCGAGCAGTGCGTCGACGAACGCGGAGTCCAGCGGGCGGCGCAGCACCATCACCCGGTGGTAGAGCGGGGCGAGCAGGGCGTCGAGGAGGTCGGCGGCCCGGTCGTCGGAGTCGCTCCGCCCGTCGTTCCCGGCGTCGTCGCCCTCGGTGCCACCGGTGGGGCCGAGGCAGGCGCGGGTGTGCGCGACGTCGCGGGCGCGCAGGCCGTCCAGGAAGCCGCTGTGCAGCAACTCGGCCGTACGGGAGTCGAGTTGGGCGTGCCCGAGGAGGGCCTGGAGGACCCGGCCGGCCGGCTCCTCGCCGAGGAAGGTGGCGAACCGGTGGACGTAGGCGCGCAGATCGGCGGGGGTGGACGGGGAGTCGGGCCAGGCCAGGCCCGTGGTGGCGTCGAGGGCGAGGTTGTCGAAGAGGATGTCGACCTTGGACTTCCACCAGCGGTAGATGGTCTGTTTGGCGACCCCGGCCGCGGTGGCGATGCCCTCGATGGTGAGGCCCTCGAAGCCGTGTTCCACGAGCAGGTCGTCGGCCGCGTTCAGCACGGCCAGGCGCGCGGCCTCACTGCGGCGGCTGCTACCGGTGCTGCTGCCGGTGGCGGGGCGGGGCTGGGCGGCGATGGTGCTCGGGTCCTTGTGCGGGGGCGGCTGGCCGGGGGTGTCGGTCGTGGTCATCTTCTCATGCCTCCCCGGTCGGACCGGCCAGGGCGGACGGCGGGCCCGCCGTGTCCGCGCCGCCGCTCGCGCCGCCGCTCGCGCCGCTGTCCGTGTCGCCGGGGGCCGGGCCGGAGGGCGTCGCCGTCCTCGCGCGCGGGCGCCGGACCAGACCGGCCGCGACGCCGACCGCCAGGGCGGCGACCACCGCGCTGAACGTGACCCCGGCCGTCCGCAGCCCGGTGGCCTGGATGAGCACGCCGACCCCGATGACCGGCACCGAGAGCATCGAGAACAGCACGGCGAAGAAGGTGGAGACGGTCTCGCCGCGACGCTCCGGGGCGACCCCGCCGTTGATGGCGCCGAGTCCGGTGCCGATGGCGGCGCCCGCGGCGAGGCCGTTGACGCAGGCGCCGAGGAGCAGCGGCACCAGTGCCTCGGTGAGCAGTGCGCCGGCGACGAGTGCGGCGGCCAGGACGAGTCCGGCGCAGGCCAGCGGCAGGGCGCGGGCCGGGGGCAGCACGCGGACGAGCAGCTGCCCGACGGCGATGGCGGCGAACGCGACGGCGACGACCAGGCCGGTCAGCGCGTGGTTGCGCAGGTCGAGCACGGTGGCGAGGAAGAGCCCGCTGACCGCCGTCAGTACGCCGGTCGCGGCGAACCCGGCGCCGCCGGCGAGCGCGGCGCGCAGGAAGGCGGGGCGGATTCCGGCCGGGATGCGCAGGGGCTGGAGGCGGAGGCGGACCCCGGCGGCACGTATCGCGGCGGGGACGGTCTCGGGGACGGCGAACAGGCCGAGCAGGGCGGCGGCGGTGAGGACGAGGGTCGCCGTCCAGGGCAGCCGGAGCGGCGAGCCGGCCCATTCGGCCAGGATGCCGGAGAAGAGGGTGCCGCCGGCCAGGCCGCCCATGTTGGCGGCGAGGGCCAGGGTCTGGGCGCGCAGGCGCCGTTCGGGCGGGGCGAGGTCGAGCAGGGCGGCGGTGGCGGAGCCGGTGATCAGGGCCGCGCCGAAGCCCGAGAGGACCCGGGCGGTCAGCAGCCAGGGCAGCGAGTCGGCCGCCTCGAAGAGTCCGGCGGCCGCCGCGGCGAAGAGCAGGGCGGCGGCCATCACGGGGCGGCGGCCGATCTGGTCGGAGAGCCTGCCGAGGGTGAGCAGCCCGGCGACGACGCCCAGCGCGTAGACGGCGAAGATCACCGTGACCATGAACGGCGAGAAGCCGAAGGCGTGTTGGTAGAGCGGGTAGAGCGGGGTCGGGACGGTGGTGCCGGCCATCGTCACCCAGAAGGCGAGGGCGATGGCGGCCTGCGCGAGGGGGCGTGAGGGGGCGAGCGGACCGGCGGGCGGTCCGGCGGGTCCGGGTGGGGCGGTGCGGCCCGGCGGGGCGGAGGGCACGGGGAGGCTCCTTTGCGGAGGGGGAGGGCACGGCCGGCCCGTGCGTGACGGGCGGTGCCGTTCAGGGTGGGGCCACTTCGGCCGGTGGCGGGCTCCACGATCATGGACGCAACGTTGCGTCTCGATGCGACCGTACACCGGACGCAACGTTGCGTCTACCTTCATGTCCGGCGTCACGAGCCCCCGGCGACCCCTCGGCGGGGTCGTGCGATTGTGTTAGGTTAGGCTTACCTAATGTTGTTGGTCGGAGGGGACTTTCCTGTGCAGCAGTCCGAGCTCGCGCGCCCGGCGGCCACTCGCAGACTGGGGGAATCCAGGTGACCGCGGTGCATCACGCCCCCGCCGGGACGGACCACGCCGCCATAGGCGCGGCCAGCGGACTGCTGGGCCAGTACCGGGCCGCGCCCGACCAGGCGTTCTTCGCCTCCCCGACTCGCACCCTGCTCGCCGAGGGCGTGCACGCCAGGGTGCCGCAGGACGACCGGCCGCTGCCCGCCCGGGTCGCCGAGACGCTCGCCCAGGCCCGCCGGGACGGCGTCGAACGCCCGCTGGTGGTGGGCGCGGTGGCGTTCGACCACGACAGCCGGGCCGAACTCGCCGTCCCCGCGCGGGTCCGCGCCTGCGGTGCGCTGGGCGACGACCCGTTGATCGCCCTGCCCGCCCCGGCCGCCGACCGCATCGAGTGGGACGTCCGGCCGGTGCCCGCGCCGGAGGCCTACGGCGCGGGCGTCGCCGAAGCCGTCCGACGGCTCCGCGAGGGCGAGTTGAGCAAGGTGGTGCTCGCCCGGACGCTGGAGCTGAACGCCGCCGAGCCGCTCGACCTGCCCGCGATCCTGCAGCGCCTCGCCCGGCGCGACCCGGGCGGCTACACCTTCGCCGTGCCCGCCGGCTCCGGCCGCACCCTGATCGGCGCCAGCCCCGAACTGCTGCTCTCCCGCCGCGGCACGGCCGTCCTCGCCAACCCGCTGGCCGGCTCCGTGCCGCGCAGCGCCGACCTCGGCGAGGACGTCCGCCGGGCCGCCGCGCTCCTGGAGTCGCCCAAGGACCTGCACGAGCACGCCGTCGTGGTCGACGCCATCCGCGCCGCACTTGCCCCCTACTGCCGCACCCTGGACGTGCCGGAGCGCCCCACCGTCGTGCGCACCGCCGCGATGTGGCACCTGGCCACCACGATCACGGCCGAACTCGCCGACCCGGCCGTCTCGGCCCTGGAACTGGCCACCGCCCTCCACCCGACCCCGGCCGTCTGCGGCACGCCGACGCCGCTCGCCCGCGAGGCGATCCGCGAGATCGAGCCGTTCGACCGGGGCCTGTACGCGGGGATGGTCGGCTGGGGCGACGCGGACGGCGACGGCGAGTGGGTGGTCACCCTGCGCTGCGCCGAGGCGGACGACCGCACCCTGCGGGTGTACGCGGGGGCGGGCGTGGTCGCCGAGTCCCGCCCGGAGGCCGAACTCGCCGAGACCAGCGCCAAGTTCCGCACCTTCCTGGACGCCGCCGGAGTGCCGCGGTGACCGGTGCGGTGGACGGCCCGGCCGTCTTCGCCTCGACCGCCGTCTCCGTCGCCGTTCCTGCCGGCGGCGCCGGTCCCGCCGCGGGTTCCGGCTCCGTCGGGGTGCGGCGCCCGCCGCCGCGCCCGGCCCGGCGGCACCGGCCCGCGGAGGGGTAGCGGCCCGCCCCGAGACTGCGGTGGTCCGCGCGACGCCGCGACGGTGTGCCCCACGGCGCGGGGTGCACCGTCGCGGACCCGGTCCCTACGGCCGGGTCGCGCGGGAGCGCCGCGGACGCGGCGGGGGCATCCGCCGGGTTCCGGCGGGTGCCCCCGTGACGCGTCCACCGGTGGGTGCCGGGTGCCTCGGGCCGTCCGGCCTCCGTTCGTCCAGCTTCCGGTCGTCCGGCCTCCGGCTGTCGGGCCGTCGGGCTGTCGGGTCGGCGGGTCGTCGGGTCAGAGCTCGAAGCCGGCCGGGAAGGGGTCGTCGGGCGACAGGAAGTACTGCGCGGTGCCGGTGATCCACGCCCGGCCGGTGACCGTCGGCACGACCGCCGGGCGGCCCGCGACCGTGGTCTCCTCGACCAGGCGGCCGGTGAACTTCGAGCCGATGAAGGACTCGTTGACGAAGTCGGCGCCGATCGCCAGCTCGCCGCGCGCGTGCAGCTGGGCCATCCGCGCACTGGTGCCCGTCCCGCACGGCGACCGGTCGAACCAGCCGGGGTGGATGGACATGGCGTGGCGGGAGTACGAGGCGTCCGAGCCGGGTGCCTCGAAGTAGACGTGCTTCACGCCGCGGATCCGGGCGTCCTCCGGATGCACCGGCTCGTCGGTCGAGTTGATCGCCTGCATGGTGGCCAGGCCGGCGGTCGTGATCTCGTTCTTGGCCTTCCGGTCGAACGGCAGCCCGTAGTCGTCGAGCCGCACGATCGCGTAGAAGTTGCCGCCGTACGCCACGTCGTAGCGGACGGTGCCGAACCCGGGGACCTCCAGTTCGGCGTCCAGCCGCTCGGCGAACGCCGGTACGTTGCGCAGGGTGACGTGGCGGGCGACTCCGTCGGTGACCGCCACGTCGACCACGACCAGCCCGGCCGGGGTCTCCAGCCGTACGGTCGTGACCGGTTCGGTCACGGCGACCATGCCGGTCTCCACCAGCACGGTCGCGACGCCGATCGTGCCGTGGCCGCACATCGGGAGGTAGCCGGACACCTCGATGAACAGCACCCCCCAGTCCGCGTCGGGCCGGGTCGGCGGCTGGAGGATCGCCCCGCTCATCGACGCGTGCCCGCGGGGTTCGGTCACCAGCAGGGTCCGGATGTGGTCGAGGTTCTCGCGGAAGTGGATCCGGCGTTCCGCCATCGTCGCGCCGGGGATCACCCCGACGCCGCCGGTGATCACCCGGGTGGGCATGCCCTCCGTGTGGGAGTCCACCGCGTGGAAGATTCGATTGGTGCGCATGTCATCCCTCTGGGGTCTGGTCGGGGTCGGAGGCCGGGGTTCCCGGTCGGTCCGCCGCGCAGGGGCGATCCTCACGTCAGTGATATGTCACATGACACAAGCTAGGTGGCGTTCGAGGGGGTGTCAACGATGCGCCCGGATGCGCTCCGGGCGGCGGCGTCGCGATCGGACGGCCAGTCAAGTAGCGGTCTGGAAAAGCCGTTTCGCCCTTCCGTCGATGGCCGGTGACTGCCCGGGGCGTGCGGATCAGAGGAGCTTGACCAGTCGGCGGTGGCCCGGGCCCCACCGGTAGCCGAGGGCCGAATTGACCGCGACCATCGGGGCGTTAGAGGCCTCGACCTCGGTGTGCGCGGTCCGCACGCCGAGCGCGGCGAGGTGGTGGGCGGCGTGCAGCTTGAGCGCCCTGGCCAGCCCGCGCCCGCGCCAAGGGCGCAGGACACCGGTGTAGTCGATGTGGCAGACGCGCGGATCCGCGGTCTCACGGACGGCCGTGACGCCGACGATCCGGCCGGCGGCCTCGGCGGTGAACACCCAGTCCGGGCGGCAGCCCTGGCCGGCCAGGGCCGCCGCGTGCCACTGCTCGAAACCCGGTATCGCCTCGGCGAACCCGGGGTTGTCGCGCAGCGTCTCGCGGTAGAGCCGGTGGAGCTGGCGGGCCGCCTGCGGCGTGCCGGAGGTGGCGAGGGTGCGGAGGTCGATGCCGGGCGGTGGCGGCGGCGCGGGGGGTAGGGCGTCCAACCTGGCCGTCGCGGTGCGGACATGGGCGTCGATGCGGTGGCCGCGGGCGACCAGCAGGCGGAGGAGTCCTCCCTGGTCGCCGTCGGGGGTGCCGCCGCCGTCACCGGGTTCGCCCCCGGCCTCGGCCCCGCCCTCGCCCCCGGTCTCGGTGTCGACGCGGTCGGCCGGGCCGCCGTCCGGCAGTTCGCCGAGCAGTCGGCGCGCGCGTGCGCCGCGGGCCCAGGCCTCCAGTCCGTCCAGGAGGGGGAGCAGCAGCTCCGGTGCCCGGCCGGGCGCGCCGACGACGAGCGAGGCGACGTCGCCCGGCGGGGTCCAGGGAGCCCGCCAGGCGGTCGCGAAGGCGAGCAGCTCCCCGGTGGGCCCCGGGTCCACCAGCCGGATCCGGCCGTGCCCGACCAGCAGGCCGTCGGAGGTGGTGGCAAGGCTGCCGACGGGCGGCATCGCCTCGTCCTGCGCCCGGAGTCGCTCCGCCGTGACCGGGTCCGGCCCGGCGGCGGACAGCAGTGCGGCCAGCGCCGGGTAGTCGGTGGCGGGCCAGAACGGGCGGATCATGCTGCTCCCATCAGGTGCGTCACATGTGACACCTTACTGTCTGGGCGCGGTGTCCCGCACGGGAATCCACCGCCGCCGTCCGCGCCGTCCGGCCTCGTCCGGGCGCCGGGGCCGCCGGTCCGCCGGGCGGCTGCGGGCCAGGTCGCGCGGGGTGGCGGCGCGTCGCGCCCGATGGTCCGAGGGGCTGGGAGCCCGCGCCGTGACATCGCACCGGGCCGCTCGGGCCGCTCGGGCCGCTCGGGCCGTCGGCGCCGTGCCCGGGTCCTGCCCTGCACCGGTGCGCGCGGAGGCCGTGTCGACGGCCGTCCGGATCCCCCGGTGCGGCCCGCGACTTCCGTGCTCCTCCGGCTGTCCGCCGCCGCGCCGCGGGGGCCGTGCGGCGGCCGGGGGCGGAGGCGTCGACCGCGCGGCCCCGAGGGGTGTGCCGGGTGCGCTCGTCCCGGTCGGAGGCCCGGCCGGGACCCGTCGCCCGGCCGGGGGTCGGGGGTCGGGGGTGGGAGTCGGCCGCCGGACGGGCGCGGCGGGTTGCTGCCCGGGCCGGCCGGGGATGTGGTCTGCTGGGGACGCGTCCGCCGGACGTCCGCGCCGTCGTGCGTCAGCCGTCTCCGGGAGGTCACCGATGCTCCGCCGCTCCGCCGTCGCCGTGCTCGCCCTGCTGCTCGGACCGGTCGCCGCCGTGGGCTGCTCCTCCGCGGCCACCCCCGACCACGGCACGGGCCCGACGCCCACCGGCACCCTGGTGTTCTCGCCCGCCGCCACCGCCACCACCCCCGGGGCGCCCGCGCCTGCCGGGACCGCCCCCGCGACCCCGTCCGACGGCACTCCCGCGGCCGCGCCGTCGGCGACCGCCGCGGTGGCCGTCCGGGCCACCGTCGCCCAGGACCTCGACGCCCCCTGGGGGTTGGCGGTCCTCCCGGAGGGCGACCTCCTGGTCGCCGAACGCGACAGCGGCCGGATCGTGCGCGTCGCGGCCCCGGACGGCGCGAAGACCGAGGCGGGCACCGTCCCCGGCGTCGAGTCCGGCGGGGAGGGCGGCCTGCTGGGCCTCGCCCTCTCGCCCGGCTTCGCCACCGACCACCTGGTCTACGCCTACCTCTCCACCGCCTCCGACAACCGCGTCGTCCGGTTCGACTACGACCCGGCCCGGCCGGCCGGCGGGCAACTCGGTTCCCCCACCTTCCTGTTGGAGGGGATCCCGCACGGCTCGCGGCACAACGGCGGCCGCATCGCGTTCGGCCCCGACGGCATGCTCTACGCCGGGACGGGCGACGCGGGCGACACGGCGCTCGCCCAGGACCGGGCCTCGCTCGGGGGCAAGGTCCTCCGCCTCACCCCGGACGGCGCCCCCGCCCCCGGGAACCCGTTCCCCGGCTCACCGGTCTGGTCGACGGGCCACCGCAACGTGCAGGGGCTCACCTGGGATCCCCAGGGCCGCCTGTGGGCCTCCGAGTTCGGCCAGGACACCTGGGACGAGCTGAACCTGATCCGCCCCGGCGGCAACTACGGCTGGCCGACGGTGGAGGGCGTCGGCGGCCGTCCCGAGTTCGTCGACCCGGTCGCCCGCTGGCGCACCTCCGAGGCCTCGCCGAGCGGCATCGCCTACGCCGACGGGGCCGTCTGGCTGGCCGCGCTGCGCGGTGAGCGGCTCTGGCGCGTCCCCCTCGACGGCGAAGAACCCGCCGCCCAGCCGCAGGAGTTCCTCTCCGGGGCCTACGGGCGGCTGCGGACCGTGGTGGCCGACCGCGACGGCACCCTGCTGCTCGTCACCAACAACACCGACGGGCGCGGCGACCCGCGCGCCGGCGACGACCGCGTCCTGCGGCTGACCGTCTCGTAGCGCACCGGCGGGCGGGCGCCTTCCGGGTCGCGCGCCCGCCCGGGTGTCCGCGCCGCCCGTCCGCGCCCCGCTTCCCCGCCCCGCGTCCCCCTCCCGTCCGTCCTCCCGTCCGTCCTCCCGTCCGTCCGCCGGTCCGGTGCGGTGGCAGGGGTGATCCGGGCGGCATTAGTTCACCCGTTCGAGGGGTTTGGAATCGGGATCCGCTCGGGCCCCGCCCCCGCCGGTCGCGTTGTCAGTGTGTCCCGTTACGTTCCTTCCATCACTGACCGACCAGCTGGGAGGAGAGCGGCCGTGGCGTGGGTTGATACGGGTGCGGGGGGCTATCAAGTGGCCCTGGACGACGAGGGAAAGGTGCTCTGCCGCAACGCGGCCGGGCGCCCGCTGAAGAGCGTCCCCCCGAAGCTGAACGACGATCCGGTCGTCGTCGGCCTCAAGCAGCTCACCGAGTGGCTGGCCGCGCACCGGCGCGGCTGCCTGGAGACCGCCGAGCGGTGGATGGTCCGCTCCCTGCCGGTGCCCGTCGCCGTCGTCACCGCCGTCTGGGCCGACGAGGCCTGGCAGGAGGTCCTGCGGGACCTCGTCGTCACCGGCCCGGACGGCTCCGTCGCCGGGTTCCTGCGCGGCGCCGACGCCGAGCGCGGGATCGGCCTGGTCGACCTCGACGGGGACACCGTCCGCCTCACCGGCGACGAGCTGCGGATACCCCACCCGGTCCTGCTGGACGACCTCGACGAGCTGCGCGAGTTCGCCGTCGAACTCGGCGTCTCCCAGCAGGTCCAGCAGCTGTACCGGGAGGTCTGGCACCGGCCGGCCGACGGCACCGGCACCTCGGTCGACACCTACTCCGGCGGCCGCTACGGGGCGCTGCGCGACCTGCTCGGCCGGTGCACCCGGCTCGGCTACCGGGTCCGCGCGGGTCACGCCGTGCTTCCGGTCGTCGAGGACGGCCGCGCGCTGGAGGCCCGGGTCTGGGTCGGCGACTACTACGAGTACGACGAGTGCGAGACGGGCTCGCTCAGCTGGGCGGGCCCGGACGGCGGGGTCCTGCCGCTCGCCGAGGTCGGACCGGTCGCCTGGTCCGAGGGGATGCGGATGGCCGCCGCACTGTACGCCGGCCGCACGATCGAAGGGGAGGAAGCCGCATGAGCACCACCGGAGTCGAGCGCGGGACCGCACGCGGGACCGAGCTCAGCGAGCGACTGCTGGAGGCCGGGGCGGTCCTTCCGTCCGGCACGCTGCCCGACGCCGGCGCGCCCGACAGCGCCGCCGACATCCTCACCGCCCGCGGCTACAGCCACCCGGTGCTCGGCGACCGCCGGATCGTCCGGCTGGTGCCGGGGGCGCTCGGGCCCGCGGAGGACCTCGCGGTCGACTTCCTCGGCCTCGTCCCCGCCGCCGAGCCCGTCGAGGTCGGCCAGGTCCGCCAGGAGGCGCTCGGCTTCCCCGCCTGGGCACTCGTCCACGACCCGGCCAACGGGCACCACGCGCTGGCCCTGGTCAAGGAGATGGAGCGGCTCGGCCGGCAGGCCAAGTCCAAGCCCGGCCACGCCAAGGACGGCTTCGAGGAGCTCGCCAAGCGCCTCGGCCGCGCCGTGCCGCACTTCCTGCCCACCTACTGCGAGGAGGTCGGCCGGATCTTCGTCGAGCAGGGCAACCAGACCTACGCCGGCACCTTCTTCGGCAAGGCCCGCGAGGCCGAGCGCACCCACAACCTCACCGTCGACGAGGAGCGGCTGCGGGCCGTCTTCCTGGAGTTCGCCCTCGCCGGCGCCCTCACCGTCAAGGCGCTCCGCCAGTACGTCAAGGAGCTGAGCGTCCGCCTCGACCCGGTCACCGCCTGGCAGCGGTTCCGCCAGCTCTGCACCGAGCGCTCGGCCGCCGGGATGGCCCCCTACGCGGGGGTCGCCGAGGACGCCCGGGCCCTGCTCCGGGCGGCCGGGCTCGACCGCGACGAGCACGAGCGGGCACTGCTCGCCGAGCTGCTCGCCTCACCCGCCGTCAACCGGGCCCCCACCGCGTTCTGGAAGAGCTGGCACACCGCCGTCATCGAGCTCGGCAGGAGCGACGCCGCCGTCCGCGCCCGCCTGCTGGAGATCCTGCCCGACCCGGCCGGTGTCGAGGACCGCAACGCCCAGGACACCGCCTGGCTCACCGTCCTCGCCGAGAGCGGCGCCGACCGGCTGCTCACCGAACCGGCCGGCGGCACCGCCGGGGCCGGGGAGCCGCTCCCGGACGCCGCCCCGCCCGCCGAACCCGCCGCGGCCTGGCTACAGCGCTGGGTCAACCACCTCGGCCGGGGCTGGCGCGACAGCGGCCTCAGCACCGAGACGACCGCCCTGGTCGCCCGGATGACGGACCGCCTGCGCACCGAGGCCGTCCCGGTCGACCTCTTCACCGGGGTGCGCCGCAACCCCACCCAGATCGAGCTCCTCGACCTGCTGCTCGCCGCGGGCGTCCCGGTCGCCGACCCGGCCGACGGGCACACCTTCCACCTCCCCGCCTGGGTCCAGGTCTCCGGCACCGACGGGCGCGACCTCGCCGCCGTCGCCGCCGACCCCCGCTTCCGGCCGGCCCTGCGCGCCGCCGTCCCCGAGAGCTGGAAGGCCGCCACCGTCAAGGGCGTGGCCGCGGTGCCGGTGCTGCGCGAGCTGTTCGTCGAGTGGTCCGACGCGCGCGCCGACGAACTCTCCGCCGCCCGCGGCCTGACCACCGCCGTCGACCTCCTCCGCAGGCTGAGCTCCAGCCGCGACGCCCTCCGCACCGAGAACCCGGCCGCCGCCGAGCGGATCGCCGCCCTCGACGTGACCGGCCTGCTCGCCCGCTCCCTGCGCACCGGCATCCTCGACGAACTCGGCTGGCCCGCCCTGGAGGAGGCGCTCACCCGCCTCGGCGTCAAGGCGAACGAGGCCCCGGGCTTCGGCGACGGCAAGAAGCTCCCCGACGGCCTCGTCGTCGAGGACGCCTGGCCGCACCTCATCCTGGTGCGCGGGGACCAGGCCCTGGTGGTCGGCGCGGAGGGCATCCTGCTCGAACACGCCCTGCGCATCCCCGACAAGCAGGAGTCCTGGCAGCGGCCCCGGTTCCGCTTCGTCGACGGTGAACTGCTGGTGGCCTGGTTCCACGAGCGCACCCAGCGCGCCTACTGGTCCAACCGCCCCACCGAGGTGTTCGACCTCGGCGGCGAGACCATCGCCTACTACTACGGCGGCTCCGGCGACCCCGACGAGCCGTCCATCCCGCTGCCCGGCGGCGGCCGCAGCACCGGCGAGCGCCCGCTGCACGCCGGCGACACCCGGATGCCCGCCGAGCACACCGTGCTCGGCGACGGCACCGGCTACTGGACGGTCCGCGTCGGCCGCGGCGAGGCCGTGGTCACCGAACTCGACCCGGCCACCGGCACCCTCGGCCGGGCCGCCGAACCGCCCAGGATCGCCGCCACGGCGGCCGCCGGCCGGCTCGACGTCCGGCGCACCCGGCTGCTGCCCCTCCAGCCCGGCCTGGAGGGCACCCCGCTCGGCACCGACGGCTCCGCCCTCGGCCGCTGGCTCCGGTCCGACGGCCGCCGCACGACCGCCGGCACCGCCGACGGCACCACCCTCGTCCTCGACAACGCGAGCGGCCACGGCCGGCTCCACCCGCTCGGCCGGGTCGGCCTGCCCGGCGGCGCCCACCCGCTGCTCGTCGAACTGCCCAACGACCACCTCGCCCTCCTCCTGCCGACCGACGGCGCCACCGCGGCCGGTACCGACGGCCCGGCCGTCATCGAGGGCGACGACACCGCGGCCACCTCCGACTTCCAGCCCTGCCGCCCCGGCGGCCGGGGCGCCGCCGGCACCGCACTGGTGCCGCCGGTCGACCACTGGCACGCACTGCGGCCGCGCGACGAGGAGGGCTCCCTCCGACTGCGCGCCGTCACCACCGAGGAGGCCGCCCGGCTGATCGACGCCGCCTGGCCGGTCGACGCCGAGCCGGTCCCCGAGGACCGCCGGCGCTGGATCACCGTCCAGGGCGTGCGCCGCCGGATCGTCAGCGGCAAGGCCAAGAAGGGGCTCCCGGTCAAGGCCGTCGCCGAGGTCCTGCCCGGCGTCGGGGACCGGCTGCTGCTCGCCGGCGTCGCCGGACTCGCCCGGACCGCCGCCGACCTGCTCGACCAGATCGCCCGCTACCTCCCGCAGCCCGAGGCCGGGTCCCGCTCCGGCGAGGGCGGGGGCGCCTCCGCGCTCGCCTACCGGCCCGAGCACGGGACCGACCACGAGCTCAGCGAGGCCGTCACCCTGCTGATGCCCGCCGTCGGCGGCTTCGGCCGCAACTGGGACCGGGCCGCCAACTGGCGGGTCCTCAACAACCTCCGCGCCGTCACCGCCGTCCTCGCCGAACCGCCCGCGGCCACCGGGGAGACCTGGACCAGCCCGCTCCGGATCGGACTGCACGGCGACGACAACCACCACGGCTGGCTGCACCTGCTGGGCCGGCTCGGCACGGCCGCCTACGCCGCCGCCGCCCCGCTCACCTCCGACGCCGCGCGGGCCTCGCTCGCACTGCTCCTCACCGAGCTCACCAGCGGACCGCTGGCCGACCGCGGCGCCACGATCCGGGAGGTCCTCCTCACCGAGCCGCTCACCAACCCCCAGGCGACCTCCGGGAGCAAGCACGAGAAGCGGGCCGGCCAGGTGTGGCGGCTCGGCGACCGCACCGTCGTCATCCTCGGCTGCAGCCACCACGAGGACGACCGGGCGTACTGGCTCGCCGTCGACCACGACCCGAGCGGCGCCTTCGGCGCGGTCGCCCACTTCGGCACCGGCCGCGAGCGCACCACCGAGGAGACCCTCACCCCCGACTGGGTCGCCCGCTTCACCGCACTGCTCGCCGAGCACGGCGGCATCACCCACCGGCTGGACCGCGCCGCCGACTTCGGCGAGCGCACCGGCATCGGCGCCACCCGCGCCACCATCCTGCTCAGCCCGACCGCCGCCCTCGTCCAGTGGTACGGCGCCCCGCTGCCCGCCGACCGGCTCAAGGAGTACGGCCTCAAGTCCGCCGAGGCCAAGGCCGCCCGCGACTGGCTCCGGGACCGGGACCGGACCGCCCTCGCCGACGTCTGGGCCGCCCTGCTGCCCGCCGACCCGGCGGACCTCTGGACCGAGGGCCCCGACACCGCGGCCGCCGCCGCGACCTGGACGGACCGGCTCGGCGAGCTCGTCACCCTGCCCGCGGAGGCCCAGGCCACCGTCAGCGGTGTCGGCATCGAGCACATCGAGGAGGTCCTCAACGCCTCCCGCACCCCCTGGATCAGCCGCACCACCCGCCACCGGCTCCGCCCCGAGGACAAGGGCGGTGAACTGCGCCTCCAGCCCGAGGACCCCGGCGCCCTTCCCGCGTACGGCAGCATCATCGGCGCCGTCGACGCCCTCCGCTGGCTCGCCTACCACCTGCCCTACGAGAGCCCGCTGCGCCCGCTGCTGCCGGCCGCCGCCGCCGCGCTGCGCGCCCGCCTCGCCGATCCCGACCTGCTGCTCTCCTACGGGTACGTGCACACGGTCAAGGGCCGCTCGGTCGCCGAGGTGCTGCGCGCCCGGTTCGGCCTGCCCGCCGAGGGCGGCGCCGACGAGGACGGGCTGGTCCGCTGCGGCGAGGCCGTCGTCCTGTCGCCGGGTCGGGAGGGTGAGGAGACCTGGCTGCGCCCGGCCGGCCTCACCGGCGCCGACGACCCGGTGCTGGAGCTGCTCGGCGGCCTCGCCGAGGGCTACTGGTTCGCGAGTCAGCGGCCCGCCATCGGGGCGATCGTCGGCGGCGAGCCGGAGCGACTGGCCGCTCTGCCCGGGCCGGTCGCGCCCGCGTCCGCCGACCCGGACGCCGCCCCCTCCTGGCCGCACCACCCACAGGTCAGCGTGCCCGACCTCGTCGCCGAGGTGGCCAAGACCCACGAGATCGGCGAGGACGCCGCCGCGCTCTACCTCCAGCTGCTCGCCCTCCCCGACCCGACCGACCGCAACGTCGCCCGGTGGACCGGCTGGAAGCCCGCCCGCCTCAAGCGGGCCCGGGCCGAACTCGCCGCGACCGGACTCGTCCTGGAGGCCAAGCGGGCCCGGGCCGGCCGCACTCTCTTCCTCCCCGGCGGCTGGCAGGAGGCCAAGGCCCCCGGCCTGCCCGTCGAGACCTGGAAGTCCGGTCTCTACGAGCTGCCCACCCACCGGCCGGTGCTGCCCCGCCAGGTCGTCCCGGAGCTGTTCGCCCGGGCCTGGCAGCGCGTCACCGACGGGGACACCCCCGGCTACGAAGAGCTCCAGACCGGCAAGCGCAGGAAGGCCCGCCGATGACCAGCGCCACCACCACCGAGGAAGCCGACACCGCCATGGAACCCGCCGTCCCGGAGCCCGCCGCCCGGCAGATCGTGCCGCCCGAGGAGCGGTACGCCGCCGAACTGGAGTTCCTCGCCGCGTACGACTCCGGCCCCCGCCCGCCCGGCTGGCGGCTCACCCCGCGCGCCGTCGTCACCTTCGTGATGGGCAGCGGCGGCGAGAAGCTCAAGGCCGGCCGCAAGAGCCTCGTCGTCGAGCAGAAGTTCGTCGGCGAGCGGGCCCTCGTCGAACGCTGCGTCGTCACCCTCGCCGGCGAGCGCGGCCTGCTGCTCGTCGGCGAGCCCGGCACCGCCAAGTCGATGCTCTCCGAACTGCTCGCCGCCGCCGTCTGCGGCACCAGCGGGCTCACCGTCCAGGGCACCGCCGGCACCACCGAGGACCAGCTCAAGTACGGCTGGAACTACGCCCTCCTGCTGGCCAAGGGCCCCAGCCGGGAGGCACTGGTGCCCTCCCCGGTGCTCACCGCGATGACCACCGGCGCGGTCGCCCGGGTCGAGGAGGTCACCCGCTGCCTCCCGGAGGTCCAGGACGCCCTGGTCTCGCTGCTCTCCGAGCGGCGGATCGCCGTCCCCGAGCTGGCCGGCGGACCGGACGCCCAGCTGCACGCGGCGCCCGGCTTCACCCTGATCGCCACCGCCAACCTGCGGGACAAGGGCGTCAGCGAGATGTCCGCCGCGCTCAAGCGGCGGTTCAACTTCGAGACGGTCGGCCCGATCGGCAGTCTGGCCGCCGAGGTCGAGCTGGTCCGCCGTCAGTCCACCGCCGCCGTCGCCCGCGCCGGCGCCCCCTACGGGGTGGACGACGCGGTGCTGGAGGCCCTGGTCACGGCCTTCCGCGACCTGCGCACCGGCCGCTCCACCGAAGGCTGGGACGTCGAACGGCCCTCCACGGTGATGAGCACCGCCGAGGCCGTCTCGGTGGCCACCGCCCTCGGTGTCTCCGCCGCCTACCTCCCCGACGGCGGGGACCTCCTCGGCCGGCTGCCCGGTCAGCTCATCGGCGTCGTCCGCAAGGACGACCCGGCCGACGCCGCCCGCCTGCTCGGCTACTGGGACGGCCCGGTCCGCCGCCGCGCCGAGCAGGGCGCCGGCACCTGGCGCACCCTCTGGGACCTCCGGACGGCCCTGGAGACGTGAGCTGACCACGCGCACCGCCGCCGGGTCCGGCGGCGGTGCGCCACCCGGCACCCTGCGCCACCACGGTGCACCGGGAACCCCCGGCCGGCCCGCCGACCCGGCGGGTCCGGCCCCCGGACCCGCCCCACCCCCAGACCGATCCAGACCCGTTCCAGACCCGTTTCACACCGGAGAGGTGAACACATGAGCAGCGCGGTGCTGCCCGACCAGGCGGGCGTCGACGACCCGCGGGAAACGGTCGGGACGGAAGCGGCCCGGCTGGCCGCCTCCGGACTCGACGCGCCCGGGCCGTACCTGATCGGGGTGCGCCACCACGCGCCCTCGCTCAGCGCGGTCGTACCCGCACTGCTCGACGCCGCCCGACCCGAGGTGCTGCTGGTCGAGCTGCCGGCCGAGTTCCAGCCCTGGCTCGACTGGCTCGCGGACGAGTCCACCCGGGCGCCGGTCGCCCTCGCCGCCGCCCCCGGCGGCCCCGGGGGCCCCGGCGAGGAAGGCGGCGACGCGGGCAACGGCGCGGGTGGGCTCGCCTTCTACCCCTTCGCCGACTTCTCGCCCGAGCTGGCCGCCCTGCGCTGGGCCCGCCGCAACGGCGTGGCGACGGTCGCCTGCGACCTGCCGCTCGCCCACCGGGACACCGGGCACCGCCGGACCGCCCCGGCGGCGGGGGAGCGGACCGCCGCCGACCCCCGCCCCGGCGTGGCGGACGCACTCCGGCACCGCCTCACCGGCCGTGACGACGACGATGACCTGTGGGACCGCCTGGTCGAGACCGCCGCTCCCGGCTCCACACCGGAAGCCGTCCGCCGCGCCGCCCTGCTGGTCGGCTGGGCACTGCGCCGGGACGCCGAGGAGGGCCCCGGCGTCGACCCGTACGACCTGCGGCGCGAGGCCTGGATGAGGGCCCGGGTCGAGGAGGCCTCGGCGGGCGGCCGCCGGGTCGCCGCCGTGATCGGCGCCTTCCACGCCCCCGTCCTGACGGCCGCCCACCCGGCCGACCCCGCCCCGGCCGGTGGTCCGGCCGACCCCGTCGGCCCGGCGAGCCCCGCCGACCCCGCAAGCCTCACCGACCCTGCGAGCCCCGCCGGTCCCGTGGGCACCGGAGGGACCGCCCCGGCCGTCGGCCACGTCGTCTCGCTGATCCCCTACACCTACCCGCTGCTCGACGCCCGCTCCGGCTACCCGGCCGGCATCCGCGACCCCGAGTGGCAGCACACCGTGCTCGACGCCGCGGGCGACCCGGACCGGCTCGCCGAGGCGCTCACCGTCACCGCCGTCCGCATCTGCGGGGCGCTCCGCAACCAGGACCACCCCTCCGGCCCGGCCGACGCCCGCGAGATCGTCCGGCTCGCCGGTGACCTCGCCCGGCTGCGCGGGCTCGCCGCCCCCGGCCGGGGCGAGCTGGTCGAGGCGGTGCAGACCGTCCTCGCCCAGGGCGAGCCGCTGGGGCGCGGACGGGCCGTGGCCCGCGCACTGGAGCGCGTCCTGGTCGGCACCCGCACCGGTCGGCCCGCACCGGGAGCCCCGCGCAGCGGCCTCGCACCCGCGGTCGAGGCGCTGCTCACCGAACTCGGCCTCCCCGGCCCGGGCGACACCGCCGAGTCCGCCCCGCGCGACCTCCGTCTCGACCCGCTGCGCTCGCCCCTCGACCGGCGCCGCGAACTCCTCCTGCAACGGCTCGCCGTCTGCGGCGTCCCGTACGGCGAACCGGTCGCCACCGCCGGTGCCGGCGGCACCGAGACCCTCTCCACCCGCTGGCGCGTCCAGTGGACCCCGCCCGCCGCCGCGATGCTCACCGTCGCCGGCACCCGGGGCGTCACCCCGGCCCAGGCCGCCGAGGGAGCGCTGCGCGAGCACCTGCGCCGTGAGCAGCAGGCGGACGGCCCGACCGCGCGCGACGTCCTCCGGGGCCTGGCCGACGCGGCCGCCTGCGGCCTCCCCGCCCTGGCGGACACCCGCCTGGCCCAGCTCACCGCCGTCCTCCCCGACAGCGGTACGCTCCCCGAACTCCTCGACGCCCTCGCCCTCCTGGACCGCCTCGGCGCCGGCCACGTCCCCGGCCTCGCCGTCGGCCCGTCGCCCGGTCCCGGGCGGACCGCCGCACCGACCACCGCCGGACCGACCACCGCCGACCAGGACGCCGCCGATCCGGTCACCGACCGTGCCACGGCGGCGCGGTCGGCGGCCATCGCGGCCGCCGGCGAGGTGGTGACGGTGGCGGCGGTCCGCCAGCTGGAGGGGCTGGGGGGCTCGGACGACCCGGCCGACGCCCGGGCACTCGTGGAGCTGGCCCGGCGTGCGGACCTCTCCGGCGGCATCCGGCTCGGCCACACCCTGGCCGAACTCGCCGACGCCGGCAGCCCGCTGGTGCGCGGTGCGGCCGGAGCGGTGCGGGTCCTGCTCGGACAGGAGGAACCGGCGGCGTTCGGCGACCGGGCGGCCTCCTGGGTGGACGGCGCGACCGGGCCCGAGGCCCGGCACGCGCTCGCCCGGTCGCTCGCCGGGCTCCTGACGGCGGCCGAGGGACTGCTCACGAGCGCCCCCGAGGTGCTCGAACCACTGCTGGAGCGCGTGGTCACCCTCGCCGACGACGCCTTCCTGGACCGCCTGCCCGCACTGCGCGGCGGCTTCGACACCCTTAGCCCGGCCGCCCGCGACCGGCTGCTGACCCAGGTCGAGGAAGGCCTCGGCGCCCGCCTCGACACCCTGCCGGACGAGGTGCCGCCCGCCCTGCTCGCCGACTGGTCCCGCGCCGACCTGGCCGCCCGGACCGCACTCGGCCGCCGGGGACTCCTCCCGGCCGCGCCCACCGCCCCGGACCGTCCGGGCCCAACCCCGGCCCCCGCCACCACCGCCCCCGTCACCACCGCCGTCACCACCACCGCCCCCGCGACCCCCGGAGCCCCCGCCGCCACCCCCGCCCACGCGCTCGGCCCCGCCGAGCGGTGGCGGCTGCTGCTCGGCCGGCCGGGCAGCGGCGGCCTCGCCGGACGCTCCGCCCGGCTCGCCACCGCCCTCGACGAGCTGTATGGGACGGGACACGGCGAGGGTTCCGGTCCCGGACTGGACGGCCGGGGCGGCGCCGGCGGCGGGCGCGAGGCGCCGTACCCGGGGGTGCGCGAGTGGTCCGAGGAACTCACCGCCCTGTTCGGGCCGGGCGTCCGGGAGGAGGTGCTGGCGGCCGCCGTCGCCCAGGGCCGGACCGACGCCCTGGCCGCGATCGACCCCGGCTCCGTCCGGCCCTCCGTCGACCTGCTGCGCACCGTGCTGGAGCACGCGGGCGGCCTGCCCGAGGCCCGGATCGCCGGGCTGCGGCCGCTGGTCCGGCGCCTGGTCGACGAGCTGACCCGGGAACTCGCGACCCGGCTGCGCCCGGCGCTCACCGGGATCAGCGTGCCGCGCCCGAGCCGCCGTCCGGGCGGCGGGCTGGACCTGCACCGGACGATCCGCGCCAACCTCGCCACCGCCCGTCCGGCCGAACCGGCCCCGCCCGGCAGCCACGGCCACGGCCCCGGGGGCGGTGACGGCGGCGGCCTGGTGATCGTCCCGGAACGGCCGGTGTTCCGCACCAGGGCGCGCAAGGCGTCCGACTGGCGGCTGATCCTGGTCGTCGACGTCTCCGGCTCCATGGAGGCCTCGACCGTCTGGGCGGCCCTGACCGCGTCGATCCTGGCCGGGGTGCCCTCGCTGAGCACCCACTTCGTCGCCTTCTCCACCGAGGTGGTCGACCTGACGGACCGGGTGGAGGACCCGCTGGGCCTGCTCCTGGAGGTCCGGATCGGCGGCGGCACCCACATCGCCGCCGGCCTGAAGTACGCGCGGGAGCTGGTGACCGTGCCCTCCCGCACGCTGGTCGCGGTGATCAGCGACTTCGAGGAGGGCGGTCCGGTCGGCGGCCTGCTCGCGCAGACCCGCGCGCTGGTCGACTCGGGCTGCCACGTGCTCGGCTGCGCCGCACTGGACGACACCGGGACGGCGCGGTACTCGAAGGCGGTCGCGGGCCGGCTGGTCGCGGCCGGGATGCCGGTGGCGGCGCTCAGCCCGCTCGAACTGGCCCGCTGGGTGGGGGAGAAGGTCCGATGACGGAGACGGGAGCGACGGGAGCGGTGGGAGCGGTGACGGAGACTGCGGTGGGCTGGCCGGCGGTTCGGCCGGAGGTGGTCGCCGAGGTGGTGGCCGGGCTCTCGGCGCGGCTGCAGAAGCGGCTGGACGGCGCGGCGGCCAAACTGGCGGGCCGCCCGGTGGAGCGCACCGGGGACGAGTGGCGGATCGCGGTGGACGAGGAGGCGGAGCTCGTCCTGTACGCGCCGGGCGGGGTGATCGCCGACCAGGGCGGCGTCCGCTGCGGCTGTCTGCTGGCGCCCGCGTGCGTGCACCGGGCGGCGGCGGTCACGGTCTGTCCGATCGCGGAGGACGATCCGGCCGGGCAGTCGGCCGAACACGTCGCCGAACGGGAGGCCGCCGAGGCCTCCGGCGCGGACGCGGCGGCGGCCCCCACCACGGCGCGGGGCCCGGCCGCCCGCCCCGGCGGCGCCGACGCTCCGCTCCCCGACGTCCTTCCCGACATCCTCACCGCCGCCGAGTCGGCTGCCGTCCGGGGGCTGCACCGGGCGGGTGCCGCCGTCCTGGCGGCGGGGGTCGGCGGCGCGGGCGCCGTGCTCCAGGCGGAGCTCCTGCGGGCGGCCCACCGGGCGCGGCTGGCCGGGCTGTACCGGCCGGCCGCCGCGGCGGTGGCGGTGGTCACCCGCGTCCGGGCGGCCCGTTCGGGTGAGCCGGACCACCGGCTGGCCGACCTGGTCGCCGGCCTGCGCGAGCTCCTCGGTCTGACCGCGGCCCTGACCGCGGCCCCGACGACCGGGACCGGGACCACGACCACGACCACGGCCGGGACACCGAATACCGCCGGGACACCGACCGGCGCTCCGGCCACCGTCCCGGGCGGCATCGCCGGCCTCCGGGGCACCTCCCGCCAGGCGTACGGCGAGGCGGGCGGGCTGCGGCTGTACGGGCTGTTCAGCGAGCCGGTGCTGACCCCCACCCACGCGGGCGTGGTCACCT
The DNA here is from genome assembly GCF_036013975.1 of Kitasatospora sp. NBC_00458. Taxonomy (NCBI): domain Bacteria; kingdom Bacillati; phylum Actinomycetota; class Actinomycetes; order Kitasatosporales; family Streptomycetaceae; genus Kitasatospora; species Kitasatospora sp. NBC_00458. Next base: position 7,132,732 of record NZ_CP107904.1, read on the forward strand.
GGGCGGTCGACTCGGGCGGCGCCCTGCACACGATCGCCGAGGTCATGCCGCACACCGACGCGACGACGGCGGCCCCGCAGGCGGTCGGAGCGGGGAACCGGGCGGTCCGCCTGGGGGACGCGCTGATCAGCCACCGCGAGTTCACCCGGGCGGGGCTGGCCGTCCAGGGCGCCACCCGGTCGGCGGCCGGGCGGCTCGGCGCGGGCGCCTCGGTCCGGGCGGTCCGCGCGGCGGGCGCGGCGTGGTCGGCGGAGCCGGTCGCCGGGCTCTGGGCCGAGCCGCCGGCCGCCCAGGTCGAGCGGGCACTGGCGGCGGCGGCACTGCCCCCGGAGAGCCGGCCCGCCGGAGGCGAGCTGCTCTTCCTGGACGTGACACTGATCGGTGCCGTCCCGTACGGGACGGGCGGGGCGTCGCAGCTGCTGGCCGACTGCGGGGGGACGCTGGTCGCCCTCCGTGCGGCCCACGACCACCCGGGGCTGGCCCACCGGGGCAACCTCGCCCTGCTCGCCACCGCGCCGGGGCTGCGGCTGAGGGTGATCGGCCGGTTGGAGCGGGCCGCCCGTCCGGAGCTGCGGCTACTGGCGGTGGGGGCGCCGGCCGACGGCCCGCACCCGGGGGAGCCGGCGCTCGCGCTGCCCGCCGACCGGGCGGGCCGGGTGAACCTGGGACTGGAGCGGCTCCAGACGGCGGACCTCTCCGTCCCGATCCCGGCCCCGATCCCGGCCCCGATCCCGATCCCGGCCCCGACCGCCCCCGGCCCTTCGGGCACCCCTGCCCCCTCGGTCACCGTGGCGGCCGCTCCCGCCCCGGAGCCGCCGGAGGCCCTCACGGACCGGGCCGGACTCGCGGCCCCGGTCCACCTGCTCACCCGCCGGGTCGACCAGGCGGTGACCGGTGGCAGGGCCGCGCTGACGCTCACCGTGCGGACGGCCGACGGCGCCCGTTCGGTGGACGGCGACCGGGCTCGGCTGCGGTCGGCGGGCCTGGCCACCGGAGCCGCGCTGCTGGACGGCCTGCGCTCGGCGGCGGCGGACCAGCGGCGCGACGTCTTCGGCCGGGTGGTCGCGGACGACCACGAGGCCTTCGCCCTGGCGTGGCTGGCGGCGGCCTGGTACGGGGAGGAGCTGGCCACGGCACTCTGCGCGGGCGCCTGGACGTCGTCCACCGCCCTGACGCCACCCGCCGTGGCGGGGGCCGTCCAATCGCCGCTGTCATCGCAGCCATGAGGAGAGGTACTTGCACGAGCAGGTAAACGGCGCCGAATGGCATACTGGGAGGACGTGAAACGTTCGACCGGTTGTCATACCGGCGACCGGCAGCAGACGACCGGCACGGCACGGCACAGCGGGACGACCGGCACAGAGAGGCTCCAGCCATGGGTATCCAGGACGATGCCGCAGAGATCCGCGCTTCCGGCTGGCGCACGCTCGCCGCACTGCACGGCCTGATCGACTCGGCGCTGGAGAAGGCCCTGCAGGCCGAGCAGCGGCTCTCGGTGGTCGAGTACACGGTGCTCGACGCCCTCTCCCGGCAGGACGGCTGGCACATGCGGATGCAGCAGCTGGCCCGGGCGGCCGCGTTGAGCAGCAGCGCGACCACCCGGCTGGTGACCCGGCTGGAGGACCGGGGGCTGCTCAGCCGCTACCTCTGTGCGGACGACCGGCGCGGCATCTACACGGAACTGACCCCGCAGGGGCGCGAGCTCCTCCAGGCGGCCCGGCCGGTCCACGACGCGACCCTGGAGGCGACGCTCGCCAAGGCGGCCGACGTCCCCGAGCTGGCACCGCTGGTCCGGGCGCTGTACGAGCTGGAGCTGACTCCCACGGCACCGGTCAGGGCCTGAGCACCCGCCCGGCCCGTCCCCGCTCCCCGCTCTCCGGTCGAGGTGGGTCGGGGACCGGCCGCGGTCAGCGGTGCGCGGCGAGCGCCTCGCGGTGGACCCGGTCGAGGAGGGCGAGCAGCAGTTCCTTGCTGGAGGCGCGGTCCCGGACGTCGCACAGCACCACCGGCACGCCCGGGTCGAGGTCCAGGGCGTGCCGGACGTCGTCGGGGGTGCAGTCGCGCCGGCCGTGGAAGCAGTTGACCCCTATGGCGAACGGGATGCCGCGCTGCTCGAAGAAGTCCACGGCGGCGAAGCTGGACTCCAGCCGCCGGGTGTCGGCCAGCACGATCGCGCCGAGCGCACCGAGGGCGAGGTCGTCCCACATGAACCAGAACCGGAACTGCCCGGGCGTGCCGAACAGGTAGAGCACCAGGTCCTCGCGGACGGTGATCCGGCCGAAGTCCATCGCGACGGTGGTCGTGGACTTGCCCTGGATGCCGTCGAGGCTGTCGACCCCGATGCTGGCGCGGGTCATCCGTTCCTCGGTCTGCAGCGGTTCGATCTCGCTGACCGAGCCGACCATGGTGGTCTTGCCGACGCCGAAGCCGCCGGCGACGAGGATCTTGACCGCGCCCGGCACCAGGCTCTGGGTCGTCACGTCGGGTCTCCTGGGGAGGAACTGAGCGGAACACGGAACGGGGAGAACGGGAACAGCGGGGAGAACTGGGAGAACTGGCAAGCGGGACTGCCATGGGGACCGGGCGGAGCGGCCCGCGGCCGGTCAGAGCCGGCGGACGCCCTCGATCACGGCCCGGATCAGCGAGATGTCCGGGGCGTCGGCGAGTTGGACGGGTGCCCGGGTGAGGATCATCCGCGCCTCGACGAGGTCGTCCAGCAGCACCTTGACCACGCTCACCGGCAGGTCCAGGCTGGCCGCGATCTCGGCCACCGCCAGCGGGCGTTCGCGGCAGAGGTCGATGATCGCGGCCGGTTCGGGCGTCAGCCGGCTGGTGTCCGTGCGCGGGTCGGCGGTGACCACCAGGGTGATCAGCGCGAACCCGTCACGGACCGGCCCGGTGCGCCCGTTGGTGATGGCGTAAGGACGGACCAGATGGCCCGCGTCCTTGTCGAAGAACCAGGCCTCCTCGGCGTCGACGGTCACGCACTGCCACCCGCGCCCGACAGGCCGGCGTCGCTGCGCGGCGCCGCGGTGAGGTACTGGCCGACCTGCTTGACCAGCATGTTGATCTCGTAGGCCATCAGTCCGGCGTCGACCGCCTCGCTGGTGAGGACGGCGAGCCGGGCGCCCTGGCCCGCGGTCGTGACGAACAGGAACAGCTGGTCCATCTCGATCACGGTCTGCCGGACCCGGCCGCCGTTGAACCGGTGGCCGGCGCCGCGGGCCAGGCTCTGGAGTCCGGAGGCGACGGCCGAGAGGTGCTCGGCGTCGGCCCTGTCCAGGCCCTGGGAGAGCCCGACCAGCAGGCCGTCCTCGGAGAGGACGATGGCGTGCCGGGTCTCCGGGACCCGCGCCACCAGCTGGTCCAGCAGCCAGTTGAGGTCGCGCTGGGTGTCGGTGTGCTGCTGCGTCATCACTGCTGTTCCTTAGCTGCGGAAGGTGCGGCCGGTGCAGAGGGCGCGGCCGGTGCGTCCGAGTCGGGTGCCGCCTCGCGGGCGGTGCGGGTGCCGCGCTGGATGGCGGCCATGGTGGCGCGCGAGCGCTGTGGCGCGAGGTCGTCGGCGGCCGGGCCGGGCCGGCCGTACGGGTTGGCGGCGCCCGGGGCCGCCGTGCCGGGGGCGGTGCCGGTGCCGGTGCCTGCCGCCGTGGCGCCCGGGCGGGCGGCCGGCGGGAGCAGCGCGCCGGGGGCGTGGGCCTCCCGCAACTGCTCGGCGAGGCTGGCGTTGCGGACCCGCTGGGGCAGGACGCGGGGGGTGCGGAGCTCGCCGTCGGGGCGGTGGTCCAAGGCGGCCTCCCCGGCGCGCTCGTGCGTGGGTGCGGGCGTCCCGGCCGCAAGCGTGTCACCGCCGCCGCCGTCGGCCCCGCCGGTGCCCGGCGTCTCCGCGGATCCGTCCGCCCACCGCCCGGCGGGCGGGTCCACCGCTTCGCCGGACTGCTCGTCGTAGGGCCGGGGCAGGACGGGCCGCGGTACCACCACCGCGCCCGGCAGCCCGGGGATCTCCGCGCCGACGGCCAGGCCGCCGTTGACCGCGGAGCCGTCCTCGCCCCGTGCGCCGCCCATGGGGTAGCGCGCGAGCAGCTCGTCGATCGCCGGGCCGTTCCCGCCGTCGGACGCCCCGACACCGGGGATCCCTCCCGGGGGCGTACCGTCCGGGGGCGCGACCTCGCGCCGCACCGGCCCGCCCGTCAGTGCCGGAGAGGTGGCGGCCGGACCGGTGAAGGCCGGAGCCGCGAAGTCCTGGCCGGGGGCGGTGGTCCCGAGGTCCTCGGCCGCCGGAGCCGCGGGGCCCGCACCGGTGGAGCCCGCACCGCCGGCCGTACCGGAGCCGCGGGGCCCCGTCGTCGGCGTGCCCAGCAGTCCGCCGAGCACACCGGCCAGCGCGCCCGACAGCTCCTCGTCGATCTCGCCGAGGTCCGCGTCCGCACCCGGCAGGGGGTCGGGCACGGGCGTCCGGGTGACCCGGGCGCCGGCCGGCAGGCCGGGCACGGAGGCGGCCTGCTCGGCCTGCTCCAGCAGGACCGCCGGGACCAGCACCACGGCCCGCGTCCCGCCGTACGGGGAGGGGCGCAGGGTGACCTGGATGGCGTGCCGGGCGGCCAGCCGGGCGACCACGAAGAGGCCGAGCCGCAGGTCGTCGCCGAGCGCGGAGACGTCCAGTTCGGGCGGGTTGGCCAGGTAGTCGTTGAGGCGGTCGTACTCGTCCCCGGTCATGCCGAGCCCGCGGTCCTCGACCTCGACGGCCAGGCCCTTCGGGACCTCCTGCGCGGAGACCTGCACCTGGGTGTAGGGCGGGGAGAAGGTGGTGCCGTTCTCGATCAGTTCGGCGACGAGGTGGATCACGTCGGCGACGGCCTGGCCGCTGAGCGAGGAGCGGGGCACGCCCTGGACGACGACGCGCGCGTAGTTCTCGGTCTCGGAGACGGCGCTGCGCAGCACGTTGACCATGGGGACGGCGTTGCGCCAGCGGCGGGCCGGGAGGGCGCCGCCGAGGATGACCAGGTTCTCGGCGTTGCGCCGCATCCGGGTGGCGAGGTGGTCGACGGCGAACAGCTCGCGCAGCAGCTCGGGTTCCTCGTGCTCGCGCTCCAGCGCGTCGAGCATGCTGATCTGCCGGTGGATCAGGATCTGGGTGCGCCGGGCGATGTTGAGGAAGACCTTCTTCGTCCCCTCGCGCCCCTGGGCCTGGTGGATGATGGCGGCGACGGCGGCCTGGCGGACGGCGGCGAGGCCGTCGGCGGTCTGCTGCACCTCGTCGCCGACCCGCCGGGCGGGTGCCCAGGCGGGCGGGGCCGGGACGGACTCGCCGGACTGGAGCCGGCCGACCACCTGCGGGATCTCGTGCTGGGCGATCGCGAGGGTGTCGGCGCGCAGGCCGGAGAGCCGGGCCGACAGGGTGCGCGCGACGCGGACCCCGCGGACCAGGCTCCAGAGCAGGACGGCGGCGACGGCGGTGCTTCCGGCGTAGAGCGCGGTGCGCTCCCCGGAGTCGCGCAGCAGGTAGGCGGCGTAGCCCCAGGCGGCGGCGAGGCCGAGGCAGGGGACCAGCGCGAGCGCGAGGAGCGAGCTGCGGAGGGAGCCGGACCGGCCGGCGCGGTGGCCCGTGCGGGGGGCCGATATGCCTGGCATCTGATTCCTTGTAGCAGGGCCGAACGGCGGGGTCGCCCGTGTGCGGTACCGGCCGGGGCTTCGGGGGCGCCACGGCCGGCGGCTCCCGGAGGGGATGACGCTGCGTCACCGTCCGGGCGAGTGCAGCACGGCCGCCGACTGCAGGCACGCTACCAGCCCCAGGTGCCCTCCCTGCAACATCAACTGACGATATGTGAACGGCCGGTGACCGGGTCATCCGTCGCCGCGGGTGTCGTTCGACCAGGGAACGTCGCTGGTCAGCGGAGTTCCGGAAAACGCCTGACGGCTTTCCGGCGGCCGGGGTGCGGCCACCGGAAAGCCGTCAGGGACAGGTCAAGCGGGGCGGGGTCGGGGGAACGGTTCGTCCGGCCGCGCGGGCCCGGCGGGAGAGGACCCCTGGTGGGACCGCCCCTCGGGGGCGACCGGGGGCGCCCCCGAGGGGGACCGGGGGCGACCGGGCGACGGGCCGGCTCAGCCGGCCAGTGGCATCCGGAACACCGCGCCCACTCCCGCCGCCGTCTCGGCCTCCGCCTCCCGCTGGGCCAGTTCGGTCCACGCCCAGCTGGCCAGGCCGGCCAGTTCGGCGGACCACTGCTTCCCGTAGGTGCCCGAGGCCACCTGGCCGAGCCGCAGCCGCTGGATGTCGGAGGTGCCGGCCGGCGGGTAGACGTGGGTGGCGTCGCGCAGGTAGCGCTCGATGTGGAACTCCGTCTGCAGACCGCGGGCGGCGTGGATCTCCATCGCGTTGCGGGCCGAGTCCAGTGCGTACTCGGTGTTGATCAGCTTGGCGTTCATCAGCTCCGCGTCGCACGCCTTGCCGTGGTCCAGCAGGTGCGAGGCGTGGTAGGCGGCGAGCTTGGCGGTCATCAGCCGGGACTGCATCTCGCCCAGCTTCAGCGCGATGTTGGGCAGCTGGGAGAGCGGCTTGCCGTAGAGCATCCGTCCTTCCGCGAACCGCACGGTGTCCTCGACGATCGCCACGTGGATGCCGAGCGCCACGGCCGCGAGGTTCAGCCGTCCGTACAGGGTGGAGGAGGAGTACGCGACGTCCAGGCCCTGGCTCTCCCGGCCGAGCCGGTTGGCCACCGGGATCCGGCAGCCCTCGAAGACGATCTCGCCGAAGCTGAAGCCGTGCAGGCCGCTCTGCGAGCCGAGCGTGCCGGTGCGGAAGCCGGGGCGGTCGCTCTCCACCAGGAAGGCGGAGAGCCCCCGGCTGCCCTTGCCGGTCCGGAACACCACGCCGTGCACGTCGCCGATGTGCGAGTTGCCGACGAACCACTTCCGGCCGTCGAGCACGTACTCGTCGCCCTCGCGCCGGGCGGTGCCGGTCATGCCGAGGACGTGGCCGCCGGACTCCGGCTCGGTGACGGCGATGGTGGGCAGCGACTCCCCGGAGGCGAACTTCGGCAGCCAGTGCCGCCGTTGCACGTCGTTGCCGAAGTGGATGACCTTGGCGACGCCGAGCTGCGAGGCCTGGGCCATCGCGCCCATCGCCCCGCTGACCCGGGACAGCTCCTCGACGATCACGGTCTTCGCGAGGTGTCCGAGGCCCAGTCCGCCGAACTCGCGGGGGATGGTGACCCCGATCCAGCCACGGCGGGCGATCTCCCGGGAGAGCTCGAACTCGACCCGGCGGTCGGCTTCCATTCTGGCCACCTGCGGGCGTATCTCCTTCTCCGCGAACTCCCTTACCTCCGCTCGGAGGCATTCGTGTCGCTCGTCGGTGAAGTAATCCATCGCCATGCCGGGGTCCTCTCGGATCGTCTGGTGGTCGTGCCTCCGTCCGTGCAGCCGATCCGCTCCGGTCGCCCAGGTGTGGGGGTGGTGGGGTGGCGGCCGGTTGCCCCATTGCAGCCGGTGCGCGCGGAGTATCGGCGATGTCCAACGCTGCCCGAAGGAACCACCGTTTTCGGCAGGGCTCATTGTCATATGTGGCTTGGGAGTGCTCCATAGTGGATCTTCGATTGGCGAGATCCGGATCGTCCAAGGACGGCCGGGGATTGAGGCGGCCTCAGGAGGGGGAGATGATCGACCCCACTTTCCCCGGTCGGACGCGGAGTGGACCGGGCGTCGCCCACATGCGGCTTTGACTGAGCAGCGGCAAGCCGGATGTGGAGGGCTGGGAGCGCGGAAGGCGCCGCATGTCTGATTACATGTGCGCCATGACTGATGTGATGAGCACTCAAGGCCAGTTCCCGGGTGCCGCCGGGGAATCCGAACGGACCCGCAGGCTGCGCAGCCTGGGTCTCAACGAACCGACCGCGGACGAGGCCTTCGACCGCTTCGCCCACCTGGCCGCCAGCATCACCCGCGCCCCCATCGCGATGGTCAACTTCATCAACGACGAGCGCCAGATGTTCCGGGGGCTCTACATTCCGCCAAACTCGGCCGATCTCGCCACCGACGGAGGCTCCTCCTGGGCGGACCGCGGCATCGCCTTCGACCTCCCGACCCGCGAGATGCCGCTGAGCCACGGCTTCTGCCCGCACGTCGTCGCCCAGCGCTCCCCGCTCGCCCTCGACGACATCCTCGCCTACCCCCGGTTCGCCGGTAACCCGGTCGTCGACGAGCTGGGCGTGCGCGCCTACCTCGGCGCCCCGCTCGTCGACGACACCAACACCGTCATCGGCACCGTCTGCGTGCTCGACCGCGAACCCCGCCAGTGGGGCCGCGAACGACTGCGCGACATCCAGCACCTCGCCGAGGCCCTGCTCTCCGAGATCCGGCTGCGCGACAACCTGCTCGCCCAGCAGCAGGAGATGTTCGCGGCCTTCGACGGCTCGCCCTTCCCGATCATGCTCACCGACGGTCCCGGCCAGGAGATCCGCTACGCCAACGCCCAGCACGCCGACATCTTCGGCGCCCCCGCGGCGTACGGCACGGTTGGCCAGGCCTACCCCCAGCTCGGCATCGCCGGCCTCCAGCAGGCGGTGTCCGAGGCCTACCACACCGGCCGCACCACCGTCCTCAACGACGTCCGCATCCAGTCCAGCCGCCCCGAGGCCCAGCGGATCCAGCAGATCTTCAGCTTCACCTGCACCCCGCTGCGCACCGCCCGGACCGGCCAGGTCAACGGTGTGCTCACCGTCGGCATGGACGTCACCGCGCAGTCCCGCACGGAGGAGGAACTGGGCACGCTCGCCGCGCTCCTGGTCGACCGGCTCCAGCAGAACGGCACCGCCCCCGCGGGCCGTCCGGGCCTCGGCGCCGGCGGGACCGGGCTCGTCCTCCCGGGCTGACACCGCTTCCGCACCACCCCCGTGTCGCGCACCACGACCGTGTTCCGCACCACCGCGTTGCGCACCACCGTGGCGGGGCGCCTCTCACCCCCGAGGAGAGGCTCCCCGCCACGGTGCTGTCCGCGGTCGGTCGGTCGGCCGGCGGGCGGGTGGGCCCGGCCGGCGGCGCCCCGGGCCCGGCCGTCCGTTCCCCCGGTGAACCGCCGGGTGAACAGTCGGGGTGGACGGTCGGCATGAGCGGGCGGAGTCAGCCGGCCGAGTGAGCGGGCGGTGTGGACCCGCCCGGGTGAACCGCCCACGGCCGCTCCCGCACCCGCACCCCGCACGGCGTGACCCGGTGGTAGGCATGGGCCGCATGCAGTGGTTCGCCGCCCCCGAGTACTGGCTCAGCAGACTGCTCGTGCAACGGCTGCTGGCCGTCCTCTACCTGACCGGATTCCTCGCCGCCGCCCTCCAGTTCCGCGCCCTGATCGGCGCCGGCGGCATGCTGCCCGTGCCCCGCTTCACCGCCCGGGTCCCGTTCCGGCAGTCACCCGGCCTCTTCCACCTCCACTACAGCGACCGCTTCTTCGCCGCCGTCGCCTGGACCGGCGCCGCGCTCTCGGCCGCCCTCGCCGGCGGACTCGGCGACGCCGTCCCGCTCTGGGGGTCGGTCCTCTGCTGGGCGGCGCTCTGGGCCCTCTACCTCTCGATCGTCAACGTCGGACAGACCTGGTACTCCTTCGGCTGGGAGTCGCTGCTGCTGGAGGCCGGATTCCTCGCCGCCTTCCTCGGCAACGAGGACACCGCCCCGCCCGCCCCCGTGCTCTGGCTGATGCGCTGGCTGGTCTTCCGGGTCGAGTTCGGCGCCGGGCTGATCAAGCTGCGCGGCGACAGCTGCTGGCGGCAGCTCGCCTGCCTCCGCTACCACCACGAGACCCAGCCCATGCCGGGCCCGCTCAGCTGGTTCTTCCACCACCTGCCCGACCCGCTGCACCGCGTCGAGGCGGCGGCCAACCACGTCACCCAGCTCGCCGTCCCCGTCTGCCTCCTCCTCCCGCAGCCCGTCGCCGGCTACGCGGCCTGCGCCGTGGTCGCCACCCAGCTCTGGCTGGTCGCCTCCGGCAACTTCGCCTGGCTCAACTGGCTCACCATCGCCCTCGCCCTCGCCGCCGTCGAACCCGCCCGCCTCGGCCTGCCGGTCCACGACCGTACGTACGGAACCACGCCCGCCTGGTACGAGGCCGTGGTCCTGGCGCTGACCGCCGCCGTCCTCGTCCTCAGCTACTGGCCGGTCCGGAACATGCTCTCCCGCCGCCAGGTGATGAACCGCTCCTTCAACCGCCTCCACCTCGTCAACACCTACGGGGCCTTCGGCAGCGTCAACCGGCTCCGTCAGGAAGTCGTCGTCGAGGGAACCGACGAACCGGCGGTCACCCCGGGCACCGTGTGGAAGGAGTACGGCTTCAAGGGCAAACCCGGCGACGTGCGCCGCCTCCCGCGCCAGTACGCCCCCTACCACCTGCGGCTCGACTGGCTGATGTGGTTCGCCGGCATCTCACCCGCGTACGCCCGGCCCTGGTTCCTGCCGTTCGTCGCCCGGCTGCTGGTCAACGACCCGGACACTCTCCGCCTGCTGCGCCACAACCCCTTCCCGGACGCCCCGCCGACCCACGTCCGGGCGACCCTCCACCTCTACCGGTTCACCGATTGGCGCGAACTCCGGGAAACCGGCGCGTGGTGGCACCGGACCGCGCTCTCCGACTACCTCGCGCCGGTGGACCTCGCCGCCCTCGGCCGCGCCGGGTACCGCCCACCGCTCGGGAGACGGCTCCGCACGGTGCCCCCGGAACGACTCCGACGGCACCCCGGCCCGCCCGACCCGCCGTCGGACCACCCGCCCGGCCGAAGGCCCGACCACCCGCCCGGCCCTCCCGGGTAGCGGCCAGGCGAGCGGTGTGGCACGCCACACCCGACCGAGGGGCGGTGGGTGCGTGCAAGGCTCGAACGGGCACCCGTATTCTTGGCCTCCACAACCGGAAGCCCGACCGCGCACCCCGGGGCCCCACCCGCCGGAGCCCCTCGCGCACCCGGGCAGCCGACCCCCTCGCCGCCAGCCCCGCCGCAGTCGCCCAGAACCGGACCTCACATGACAGTGCTTCACTCGCGCAACGCCGACGCAGCCGACGCCGCAGACGCCAAGGACCACCTGGAGCAGACCCGCGGCCAGGCGGTCACCGCCGACACCGACCTGCGGGAAGAGCTCGGCCGGTACGCCGAACTCGGTGCCTTCACCCTCACCGCCGACACCCACGCCTGGTACGCGGCCGTCGACACCGTCGCCAGCCCCGAGGACGCCCGCGCCGCCTCGACCGTCCTCGCCGAACTGCGCGGCCACGACCTCCAGCAGACCTGGGAGGACGTCACCGCGCTCGCCGAGGACGTGAAGCTCGACGCGCCGGACACCGTCGGCAAGACCGCCGTCCTGGTCGAGATGCTGCAACTCGTCCACCGCACGTCGACCATCCTCACCGGCGCCGCCTACGACGCCGACCTCGGCACCCTCGCCGCCGCCACCGCCGACCGGTCCTGGCGCCGCGAGCGGGGCGTCAAGCTCTCCTGGCTGCGCGCCCGCTCGCTGCGCAAGCAGGCCGCCGCCCTCGCCGCCACCCCCGGCCGCCCCCGCCCGCAGGACCTCCACGAGGCCCTTGCGTCGGCCGAGGTCGAACGCCGCGCCTGGGCCGCCCTCGCACCCGCCGGCACCCTGCCCGTCCCGCCGGCCGACGGCGCGCTGGTGCACCGCACCGCCCAGGCCTTCGAAGCCATCGGCGCCGGCCTGCGCGACCTCGCCCGGCTGCTGCCCGGACACGACCTCGACGCGCTGTCCTTCCCGGACCTCGTCGACCTGGTCGACCGCCTTGCCGCGGACGAGGGCACCCTCTACCGCCTCCCCACCATCCGCACCCTGCGCGCCACCCTGGAGGACGCCGGCCTCGCCGACCTCCTCGCCGAGCTGACGGCCGCCCGCGCCGACCGCCGCGCCGCCGAGGCCGCCTACTCCGCCCGCCAGGCCCTGGCCGGCGGCCAGCGCGACGGCCTCGCGGGGAGCGGCGAGCCGGAGGCCCCGGCCGACGACGAGGCGACCGACGAGGCGACCGGCACCGAGGCCTCGGTCGAGGTCGAGGCCGAGGCCGTCGCCCCGGTTGCTGCCGACGCCGTCGAGACCGACGCCAGCACGGACGCCGACGCCAGCACGGACGCCGACGCCGCCGACGATACTGAGGACACCGAGGACCGGAAGGCCGAGGCCCTCGAAGCCGAGGACGACAAGGCCGAGGTCCTGGAGGCCGAGGAGGCTGACGGCGCGGTAGCCGAGGAGAAGCCGCTCGTCGTCACCCTCCCGGCTCCGTCTCCCGCCGCCGACGACCTGGTGGGAACCAAGCCCGCCGCGCCGGTCGAGGCCGAGGCTGCGGTCGAGCCGGAGGAGGCAGTCACCGAGGTGGTGGTTGCCGAGGAGTCTCCGGCCGTCGAGTCGGTCGTGCCTGTGGTTGAGGCTTCGGTCGAGGAGGTCGTCGCGGTGGCGGAGGAGCCTTCGGCCGTCGAGGCCGAGGTCGAGGTCGTCGAGGCGGCTGAGCTTGTTGTGGCTGAGGCTTCGGCTGTCGAGGCCGTGGCCGAGGTTGAGGTCGAGGTCGCGGTTGTCGAGTCGGTGGAGCCTGTGGTTGAGGCTTCGGTCGAGGAGGTCGTCGCGGTGGCGGAGGAGCCTTCGGCCGCCGTGGCCGAGGTCGAGGTCGTCGAGGCGGCTGAGCTTGTTGTGGCTGAGGCTTCGGCTGTCGAGGCCGTGGCCGAGGTCGAGGTCGCGGTTGTCGAGTCGGTGGAGCCTGTGGTTGAGGCTTCGGTCGAGGAGGTCGTCGCGGTGGCGGACGAGCCTTCGGCCGTCGAGGCCGTGACCGTGGCCGAGGTCGAGGTCGTCGAGGCGGCTGAGCTTGTTGTGGCTGAGGCTTCGGCTGTCGAGGCCGTGGCCGTGGCTGAGGTCGCGGTTGTCGAGTCGGTCGTGCCTGTGGTTGAGGCTTCGGTCGAGGAGGTCGTCGCCGTGGCGGACGAGCCTTCGGCCGTCGAGGCGGCTGAGCCTGTTGCCGAGGCTCCGGTCGAGGAAGACGCCACGGTGGCTGACCCCGAGGCGGCCGTGACTGAAGAGACCGAGCCCGGGACTGAGACCGAGCCGGTGGCTGAGGTGCCGGTCGTCGACGCCGGGCCGGAGCCGGTGGTCGAGGTCGAGTCGTCGGTCGAGGCGGCCGTGACCGAAGAGGCCGAGCCTGAGACCGACGCTGAGCCGGTCGCGGTGGCGGACGTCGTGAGTGACGTCGAGCCCGAGGCGCCCGCCATCGAGGAAGCTGCGGCCGAGGTGCCTGCGGTCGAGGAAGCTGCGGCCGAGGTGCCTGCGCCCGAGGCGGCCACCACGGTTCCGGCGGCGCGGCCGGAGAAGCCGGAGTTCACGCCCGGTCGCCCGGTGACCGCCTACTCCGCCGAGGAGCTGCTCTCGATCGTGCGCTGGATCGACGGGGACGGTGTCGAGCGGAGTGACGAGGAGCTGCTCCGGGCCGCGATGAAGGAGCTGGGCTTCGCCCGCCTCGGACCGCGTATCAAGGAGGCGCTGGGCACCGCCGTCACGGCGGCGCGCGCCTGACCGGATGAGCGGAGGGGCCCGGTGGATGCGGTGTGAACCGCATCCACCGGGCCCCTCCCGCTTCCCGGCCGGGAAGCCGGTGCTGCTGCGGGGCGGGTCAGCCGGCCTTGTTCCAGGGCTGGCTCGCCATCAGCGCCTTCACGTTGGCGACGTAGCCGGGGTTGGGGATGACCAGGCTGCCGGTGGTCGTGCCGGTGGCCGGGTCGGTGACGCTGTTGTAGTGGACGTTTCCGGCGCCCGCGTTGTAGGCGGCGATGACCAGGTCGAGCAGCGGGGTCTTGCCGGTGGCGGGGTCGGGGGAGAGGTCGTACTTCCCGCCGAACGAGGAGTCGCCGTAGTAGGCGATCAGCCAGTCCAGCAACTGGGTGCCGAGCTGCACGTTCCCGTTCAGCGTCTTCGGGTCCGAGGTGGTGCCGAACTTGCCGTTCATCCAGCTCACGGTGGCGGGCATGATCTGCATGGTGCCGATGCCGCCGTCGCAGGCGAGGATGCCGGACTGCCAGCCGCTCTCCTGCCAGGCGACGGCCTTCACCAGGTTGACCGGGAGGGCCGGGAGCTTGTCGGTGCCGCCGCTGCTGAGGAACAGCGTCCGGGGCGTTCCGGCGGCGGTGGTGAGCGCTGCGGAGACGGCTTCCTTGGGCTCGTCGGGCTGCGGCTTGGTCGGCGTGCAGCCGCTCTGCAGGGGCGGGACGTGCGGGGTCGCGGGCGCAGGCGGCGGCGGGGGTGCGACGGGGCCGGGCTTCGCGGTGGGCGCGGGTGCGGCGGCGACGGCGGCTCCTGCGGGCGGCGCTGCGGGGGCCGGTGCGGGCGGGGCCGGCTGGGCGGGCGCGGTCTCGGCGGGCTTGGCGGTGCCGGGCTTGGCGGTGTCGGCGGTCGGGCCGGTGCTCTTCGCGGGTGCGGAACTCTGGCTCGGCTTCGCCGACTTGCTCGCCGTACCGTGCGGCGAGGTGCTGGTGCTCGCGCTCGGCGTCGCGGTGGCGGTCGGGGAGGTGCTCGGCGTGGCGCTGGGCGACGCGCTCGGGGTGGGCACCGGCGTCGCGGAGGGCGAGGTGTCCGTGGTGGCCGCGACCGACAGTGGCGTGGGTGTGCCCCCGGCCTGTTCGTCCGCCTTCTTGGTGCCGCACCCGGCCAGGAGCGCGGTGGACACGGCTGCGGCCGACACGGCCACCAGCACCCTCCGCGAACCTGTTCTGCGCACGGCACTCACGCGTACTGCACTCACGTGCGTCGTCCCCCCGTATGTCATCGGCCGACCCGATGAGAGGCCGACATCGTACGACGGCCGATCACCGGACCCACGACAGGGGTGGGCACCCCGGCGGGCGCCCGGGCAACCGCCCGTTCGCACCCGTAGCCTTCCGTCGCCCGTTCGCCGTCAGGCCGCCCGTCCGGCCCGCTACTGCCGCAGTGTCCTTGCCAGTTGGTCGGCCAGCACCGCCGGTGCCTCGACCAGCGACGGTCCGTACCAGGTGAGGTGGCGACCGCTCACCAGGGCGGCGGGGACGCCGGGGAACGCCTCCGGGCCGTCGTCGGCGGTGAAGCGGTAGGGCTCGTCCGGGAGGACCGCCAGCTCCGGCCCGGCGGCGAGCAGGTCGGGCAGCGGGACGGCCGGGTACCGGTCGGGGTGGTCGGCGTGCAGGAGCCGGACGCCCAGGCGGCCGAGCAGGTCACCGGCGAAGGTGTCGCGGCCGAGCACCATCCAGGGGCGGCGCCAGATCGGCACGACGGCCCGTCGGGGCGGCCCGGACGGCGGCCGGACCGCCGCCCAGGCGGACCCGGCCGCGTCCAGCCAGGCCGGACGGGGCAGGCCGCACCCGAGGGTCAGCAGCCGGTGCAGCGAGTGGAGCGCCTGGTCGAGGGTCCGGATGTCGGTGACCCAGACGGGTAGGCCGGCGGCGCGCAGGGCGTCCAGGTCGGGGCGGCGGTTCTCCTCGTCGTTGGCCAGCACCAGGTCGGGGGCGAGTGCGACGATCCGGGCCACGTCGGGGTTCTTGGTGCCGCCGATCCGGGGGACGGCCAGGTCGGCCGGGTGGCTGCACCAGTCGGTGGCGCCGACCAGCAGACCGGGTGCGGTGGCGGCGAGCGCCTCGGTGAGCGAGGGGACCAGCGACACCACCCGCCGGACCGGGGCCGGTCCGAGCGGGACGGCCAGGCCGAGGTCGTCGAGCGGGTGCACACGGCCCGTCATCCCGTCACCCGTGAGCACGCCACCCGTCGTCCCGTCACCCGTCGTCCCGCCGCCCGCCACCGTGCCACCCGTCACCGTGCCGTCCGTTCCCGTGCCGCCCATCAGTGCACCTCTCGTCCCCGTGCCGCCCACCCGTGCACACCGCCCGCCGCCGTACCGCCCGCCCCGTGCTGCCCGTCCGCGCACCGCGCCCGCCTCCCCCGCCGGCGGGGAAGGGGGCGCGCGAAGGCGCGCGGGGCGGAGCAGGAGGTCACCGCGTCAGCCTAGGGCGTGTCGGCAAGGTCCCGCCGGGGCCGCGCGACTCCGCCGACATGCCCGAGGCGCATCGGAGGACGGCCATTCGGGCAAACTCGCGGGAACCGACCGCGCACCACGGCCGACTACCTGGTCCGGGTTCGTAGGACGGGCCCGAGCACGACCATTGACCAGGAGAGTTCTGATGCGCCCTCGCGTGTTCTGCGGTATCGCGGCCGCCGTTGCCCTGTTCGCCACCGGCTGTTCGAGTGACGGCGGGGGAAGCAGCGACGGTTCGAACGGCGGCGGTGGCGGACAGGCGACCGCCGCCGGCGCGTTCCCGGTCAAGGTCGCCGACTGCGCGGGCAAGGAGACCACGGTCAAGCAGGCCCCGAAGAAGATCGTCACCACCGACGCGGCCGGCCTTGAGATGCTGCTCCAGCTCGGCGCGGGCGACCGGGTCATCGGCACCGGCTTCCCGCCCGGCAAGGGCAGCCTGCCGGCCGACGTCGCCGAGCAGGGCGCCAAGGTCCCGGTGCTCGGCGACACCCTGATCCCCAAGGAGAAGCTGCTCGGCTCCGGCGCCGACCTCTACGTGGACACCTTCGGACCGATGCCGATGATGGGCGCGGCCGGCGCCGGGCCCACCGAGGAGGAGCTCAAGGCCGTCGGCATCCAGCACGTCCTGCTGCTCTCCACCGCCTGTGCCGGCGGCCCCGCCGCCGCCAAGGGCCCGCGCACCGACCTCGCCGAGGTCGAGAACGACGTCCGCCGGCTCGGCGCGGTCACCGGGACCGCCGCCCGCGCCGAGGAACTGGTCGCCGGGATGGAGAAGCAGATCGGCGAGGTGCGCACCGCCACCGCCTCGATTGCCGAAAGCGAACGGCCCGGCTACTTCCTCTTCGACTTCGATGCCGGTACAAAGCAACCGATGGCCGTCTGCAACAAGCAGGTCGCCAACGCGGTGATCACCCTGGCGGGCGCGCGCAACGTGTTCGCCGACTGTGACGCCGACTTCCGGCCGGTCTCCTGGGAGGACGTGGTGGCCAAGAACCCGGACTGGATCCAGCTCGCCGTGCGCAACCGCGGCAGCGAGGAAGCCAACCGGAAGGCCTTCGACGAGGCCGAGGCCTACCTGAAGGGCTTCCCGGCCACCCAGGGCCTGAAGGCCGTCCAGCAGGGCCACTTCCTGCGGATCGGTTCCGAGACCACCACCATCGCCGGGGTGCGCAACGCCGACACCGTCCGGCGGATCGCCGCCACCATCCACCCGACGCTCGTCAAGAACGGGCAGTAGGCCGTGGTCTCGGCCACCGTCGCCGCCCGGCGCAGCAGCGGCCGTACGCTGCGCGCCGGGCCGCTGGCCGCGCTCCTCACCGCCGCCCTCGTCGTCGCGCTGACCGCCGCCGTCTCGCTCGGCTCGGTGGACATCCCGCCCGGCGAGGTCTGGTCCGTGGTCGGCCGCCGGCTCACCGGGCAGAGCCCCGCGCCCGGCACCCGCGACCTCATCGTCTGGCAACTGCGCGTCCCCCGGGCCCTGTTGGCGGCGATGGTCGGAGCGGGCCTCGGCCTGGTCGGCACGGCCGTGCAGGCACTGGTCCGCAACCCGCTCGCCGACCCGTACCTGCTGGGCATCTCCTCCGGCGCCTCCCTCGGCGCCGTCGCGGTGATCGTCCTCGGCACCGGCCTGGGCCTGGAGATGAACCTCGGCGGTGTGGCCGGTCTCACCGTCTCGCTGGCCGCCTTCCTCGGCGCGCTCGGGGCGTTCTCCCTGGTCTGGCTGCTGGCCAGGCGCGGTGGGGGGTTCTCCCCGCTGCGCCTGGTGCTGGCCGGCATCGGCATCGGCCAGTTCCTGACCGGCCTCACCAGCTACCTGGTGCTGCAGACCGGCGACGAGCAGCAGACCCGGGGCGTGCTGTTCTGGCTGATGGGCAGTCTGGGCGGCGCCACCTGGGGACAACTCGCCGTCCCCGCGATCGCCGTGGCCCTCGGGCTGGCCCTGCTCCAGGGCCGCGCCCGGGGGCTCAACGCGTTGCTGATGGGTGACGAGACCGCGGCCGGCCTCGGGGTCGACGTGGTCCGGCTGCGCCGCGAGATCTTCGCCGTCACCAGCGTCCTCACCGGTGTCCTGGTCGCGGTCTCCGGCGCGATCGGCTTCGTCGGTCTGATGGTCCCGCACGTCTGCCGCCTCCTGCTCGGCGGCGACCACCGACGGCTGCTGCCGCTCTCCGCGCTCACCGGCGCGGTGCTGCTGGTCGTCGTGGACCTCCTCGCCCGGACCGCGCTGGACGGCCAGGAGGTGCCGATCGGCGTGGTCACCGCCCTGCTCGGCGCGCCCACCCTGCTCTACCTGCTGGACCGACGACTGGAGCGGAATTGAGAATCGCGGTCGAGGACCTGAGCGTCACCCTGGCGGGGCGGACGGTGGTCTCCGGCGTCCACCTGGTCGCCAAGGAGGGCGAGATCGCCGGCCTGGTCGGTCCCAACGGCAGTGGCAAGTCCAGTCTGCTGCGCACCGTCTACCGGCACCTGAAGCCGAGCGCGGGGCGGGTGCTGCTCGCGGGGCGGGAGCTGTCCGGGCTGACCCCGGCGCAGTCCGCCCGGCACATCGGCGCCCTGCCCCAGGAGCGCGGCGGCGACTTCGAGCTGACCGTCCGCGAGGTGGTGGCGATGGGCCGCACCCCGTACAAGAAGGCGTTCGCCGGGGACGACGCCGAGGACCACCGGCTGGTCGACGAGGCGCTGCACCGGGTCGGGATGGCCGACGCGGACCACCGCCGGTTCGCCCAGCTCTCCGGCGGTGAGCGCCAGCGCGTCCTGCTGGCGAGGGCGCTGGCCCAGCAGCCGGACGTCCTGGTGCTGGACGAGCCGACCAACCACCTGGACGTCCGGCACCAGGTCGAACTGCTCGCGCTGCTGCGCGAGCAGCGCCGTACCACGCTGGTCGCGCTGCACGACCTGAACGCCGCGGCCTCGGTCTGCGACCGGCTGCACGTGCTGCACCGCGGCACCCTGGTGGCTTCCGGGACGCCGCGGGACGTGCTGACCGCCGAGCTGCTCGCCGAGGTGTTCGGCGTGCGGGCGGCGGTGGTGGAGCACCCGCTCACCGGCGACCCGTTGATCGCCTTCGACCACCGCACTCCGGCCGCGGCACCGGGCGGACTCCGCGGACCGGGCGGACTGCACGGATTCGGCGGGACGGACCGCACGGACCGCGCGGGCGGGGGAGCGGACCGTCCCGGCGCGGGCACGGTGCCGGTGCACCCGGACGACAGGGCCCCGGTCGCGGCGTTACCCCTGGTCGGAGCGGGGACGAAGCGGGAGACGGGGCCCGGCGCGAAGCGGGAGCCGGTTCCGGGAGCGGTCCCGGAACCGGCTCCGAGGCCGGACCTGGAGCCGGGGCCGGCGACGCTGCCGGCCCCGGCCGAGCCTCAGGAGGTCTCGTAGTGGCTGGGCCGGCCGTTGCGCTCGACCAGGCGGCCGACCTTCTCGGCCTCCTCGCTGCGCTTCAGCTCCCAGCCGCCGTCCGGGCGGTGGAGCACCGAGGAGTGCCACGGGGTCATCCACACGTCGGAGTGCTCCAGCAGCCGGATGCCGAACTTCAGCACGCCGGCCTTCTGCGGGTGGATGGAGAGCCGGAACGACCGGGGGTGCTGCTCGGCGATCAGGTCGCCCCAGGCGCGGCTGCGCTGGATGACGCCGTAGGCGCGCGCACGGCAGTCGCGCTGCAGCGCCGACTTGGTGCCCTCGAAGCCGAAGGTGTCCTCGGTGAGGAACCGGGTGATCCCGCGGTAGAGCTTGGCGGTCTCCTCGTCGGTGAGGATCTGCTCGCGCAGCTCCTCCTTGGTGGGCGCGTACTTCTCGTGCACCCGGGCGCGCTTCTCGTCGAAGGGCAGGTCGCCCAGGACGGCCCGCAGGTCGAAGGTGGCGAGGTGGGAGAGGCCCTCGCGCTCGATCATCGCGGTCAGCTCGTCCGAGTACTCGTCGATGTGGTCGTCGGGGACGTGGATCAGGTCGCCGAAGATGTGCCCGTCGGAGCAGATCAGGATCTGGGCGCCGGGCTCGTAGAGCTTGCCGATCTGCTCGCAGAGGCCGTTGAGGAAGGTGAGCGAGAGCCGCTCGCCCTCGTCGGGCAGGTGGCCGAGCACCTTGGCCAGGTTGGGCGACTTGCACGGGAAGCCGGGCAGGGTGAACAGGATCGGGTCACCGGCGGTGATGAAGTCCGCCAGCTGCTCCAGTTGGAGCGGGAAGTCGTCGGGCGTGGTGTCGATCTCCGGGTCGGAGGCGCGGCGGTGCGGCAGCAGCAGGTCGACGATCTCGGCGGAGATGCGGGCGACGGTCTGCGGGTCCGGCGCGGTGTACCCGGAGCCTTCGTTGCCGGGCTGGGCGTTGCTGGGCTGCGAGTTGCTGGTGACGGTGCCGGCGGGCGGCATGCTGGTCCTCCACGGAACGGGGTACGGGCTTCGGGCAGGCGGAGCCACGCCCCGGCGACGGTCGCCGGGACGCTGTGGTGGATGCCGAACGGTGCTGGGACGAACCGGTCAGGCGCGCTTGTCGTAGGCGACCGGGAGCCGGTTCACCCCACGGGCCAGGACGGCGGGCACCCAGGCGAGCGAGTCGATCTCCTCGCCGTCGGCGGCCGACGGCCGGAGCCCGGGCAGACGGGTGAGCAACGTGCCGATGGCGATCTGGAGTTCGGCCCGGGCCAGGGCTGCGCCGGGGCAGAAGTGGATACCGTGGCCGAACGAGAGGTGGGCGTTGGGGGAGCGGTCGAAGTCCAGGACGTCGGCGTCCGGGAACTGCTCCTCGTCACGGTTGGCGGCGTTGAGCGAGACGATCACCGAGTCGCCGCCCGGGACGGTGGTCCCGTGCAGGTCGCTGTCCTCGGCGAAGAAGCGCCAGGTGGTGAGTTCGAACGCGCCGTCGTAGCGCAGGAGTTCCTCGATGGCGCGGGTGAGCAGCCGCGGATCGGCGGCTTCGTCGCCGGCCTCCGCGGTGAGTGCGGCCCGCAGCCGGTCGAGCTGCTCCGGGTGGCGCAGCAGGGTGATCAGCATGGTGGTGATCTGGTTGGTGACCGGCTCCTGGCCGGCGACCAGCAGCTGGAACACCATCGAGTCGAGCTCCTCGGGGCTCAACTCGCCGGCGTCGCAGGCGGTGACGAGCCGACCGAGCAGGTCCACCTCGGGCCCGGCGGGGTCGTAGGTCGCCCGCTTGTGCGCGACCACGTCGGCGATGTAGCCCTGCAGGCCGCGCAGTCGGCCCTCGTACGCCGGTCGGCCCGGGTCCTGCGGGCCGACCGGTTGCACCACCTTGCCCCAGTCGCGGTCGAAGCGGACGGCCAGCTCCTGCGGGAGGCCGATCACCTCGGCCAGTACGCGGAACGGGTAGTGGGCCGCGAAGCCCGCCACCAGGTCGGCGCCGCCGGTCGGTGCGGTCTCCGGCAGTTCGTCGACCAGGGCGTCGGCCAGCTCCTGGATGCGCGGGCGCAGCGACTCCACCCGGCGCGGTGAGAAGGCGTCCAGGACGAGCCGGCGCATCGTGGTGTGCTTCGGCGGGTCCTGGTGGAGCAGGTGCACCTGGAGCTGCGAGTGCTGGGGCTCCGGCATGATCGAGGCGAGCCGGCGCCACTCCTCGTTGCCGAGGTCGTGGTTCTTGCCGAACCTGGGGTCGTTGAGCGCCTCGTGCGCGGCCTTGTAGCCGGTCACCAGCCAGGCGCCCACACCGCTCGGGAACTTCACCCGGTGGACGGGTCCGGCGGCGCGCATCCGCCGGTACAGCGGATAGGGGTCGGCCTTGTACTCCGGCCCGTACAGCGGGACCGGGTCGGGGAGTTCGTCGTAGCCGAACGGGCAGCGCGGCGCGTCGGCGGCGGGTGCCGTCGACGTCGCCTCTGCCGAGCCGTTCGGGCCGGCCGAGGCCGGGTCGTGGACGGTGTCGGTCATGCGGGTGTTTCCTCCGGTCGGGATCTGTGGTGCGCAGGAGGAGGTGTGACGAAAAGTCACACTCTGCTGCGGATCGTCCGGTTGGTGCTGGTGCTGCTGGTGGTGCTGTCACCGCCGGTGGCACCGGCGGCGCGATTGGTGCGGTGGTGCAGGGTCAGGAGGACGACGGCGAGGACGGCGACGAGTCCGGCGAGGGTGAGCCCGGCCCGGATGCCGGCGACCTCGGTGGCGCCGTAGAGCGTGGCGGCGGTGCCGAGCGCCGGGCCGAGGGCGAACCCGAGGCTGCGGGCGAGCTGGACGGCCGAGCCGGCGGTGGCCATCTGCTCCCGGGGGGCGGAGCTCATCACCAGGGCCTGGATCGGCCCGCCGTTGAGGCCCATGCCGACTCCGGCCAGTGCGAGCCGCCAGGCGATGTCGGCCGAGGACCAGTCGGTGTCCACCGGGACGAGCAGGAGCAGGCCGAAGGCGGTCACGCCGGCTCCCGTGAGCGCGGTGGGGCGGGCGCCCCAGCGGTCGGCGAGCCGCCCGCCGAACCGGCCGGCCACCACCATGCCGAGCGGGAACGCCAGCATGGTGAGCGCGGTCGTGGTGGCGCTGGCCCCGTCGTCGCGGCGCAGGTACTGGGCGAGCAGGTAGTGGTTGGCGGCGAACCCGGCGGCCAGGGCCAGCACCGAGCCGTTCACGGCGACGGTGCGGGAGGCCCGCAGGACGGCCGCGACCGGCTTCCCGCCGGGCCGGCGCAGCCAGAACAGCGTCAGCGGCGCGGCGGGCAGGAGGAGCAGCAGCCAGAGCGGGGCGTCCGGCGCGAGGGTGAGGCCGAGCAGGACGGCGGCCACCGCGAAGCCGATCAGCGCGGCGTCGCCCAGCGAGCCGCGGTCGGGCAGTCGCAGCCGCCCGCCGCGCGGGGCGTCGCGCCGGGTGATCAGCCAGGCGGCCAGGCAGATCGGCAGCTTGACCAGGAAGATCGCCCGCCAGCCGACGTGGTCCAGCAGCAGGCCGCCGATCACCGGCCCGGTGACGGCGCCGAGCGGGCCGAGGGTGGCGGGCACGCTCATCGCGCGCCCGCGCAGCTCGGGCCGGACGGCGGTGGCCGCCAGGACCGGCATCAGGACGAACAGCACCGCGCCGAAGGCGCCCTGGGCCAGTCGGGCGGCGATCAGCCAGCTCGCCCACGGCGCGGCGGCGGCCAGTGCGCTGCACAGGGCGAAGCAGCCGACCGAGAAGAGCAGCGCCGAGCGGATGCCGACCTGGTCCAGCCACCGGCCGGCCGGCAGCAGCAGGGCCACCAGGGGGAGCTGGTAGCCGAGCACGGCCCACTGGGCGGTGGTGGAGGAGACGTCGAGGGCGTCGGCGATGTCGGTGAGCGCGAGGTTGACGACGTTCATGTCGAGCATCGCGACGAACGAGATCAGCCCGGCGGCCACGACCAGGCTCCACCGGTCCTCCGACCGCGCCGGGTCGTCACCCGCCTTGCTGGTGGCGGGCGACTGCTGCGCTGCCATGGGTCATCCTCCGTCCGTTCCCCGTGCCGTCCGGACACCACCTCGGCGGCGGCGTCCGGTACAGCAGTCGGAGGCACACGAGGGTGAGTTCCGAACAGGTGGGGGATTTTTATGACTTGGCCGGATCATGACGATCGTGGCCGATCCTGTCCGCCGGCACAGGGGCGGAGGGGCCGTCCGGGCCGGTGCGGGGGAGCGGAGGGGACGGAGCAGCGCGGGACGGGGCCGGGCGGGGCGGGAGGGTGCGGGACGGGCGCAGGGGGTGCGGACGCGCCGGAGGGCGGCGTGCGGCGGGGGGTTCCGCCGTACGCCGCCCTCCGGAGGCGAGGTCGTTCTGCCGGGTGCGGCCCGGGTCAGCAGGCGGCGGCCAGCTCGGCCGACGCTCCCTGGGGTGCGTCGCCGCTCTCGGCCGCCCGGAGACGGGCTATCAGCTCCTCCCGGGCGCGGGCGACCCGGGAGCGGACGGTGCCGACCGGGCAGCCGGCCACCTCGGCGGCCTCCGCGTAGCTGAGTCCGACCACCTGGGTCAGCACGAAGGCCTCCCGCCGCTGCTCGGGCACCCGGTCCAGCAGGTCGCCGAGCGCCACGCCGTCCTCGAAGCCGGCGGCGGGCGGGGTGCCCTGCCGCTCGGCGGCCTCCTGCCAGTCCGGCAGCGCGGCGCAGCGCGGCCTGGCGGCGGCGGTGCGGTAGCGGTCGATGACCGTCCGGCGGGCGATCGACAGCAGCCAGGTGCGGGCCGAGGAGCGTCCGGCGAACCCGGGCAGGCTGCGCAGGGCCCGGAGGAAGGTCTCCTGGGCGAGGTCGTCGGCGGACTGTACGTCGGTGAGGTGGGCGACGAACCGCCAGACGTCCCGCTGGGTGGCCCGGACGAACGCCTCGACGTCGGCGGAGCGGCCCTCCCGGGCGGCCAGGGCGAGCGCGGTCAGCTGTTCGTCATCCACGGCGGCCTCCTACCCGGGAGGTCGCACTTCGGAGGGGGTGCGGGACGATGGTCACATGAGATGCGCGCAACTCCGTACGGCTCTGTCCGCCCGCCTCGACGGCGAGCCGGCCGGTGTGCCGGACCGCCGGCTGGACAAGCACGTCGCGCGCTGCGCGGCCTGCCGGGAGTGGCTGGAGCGGGCGGAGCGGCTGCGCGGCACGCCGGCGGCGGACGGGGCCGACGGGCCCCCGGAGGACTGGTCGGTGAAGCTCCTCGGCCGGCTCGCGGCGGAGCGGGACGAGGAGGGGTCGGGTCGTCCCGGGCAGGGGGACGACGGGCGGACGCGGTAGGACGGTGGCGCCGGGCGAAGCCGGTGCGCCGTCGTAGTCAGGCATGGAAGGTCCTGAGGGGAAGACAGGGGAGGCGCCGCTGCGGGCGGCACCCTCGGCGTCGGTGGGCCGGTCGTGCCGCCCCGCCCCGTCGGAACGGCGGAGCGGCGGCACGTGCGGACCGGGCCCTGGCGGCACGGCGGCACCGGCGGCACCCGGGAGTAGCGGTACTCGGGAGTGCGCGGGGTCCGGCGGCGCGACGCAGGGCGACCTGCCCACCGCGCACCCGGGCGTCGGCGGTGTCCGGGAGGGTCGGCGGGCGCGTCAGGAGGCGGACGCGAGGGACGGCGGGCCGCGCCGGACCAGGGCGTGCGACAGCAGCACCAGGCGGGGCGGCCGGGTCCGGTGGCCGGCGGGTCTCGGCGCGACCGGCGGCCGGAAGCCGACCGGACAGCCGAACAGCGCCAGCAGCGGCACCAGCAGCGCCCCCGCCAGCACCGAGCCCAGGTCGCCGAGCAGTTCGAACAGTCTCGCCAGCGCCGCCTCGCCGCGCCAGAGCAGCAGCGCACAGGCCAGCGCGGCGAGCACGTGGGCGGCGATCATGCCGGGCGACATGCCGTGCGCGGCCATGTCGTGCGCCGCCGCCCCGTGGGCCGCCACCCCGGGCTCCGGCGCCGCGGCGCCGGCCAGCGCGGACGGGTCGCCCGCGCCGGACACCGAGCCGTGGGCGTGGTGCACGGCGGCCGCCGCCGGGGCGGCCGGCGGCACCGCGGGGTCGAGACCGGCCATCCGGGCCAGGTCGTCCGGGGAGAGGCCGGTCGGAGCGGCCTCCGGGTTGCAGAGCAGCAGCGAGGCCCAGTCGGTCCCGGCCAGCCGGCCGAGCCCGCCGCCCCCGGCGAGGGCACCGGCCTGTTCGAACGTCAGGTGCAGCGCGGTCTGCGCGGCCACCATCCAGACGCTGATCAGCCCGAGCCCGCGCCGCCGCCCGGCCAGCAGCCAGGTGACGCCGAGGGTGAGACCGAAGGCGCCCGCCAGTACCGGCGGGGAGACCCCGGCGCCGGCCATGGCGACGTGCGCCGTGGCGGCCAGCGCCACGCAGAGCGCGGCGAAGACCACGGCGCGCAGCGAGCGGATCCGGTCGGTCATCACGATGACACTCATCGTCGCACCCGCCTCCCCCGGCCAGTACCGCGCCCTCCGCTATTGGCCGGTTCCGCCCCCGTCCCGGTACGTCCGGCCACCTCGGGCGCCGTCCGTCCGGGCAAGCCGTTCGGGCGACCACCACCCTCCGGGAGCGGCGGGAACGGTGGGGTGGACGGGGATCCTGCGGTGGCCGGTTCACGACGGTGCGGGCGTCCCTGTTGCGACGTCTGCACCTGAATATCCGTTAGTCATGCCACCAGGACGGTTTGACAGCTTCACTTCCGGTACGTACTAGATGTGACCCTGCGATGTGACCCCGGACACACGGGGTGCGAGAGGGGCAGTGAGGACAGGCATGAGCACCGCCGCCACACCCGACGCCGATGCCGCATGTGAGGACGCCGGCCCGGCGGGCCCCGCCGTCCCCGCCGATCTCGCCGACCCCGCGTTCTGGCGGCTGCCCGCCCCCGACCGCGCCGCCGCCTTCGCGGACCTGCGCCGCCTCCCCGCCCCGGCCCGCTTCGGCGACGACACCGCCGGCCGCCGCCCCGGCCGCGGCTTCCACGCCCTCGTCCGGCACGCCGACGTCGTCGAGGCCAGCCGCACCCCCGCCGTCTTCCTCAGCGGCCCCGGCGTCACCACCCCCGAACCGGCGGGCTGGGTCCGGATGCTGTTCGGCGACTCCATGGTCAACCTGGACGACCCGCGCCACGCCCAGCTGCGCCGCATCGTCTCCCGGGCCTTCACCCCGCGGCTGATCTCCCGGGTCGAGGACGACATCCGACGGGTCGCCACCGACCTGGTCGACCGGGTGGAGCGGGAGCGGCCCGAGGACTTCGTCACCTCGGTCGCCGCCGAACTCCCCTTCCAGGTGATCTGCAACATGATGGGCATCCCCGAGGAGCCCCGCCGCGCCATCCTCGACCAGGTCAACCACGCCTCCGAGCACACCGGCGTGGCCCGCCCGCTGCGCGCCAGGCTCCGGATGCCCGGGCGCGGCCTGCTGGCGCTGGCCCGGATGCAGCGGATGGTCGCGGACCTCGGCCGCGAGCGCCGGCGCCGTCCCGCCGACGACCTCGTCACCGCGCTGGTCACCGCCGACGTCGACGGCCGCCGCCTGACCGGCCGCGAACTCGGGGCCTTCTTCTCCCTGCTGCTCGTCGCCGGGGTCGAGACCACCCGCAACGCCCTCGCCCACGGACTCCACCTGCTCACCGTCCACCCGGAGCAACGCGCCCTGCTCCTCGGCGACCTCGACGGCCGCCTCGGCGGCGCGGTGGACGAGATCGTCCGGCACGCCACGCCGATCATCCAGTTCCGCCGCACCCTGGCCGTCGACCACCGGCTCGGCGGTCCGGACGGCCCGCTGCTGCGCGCCGGGGACAAGGCGGTGCTCTACTTCGGCTCCGCCAACCGCGACGAGACCGTCTTCACCGACCCGGACGCCTTCGACATCACCCGCAGCCCCAACCCGCACCTCGGCTTCGGCGGCGGCGGGCCGCACTACTGCCTCGGCGCGCACCTCGCCCGGCAGGAGATGAAGGTGCTCTACCGCGAGCTGTTCACCCGCCTGCCCGAGGTCCGCTCGGTCGGCGGGCCGGACCTGATCCCGTCCAGCTTCGACCACCGCGTCCGGTCGCTGCGGTTCACCTTCTGAGCGCCGCCCGGGGCCGGTCGCCGCCCGGCGCCGTGTGCCCGTGCCCGTGCGTGGGTGTGCGGGGTTCAGGCGCCGGTGGGGATGCCCCGGTCGGCCTTGACCTGCTTCATCGTCAGGTGGGAGTTGACCTGGGCGATCCCCGGCAGCCCGGAGAGCACGCCGGTGATGAACCGCTCGTACGCGGCGATGTCCGCCACCGCGATCCGCAGCAGGTAGTCCGGCTCGCCGAACAGCCGGTGCGCCTCGACCACCTCCGGCAGCTCCGCCACCCGCCGCTCGAACTCCGCCACCGTGACCTGGTCCTCGTGGCGCATCGTGATCGTGACGAACGGTCGGAAGCCGCGGCCGACCGCCGCGCCGTCGAGCAGCGCGCGGTAGCCGAGGATCACGCCGTCCTGCTCCAGCTGCCGGACCCGGCGCAGGCAGGGCGAGGGGGTGAGGTCCACCCTGGCGGCCAGCTCGGTGTTGGTGAGGCGGCCGTCCTGCTGGAGCTCGTGGAGGATTCTGCGGTCGATGCGGTCCATAGCGCAACATTCTGCCAAAACACGGTGCGGACGGGCATGAAGTAGCCATCGTGTGCCAGCCGTGTCCGGCTACCGTCAGTGACCGGAAACCGCCCCGCAGAACACGACAGGTCACCACCCATGGACACCCACGCCCTCCTCCTCTTCCTGGGGGTCGACCTGCTGCTCGTCTGCACCCCCGGCCCCGACTGGCTCTACATCGCCGCCCGCGGCCTCGGCCAGGGGCGCCGCGCCGCGCTGACCGCCGTCGCCGGCGTCTGCGCCGGCTACGCCGTCCACACCCTGCTCTCCAGCGCCGGACTCGCCGCCGCCCTGCGCGCCGTCCCCGCGGCCCTGCCCGTCCTCCGCGCCACCGGCGCCGCCTACCTGCTGGTCCTCGCCGCCACCATGCTGATCGCGCTCCGCCGGGGCGAGGGCGGCGCCGCCCTCGCCGCACCCCGGCCGCAGCCCACCGCCACCGTGCTGCGCCAGTCCGTGCTCACCGCGCTGCTCAACCCCAAGGGCCTGCTGCTCTACCTCTCCCTGGTGCCGCAGTTCGTCGACCCCGCCGCCGGACTTCCGGTCGGCGGCCAGGTGCTCGTGCTCGGCACGCTCAACGTGCTGGCCTGCGCCGTCGTCTACGGCCTGGTCGCGCACGCCAGCGGACGGCTCGGCGGGCGCTTCGGCTCCGACCCCGCCGCCGCCCGCCGGATGACCGTCGTCTCGGCGGTGCTGCTGATGCTGGTGGCGGGGGTCACGGCGACCGCCTGACGACGGGAGCACAATGCGGGCATGACAGACCGTTCGATGCGCACACCATCCGGCCCCGGCCCCGGCCGCCCCGGTCCTGACTCCGGCACCGACCCCGGAACCGGCACCGGCGCGGGCTTCCGACCCGGTGCAGGCCTCCGCCCCGGTGCCGGGGCCGCCGGGGACGGGCCCACCGCCGACGCCTGGGCCGCCCTCGACGGTCCGGCGCCACTGCTGGAGCGGGTCTCCTTCCACGGCCCCGACGCGGTGCTGCCCTCCCGCCTCCCCGTCCGCCGGCTCGCCCGCGCCACCGTCGCCGCCTGCTCCCTGGCCGCCGCCGAACTCGCCGCCCTGCGGTCGGGCGGGCCGGTGCCGGAGGTCCGGATCGACCAGGGAGCCGTCGCCACCGCCTTCGTCAGCGAGCGCCACCTGCGGATCGACGGCCGGGCCCCGGTCTCCTTCGCGCCACTCTCCGGGTTCTGGCGGACCGCCGACGGCTGGCTCCGCACCCACGCCAACTACCCGCACCACCGGGACCGGCTGCTCGCCGCACTCGGACTGCCCGCCGACACCGGGCCCGACCGGCTCGCCGCCGTCCTGCGCGAGCAGCCGGCCGCGTCGGTCCAGGAGCGCGCGTTCGCGGCCGGGGCGCTCGCCGTGGCCGTCGCGCCGGCCCGGGAGAGCGAGCTGCCCCTGGCCGAGGCCCGGATCGCCGACGACACCGCCCCCCGGCCCCTGGACCCGGCTCCGCTCCCCGCCGCCGGGATCCGCGTCCTCGACCTCACCCGGGTCATCGCCGGCCCGGTCGCCACCCGCACCCTCGCCCTGCTCGGCGCCGACGTGCTCCGGATCGACTCACCCCGGCTCCCCGAGGCCGAGGACGCCCACGCCGACACCGGCCTCGGCAAGCGCTCCACCCGGCTGGACCTCGCCGAACCGGCCGACCGCGCCGTCTTCGAGGAGCTCCTCGCCACCGCCGACGCCATCGTCACCGGCTACCGCCCCGGCTCCCTCGACGCCCACGGACTCGCCCCCGGGGCACTGCTCGCACGACACCCCGGCCTCGTCGTCGCCCAGCTCGACGCCTGGGGCTGGACCGGACCCTGGTCGGGCCGGCGCGGCTTCGACAGCCTCGTCCAGGCCGGCGTCGGCATCGCCGACATCGAGGCCGGCGCCGACGGCCGCCCCGGCGTGCTGCCCGCGCAGGCCCTCGACCACGGCACCGGCTACCTGATCGCCGCCGGGGTGCTGCGCGCCCTCACCGCGCAGCGCACCGCCCGCCCCGGCGGCCGGCACCTGCGCTACTCCCTGGCGGGCACCGCCTCCTGGCTGCTGAACGGCATCCCGCCCACCGCCGACCCGCGCGTCCCCCCGAACGACGAGCCCTACGACCCGGCGCGGTGGATCACCGAGACCGACTCGCCGTACGGGCGGCTGCGCCACGCCCTGTCGCCCGTCGCGTACGAGGGCGCCCCGGCGGGCTGGTCGCGCCCGCCGGGGCGCTGGGGGACGGACGCCCCGGTCTGGCACTGAGCCGCCGGGCCCGCTGCGCCCCGCCCGGCCCCGTCCGAACGAACCGGGCGGCGCGGTGGGACGCGGCGGGACCGGCGGGACGCGGTGGGGCCTCAGACGCCGGAGGGGATCCGTTTCGCCGTGCCCCGGACCCGGAACGCCGTCACGATCTCGACCAGGCCCAGGATCACCAGCCAGCACCCGGCGAGGATGGTCAGCGCGGCGATCGAGCCGACCGGCCAGACCATCAGCAGCACGCCGGCCAGCGTGTTGGCCGCACCGGCGAAGGCCTGCCAGCCCCGGGCCGGCATGTCCGGGTCCGAGATCACGGCGGCGAGGTGGGTGATGCCCCGGAACAGCCAGCCGATGCCGATCCAGATCGCCAGCAGGAGCAGTGACTGTGCCGCGCTGCGGAAGCAGAGCAGGCCGAGCAGCACGCAGATCGCGCCGCTGATGAAGGCCAGCACCCGCAGCGCGGGCGTGGCGTGCGTACCGAACGCGGCGACCAGCTGGACGATGCCGATCACCAGCAGGTAGAGGCCGAACAGGACGCCCACCACCAGCAGCGTCTGCTTCGGCCAGACGAACACGATGATCCCGAGGGCGAGCGAGACGAGCCCGGCGACCAGCAGGACCTGCCAGGCGGCCTTGGCGAGCAGTCCGAGCGGGCCCCGTACCGGGGAGCCGTCGGGGGTGATGATCGGGGAGACCACGGTGGCGTCCTCCTGGGGAGCGGGGCTGGTGGGCGTACCTCTCACGGTCGGGCGGTTCGCGCGGGTCGGCGTTCCTCACGATCTCCGCACCCGCCGCGCCGCGCCCGCCGGATACACCCGTTCGGGCGATCGAGACGGCGGCCCGTGCCGCTGTTCACCCTCCCCGGAGACCGCCCCGCGCCGACCGCCCCCGGCGGCCGGGGCCCCGCTGCCGACGACCTCCGCCGGGTCCCCGTCGCGGTCGTATCCCCCAGGACACCGGTTGTCCATCTCAGGATCACCTGGTGTCGATATCGTCCGGCGATATGACTTCTGAAGGGTGGGGGACCCCTCCGGTCGAACCGATCGGCCAGCACTACATCGTCTGCGGCGGGAACGCGCTCGCCCACCGGCTCACGCTCGAACTCGTCGAACACTACGAAGTGCCCGTGGTGGTCCTCGTCCCGGACCGCACCCGCGACCACGCACCGCAGATCGAACAGCTGGACGGCGTCGCCGTCGTCGTCGAGTACAGCAGCGTCACCGAGGAGGCCCTGCGCGCCGTCCGGGTCGAGACCGCGCGCGGCATCGCCCTGGTCGAGGGCAGCGACCAGGAGAACATCCACGCCGCGCTCTCCGCCCAGGGCCACAACCCGGACATCCGCATCGTGCTGCGGATGTTCAACCAGCGGCTCGGCGAGAACATCGAGCGGCTGCTCAGGAACGGCACCGCGCTCTCCGGATCCGCCACCGCCGCCCCCGCCTTCGCCGACGCCGCGCTCTCCCGCCCCAACTCCGTCCAGGTCGGCGACCGCTTCCTGCACATCGCGTACGACGGGGACATCGACTCCAACCGGATCTGCGTCGTCGCCGACCGGATCGACCGCCAGGACCTCGGCCGGATCCGGCTGCTGCCCGAGCAGGAGGGGGACTCGGCCTCCTTCGTCCGGCTGGCCAGTGAGTTCGGCGACGACGGGCCGATCCGCTCCGGTGCCGCCGCCCGCCGGGCCGCCGCGGTCCCGGGGGCTCCCGGGGGTACCGGCCCGACCCGGGCTCCGGATGAGGCAGCCGGCGAGGCGGCTCCCGAGGAGGCGGCTCCGGGGGAGGCGGCTCCGGGGGAGGCGGCTCCGGGCGAAACGGGCGAGGAAGCTGACACGGGCGGCTCCGACGGGGCCGGGCCCGAGGCCGAGCCCGAGGTCGGGCCCGAGGCCGTCGAGCAGGCCGTCGAGCAGGCCGTCGGAGGCGACCCCGGCGGGAACGGCGGCGGGGTCGCCGCACTGCAGACCCTGCCGAGCGAACCGCCGGTCCGGATCGCCTGGTGGCGCCGGCTGCGCTGGCGGCTGCTCGACACCCTGCGCTACTTCACCAGCGCCCGGCTCCGGCTGGTGCTCATCACCGCCCTGGCCGCCGTGCTGCTCGCCTTCGGCCTGCTCTGGTACCTCAACCGGGACTTCGGCTGGTCGCTCTACGTCTCGCTGCTCGACCTGGCCGGCGCCGCCCAGCCGGACCAGCCCGCCGACGCCGCGGCCGGCACGGGCACCGGCGGCACCTGGCAGCGGATCGCCCAGGTGGTGATCACCTTCTGCGGCATCACCTTCGCGCCGGTCGCCACCGCCATCATGGTCGAGGTGCTCGCCTCCGGTCGGCGCGGCCAGCCCCGCAACCCGGGCGCGGGCACCCGCGACCACGTCGTCGTGGTCGGGCTCGGCAACGTCGGCACCCGGGTGGTCGCCCGGCTGCACGGCCTCGGCGTCCCGGTGGTCGGACTCGAACGCGACCCGCAGGCCCGCGGCATCTCCGCGGTGCGCGCGCTGGGCGTCCCGGTGGTGGTCGACGACGGGCCGCTCGCCGAACAGCTGCGCCGGGCCCGGCTGAAGCACTGCCGGGCGGTGGTCGCGGTCAGCGGCGACGACGCGACCAACCTGGAGGCGGCGCTGGAGGCGCGTGCCGTCCGGCCCGACGTGCGCGTCGTGCTGCGGATGTTCGACGACAACTTCGCCCATCACGTGTACGCGACGCTGGACAACGCGGCGTCCCGGTCGACCTCCTACCTCTCCGCACCGGCCTTCGCCGCCGCGCTGATGGGGCGTGAGGTGCTGGGCACGCTCTCGGTCTTCCGGCACGTGCTGCTGATCGCCGAGCTGCGGGCCGAGGTCGGCAGCGGCCTGATCGGCCTGAACCGGCACGACCTGGAGGACGAAGGGGGCGTCCGGGTCCTGGCCGTCCGGCTGGCCCGCAACCCGCAGCTCTACCACTGGAAGTACGCCGACCGGACCAGGGGGCTGGAGCCGGGCGACCGGGTCGTGGTCGCCGCGACCCGCAGCGGACTCGCCCGGCTCAACACGGTGCCGGTGGGTGCGGAGGACGAGCGGGCGGCGGCGGGCTGACGGACGGACGGCCGACGGCGGATCGGGAGGTCCGTCGTCGGCCGTCCGTCAGCCGTCGGTCGTCAGCGGCCCGTCGGCGACCGTTCGGCCGCCCCCGCCCCCGCCCCCGCCGCTGCTCAGCGGTGCTGGAACGACGCCGGCCGCTTCTCGGCGAACGCCGCCATGCCTTCCTTCTGGTCGGCGGTGGCGAACGCCGCGTGGAACAGGCGGCGCTCGAAGCGGACGCCCTCGGCGAGGGTGGTCTCGAAGGCGCGGTTGACCGCCTCCTTCAGCATGATGCTCGCCGGCGCGGACATCTCCGCGACCTTCTCGGCGGTGGCCAGCGCCTCGGCCAGCAGCTGGTCGGCCGGGACGATCCGGGACACCAGCCCGGCCCGCTCGGCCTCCTCGGCGCCCATCATCCGACCGGTCAGGCACAGCTCCATCGCCTTGGCCTTGCCGACCGCCCGGGTGAGCCGCTGCGAGCCGCCGATCCCGGGGATGACGCCCAGCTTGATCTCCGGCTGGCCGAACTTCGCGGTGTCCGCCGCGAGCAGGATGTCGCAGAGCATCGCGAGCTCGCAGCCGCCGCCCAGGGCGAAGCCGGCGACCGCCGCGACCACCGGCTTGCGCAGTTCGCCGAGCCGGTCCCACGGGCCCAGCCAGTCGTCCAGGTAGACGTCGGGGAACCGGTTGCCCTGCATCTCCTTGATGTCGGCGCCGGCGGCGAACGCCTTCTCCGAGCCGGTGATCACCAGACAGCCGATCTCCGGGTCCCGGTCGAACGCGGTCGCGGCGGCCACCACCTCGTTCATCAGCCGGGTGTTGAGCGCGTTCAGCGCCTCCGGCCGGTTGAGCGTGATCAGCCCGACCCGGCCCTTGCGCTCGACCAGGATCGTCTCGTAGGTCTCGGTCATCGCCGTTGACTCCCTCTTCCGCTGCTCGCGCCGTCCGGGGCGCGCTCTGACCACCCAACGATCTCCGACCCGGCCCGGCTCGCGCCAGTCTCGCTCCGCGAGACGGTCGTCACGGGCCCGACCCCGGGCCGGACCTCCGGCCCGGAACCCCGCGCGGGCCCCTCCACGGGCACCTCCGCGGGCCCGTGGAGTGCGGCCGAGCGGTGCCCGCCTCAGGCCATGCCCAGTTCGTCGCCCTCGCGCGGCGCCAGGAACCGGGCCACGTCCTCGTCGGTGACGGCGGCGAGCGAGGCCGGGTCCCAGTGCGGGTCGCGGTCCTTGTCGACGACCTGCGCCCGGATGCCCTCGACCAGGTCGTGGCTCTCCAGCGCCGCGCAGGAGATCCGGTACTCCTGGTCCAGCACCGCCTCCAGGGACGGCAGCGTGCGGGCCCGGCGCAGCGCGGCGAGGGTGACCTTGACGGCGGTCGGCGAGTTGCCGAGCACCTGTTCGGCGGCCTCCTTCGCCTCCGGGACCCCGGAGGCGAGCAGCCGTTCGACGATCTCCTCGACGCTGTCGGCGGCGTAGCACTCGTCGATCCACGCCCGCCGCTGCGCGAGCGCGGCGGGCGGCGCCGGCTCGGCGTGGGCGGTCACGACGGCGGTCAGGGCGTCCACGGTGGTGAGGTCGTCGGCGGTGCCGAGCGCGGCGAGCAGGGCCGGTACCTTCGCCGACGGGACGAAGTGGTCGGCGAACCCGCAGAGCAGTGCGTCGCCCGGGCCCATCGTGGCCGAGGTGAGTCCCAGGTGGGTGCCCGTCCCGCCCGGCGCGCGGGCCAGCAGGAGGCTGCCGCCGACGTCCGGGACCAGGCCGATCCTGGTCTCCGGCATGGCCACCACCGAACGCTCGGTGACGACCCGCACCGCCCCGTGGGCGGAGACCCCGACGCCGCCGCCCATGGTGATGCCGTCCATCACCGCGAGGTAGGGCTTCGGGTAGCGGGCGATCAGTGCGTTGAGCCGGTACTCGGAGCGGAAGAACGCGCGCGTGCCGGCCCCGCCGGTCCTGGCGTCGTCGTGCATCGTCCGGATGTCCCCGCCGGCGCAGAGCCCGCGCTCCCCGGCGCCGGTCAGCACCACGGCCTGCACCGCGTCGTCGTCGGCCCAGCCCTCCAGCGCCGCCAGGAAGTCCAGGACCATGCCGTGGGTGAGGGAGTTGAGCGCCCTCGGGCGGTCGAGCACGATCCGCCCCACGCCACCGTCCCGGTAGACCTGCACCTCGTCGCTCATCGGGCCCGCTCCCGTCCGTCGTCGGCACTGTGTCGCTCTGTCGTGGAACCCGGCGAAGATCCCCCGCCGTACCGTACCCGCGCGTCCGGCGCGGCACAGCACCGAGGGCGGCGCCGGCGGTCGCGGCGCCGCCCTCGGTGCGGCGGGGTGGTGGTGCGGCTTGCGGAGGCGCCCTACGGCACGATGCGGCCGGTGACCTCGCCGAAGCCGACCAGGGTGCCGTCCGGGCCGGGCGCGGTGGCCGAGATGGCCACCTCGTCGCCGTCCTCCAGGAAGGTGCGGACGGTGCCGTCGGCGAGCTTGAGCGGCTCCTCGCCGTTCCAGGTCAGCTCGATCAGCGCGCCGCGGGTGTCCCGCTCCGGACCGCTGACCGTGCCCGAGGCGAACAGGTCGCCGGTGCGCAGGGAGGCGCCGTTGACCGTCATGTGGGTGAGCTGCTGCGCGGCCGTCCAGTACATCGAGGCGAACGGCGGCCGGGAGACGGTGTGTCCGTTGAGGCGGACCTCCAGCGCGAGGTCCAGCGCCCACGGCTCGCCGCCGCGGTCGTCGAGGTAGGGGAGCGGCTCGACGTCCCGGACGGGCGGGGCGACGCGGGCGTGCTCCAGGGCGTCCAGCGGCACGATCCACGGCGAGAGGGAGGTGGCGAACGACTTGCCGAGGAACGGGCCGAGCGGCACGTACTCCCAGCCCTGGATGTCGCGCGCCGACCAGTCGTTGACCAGGCAGACGCCGAACACGTGCTCGCGGAACCGGTCCAGGGGCACGGGCGAGCCGAGCGCCGACGGCGCGCCGACCACGAAGCCGACCTCGGCCTCGATGTCCAGCCGCCGGGTCGGGCCGAAGGACGGGACGGCGTCCGAGGGCGCCTTGCGCTGCCCGTGCGGGCGGACCACCGGCGTGCCGGAGACCACCACGGTGCCGGAGCGGCCGTGGTAGCCGATCGGCAGGTGCTTCCAGTTCGGCGTCAGCGGCTCCGTGCCGGGGCGGAGGATCCGGCCCAGGTTGGTGGCGTGGTGCTCGGAGGCGTAGAAGTCGACGTAGTCGGCGACCTCGAACGGCAGGTGCAGTTCCACGTCCGCGAGCGGCAGCAGCGCGGGCGAGAGCGCCTCCCGGAAGGACTCGTCGGTGAGCCAGTGCGTCAGGTCGGCCCGCACCTGCGTCCAGGCCGAACGGCCCGCGCCCAGCAGCGGGTTGAGCGAGTCCGCGTCGAGCAGGACGGACGGCGCGCCGGCGGCGCGGGCGGCCGCGCCGGCGTCGAGGACGAAGTCCCCGATCCGGACGCCGATCCGCCGCCGGCCCGGCCGGTCGGCCGCCGTGAAGACGCCGTAGGGCAGGTTGTGCACGCCGAACGGGGAGTCCTGGGCGCTCGCCAGCCAGCTGCGGGGGGTGGTCAACGGTCCTCCTGGGACGGGGAGTCGGCCGACGTGGTCGATGTGCTCGACGCGGTCGGTGCGTGCGGGGGCGACGGGGGCGACGGCTGCGGTGCGGTGCCGGACGCTGCGGTGCGAGACGGCGCCGCAGCCGGGGCGGCCACCAGGCCGAGCCCGGCCAGGTCGGCCAGCGGTTCGGCGATGCTGCAGGTGCCGAACGCGGTGAACGAGTTCCGGATCACCGTGACCTGACGGTCGGTCAGCTCTCGCACCGACGCGGCCAGGACCTCGCCGGACCGCTCCGCCAGCACCTCGGCGGCGGCCTTCCGGTCGGTCTCCGCGGCCGCGAGCAGCACGTTCAGGAAGCCGTGGTGCTCGAACCCGGTCACCGGGTCGGTGTGCCGGACGGCGTGGTGCAGTCCGGCCGTGCACTTGTACGGCAGGCCGCGCTGGGCGCAGCCGGTGAGGAAGCCGGCCAGCTCGTCCTCGTCCGGGAAGGCGCCGGGGACCACGCCCCCGGTGCGGAACTTGGCCCGGTACGGGCTGTCGACCAGCACGTCCAGCACCTCGTCGAGGCCGTCGCCGCGCAGCAGTTCGCGCGGCAGCTCGACGGCGGCGGGGACGGCCGGCGGCAGCAGCAGGTCCAGTGCGGCGACCGCCTCCCGGGCGTCCCGGGTGGTCAGTTCGACCCCGGCGAGCTCGAACGGTGCGACGGCGGCGAGGGCCGGGCCGAGTTCGGAGCTGCCCCCCGGCAGCACCAGACCGACCCGGAGGACCGGTACGGGCCCCTCCGCCGCGGCGTCCGCGGCGGCGTCGGCCGCGCCCGCCAGCTCGCCCAGCCGGCCCGCCCCGCAGAGGAACGGGCCGACCGCGTCGGCGTACCAGGCGGTCCGGTGCGCGCGGTGCGCCGGGACGGCCTCGGCGACCGGCAGGTTCCCCGGGGGGAACACCGCCGCGTCGTCGAACAGCCCCCGGAACAGCTCGGGGACGACGGATTCCGGGGTGGGGCTCACTGCTGCGGCCCCCGACCGGCCCAGGTCCAGGCGTAGCCGGAGTCCTCGCTCGCCCGGCCGCCCTCGCCCAGCTCCAGCGGCCGGAAGGTGTCCACCATCACGGCGAGCTCGTCGAAGAACTCCGCCCCGATGGACCGCTCGTAGGCGCCCGGCTGCGGGCCGTGGGTGTGGCCGCCGGGGTGCAGCGAGATCGAGCCCTGGGCGATGCCCGAGCCCTTGCGGGCCGCGTAGTCGCCGCCGCAGTAGAACATCACCTCGTCGCTGTCCACGTTGGAGTGGTAGTACGGGACGGGGATCGACAGCGGGTGGTAGTCGACCTTGCGGGGCACGAAGTTGCAGATCACGAACCCGTTGCCCTCGAACACCTGGTGGGCCGGCGGCGGCTGGTGGATCCGCCCGGTGATCGGCTCGTAGTCCCGGACGTTGAACGCGTACGGGTAGAGGCAGCCGTCCCAGCCCACCACGTCGAACGGGTGGTGCGGCACGGTGTACCGGGTGCCCGAGATCCCGTTCGGGCCGCGGTGCTTGACCAGCACGTCGACGTCCCCGTCGCCGTCCGCGGCGGTGTCGGCGAGCAGCGGGCCGACCGGGCCGCGCAGGTCCCGCTCGCAGTACGGCGCGTGCTCCAGCAGCTGGCCGTACTTGGACAGGAAGCGCTTCACCGGGGTGATGTGGCTGTTCGCCTCGATGCAGTAGGCGCGCAGCGGCCCGTCGCCGGTCGGCAGCCAGCGGTGGGTGGTGGCCCGGGGGATGATCACATAGTCGCCCTGGCCGACCTCCAGCGTGCCGAAGACCGACTCCAGGGTGCCGGCGCCGGACTCCACGTACACGCACTCGTCGCCGAGCCCGTTGCGGTACAGCTCGCTCGGCGCCCCGGCCGCGACGTACGAGATCCGCACGTCGCCGTTGCCGAGGACGAGCCGGCGCCCGGACACGACGTCCGCGGACTTCCAGTCCTGGCCCGCGAACAGCTCGTGCAGCTTGAGGTGGCGGGGGAGCAGCGGGTGGTTGGGCACCGTCGACTGGTCCGGCAGCTCCCACGGCACCGCGTTCACGACGGCCGAGGGGATGCCCCGGTGGTAGAGCAGCGAGGAGTCCGAGGAGAACCCCTCCTCGCCCATCAACTCCTCGTAGTACAGACCGCCTTCGGGTGTGCGGTGCTGTGTGTGCCGCTTGGGCGGGATGCTGCCCAGCTGCCGGTAGTGCGCCATCGTCCTGTCCTCCCAGACCTTCCTACGGCTCGGCGGTGGCCGGCCCGGCGGGGTGGCGCCGGCCGGCGGGTTCCGGCCCGGCGGGCGGCCGCCGGGCCGGGGCGGCCGCCTCAGAGGTTGCCGCGGCGGTCCTGCTCGCGCTCGATGGCCTCGAAGAGCGCCTTGAAGTTGCCCTTCCCGAAGCCCAGCGAACCATGCCGCTCGATGAACTCGTAGAAGACGGTCGGGCGGTCGCCGATCGGCTTGGTGAAGATCTGCAGCAGGTAGCCGTCCTCGTCCCGGTCGACCAGGATGCCGCGCTTCTTCAGCTCTTCGATCGGCACCCGGACCTTGCCGATCCGCTCGCGCAGCTCGGGGTCGTCGTAGTACGAGTCGGGGGTGTTCAGGAACTCCACGCCACGGGAGCGCAGCACGTCCACGGTGGTGAGGATGTCGTTGGTGGCCAGCGCCATGTGCTGGCAGCCCGCGCCGGTGTAGAACTCCAGGTACTCGTCGATCTGCGACTTCTTCTTGGCGATCGCGGGCTCGTTGAGCGGGAACTTCACCCGGTGGTTGCCGCTGGCGACGACCTTGGACATCAGCGCGGAGTAGTCGGTGGCGATGTCGTCGCCGACGAACTCCGCCATGTTCACGAAGCCCAGGACCTTGTTGTAGAACGTGACCCACTCGTCCATCCGGCCGAGCTCGACGTTGCCGACCGCGTGGTCCAGCGCCTGGAACAGCCGCCGCGGCGAGCCCTCCGGGTGCTTCACCTTGCTCTCGGCGACGACGAAGCCCGGCAGGTAGGGGCCGTGGTAGCGGGAACGGTCGATCAGGGTGTGCCGGGTCTCGCCGTAGGTGGCGATCGCGGCGCGCCGCACGGTGCCGTTCTCGTCCGACTCGTCGTTCGGCTCCTCCAGGACGGTCGCGCCCTGGGCGCGGGCGTGCGCGATGCACTTGTCGACGTCCGGCACCTCCAGCGCCAGGTCGACGACGCCGTCGCCGTGCCGGCGGTGGTGGTCCAGCAGCGGGCTGTCCGGGGCGACGCCGCCCGTGATCACGAACCGGCAGGAACCGGAGCGCAGGACGTAGGCCTTGCGGTCGCGGACGCCCGTCTCCGGACCGGAGTAGGCGACCAGCTCCATGCCGAAGACGACCTGGTAGAACTGCGCCGTCTGGGTGGCGTTGCCCACGACGAACACGACGGCGTCCTGCGCGGTGACCGGGAACGGGTCGGTCGCGGGGTCGTGCTCGACGAGGCCGACGAGGCGGCGCAGCTGATCGGCGTCGAGACCGGCCTCGCGTTCCTCGGGGGTGAGCTCAAGGGCGTGGGACTGCGGGGTCATCGGTCGTTCCTCCACATTGAGGCCTCGGCATTGAGGCATCCGCTTGAGGCGGCCGCGCCGCGGGGGTGGGTGCGGGTGCGGCTGAGCGGAGAGCTTGCTCCAGTCGGGATGGTTGGGCAACAGGTCGGATTTCCACTGTTCAATGTGTACAAGGTGATCAGGAAATCCCTGGTCCCGCTGTGCAGAATGCCCGGTGGATCGAGAGGGTTCCACGAGTTCTGCGTAACGCCCGGTCCGGGCCGGTGCGGCGGCCCGGACCGCGGGAGCGGCCGGTGAGGACCTGGTCAGGGGCTGCTTCGGGTGCGGTGCGGTGCGGGTGGGGCTCGGGTCGGCCGGTGGTTCCGGCGTGGTCGGGGCTCGGGTCGGGCTGCGGGGCTGCCGGGCTGTCGGGCAGCGGGGCCGTCAGGGCGGTGCGAGGTGGTCGAGGAACCAGTCGCGGGCCAGGTCGGCGACCCGGTCCAGGGTGCCCGGCTCCTCGAAGAGGTGGCCGGCGTGCGGCACCACCGCCAGCTCACTCTCGCAGCGCAGCCGCTCGCGCGCCCGGCGGTTGAGGTCGATGACCAGGCCGTCCCGGGCGCCGACGATCAGCAGGGTCGGCGCGGTGACGCGGGCCAGCCGCCCGGCTCCCGCGAGGTCGGGCCGACCGCCCCGGGACACCACCGCACCCACGCCGTCGCCGAGCCGGGCGGCGGTCCACAGGGCGGCGGCGGCCCCGGTGCTCGCCCCGAACAGGCCGAGCGGGGCGGGACCGTCCCGGGCGGGCGGGTCCGTGGGCTGTTCCGCGGGCCGGTCTGCGGGCGGGTCCGTGGGCGGACCGGCGCGGAGGTCCGCGGACAGGTAGCCGGGCAGGCGGCGGGCGACGTCGGTCAGCCGGGTGCCGAGCAGCTCGACGTCGAAGACATTCCGCCGGTCCGGCTCCTCGTCCTCGGTGAGCAGGTCGAAGAGGAAGGTCGCCAGCCCGGCCCGGTTGAGGTGCGCGGCCACGTGCCGGTTGCGCGGGCTGCGCCGACCGCTGCCGCTGCCGTGCGCGAACACCACGAGGCCGCGCGCCCCGGACGGCACGGTCAGCCGGCCGGTCAGCCGGACGCCGCCGGCCGGGACGGCCAGGTCACGGTCGGACCCGACGGCGGCGCGGCCGGCACCCGCCCGGGCCCCGGCGGCCTCGGCGAGGTGGCGGAGGACCTCGGCGTCCCCGGTCTGGCCGAAGTCGGCGTAGAACTCGCCGATCGCGTAGAACGGCGACGGCGTCCCCACGCAGACCAGCTCGTCGGCGACGTCGCCCAGCCGGTCGGTCCAGTCGTCGGGGGCCACCGGAACGGCGAGCACCACCCTGGCCGCGCCCCGGGCCCGGACGATCAGGCAGGCCGCCCGCGCGGTCGAACCGGTGGCGATGCCGTCGTCGACCACGACCACCGTCCGCCCGCGCAGGTCCGCGGGCGGGCGGTCGCCCCGGTACCGGCGGGCCCGGCGCTCCAGCTCGGCGCGCTCCCGGGCCTCCACCTCGGCCAGTTGCCCGGGGGTGACCCCGGCCGGCCGCAGCACCTGGTCGTTGAGCACCCGTACGCCGTCCTCGCCGATCGCCCCCATGCCGAGCTCGGGCTGGTACGGGACACCGAGCTTGCGGATCACGCAGATGTCGAGCGGGGCGCCGAGCGCGGCCGCCACCTCGGCGGCCACCGGCACCCCGCCGCGCGGCAGGGCGACCACCACGGTGCCGGGGCCGCGCAGGTGGCCCAGGAGCGCGGCCAGCCGGCGGCCCGCGTCGGTGCGGTCGGCGAAGTGGGTTCCGGTGACGTGCATGGTGCGGCCTCCGGCTTCCACCGTACGTCGGCGGGGCGGGCGGGCGGCGGCGCGGGGCGGC
The DNA here is from genome assembly GCF_036013975.1 of Kitasatospora sp. NBC_00458. Classification (NCBI taxonomy): domain Bacteria; kingdom Bacillati; phylum Actinomycetota; class Actinomycetes; order Kitasatosporales; family Streptomycetaceae; genus Kitasatospora; species Kitasatospora sp. NBC_00458. Next base: position 7,174,967 of record NZ_CP107904.1, read on the forward strand.
GCGGGGGCCGGGGCGAACCGTCCGGGGCGGGGCGGCCAGGCCCGGTGCGGTCCCGGGCGGGGGCGGGACACGGATGGGCCCGGTCGCCCGTGTGACCGGGACGGCGGGCACGTCAGCGTGGAGAGCGGTACGGCCGCCCGTCCTGCGTCCGGCCGTACCACCCGACCTGCGCGAAGGAGCTCCCCCGTGTCCATCCCCCACCCCCAGCACCGCGCGGCCGAGGCCGCCCGCAGCACCCGAGGCATCCCCGGCGACCTCCCGGCCGCGCCGGGGCCGCACGCGGCAGGCCGCCATGTCGCCGGTCCCGACGCCGCAGGCCCCGGCCCCGCCGCCGCGCCCGCCCCTGCGGCCCCGGGCCCCGCCGCCCCCGGGCTGCACGCCACCGGCGACCCGGCGAACGGTGCCCCGGCCGCCGGCTGGACGGTCGCCACCGCGCTGCCCGTCAGCTACCGGGTCCGCTTCACCCCCGGCGTGCTGGACCCGCGGAACCCGGCGCTCGCCCGGGCCGGCGGACCGCCCGGCCGCCGGCTCGTGGTGGTCGACTCCCGGGTGCACGAGCTGCACGGCCACCGGCTCGACCGCTACCTGACCGCCCAGGGCGTCGAGTACGAGACGCTGGTCCTGCTCGCCCACGAGCAGGTGAAGACCATGGACTCGGTGTTCCAGGTCGCCGACCGGATGGACTCCTTCGGCATCTCCCGGCGCGGCGAACCCGTCATCGCCGTCGGCGGCGGCGTGCTGACCGACGTCGTCGGCCTCGCCTGCAGCCTGTACCGCCGCTCCACCCCGTTCGTCCGGGTGCCGACCACACTGATCGGACTGGTCGACGCGGGCGTCGGCGCCAAGACCGGCGTCAACCACGGCCGGCACAAGAACCGGCTCGGCACGTACCACCCGGCCGTCGACACCCTGCTCGACCCGGCCTTCCTCGCCACCCTGGACCGGCGGCACCTCGGCAACGGGCTCGCCGAGATCCTCAAGGTCGCGCTGATCAAGGACCGCGACCTCTTCGAACTCCTGGACCGCTACGGCCGGCACCTCCTCGACCAGCGGTTCCAAGGCCCGCGCGTCGCCGCCGCGGTACTCGGCCGCGCCGTCCACGGCATGCTCCAGGAGCTCCAGCCCAACCTCTGGGAGCACCGGCTGGAACGCCTCATGGACTACGGCCACTCGTTCAGCCCGACCGTGGAGATGCGCGCCCTGCCCGAACTGCTGCACGGCGAGGCGGTCTGCGTCGACATGGCGCTCACCACCGTCGTCGCCCAGCGGCGCGGGCTGCTGGACGCCGCCCAGGGCGAACGGATCCTGCGGCTGATGCGGCGGCTCGAACTGCCCGTCTGGCACCCGCTGATCGAGCCGCTCACCCTGGGCGAGGCACTCGCCGACACCGTCCGCCACCGCGACGGGCGGCAGCGGCTGCCGCTGCCGTCCGGGATCGGCTCCGGGGTCTTCGTCGACGACCTGGGCGTCCGCGAACTCGCCGAAGCGGCAGCGCGGTTGCGCACCTGGTCGGTGGCGGAGCGCTCGCGCGCGGGGGCGGCGTCCCGGGTGTGGGAGGGGAGTGGGACGCGTGCGTAGCGCGGTCGTGGTCGCGGACACCGGGGCACCGGCCGCCGTCCACGGGGTGCACGGCGCGGCCGGGACGACCCGGTGGACCTGCCTGGCCCGCAGGGCGGGGCTGACCGGGGCCTGGGAGGCCGTCGAGTGGGCGAGCGTCCCGGCCGGCGGGGTCAGCGGTGAGCACCTGCACACCCGGACCCGCGAGGTGTACGTGGTGCTGACGGGGGCGGGGGAGGTGACCCTCGACGGCCGGCCGTACCCGGTCCGGGCCGGCGACGCCGTGCTGACGGCGCTCGGCACCCGGCACGGGCTGCGCAACACCGGCACGGGGCCGCTGGAGTGGCTGGTGATCGAGCTGCCCGCCGAAACCCCCGCCGAACTCCCCGCCGGACCGCCGGCGGCGCACCCGGCCGTGGCGCCGGGAACGGCGCCGGAGACCGCCGCGGGCCGCTGCCGGCCCGTCGGCAGCACGGTGGTCACCGACCTGCGGCGGACCGGTCCGCTGGACCCGTCCGCGGTGATCGGCGGGCCGCTGCGCCTGCTGCACCACACCGGACTGTCGCCCGGCCGGCGGACCGACCTCGTGGCGGACGGCGTGGAGCACACGGTGTTCGTCACCGGCGGGGGCGGCCGGACGAGCGTCGGGGGCGCCCGGGTGCCGCTGCGGCCCGGCACCGCGCTCACCCTGCCGCACGGCACCGCGGCCGGTCTCGCCGCCGGACCGTCCGGACTGGCGTACGTGCACGCGGAGCTGGTGCTTCCGGGAGGTGGGCGGCGATGATCGTCACCGGAACCGGCGGGCCCCGGCTGCTGCTGGGCCCGGGCGTCCAGCGGATCCGCACCCGCTGCCTCGCCCGCCGGGGCATGCTGCACAGCGAGTGCGAGGCGTTCGAGCACGTGCGGCTCGGCCCCCGCGTCTGCTACGACCTCGCCGGACGCGGGTCCACCGAAGCCGCCTGGTACGTGCTGCGCGGCCCGGTGTCGCTGGTCGACCGTCCCGGGCGGCCGCTGCGCCTGCTCGACCGGGGCGCCCTCGTCCTCGCTCCGCGCGGGGAGTCCGTCCACCTGCACGGCGGGCCGTTCGGTGCGGAGCTGCTCTGCCTGACCGTCCTGCCGGCGCGGGTCAGCGGGGCGCTGCCGGAGCGGCGGCCGGAGGTCGGCGGGGCCCGCACCGACGGATGACGGGCGGACGGGGGACGGGCGGGAAAGGCCGACCGCCCTGGCCCGGTCCTCCCTCCCGCCCGGGTGCCCGGGCCGTCCCGGCACCCGGGCGGGACGGAGCCCGGATCCGGTCGGGGCGTGGTCGGGCCCGGCGGCTCAGGCGCCCGGGGCCGCGGGCGCCGCACGGTGGGTCTGCGAGCCCGATCGGGAGGAGGCCCACCATGCACAGCGACGTCCGGCTCGACCGGCGGATCCAGGCCGGTGCCGCGAACATCACCCTGGCGGTCCGCAGCGGCGAGGCGTCCTGGGCCGAACTCGGCGGACGGCTCGCCGGGTTCGCCGCCGACCGCTTCGTCCTCCTGACGGACGGCACGGCGTCCGCCGGCCACCTGGCCCGGGTGCGCGGCCTCGCCGCCGCCCAGGCCCCCAGTACCGTCCACGACCTGCGGGACGGCCCGCTCCCGGGCGGCTCGGCCCCGACCGGCCGGACCGTCCTCATCGCCGTCGGCGGGGAGCGGGCCTGCGGCGTCGAGGCCGACGTCCGGGTGCCGACCGACCTCGCCACCGCCTGCGGCCCGGCCCTCGCCGCGCACCGCCCCGACCCGGCGGGCGACGGCGGCGGGAGCCTCGCCGGCTCCGCACCCGCCCTGGTCTGGGTCCGCGCGGACCTGCTCGCCGCCCGCCCGGCCCCGGAGACCCGGGCAGGGATGGTCGCCGTCATCCGCCACGTCCTCGCCGTCTGCCCGGCGCAGTACGGGCCGCTGGCCGCCGTCCTCGACCCCGGGGCCCGGTACGGCGAGCAGGCCGTCACCGCGCTGCTCGCGATCTGCGCGGACGCCCGCGCCGCCCTGGTCTGCTTCGACCCGTACGAGACCGGCCCGGCCCTCGCGCTCGGCTACGGCCGGAGCCTCGGCCGGGCCCTGCGGACCGTCGCGGGCCCGGCCCTCGCACCGGGCGACGCCGAGGCCCTGGGCCTGCTGCTCGCCGCCCGCGTCGCCTTCCTGCTCGGCCTGTCGGACGGCGCGGCCGCCTGGTCCCACCACGAGCTGCTGGCCCGGAACGGTTCGCCGACCGCGCTGCCCGCCGGCGTGGACCCGGACCGCCTCGCCGACGCCGTCACCGGCGCCGCCGACCCCGGTCTGCTGCTGCTCGCCGAGCTCGGGCACCCGTACTGCGCCGACGGACGGCTGCTCAGCCCGGTGGGCGGCGCCGTGCTGCGGGCCGCCGCCCGGAGCCTGGGCGTGCGGGCCGCGCTTCCGCACAGCCGGGCCGCCGCACCGGACGCCCGGCCGGCCGAGGACCAGCTGCCCGTCCCGGCCGCGCTGTGCAGCGCCGCGTGAGCTGCCTGCCGGGGTGCGGCGCCGACCCGGCGCCGCACCCCGGCTTCGTTCGTCGTCCCGGCCCGGTGCCGCCGCCGGCCCGCGCCGGGTCCGGACGCCGCGCCGACCCGGGCCGGTGCAGGCCGGGGCGGTGCGGCCCGCGCCGCGGACGCCGCCCGGTCCCGCGCCGCCCCGGGACCGGCGCCGTCCGCGGACCCGGCCCCGGGCAGGAGCAGGACGGGACCGGGCTCCCGTGCGGCCGGGACGGCGGGCGCCACATCGTGGAGGTCGGAAGCGGCCCGGCCACGGACCGCCGGACAGCAGAAGGAGTCCTCGTCATGACGGGCACCGTCATCACCGACCTCCGCCGACGCGGCGCGGTCGACCCCAGCCGGGTGCTGACCGGACCGCTCCGCGTCGTCGGTCTGCAGTGGCTCGACCCGGGCCGCAGCGCCGAGGTCGCCGCCGAGGGCGTCGAGCGCGCCCTCTACATCACGGCCGGTTCGGGTACCGCCACCGTTCCCGGCTCCGAGTCGTCGACGGTCCCCGACGCAGGGATCCCGCTGGTCGAGGGCACGGCCGTGACGCTGCCGCTCGGCGCGCGCACCGTGCTCACCGCGGGCACGGCCGGCCTGGAGTACTTCCACGCCGTCCTCGCCGTCGTCGGCCACCCGGGCGGCGCCACCGCCCACCCGGCCGCCGAGCGCCCCACCACCGGCGGCCACCCGGACCACCCGGACCACCGGGAGAACCCGGACCACCCCGGTCATCCCGTCCACCCCGTCCCCCCGGAGAACCGCGGGACCAGGGAGCGCGGCGACGCGGCGGACCGCGCCGACGGCGCGCGCCGCCCGGGCGACCCGGACCACCCCGAGAACCCCCACAGCCCGAAGGGAGGCGAGCCCCGGTGATCGTCACCACCGCGACGGCCTCGGCCGCCGTCATCCTCGGCCCGAACGGCGAACGCGTGCGACTGCGCTGCCTGGCGCGCCGCTCCATGCTCGCCAGCGCCTGCGAATCCTTCGACCACCTGCGACTCAGCCCCGGCGCCCGCCACGCGCTGGCGGGGGAGCCCGGGACGGAGACCGTCCTCTACGTCCTGCGCGGCTCCCTGCTCATCGGCCGGACCGCCGACGAGCCGGACCACCTGGCCGTCGACGGCGATCTGCTCCTGGCGACCCGGGGCCGTGAACTCCGGCTGGAGGCAGGCCCGGTCGGCGCCGAGGTGCTCTGCCTCAGCCTCGCCGCGGCCCGTCGCACCACCGCGACCAGGGAGTCCCTGGCCCGGCGGCGCGCCGAACGACGGACCCGGCCGTGACCGGCCGCCCCGCCGAGCCGGGCCGGGGGCGGGGGCGGGCCGCCGCGCCCACCGGGACCATGACCGCGCTGCGGTTCGAAGCGCCGCACCGGGTCGCCCTCGCCCGGGTGCCCCGGCCGGCGGCGCCGGGACCGGACGAGGTCACCGTGCGCACCTCGCTGGTCGGCCTGTGCGGCACCGACCTGGAACTGTTCCACGGCACCGCCGCCTACCTGCGGGACGGCAGGGCCGGCTACCCGCTCGTCCCGGGGCACGAGTGGTGCGGAACGGTCACCGAAGTCGGCGGCGGCGTCACCGGGTTCGCGCCCGGCGACCGCGTGGTCGGCCACACCATGGTGCACTGCGGCCTCTGCCGGATGTGTCGTCGCGGCCGCCGCCCGCTCTGCGAACGCCTCACCGAGGTCGGCCTCTACGGCCGTCCGGGTGCCGCGGCCCGCTACGTGGTCCTGCCCGAGCGCTCGCTCTCCCCGGTCCCCGACGAAGTGCCGGACCGGGCGGCCGTGTTGGTCGAACCCGCGGTCACCGTGGTGGCCGGTCTGGAGCGGACGTGCTGCGGGCTCGGCGACCGGGTGGTCGTGCTCGGCACCGGCACGATCGGTCTGCTCGCCGTCCAACTCGCCGCCCGCCTGGGCGAGTCGGTCGACGTGGTCGGCATCGACCCGGCCGGGCGGGAACTCGCGCTGCGGTGCGGCGCGCGCCGTGCCCTGACCCCCGAGCAGGCGCGCGCCGCCGGCGCCCGCTACTTGCTCGCGGTCGAGGCCTCCGGGGCGGCCGAGGCGTTCGGGCTCGGCCTGTCCCTGCTCGAACCGGGCGGACGGCTCGCGGTGATCGGTGTGGCAGGACGGCCGTGCCCGGACTTCGACCCCGGCCAACTCGCGCTGCGCGGACTGGAGGTGACGGGTGTCCGGCACGGCCTCGACCACTACGACCGCACGCTCCGGCTGTTCCGTGACGGCGTGCTGGCGGCGGAGCCGCTGATCGCGGCGGTCCTCCCGCCGGCCGCCGGCCCGGAGGCGTTCCGGATGCTCGCCGAGGGGCGCAGCGGGCCGCCCAAGATCCTGCTCGACTTCGGCGCGGACGGCCCGGCCCCGTTCGTCCCCCGCCCGGCCGCCCCGGCGTCACGGCCTTCCCCCGCCCCCGCCCCCGCGCCCGCCCTCGCCCCCGCGCCCGCGCCACGGTCCGGCCCGGCCGCCACGACTCCCGCCGCCCAAGGAGACCCCGCGTGATCCTCGTACCCGCCGCCGTGCCCCGCACGGCCCCGGCGTTCCGCCGCCTGATCGACCCGAACCACCTGCCGTCGGCACGCGGCGGGCTGACCGTGGAGACCCTGCCGCCCGGTGTCCGTGTCGAACAACACCCCTCCCGGGTCGCCGAACTGGTGACGGTGGTGCTCTCCGGCCGGATCCGCGCGGCCGGGCGGGTGCTCGGCCCCGGCGAGGGCCTCTACCACCCGCCCGGCAGTTCCTGCGGCCTCACGGCGCTGCCCGGGGCGCCCGCCGCCGTCCTGACCGTCCGACCGGTGTCGGACGTCGGCGGCGGGCCCGCACCGCTCCCGTACGCCGTTCCGCTCGGCCCGCCGAGGCCCGGCACCCGGACCGCCTCCGCCACCCGGACCGTCCCCGCCGCGCGCCGGTCCGGCGACGAGGACCCGCACCCGTACGGCCCCGGTTCCGGTTCCGGTCCCGGCCCCCGCCCCGGTTCCGGCCGCCCCGTCGCCGCCGGCCGGATCGCCGGATCGGCCGGGATGGAGGTGCGCTGGCTGGCCACCGCCGACACGGTCGGCGCCCGCAGGCTCACCGTCGCCGCCTCGGCCTTCGCGGCCGGCGGCCGCCACGACCTGCACCGCCACCCGCACGCCGACGAGTTCTTCCTGGTCCTCTCCGGTGGCGGCGGCCATCTCACCGGGAACGCCGAAGTCCCGCTCCGGGCAGGCGACCTGGTGTACGTCCCGGCCGGCGAGTGGCACGGGTTCCGGCCCGGCCCGGCAGCGCCGACCACCGCCCTGTACGGCTACCTCGGCGCGTCGAGCCTCGCCGGCGCCGGCTACCAGCTCCGTCCGTCCGACGTACCGGAGGTGGCCTGATGGACACCGGGAACCCGCACCACGGGGCGCGCGGAGCAGGCACCGCCCCGCCCACGGTGGCGATCGTCACCGGCGCCAGCTCCGGCATCGGCCGGGCCACCGCCGTCGCACTGGCGCGGGCCGGGCACACCGTGGCCATCGGGTACCGGACCGACCGCGCCGCGGCCCGACGGACCGCGGCCCTCGCCGGCGGGACGACCGTGCTGCTGCCGCTGGACCTGGCCGACCCGGCCGCCGCGGCGCGGGCCGTGGACGCCGCCGCCGACCACCTCGGCGGGCTCGACATCCTGGTCAACTGCGCAGGGATCAACCGCCGTTCACCGGTCCTCGACGAGACGCTCGACGACTGGCAGCGGATCCTCACGGTCGACCTCAGCGGACCGTTCGCCTGCGCCCAGGCGGCCGCCCGCCGGATGGTCCGGCAGGGGCGCGGCGGGCGGATCGTCAACGTCACCTCCGTCCACGAGTTCACCCCGATCGTCGGCGGCGCCGCCTACTGCGCGGCCAAGGGCGGCCTGGGCGGGCTGACCAAGGTGCTCGCCCTGGAGCTCGCCCCCTACGGGATCACCGTCAACGCCGTCAGCCCCGGCGAGACCGCGACCCGGATGAACGGCTTCACCGACGAGCCCGACCCGGCCGTCGGCGCCCCCGTCGGCGCCCACCCCGCCGGTCCCGTGGACGGCGCCGGTCCTGCGGGCGGCCCCGGGGCCGACGACGCGGGCCGACCCGCCCGCCCGGCCATCCCGGTGGGCCGCCCGGGCCGGGCCGCCGAGGTCGCCGCGGCCATCGTCCACCTGACCGGGCCGGACGCCGCCTACACCACCGGCATCTCGCTCACCGTCGACGGCGGACTCAGCCTGATGAGCGCCGTGGCCAACCAGCGCGACGCCGCGCACGAGCGGCCCGGCGGCGCCCACCACCCGCCCGGCAGCCCGCCCGGAAGCCCGCCCGGCAGCCCGACTCCGGAGAGGAGCGCGTCATGACCCCGATCCCCGGCGCCCGCGCCGTCCACCACGTCGCCTACACCGTCCCCGACCTCGACCAGGCGGTGGCGTTCTTCACCGACGTGCTCGGCGCGCGCCTGCTCTACCGCGTCGGCCCGGTCGCCGCACCGCCCGGCGACCGCGACTGGATGACCCGCCAACTCGGCGTCCACCGCGACGCGGTGGCGCACATCGCGATGCTGCGCCTGGGCCCGGTCGGCAACCTGGAGCTGTTCGAGTACACCGCCCCGGGCCAGCGGCGCGAGCAACCCGCCAACAGCGACTGGGGCGGGCACCACCTGGCGATCGCCGTCGACGACGTCGACCGCGCCGTCGCCCACCTGCGGGCACAGCCCGGCGTGGAGGTCCTCGGCGAGCCGCAGACCATCGCCGACGGCGGCCCGATCGACGGCGACCGGTGGGTGTACTTCCGCACCCCCTGGGGACTGCAGCTGGAGGTCCTCGCGATGCCCGCCGGCATGCCCTACGAACGCGCCACGCGCCACCGGCTGTTCGCCCCCGAGGGCCCGTGGGAGCCGGGGGAGCCCGCCGCCGAGCCGGCCGTCGCCCCCGTCGCCCCCGCCCCCGGGGAGCGACGGTGATCGAGGCCGCCGCCGCGGTGGTGCGCGAACGCGGCGGCCCGTTCCGGCAGGAGACCGTCCTGCTGGACGACCCGCGCCCCGACGAGGTGCTGGTGCGGGTCCGGGCCGCCGGGATCTGCCACACCGACCTCAGCGTCCGGGCCGGCCGCACCCCCGCCCCGCTGCCCGCCGTCCTCGGACACGAGGGCGCGGGCACGGTGGTGGCGGTCGGCGCCGCCGTCACCAGGGTGCGGCCCGGCGACACCGTGGTCCTGACGTTCGACTCGTGCGGCGCCTGTGCGTCCTGCCTGGGCGGCCGCCCGGTGCGCTGCGAGCACTGGGCCGCGCTCAACCTCTTCGGCGGGCACCGGCTGGACGGCAGCCCGACGCTGCGCGGTACCGGCCGCCATCGCGCGGAGCCGCTGCACGGCCACTTCTTCGGCCAGTCCTCCTTCGCGACACTCGCACTGGCCGACGAGCGCAACACGGTCCGCGTCCCGGGACCGGCCCTGCCGTTCGAACTGCTGGCCCCGTTCGGCTGCGGCGTGCAGACCGGCGCGGGGGCGGTGTTCAACGTGCTGCGCCCCGGACCGGGGGACACCGTGGCCGTGTTCGGTGCCGGCGCGGTCGGCCTGGCCGCCGTCCTCGCCGCCCGCCTGACCCCGGCGGCGCGGATCGTCGCCGTCGACCTCCGCCCGGCCCGGCTCGCGCTGGCCGGGGAACTCGGTGCGACCGACGTCGTCGACGCGCGCACCGAGGACCCGGTGGCGGCGGTCCTCGCGCTCACCGGCGGGCGCGGCGCCGAACACGCGCTGGAGACCAGCGGGAGCGTCCGCGCGCTGCGGCAGGCGGTGGACGCGCTGGCCGTCGGCGGGACGTGCGGGGTGGTCGGTGCGCCGCCGGCCGGCAGCGAGGTGGGCCTGGACGTTCCCGCGATGCTGGCCCGGGCGCCCCGGATCGTCGGCGTCAACCAGGGGGCGAGCGAGCCCGGGCGGTTCCTGCCGGCCCTGATCGGCCTCTTCCGCGCGGGGCGGCTGCCGGTGGACCGGCTGGTGCGCACCTTCCCGTTCGCGGCGATCGAGGAGGCGGCCGCGGCGGCGGAGGCCGGAGAGGTGGTGAAGCCGGTCCTGGTACTGCCCTGAACCGCGCCGATGACCGCCGTCCCGACGGCCGGGCCCCTTCCGGGACCGGAACGGGACGGCGGACCCATGCGCCCGGGGCGCGCGTCCGCCCATGGTGGAGGAAGAGCGGCCGATCGGCTCGACCACTCGGAAGCGAAGAATCTGGAGCAGCATCCATGGCAACGAACACGGCAACGAAGACGCTCGGCGTCGCGTCCGTAATCGTCGGCTTCGCCGCAGCCACCGTCGTCATCAGGAGCGCCGTCGTCGGCGTGGCGGCCAAGGCGGGCCCCGCGGCCGAGGTCGCGGACTCCGCGCGGCGGTGCAAGCCGGGCGAGAAGGACTGCAAGGGCTGATCACCCGTCCGTCCTTCCCGTTCCCCCCAACCAATCCGTCCCCTGCCCCCGCCCCCGGCGCCGCCAGCGCCGGGGGCGGCTGCGCGGGGGCGGGGCCCGGTGAAGGACGGCGGGGGCGGCGACCGACGACGGCTGTCGCTTCCAGACGCTCCTGGTGGTCGGCGGCCCCATGCGCGGCGCCGTGTGGTTCGACGGGCGCTCGGCGACCGAGCGCCTGAACCCGCTCCTGAACGACGACGGCGAGGCCGCCACGTTCGCCGAGTGGTACCTCGACCGGCTCGCCCACGAGGAGGTGCTCGCGACACCCGAACAGCGCGCCGCGGCCCACGCGAACCGGGACGCCGGCGCACGCAAGCCCATCTGGTTCCGCTGGTTCGACTCCTAGGACTTGTCCGGCCGATCATGTGACTATCGCCCGTCTTGTTCGTTGGTTCGGGCATGGGGCGGGGAGATCTGACGGATGCCGAGTGGGAACGGCTGAGGCCGTTCCTGCCGGTCAGCAATAGGCGTTGTGGCCGGTGGCGGGACCACCGGCAGGTGATCGACGGGATTCTTCACCGGGTGCGGACCGGGGTGCACTGGCGCGATCTGCCCGAGCGGTTCGGGCCCTGGAAGACGGTCTACGAGCGCCATCGGCTGTGGTCGGCCGACGGCACCTGGGAACGCCTGCTGCAACAGGTCCAGGCCGCGGCCGACGCGGCCGGCGACATCGACTGGGACATCTCGGTCGACTCCACCGTCGTGCGCGCACACCAGCACGCGGCCGGCGCCCGGAGCGACCCGCCACCAGCCCTTGGACCAAAGGGGGATGGGCAGGGAGAACACCAGGACGAGACGCCGTGGCAGAGCCTCGTCGACCGCCTGGCGGAGGTGGTGCGGGAGGCGAGGGCCTGGGCCGCTCGCGCGGCGGCTTCACCACCAAGGTCCACCTGAGCGCGGACGGCCGCTGCCGCCCGCTGTCCCTGATCATCACCGCGGGACAGCGGGCGGACTGCACACAGTTCGAACCCGTCCTGGAGAAGATCCGGGTCCCGCGGACCGGCCCGGGCAGGCCCCGCAAGAGACCCGACAGCCTGGCCGCCGACAAGGCCTACAGCAACCGGCCGTGCCGCGCCTGCCTGCGCAGGCGCGGAATCCGGCACACCATCCCCGAGAAGACGGACAGCCGCGCCGCCCGCCTGCGCAAAGGCTCACGCGGCGGACGGCCACCAGGCTTCGACGAGGAGCGATACAAGAAGCGCAACACCGTCGAACGGGCCATCAACAAGCTCAAGCACGCCCGAGCCGTCGCCACCCGATACGACAAACGCGGATACGTCTACCTCGGCACCGTCACCGCAGCAGCCCTTGTTATCTGGCTCCGCACATGATCGACCGGACGGAACCTAGTACTGCAACGGTGCTTACTGTGATGAGGCTTCAGCTCCTGGGCTGTGGCCTCGTCTCTTGTAGTGGCTGGTCCGGGCCTGGTGCTGGCGTCGGCGGCGCCATCGGGACCAGTGCAGGACGTGGTCGATGCTGCGGCGGCCAGGCCGCGTGAGGCCGGTGATCAACCGGCGGATCTCGGGGACGGTGAGTGGGATCAGGCCTGGCGTTCGAGCAGGCCCGGCCCCTTTTCGAGGTGCTGGGCCCGCAAGACGGTGAGGTAGGCGTGGGCGGCCATGGCGAGGGTGACGTGCCGGTACCAGCCCGGGTAGCGGCGGACCTGGTAGTCGTCCAGGCCACACTGGCCCTTCGCGGTCTGGAAGCACTCTTCGATCGCCCAGCGGGCGCCGGCGACGGCTATCAGCTCGTTGAGGGTGGCGTCGGCGGGCGCGTAGGCGATGTAGTAGGCGACCTTCATCGGGTCGGTGACGCTGCGGCGGGCCAGGACCCAGTGCCTGCGGTCGGGTCGGTGCCACGGTCGGACCTCGACGCGGGCCCAGTCGTAGATCCGCAGACCATGGGCGCCCTCGCCGCAGGACCGGCGCTTCCACTTCTGCCGGGGTAGGCCGGCGACCAGGTCGTGGAGGCGGTGGTCCATGGCCTGCCGGGTGACGACGGTGTCGTGCCGGGTGGTGGCCACGACGTGGAAGACGTCGGCCTGCTCCAGCTCGAAGCGCCAGCTCTTGCTGTAGCCGTAGCCCGCGTCCGCGGTCACCCAGCGGAACGGGATTCTGTCGTCGATCGCGCGGCGGACCATCGCCCTCGCGAGCTGGACCTTGGTGGCGAACTCGCGCTCGTCGCCGATCCCCGCGTCCCGGCAGCGTTCCCGGTCGTCCGTCCAGGATTTCGGCAGGTAGAGAGCCCGGTCGATCAGGGTCCGGCCGTGCGTGCTCGCGTAGGCGAGGAAGACCCCGACCTGGCAGTTCTCGGTGCGGCCGGCGGTGCCGGAGTACTGCCTTTGGACCCCGGCCGACCGCACGCCCTTCTTCAGGAACCCGGTGTCGTCCACGATCAGCACACCGCCCGGGTCGGCCAGGTGCTCGATCACGTACTCGCGCACGTCGTCGAGCACCGCGTCCGCGTCCCAGTCGATCCGGTTCAGCAGCCGCTGGATCCGATCCGGGCCGCCATGGCCGGCCTCCTCTGCCACCGTCCAGCCGTTCTTGCGCTCCAGTGGAGCCAGTAGGCCCCGCATGTAGGCCAGCGCCGACTCCCGCGACTCGCTCCGCGCGAACCGGTGGGCAAACCGCTCATGCAACCCGGCAAGCCCGTCCGACCAACGACGAGCATCGACCTCGGATATGTCCCCACCCATGAACAGCCCAACGAGCGAACCCGACAACCGTCACGGTAAGCACCGTTGCAGTACTAGGCGTGCTGTCCCGTCAGCCGTCGCTCCGGCCCCCGGACGGGTACCGGGGCAGGACCGCCAGCACACGCGTCCCGCTGTCCCGGGACAGCCGGTCGACGGTGCAGCGGCCGCCGATCTCCGCCGCCCGGTCCGCCATCGAGCGCAGACCGACCCCGCCGGACGGCTCGTCCCCGGACGGCTGCGGCTCCCCGAGCCCGACCCCGACCCCGTCGTCCTGGACGGTGAGCGTCAGGTGCCGGTCGTCCACCCGCAGGGAGACCCGGGCCCGGGCGGCCCGGGCGTGCCGCAGCACGTTGTTCAGCGCCTCGGCGGCGATCCGGTACGCGGCCACCTCGACGGCGGCGGGCAGGTCGGGCAGCGGGTCCGGCTCCAGCACGGCGGTGACGGCGAGCCCGTCGCCGCTGAACGAGGCCGCCAGCTGCTGCACGGCCCGGGCCAGGCCGAACTCGCCGAGCTGGGCGGGACCGAGCCGGTCGGTGATCCGCCGGACCTCCTTGATCGCCATCGCCAGCTCCTCGGAGATCCCGTCCAGCGTCTCCGCGAGCCGTCCGGCCGCCTGGCGGCTCACGGCCGGACGGCCGTTCCCGCCCGGGCAGCCGGTGCCGCCCCCGGCCTCCGCCGGTGTCGCGGCCTCCGCCGGTGTCGCCGCTTCCACCGGTTCCGCCGCCCCCGCCATCGAGGCCGAGGCCGAGGCCGCGTTGTCCACCCGCAGCCGCAGCCCGGCCAGCGTCGGACCGAGCCCGTCGTGGATGTCCCGGCGCAGACAGCGCCGCTCCTCCTCGCGCGCCGCGACGATCTGCTCCCGGCTCGCCTGCAGGTCCTCCAGCAGCCGCAGGGAGGCGACGGCCGGCGAGGCCTGGTCGGCCAGCGAGCGCAGGATGTCGACGTCGCTCGCGTCCAGCCGCTCCTCGCCCGCCCGCAGCGCGACCGTCAACTCGCCGATCACCACGCCGTGGTGAACCAGCGCGAAGCCCTGGCGGTGCCCGTCCGGGCGGCCGACGGAGGCCAGCGGACGGTTCCCGGCCCGGGTGGCGACGGTCAGCGCGACGCCCGGCAGCCGCAGCTCCTCCGCGACGGCCGTGCACAGCGCGGCCGGCAGCCGGCCGGGCTCGACCACCTGCCGGACCTGACCGGCCAGCGCGCGCAACACCTGGTAGGGCTGGGCCCGTTCGCCGTAGTAGAGCCGGTCGACCAGGCCGACGGCCCGGCGGGTGGCCCGCGGCAGTCCCGCGCCCAGCCCGTAGACCAGGGCGATCAGCAGCAGCGCCGCCGCGCCCCGGCCCGGCAGCAGCCACCCGGAGAGCACGGCCGCGCAGAGCACGAACAGCAGGGTGAGGCCGGTGGCGAGCAGCAGCCCGGTGAGCACCGACCGGGCCGCCCGGTCCAGCCGCCACCCGCCGTCGCGGACCACCAGGTACGCGACGGCGACGGCCCAGACCGCGCCGGCCGCGGTGAACAGCGCATAGCTCAGCCAGTACTCGTACTCGAACCGGCGGGTGTAGTAGTCCTGCATGCCCGCCCAGAGCAGGTAGGCGCCCAGCATCCCCGCCACGTGCGCCCGGTGCCGTGGCGAGGCCGCCGCGTCCCCGCCGCCCCGCCCGGTCGGCGGCCGGACCAGCCGGGCCAGCAGGACGGCTGCCGAGACGCCGACCAGCAGGTAGTTGACCGGGTCGTAGAGGCCGTCCAGGCGGTCCGAGACGGATCCGAGGAGGCTCGCGGGCGCGGTGCCGGCGAGCGGGCCGGGGCGGCCGAAGACGGTCGACCGGTCCAGGAAGGACATCCCGTCGGGGACCACCCAGAGTGCGACCGCCCCGATGTAGAGCCACCAGCGCCGGGTGGTGAGCCGCCCGGCAGGCAGCCAGAGCGGCAGCACGTAGAACAGCGTCTGGCTGATCGTGTCGCAGACCCCGCGGACCACCGCGACCGCCCCCACGATCCCGGGGTCGGAGACCTCCACCCACACCGGTGCGGCGGCGGCGCTCGGCAGCATCGACGTCAGCGCGTAGACGAGCATCACCCAGCCGAGCGGACTTCCCGGCCGGTGCGCGTGCAGCAGCATCCCGGCGCCGGCGGTCGGCAGCGCGTAGAGCAGGATGGCGAGCTGGTCCCGGGGGCGGTCCACCCCGGGGTCGCCGAGGTGGACCAGCACGTAGCAGACCCAGGCCGTGGCGACCGCCAGGCAGAGCGCGGTGAGGATCGCGGCGCCGGTCAGCCGGCGCTGCGCGGGTGTCCGGCGCGGGGCGGTCCGGGCGGCCCCCCGGGCCTTGGACCGGGGCCGACCGGACCGGCGCCGGGGGGAGATCAGCGTGGTCATGGCACCGCCTCGGAAGGGACTGGGGATGGGCCCGTCGGCGCGCCGGCCGCCGGGCCGGTCGCCGGGACCAGTCTCGGCCGCCCGCCGTCCCGGGCGCATGGGGCAGCGGTCTCGTTCTCCCCGGTCCCGGTCTCCGTCCTCCCGTTCGCCCCGGTCGGCGCCGCCCGGCCCGGTCCGCCCGGCCGAGGGCCGGGGGCGGTTCGCGTGCCGTCCGCCCGCCCGCTCCGCGGCACGACCCCCCCGGCCCGGCGGGCGGCGACCCGAGCATGTCACGGAAAGTCACTCTCCTCTCGCTGGTAGTGTCGGCCGGGTGGACGAAGAGCACCCCTCCGCAGAGCCCCGGCAACCGGACCAGGCCCGGGAGCAGGACCAGGACCGCGGCCGGCGCCCGGACCGCGCCCCGGGCGGGCAGCCGGACACCCCGCCGGTCAGGGTCCTGATCGTCGACGACCACCCGCTGTTCCGGGAGGGGCTCAAGGCCGCCCTGGAGAGCGCCGAGGGCATCGCCGTGGTGGGCGAGGCCGAACGCGTCGCCGACGTGCCGGACGCCGTCGCACGCCACCGGCCGGACGTCGTCGTCATGGACCTCTCCCTGCCGGACGGCTCCGGACTGGAGGCCACCCGCCGGCTCGCCGCCGAGCAGCCGGCCCCGCCGGTGCTGATGCTCACCATGGCGGACGACGACGGCAGCCTGCTCGCCGCGCTCCAGGCGGGTGCGCGCGGCTACCTGGTCAAGGGCGCGGGCCGGGAGGAGGTGCTGCACGCGGTGCGCACCGTCGCGGCGGGCGGCGCCGTGTTCGGCGCCGACGTGGCCGAACGGATCACCACGCTGCTCGCCGGTGCGCGGGTGCGGGAGGCCGGCCAGCTCTTCCCCGCGCTCACCGCCCGGGAGGCGGAGGTCCTGGACCTGGTGGCCCGGGGGCTGGACAACCGGCGGATCGCCCGTGAACTGGTCGTCGCCGAGAAGACCGTGCGCAACCACGTCACCCACATCTTCGAGAAGCTGCACGTCGCGACCCGCGCCGAGGCGGTGGCCCGGGCCCGCGACATGGGCCTCGGCGACGGCTGACCGGCCCGGACCCGCCCGCCCGCGGCACCCGCCGCCACCGTCGTCCACAGCCCGCGCCGCCCGCCGTCGGCACCCGCCGATGCCCACCGCCGCCGCCCACCGCCGATGCCCGCCCGGCGGCCCGGGGAGCGGGGCACGGCGCGCGCCCCACGCCCGGACCGGCTCCGAAGCAGGACCCGGAAACGCGACCCCCGAGACGTGCCCCCGAGAGGCGACCCCGAGAGGCGACCCCGGAATCGCGCCCCCGAAACCCGGATCCGGGTTCCGGGACCGGAACCGGACTCCCGACCCGGGCCCCCGGGACGGCAGGACGCCGAGGATGCGGGGAAGGAGGCCCACACATGAGCAAGACGGCTGTCATCCCCGGCCTGGACCCGGCACCGCCGACCCCGACCGCCACCCGGCGGGCCGCCCTGGCCCCGGCGGTCTGGGCCTGCGGTCTGACCCTGCTCTGCGGCCTCGGCTGGGTGATGCTGGCCGTCACCCACCAGGACGCCCACTGGGCCACCCCGTTCTACCTCCACGACGGCGAGACCGTCCTGCTCGGCTTCGCGTTCGCGCTCTCCGGGCTGCTCATCCTCGCCCACCGCGCCGGTCCCGACGACCCGACGCGGCCGGGGAGCGCCTCTCCCGCCCCGCCCGTGGGCCGCAGCCTCGGCCGCTGCCTGCTCGCCGCCGGACTCGGCGGCTGCCTCTCCCGCTTCGTCCTCTTCGCCGGAGCGGCCGCCGACGCCGGACCGGCGGTGGAGGCGCTCGGGGCGGCCCTGCTGCTCGCCTCCGTCGCCCTGTTCATCTTCCTCTCCCTCGCGCTGCCCCTCTGGCTGCCCGAAGGGCGGCTGCCCGGCGGCCCGGGCCGCGTCCAGGTCGGCGCGATCGTCCTGTGGAGCGCCCTGCACGCCTGCGTGGTCCGCCTCGGCAGCCCGCTCCCGTACTACGGCGACGTCCTGGTGCCGCCCGGCCGGGGGCTGCCGCTGGACGAGTGGCGGGCCACCCTGGTCGCCTGGGGCATCGTCGTCACCAGCCTGGCGGTGGCCGCCGTCCGCTGGCGGCGCTCGGACAGCCCGCACCGCTCCGTGACCGCCGTCCTCGTCCCCTACCTGATCTGGTTGATCACCACCAACATCGCGCTCCGGATGGGGAGTTCCGAGAGCGTCGCGGCGGTCGCGTACTTCACCGGATCGGCGCTGTGGATGCTCGGCGCGGTCGGCTACGCCTTCACCCGCGACCGCTCCCACTACCTCGACCGGGCGACCCGCCGGATGTTCAGCGTCCTCGCCCTCACCGCCCTGCTGATCGCCGGGTACCTCGGCATCGCCCTGCTGATGCGCCGCCTGCTGCCGCAGGCCAGCAGCGCCGACGCCCAACTGCTGGCCGCCGGGGCGCTCGCCATCGGCGGACTGCTCGGCCCGACCACCCGCTGGGTGGTGCGCGCCGTCGACCGGTTCTACTACGGCGACCGGGCCCGCCCCTACCAGGTGGTGCGGGCGCTCGCCGAACGCCTGAGCCACGCCGTCAGCCCGGCCGACGCACCCCCGCTGCTCTGCGACACCGTGGTCGGCGCCCTCGGCCTGCCCGGCGCCCGGGTGGTCCTGCACACCCGCACCGGGCCGCACGAGCTCGCCTCGGTCGGCGAGCTCGGGCCCGACAGCCAGGTCTTCCCGCTCGGCTACGAGGGCGCGGTGATCGGCGACCTGTACGCGCCGCCGCGCGCCGGCCAGCCCGAGCTGGACGCCCAGGACCACGAGGTGCTGCGGTTCCTCGCCGACCAGGCCGCCCCGGCGATCGCCTCGCTGCGCCTGTACGAGGAGCTCCAGAGCGGGCGGCGGCAGATCGTGCTGGCCCGGGAGGAGGAGCGCCGGCGGCTCCGGCACGACCTGCACGACGGGCTCGGGCCCACGCTGTCCGGGCTGCGGCTCGGTGTCGACACCGCGCGGGCCGCGGTGCCCGAGGACTCCGCGGCGGCCCGGTCGCTGCGCGCCGTGTCGGCCGGGATCGGCCAGGCGATCGTCGAACTCCGGCGGATCACGGAGGGGTTGGCGCCCGCGGCGCTGGCGGGGGAGGGGCTGGCGGTCGCGCTGCGGCGGCTGGTCGGGGAGCTGGACGGGCCCCGGGTGCGGATCTCGCTCGCGCTGGACCCGGACCCGCCGCCGGAGCTGCCGGCCGCCGTCGAGGTGGCGGTGCTGCGGATCAGCGGGGAGGCGCTGAACAACGTCCTGCGCCACTCGGGCGCCGGGAAGGCCCGGTTGACCCTGCGGGTCCGGTCGGCGGCGGTGGTCGTCGAGGTCTGGGACGACGGCCGGGGATTCCCGGCGGCCCGGGCGGCGGGTGACGGCGGGGCGGGGTACCGCCCGGACGGTTCGGGCCTCGGGCTGCGGTCGATGGCCGAGCGCACCGAGGAGCTGGGCGGCTGCTTCACGGCGGTCAACCATGACGGCGGGGCCCTCGTCCGGGCGGCGCTGCCCCGTACGTCGGAGCCGGCCGGCGAGTAGCGGCGAGTAGCGGCGGCGGCGGTCGGGCCGGGCGGCGGGCCGCGTTCGGCGGCCGGACGGGACGGGGGACGGCGGCCGGACGCGGCAGGTGGCGGGCCGTCGGTCGCCCACCACCGACCGCCGTTCGTCACCCGCCGTGCTCCCGTCCCCTCTTGACGGACCCGCGGGTTCCCTCAATCATCATGGTCGCGTCAACTTCGCGACCCGACCTCTGCCATCCCGCGAAGTGCCGCGCTTCCGTTCTGCCCCACCAGAAACCGGAGCCTCCCTTGACCGAGCGCGCCCCGCGGCGATCCCGCCTGCGCCGATCCGCCCTGCCGGCGGTGGCCGTCGTCACCCTCGCCGCCGCCCTCCTCGCCCCCGCCGCCTCGGCGGCCCCCGAAGCCCCGGCGGTCCGGACCGCGACGGCGGGCGCGACCCCCGCGGTCGCCGCCGCCCCCGACATCCCGGTCGCCAACGTGAAGGCGCACCTCGCCCAGCTGCAGTCGATAGCCACGGCCAACGGCGGCAACCGCGCCCACGGCCGGACCGGCTACAAGGCCTCGATCGACTACGTGAAGGCCAAGCTGGACGCGGCGGGCTACACCACCACGCTGAAGACCTTCAGCTACAACGGCTCGACCGGCTACAACCTGATCGCCGACTGGCCGGGCGGTGACACCTCGCACGTCGTGATGGCCGGTGCCCACCTGGACTCCGTCACCGGCGGGCCGGGCATCAACGACAACGGCTCCGGTTCGGCCGGCGTCCTGGAGACCGCGCTCGCCGTCTCCCGGGCCGGCCTCACGCCCTCCAAGCACCTGCGGTTCGGCTGGTGGGGCGCCGAGGAGTACGGCATGGTCGGCTCCAAGAACTACGTCAACAGCCTGTCCGCGGCGGACCGTTCGAAGATCGAGACCTACCTGAACTTCGACATGATCGGCTCGCCCAACCCGGGCTACTTCACCTACCGCTACGACAGCGCGCTCGACGCCCTGTTCCGGAACTACTTCGCCGGTATCGGGATCACCACCGAGCAGGACTTCGAGGGTGACGGCCGGTCCGACCACGCCCCGTTCCAGGACGCGGGCATCCGGGTCGGCGGCCTGTTCAGCGGCGCCGACTACACCAAGACCAGTGCGCAGGCCGCGAAGTGGGGCGGGACGGCGGGCCAGCCGTTCGACCGCTGCTACCACTCCTCCTGCGACACCAGCGCCAACATCAACGACACCGCGCTGGACCGGATGAGCGACGCCATCGCGTACGCGATCTGGACGCTGGCCGCCGGGAGCACCACGCCGCCCACCGGCACGGTGTTCGAGAACACCGCCGACGTGCAGATCCCGGACTACGGGGCGGCGGTCACGTCCGACGTCGCGGTCACCGGCCGCACCGGCAACGCGCCGGCCGCGCTCCAGGTCGGCGTGGACGTCAAGCACACCTGGCGCGGCGACCTGGTCATCGACCTGGTCGCGCCGAACGGCACCACGTTCCGCCTCAAGGACGCCAGCGGCAGCGACTCCGCGCCCAACGTGCAGACCACGTACACGGTGAACGCGTCCGCGGTGGCCGCGAACGGCACCTGGAAGCTCAAGGTCCAGGACGTCGGGCGGCAGGACACCGGCTACGTCGACAGCTGGAAGCTCACCTTCTGACGACGGACCGCCCGGGCAGTGCACCGGGGGCGCCGGCCCGCAGGCCGGCGCCCCCGGTGTCCAGGTCCGTCCCGGCCCGCGGGCCGGGACGAACCGCTACGGCTGCATCTCGTACGCGCCGGAGAGCGCCTCGACCATGCCCCACACCTTCGCCGCCCGCGCGCCGTCCGCGACCGGGCGGCGGACGTGCGCCAGCGCCCACGCGGCCTGGGCCTCCGTCGTCGAGGCCTTGCCGTGCAGCTCGGTGGCGTGCGCGGAGAAGTCCCGCACCAGCGCGTCGAAGACCTGGTCGAGCAGGTCGGCGTCCAGCCCGGTCAGCGCGGCCTGCTCCAGGACCAGCTGGCCGTAGACGATCAGCGCGAAGAGCTGCCCGATCTCCAGCAGGAAGTCGAGGTCGGCCTGCTGCTCGGCGCTCGGCGCGTTGCCCAGCAGCAGCTCGCAGAAGCCGTCGGCCTGCTCGCGGAACCGGGCGACGTTCGGGACGTGCGCGTGCGCGTCGTAGGCGGTCCGCCAGTCGTGGAAGCGGATCGCGCCCAGACCGCGGGCCGGGCCCTGCCGGAACAGGAAGGCGTCGTCGGCGTCGTCCCGGCGGCTGGGCACCGGGGCGTACTCGGCCGGGTCGAACAGGTAGTTGGCCATGAACTTGAGGATCAGCGCCAGGTTGACGTGGACCGTGCCCTCCAGCTTCGGCAGGCCGCGGATGTCCTTGGCGGCCTTGTCGAAGTAGGTGTCCGCCTCGAAGCCCTTGGCCGCGATGACGTCCCACATCAGGTCGATGACCTTCTCGCCCTCCGTGGTGACCTTCATCTTGGTCATCGGGTTGAAGAGCAGGTAGCGGCGGTCCTCGGCGGAGGCGGTGCGGAAGTAGTCCACCGCGCGGGCGGAGAACAGCTTCATCGCGACCAGGCGCGCGTACGCGTCGGTCAGCTCGCGCCGCACGTGCGGGAAGTCGGTGACCTTCCGGCCGTACAGCACCCGGTTGTGGGCGTGCGTGACGGCCTCGTACATCGCGTGCTCGCAGATGCCGACGGAGGCCGTGCAGAGGTTGAACTTCCCGACGTTGACGGTGTTCAGGGCGGCGTCGAAGGCGGCCTTGCCGGTGTGCAGCACGTCCTCGGCGCGGACCGGGTAGTCCTCCAGGCGGAACTCGCTGACGTACATCTGGGCGTTCACGACGTTCTTGACCAGGTGGTACGCCTCGTGGCGGCTGTCCGCGGCGAAGAAGACGTAGCCCTCCGGCCCGTCGACGTCCGACCGGCGGCCGAACACCGAGACCAGGCCGGCGACGTTGCCGTTGCCGATGTAGTACTTGGAGCCGGTGGCGGTGAAGCCGCCCTCGCCGTCCGGGGTGAGGATCATGTCGGTGGAGTAGATGTCGGCGCCGTGGCTGCGCTCGGAGAGCCCGAACGCCATCACGTGGCCCTCCGTCAGGAGCTTCGCGGCGCGGGCCCGGACGGCCTCGTTCCCGCTCTGCCAGACGGGGCCGAGGCCGAGGATGGTGACCTGCCAGGTGTACCAGTAGCCGAGGCCGTAGAAGCCGAGGATCTCGTTCAGCTCGGCGATCCGCGAGGTGTCCCAGCGCTTGGCCGGGTCGGCGGCGGAGGGCGTCAGGAACTCGGCGAACAGACCCTCCCGGGCCGCGAATTCGAGGAAGTCCGCGTACCAGGTGCGGTCGATGTAGGTGTCGATCAGCGACTTCTTGCCGCGCGACTCGAACCAGTCCACGGTCGTGCGCAGCAGCCGGCGGGTCGGCTCGTCGAACTGCGCGGGGTCGTAGGTACGCGGGTTGAAGAGCATCGCGGGCTCCCGGGGGGTCGAGGGTGGGGAGGGACTGAGGGGGCTGGGAAACGTCAGGGGGTGCCGGGCACGGTGCCGGGTTCGGGCACCGCGCCCTCGCCGGTGGCGCCGCCGGCACGGGTTCCGCCGGTACGGGTTCCGCCTGCGCCGGCGAGGTCGCGCAGGGTGGTGAGCACGTCGTCCAGCCAGGCGAGCGTCATCCGCTCGTACTCGATCCCGCCGCGCAGCACCACGTGCTGGAGGCGCTGCCCGGCGTCGAGCGCGTCCGGCGCGGGGAAGTCCCGCTGCTCGCCGTGCAGGTAGCGGGCGAGCAGGGCGGCGTGACCGTCGCGGTGGCGCTCGACCTCGGGGATCAGTGCGGCCGGGTCGTCGAAGGCGGCGGCCCGGATCCGGACGGCCAGTTCGTGCCGGACGGTCTCCGGTTCGACGGGCTCGCGCAGCCAGCCGGCCAGTGCGGCCCGGCCGGGCGCGGCCGCCGAGTACACCTTCTTGTCCGGCCGGCCGTCCTGGGCGACCTCCTCGACGGAGATCCAGCCGTCCGCCTCCATCCGCCGCAGCACCCGGTAGATCTGCTGGTGGGTGGCGGTCCAGAAGCGGCCGATGGACCGGTCGAAGCGCCGGGCCAGTTCGTAGCCGGAGCCGGGCCGTTCCAGCAGCGAGACGAGGATCGCGTGCTCCAGTGCCATGGACGGCATCCTGCTATGCACCGAGTTGCATAGGCAATGGCGGCACGTCAGGTTGAGACGGAGGTCACCCGGGTGGAGCGGGCGTGCCGCGGGCGGGCCGGTGTCGGGCCGGGGTCGCCGGGAGGGCCGCCGCGGGTGGTGGCGGGGCAGGGTAGCCGCCGGGGCGAAAAGGTGCAAAACGGTCGATCGGCGCCAGAATGGTACTGGGCTAGCGCCCTCCATGTTCCAGCACTAGGAGGTGGTATCGGTGTCTACCCAGATTCCGATGGGCATGGAGCACCATCCGGACATCGTCGAACTACGGGAGCACTACGAGCGGCTCACCCTCACCCCGCGGGCCCAGGCCGTCGAGGCCCTGGCCGTTCTCGCCGGTCTGTTCCTGGCGGCCTCGCCATGGATCGTCGGCTTCACCGCGTTCAACACGCTGACCGTCACCTGCCTGATCGTCGGCCTCGCCTACTGCGTGCTGATGGCCGGCTACGGCTCGGCGTACGAGCGCACCCACGCGCGGGCCTGGGCGGCCACCGTGCTCGGCGCGTGGACGATCATCTCTCCGTGGGTCGTCTCCGGTGGAGTGGACCGCGGCAAGAACATCGTCACCTGCCTGATCACGGGCTGCGTGATGTTCCTGCTGGGGCTCGCCGCCATCTCGATGGCCACCATGACGTCGAACGGAGCATCGATGCGGCGCGGCCGGGCCGGTCGAGCCAGGGGCTGACGGACAGCGGAAGCCCGACACCCGGGGCGCGGAACGGCGAGGCCGCCGTCCGCGCCCCGGGCGCGTGCCCGGGCGCTCCTCCGGTGACGAGGGCCCGGCAGGGCCGGCCGGACGGGCGCTACGGCCGCGTCATCCGCAGGACGTCCAGCGCCTCGTCCAGCTGCTCGACGGTGAGCCGGCCCTCCTCCACGTACCCGCGCTCCAGCACCACCTGCCGGATCGTCTTCCGCTCGGCCAGCGACTGCTTGGCGACCTTCGCCGCCTCCTCGTACCCGATGTACCGGTTCAGCGGGGTGACCACCGAGGGCGAGGACGCGGCGAACTCGCGGGCCCGCTCGACGTTGGCGGTGAGGCCGTCCACCGCGCGGTCGGCCAGCAGCCGGGCGCTGTTGGCGAGCAGCCGGACCGACTCCAGGACGTTGCGGGCGATCACCGGGAGCATCACGTTGAGCTCGAAGTTGCCGCTCGCCCCGGCGACCGTGACGGTGGCGTCGTTGCCGATCACCTGGGCCGAGACCATCAGCACCACCTCGGGCAGCACCGGGTTGACCTTGCCCGGCATGATCGACGAACCGGGCTGCAGGTCCGGCAGGTTGATCTCGCCGAGCCCGGTGCGCGGGCCGGAGCCCATCCACCGCAGGTCGTTCGCGATCTTCGTGAACCCGACCGCGACGGTCCGCAGCTGCCCGCTCAGCTCGACCAGGCCGTCCCGCGCGCCCTGGGCCTCGAAGTGGTCCCGGGCCTCGGTCAGCGGCAGGTCGGTGGCGCGCGCGACCTCCTCGATCACGGCCGCCGCGAACCCGGGCGGGGTGTTGATGCCGGTACCCACCGCCGTGCCGCCGAGCGGCAGTTCCGCCACCCGGGGGAGGGTGGCCAGCAGCCGTTCCCGCCCGTGCCGGACCTGCGCCGCGTACCCGCCGAACTCCTGTCCCAGGGTGACGGGCGTGGCGTCCATCAGGTGTGTCCGACCGGCCTTGACCACCAGGGCGAACTCCGCCGCCTTGCGCTCCAGCGCCTCGGCCAGGTGCTCCAGCGCCGGGATCAGGTCGTGGGTGACGGCGGCGGTCGCGGCGATGTGGATCGAGGAGGGGAACACGTCGTTGGACGACTGGCTCGCGTTGACGTGGTCGTTGGGGTGCACCGGTCGGCCCAGCCGCTCGGTGGCGAGGGTGGCGATGACCTCGTTGGCGTTCATGTTGGACGAGGTGCCCGAGCCGGTCTGGAACACGTCCACCGGGAACTCGGCGTCCCAGCGGCCGCCGGCGACCTCCTCGGCGGCGGCCGCGACCGCCTCGGCGGTCTCCTCGTCCAGCACCCCGAGCCGGGCGTTGACGCGGGCGGCGGCCGCCTTGATCCGGGCCAGCGCGGCGATGTGCGCGCGCTCCAGGCGCTGGCCGGAGACCGGGAAGTTCTCCACCGCCCGCTGCGTCTGCGCCTGCCACTTCGCCGCGGCGGGCACCCGCACCTCGCCCATCGAGTCGTGCTCGGTCCGGTACTCCTGCTCGTCGGCCATCGTGCGCCGCACCTCCTGTTCGGCCCGGCGGGCGCCGCCCGCTCCGGCGGCCGTCCGGCGGCCGTCGCGGCGTGCGTCCCCGGGCCCTCGCTGTCGGTCCTGGGCCCGGGCCCAGGGCCGCAGCCCGGTCCCGGAGCCCCGGGGCCGGGACCTCGGCGCCGGCTCCCGGTCCTGGGTCTCGCTTCCGATCACCACAGCCGCGCGCGGGCCCCGGGTATTTCCGGACCGGCCGGAGGGACCGGCGCGGCCCGGGCGGGGGCTACCGCAGCTCGGCGCGGACGATCTCGCCCGCCGCCTCGCCGGCCTGGCCGACCAGGGCGCCGTCCGCCGCCCAGACGCCGGAGCCGCCCGAGGTGGTCGCGTACTCGCCGCTGGCGCCCGCGCTGGTGGACAGCACGCCCCAGACCCCGTGCGCGGCCGCCCGGTCGCGCATGTGGGCGTCGCGCCGGGCCAGCTGGGACTCGCTGTCGCCGTACAGGGTGGAGCCGACGTAGGCGTGGATGCCGAGCCCGGCGCTCCGCTCGGCGTGCGCGGGCTCGGCGACGTCGGCGCAGACGGCGAGGCCGAGGCGGAACCCGTCGAGCTCCAGGACGGACGGCTCCCCGGCCGGGGTGAACCGCTCGACCTCCCTGCCGTGCAGGTGGACCTTCCGGCAGACGACCTCGACGCCCGAGCCGCTCACGGCCAGCGTGCCGATGTACTCGCGCCCGTCCGGGTCGGCCACCGGCGCGCCGACCAGTGCGACGGCCCCGGCCCCGGCGCAGGCCGCCACCAGCGGCTCCAGCCGGGGGTCGCCGGGGGCGACGGCGGGCGCGTCCAGGTCGTACCCGGTGAGCGAGAACTCGGGGAACACCACCAGGCGGGCCGCGGCCTCCCGGACCGTCGCGGCGTGCCGTTCGACGTTGAGGGCGACCGTGTCGGGCCGTCCGGACGGTGCGCAGACGGGCTGGGCGACGGCGACGGTCAGGGGAGCGGGCTCCGGAGCGGGCACGGGCGCGGACACGGGCGCGGACACGGTGGGGCCTCCAGGTGTGATCGGACGCGATCGGACACGGCCGGGGCACGGTCGGGCATGGCCGGGAGCGACCAGGCGCGACCGGTCGTGATCGGGCGCGATCCGGGATGGTGATCAGTCTCAACCTATGAGCCCACCGCAGAACGGGGCAACAACCACTCGAACGAGTGAAGATCGTGAGGTGTCGTCCCGTGCCCGAACGGCCCGCTCCGTACGCTCACCCCGGACCGGGGAAAACACCCGGGTCCCGGTCCACCGGGACCCGATCGGCAGGGGGCGGGCATGACGACACCACGGCACGGCGACCAGGACAGCCCCGGCGGCCGGGAACCCTCCGACCGCCCCGGCCACCCCGACCGCCGCGACCCCGGACCCACCGGCCTGAGCCGCCGCCGCCTCCTCGGGGCCTCCGCCGCACTCGGCGCCACCGCCTGGCTGCTGCGCGGCACCGTCGGACCGGGAAGCGCCGAGGCGGCCGACCTCCCCGCCCCGCCCGGACTCCCCGCCGGTACCGAGGTCCACCGGCGCGTCTACCAGAACTGGTCCGGCGAGGTCCGGACCGACCAGCTCTGGACCTGCGCCCCGCGCACCCCGGAGGAGCTCCCCGCCCTCGCCGACTGGGCCCGCGCCCACGGCTGGCGGCTGCGCGCCCAGGGGT
The DNA here is from genome assembly GCF_036013975.1 of Kitasatospora sp. NBC_00458. Taxonomy (NCBI): domain Bacteria; kingdom Bacillati; phylum Actinomycetota; class Actinomycetes; order Kitasatosporales; family Streptomycetaceae; genus Kitasatospora; species Kitasatospora sp. NBC_00458. The sequence goes on from NZ_CP107904.1 coordinate 7,202,139, forward strand.
ACCGGCACACCTGGGCGCCGCTCACCGTCGCCGACGGCACCACCGGGGCCGCCCGCGTCCTGCTGCTGGACACCACCCGCCACCTCACCGCGATCACCGCCGACTCGCCCACCACCGTCCGGGTCCAGACCGGCGCCACCATGGAGGCCCTGCTCGCCCACCTGGCCGACCGCGGCCTCGGCCTCACCGCCGTCCCCGCGCCCGGCGAGCTCACCGTCGGCGGCGTGCTCGCCATCGGCGGCCACGGCACCGCCGTCCCCGCCACCGGTGAACTCCGGCCCGACGGACACGGCTACGGTTCGGTCAGCAACCAGGTCACCCGGCTCACCGCCGTCGTCCACGACCCGGCCACCGACCGGTACGCCCTGCGCACCTTCGACCGGTCCGAGGCCGACAGCGCCGCCTTCCTGGTCCACCTCGGCCGGGCCCTCCTCACCGAGGTGGTGCTCCGGGCCGGCGCCGACCGGTCACTGCGCTGCGTCAGCCGCCTCGACATCCCGGCCGCCGAACTCTTCGCCCGGCCCGGCACACCCGGCCGCCCGCGCACCTTCGCCGAGTTCGTCGAACGGGACGGCCGCGCCGAGGCCATCTGGTTCGCCTACACCGACCGCCCCTGGCTCAAGACCTGGAGCGCCGCCCCGACCCGCCCGTTCGGCTCCCACGCCGTCGACGAGCCCTACAACTACCCCTTCTCCGACTCGATCCCGGAACCCGTCGCCCGACTGGCCGGCCAGATCGTCGCCGGCACCTGGGCGTCGGCCCCGCTCTTCGGCCAACTCCAGTACCTGATCGCCAAAGTCGCACTCACCGGGGACATCACCGAGATCCTGCTCTCCGGTGGCCTGATCCGCGACCTGCTCACCGGCGAGGTCCTCACCCACCTGCTCGCCGGCGGTCTGCGCTCCGACCTCTGGGGCCCCTCGCGCACGCTGCTCCAGTACGTGCGGCCCACCACCCTGCGGGTCACCGCCAACGGCTACGCGATCCTCGCCCGCCGCGCCGACCTCCAGTGGGTGGTGGCCGAGTTCGCGGACCGGTACCGGGCGCTGCTCGACGCCTACCGGGCGCGCGGCGAGTTCCCCGTCAACGGCTCGGTGGAGATCCGGGTCACCGGACTGGACGACCCCGCCTGGTCCGGCGTGCCCGGTGCCCGCCCGCCCCTGCTCTCCGCGCTGCGCCCGCGCCCCGACCGGCCCGAGTGGGACACCGCCGTCTGGGTCGACGTGCTCGCCTTCCCCGGCACGCCCGGGCTGAACCGCTTCGGCCGGGAGCTCGAACAGGCCCTGCTGCGCTCCTTCGACGGCACCCGGGCGGGTCTGCGCGTCGAGTGGTCCAAGGGCTGGGCCTACACCGAGGACGCGGCCTGGGCCGACCCGGACGTGCTCGACCGGGTCATCCCCGCGAGCCACCGGGACGGCGGCGGCCCCGGCTGGGACGAGGCGATCGCGGTGCTGGACCGGCACGATCCGCACCGGGTGTTCGGGAACCCCTTCCTCGACCGGCTGCTGAAGCCGTGAAGCGGTTTCGTCGTGCAGGCCGAGCGGGCGCCCGGCGTGGGCGCGGAGCCGTGGGCCGCACCGCCGTCGCGGCGCCCGCCGGCCCGGCGCCGGGTCAGATGTGCTCCATGACGATCACCGCCAGGGTGCCGGGCTCCAGGGCCCGGAACACGTGCGGGACGTCGCCCGGGTAGCTCACGTAGTCGCCGGGGCCGAGTTCGACCGGTGCCTCGGTCGGCCCGGCCAGCGCCCGCCCGGCTCCCAGCAGTACGTGCTCGACGGTGCCCGTCATGTGCGGGTCGGAGGCCCGGGTCTCGCCCGGCTGGGCGTCGATCCGGTAGACGTCGCGCCGCGCGTTGGGCGGGCAGGAGGCCAGCAGGGTCGCGGCGTAGTCGGCCCGCTCGGAGTGGGTGATCGGCCCCTCGCCGGCCCGGACCACCCGGACCACCGGGCGCGGCGGGTCGACCAGCCGGCTGAACGGCACGTCCAGTGCGACGCCGAGCGCCCAGAGCGTCTCGACGCTGGGGTTGCCCGCGCCGGACTCCAGCTGGGACAGCGTCGACTTGGCGATCCCCGCGCGCCGGGCCAGCTCGGCCATGGAGAGGCCGGTGCGTTCGCGTTCGCGCCGGATGGACGCCGAGATCAGCGCGATCAGCTCCGATCCGGTGCCCGGTCCCCGGCTGGCCTCCTGCCCGGGTCCCCGGCCGGCCGCGGGGCGGCCGCCCGAGTCGCCGCCCGAGCCGGCCGGGGGGACCACCTCGCTGTTGTCACTCATCCGCGTTCGCTCCACTGGTCCAGGCGTTCGCCTTGACGAACGGCAGCCATGGGGTTCACTCTACTGGACATGCGTTCGCTCCTCCGAACCCTTGAGCGTGCCACGCTCCGCGACATCGCCCTGGTCTCCCTCGCCGACGCCCTGGTCGGGGCCTCGTTCGGCGCCGTCACCGTCTCCGCCGGCCTCCCGCTCTGGGTACCGGTCGCCATGTCGGTGCTGGTCTTCGCCGGCAGTGCCCAGTTCGCCGCCATCGGCGTCGTCCTCTCCGGCGGCGGCGCACTCGCCGCCGTGGCCACCGGCCTGGTGCTCAACGCACGGCTGCTGCCCTTCGGTTTCACCGTCGCCGACGCGCTCGACGGCCCCTGGTGGCGGCGGCTGCTCGGCGCGCAGATCCTGTCCGACGAGTCCGTCGCCTTCGCCCTGCTCCAGCCCGACCGGCGCCGCCGCCGGGCCGCGTTCTGGGTCTGCGGCCTCGCCCTGTTCGTCGTCTGGAACCTCTCCGTACTGGCCGGCGCCGCGGCCGGCGGCATGATCGGCGACACCGACGCCCTCGGGCTCGACGCCGCCTTCCCGGCCGTGCTGCTGGCCCTGGTCCTGCCCTCGCTCACCGACCCCCGCACCAGGGCGGCCGCCCTCGCCGGCGCCGCGGTCGCGGTGGCCGCCACACCGTTCCTGCCGGCCGGGCTCCCGGTCCTGCTCGCCCTGGCGGGCCTGCTGTTCGCCCGCCGCCCCGGCGGCCCGGCCGCTCCCGCCGCTCCGGCTGACCCCGCCGACCCGGAAGCCCCCGCCGAACCGTCCGACCCGGACGACCGGACCGGTCAGGCCGACCCGGGCACCCCTGCCGACCCCGCCGACCAGGCCGTTCGCCCCGGCCGACCCGCACCCCTCGCCGAGGAGGTCCACTGATGCCCCTGCTCGCCATCCTGCTGCTCGCGGCCGGCACCTACGCGTTCCGGGTCGCCGGGCCCCTGCTCGGGGACCGGCTCACCGTCTCGGACCGGGTGCGCCACCTGCTCGGCGTCGCCGCCGCCGTCCTGCTCGTCGCGCTCGCCGCCACCGGCACCCTCACCCAGGGCCACGACTTCGCCGGATGGGCCCGCCCGGCGGGCGTCCTGGTGGCCGGCGTCCTCGTGCTGCGCCGCGCGCCCTTCCCGGTCGTGGTGGTGGCGGCCGCCGCGACGACCGCGCTGCTCCGGCTCTGCGGGGTCTCCTGAGGCGAGGCCCCGCGGGCGGCGCCGCCCCGACGCACCCCGCGGCTCAGCGGGCCCCGTCGGCGGCGGCCCCGTCGGCCAGCCGCTCCTGCTGGATCTCCGGGCGCTTGCTGTCCCACAGCAGCTCCCACACCTTGAAGACGCAGTGGTAGTCCCGCATGCTCCCCCGGGTGATCAGCAGGTAGCTGTCGCCGTCCCGGAGCAGGGTGCGCTGCCGGCTGTTGAACGGGTGCTGCGGCGTGTAGCCGGGGACGATCCGCCGCATCTCGGCGAGGGCCTCCTCGCGGTCGCCCTCGATCTCGGCGAGCACCTTGGTGCCCCAGATCCGGTCGTCGCCGACTCCCTCGGTCTCCTGCACGACCACTGCCCAACGCGCCACGGTCCACCCCTCACGTCTCGTCACATCGCATCCCGTCCGCATGCGAAAGCGGTCATCCTAGCGAGGCACGGCCGCGCGCCCGCCGCCGGAACCGGTTCCGGAGCCGCCGCGGGGACCGGCGACCGTCCCTACGCGCGCAGCGCCTTGTAGAAGAGCGTGGTCGCGTGCGGCGCCCCCGACGGGTCGGTCGCGTAGTCCGGCACCGTGCCGACCCGGGTCCAGCCCGCCGCCGCGTACAACCGCTCGGCGGGGCTGCCGGTCTCGGTGTCCAGCACCAGCGTCCGGATCCCGCGGTCCGCGGCCGCCCGTTCCAGCGCCGCCAGCAGGCGGCCGGCCAGCCGCCGGCCCCGGTCCGCCCGGTCCACCATCAGCTTGGCCACCTCCGCGCGGTGCCGGCCGTTGGCGGGCGCCGCCGGGCGCAGCTGCACCGTCCCCGCGATCCGGCCGTCCGCCTCGGCGCACGCGGCCCAGAGCAGCAGCCGCCCGGCCTCGACGTCGGGGGCCAGGGCCCGCCACCAGCCGGCCGCCTCGACGGGGTCGAGCGGGGCGAGGAAGCCGAGCGAGGACCCGCTCCCGACGGTGTCCACCAGGAGCCCGGCCAGCTGCTCCGCCGACGCCCGCAGTTCGTCCGCCGTCAGCAGCCGGACTGTGTACATGCTCACTCCCTCGCCTCCGGCCCTCCGGAGGCGGGACCCGTGCGGAATACTCGCCGGTACCCAACGCTGCGACCGGCACCCGCCGAGACTACAAGGAGCTTCGATGGCGAAGCCGACCAGGATCGACCCCGCCGACCTGCTCGCCGTCGGTGACCTGCTCACCGACGAGGAGCGGCTCATCCGCGACACGGTACGGAAGTTCGCCGACGAGCGGATCCGCCCGCACGTCGGCGACTGGTTCGAGCGGGGCGTCTTCCCGGCCCGCGAACTCGCCCCCGAACTCGGCGCCCTCGGCGTGCTCGGCATGCACCTCGACGGCTACGGCTGCACCGGATCCACCGCCACCGCCTACGGCGTCGCGTGCATGGAGCTGGAGGCGGCCGACTCCGGGCTGCGCAGTTTCGTCTCCGTCCAGGGCTCGCTGGCCATGCGCTCCATCCACGCCTTCGGTTCGGAGGAGCAGAAGCAGCGCTGGCTGCCCGGCCTCGCCGCCGGCCGCCTCATCGGCTGCTTCGCCCTCACCGAGCCGGACTTCGGCTCCGACCCGGCCAACATGCGCACCCGGGCCCGCCGCAAGGGCCCCGGCGAGAACGCCGACTGGGTGCTCTCCGGCTCCAAGATGTGGATCACCAACGGCAGCGTCTCCGACGTCGCCGTCGTCTGGGCGCAGACCGACGGCGGCGTCCGCGGCTTCCTGGTCGAGCCGGGCACGCCGGGCTTCACCGCCACCGACGTGCACGGCAAGCTCTCGCTGCGGGCCTCGGTCACCAGCGAGCTGGTCCTCGACGAGGTCGTGCTGCCCGCGGACGCGGTCCTGCCCGGCGTCAGCGGCCTGCGCGGGCCGCTCTCCTCCCTCAACGAGGCCCGCTACGGCATCCTCTGGGGCACCGTCGGCGCCGCCCGCGACTGCTACACCACCGCCCTCGACTACGCGAAGAGCCGGATCCAGTTCGGCCGCCCGATCGCCGGGTTCCAGCTCACCCAGCAGAAGCTCGTGGAGATGATGCTGGAGGTGGAGAAGGCGTACCTGGTCGCCGTGCGGATCGGGCGGCTCAAGGACGAGGGGGCGGCCCGGCCGGCGCACATCAGCTTCGGCAAGCTGAACAACGTCCGCGCCGCGCTGGAGATCGCCCGCAGCGCCCGCACGGTGCTGGGCGCCAACGGCATCACCACCGAGTACCCGGTCCTCCGGCACGCCAACAACCTGGAGTCGGTGCTCACCTACGAGGGCACCGGCGAGATCCACACCCTGGTGCTCGGCGAGGCCATCACCGGGGAGTCGGCCTACCACTGACGGCCGCGGCCCGCGAAATCCGCTCGTCCGCCGGGCCGTTCACGGCTACCTTGGGTGGCTGTGAACGGCCCGACGGCGCAGCCCTCCACCACCGCGACCACGCCCGCGACCACGCCCACGCCCACGACCACGCTCTGGCGCCCCACCGGCCCCGAGGAGCTGGCCCTGGTCGAGGCCGCCGACCGGCGCGCCTGGCCGCCCCGCCTGCCCGACCAGCCGATCTTCTACCCGGTGCTGAACGAGGACTACGCGGTCCGCATCGCGCGCGACTGGAACGTCCCCGCGTCCGGGGTCGGCTACGTCACCCGGTTCGAGGTGGAGACCGCCTTCCTCGCCCGCTACCCGGTCCGGCAGGCGGGTGGGCGGACCATCCTCGAACTCTGGGTGCCGGCGGAGGAGCTGCCCGAGTTCAACCGGCACATCGTCGGTCGCATCGAGGTCGTGCACGAGTTCCGGCCCGGGCCGTGACCCGTCCGGGCGGGCCCGGCCGCTGACGGTCGACGGGTGACGGCGTCCGTCAGCCGTCAGCCGCCGACCGTCGTTCCGCCGCCCCCGGCACCACCGGACGCCACCCCGACACCCGCCGTTCCCCTGGGGGACACCTGGCGGTCCGGCGGGCCGTGAAGCATGACGCGGTCGGTGGCGCCCGCGGGCGCGCCCGGCACCCGCACCGCGAAAGGAACGACCTCCCACCATGACCACACCGCCGCCGCCTCGCCCCCGGGTCCTCGTCGTCGGAATCGACGGCGTCCGGTACGACCTGCTGGACCAGGTCCCGATGCCGAGGCTCGCGGAGGTCGCCGAAGCGGGCTTCCTGGCACCCGTCACGGTGGCGGAGTCCACCCCCACCATGTCGGGCCCCTGCTGGGCCACCATCGTCACGGGCGTCGAACCCGCCAAGCACGGCGTCTGGGGCAACCACCTGGGCGGCAACCGGCTCGACGTCTTCCCCGACTTCACCACCCGGCTGGCCAGGCAGGACCGCCGCCGCACCTACGTCGCGGCCGGCTGGGACCCGCTGGTGATCGGCGAGTCCGGCGGGCCGCTGTTCCGCGCGCCCGGCCGGCTCAGCTACGTCGCCCCCGCCGAGGACACCCCCGAGGCCTGGGAGGCCGTCGACGAGGAGGTCACCCGGGAGGCCGTCGACGTCCTGCGGGCCGCCGACCCCGAGGTGTCCTTCGTCTACCTCGGCGCCGTCGACGAGACCGCCCACTTCCTCGGCTGCGGCGAGGAGTACCGCGCCTCGATGCGCACCGCCGACGAACGGCTCGGCCGCCTCCTCGACGCGGTCCGCGCCAGGCCCGGCCGCGCCGGGGAGGCGTGGACGGTCATCGTGGTCACCGACCACGGCCACGTCGACGCGGGCGGCCACGGCGGCCGCACCCCCGAGGAGCGCACGGCGTGGGTCGCCTGCGCGGGACCGGGCATCCCCGCCGCCCCGCCCACCGGGGAGATCCGCCACCCGGACGTCGCCGCCCAGGTGTACGCGGCCCTCGGCCGGCCGATCGACCCGCACTGGACCCTGGACGGCCGCCCGTTCCCGGTGGCGGTCCCCGTCCCGGTGCAGGCCTGACGGGACCCCTGCGGCAGGCCCGGCGGGGCTGGCCGGTGCACCCCGCCCCGGGCCGGGCCCGACCAGGGTGAACCCCGAGACCGGAGGGCCCCGCGTACGCCTGAAGGTGGAGAACGTACCCCCCAAGGATGGCGGACGGTCGCGACCTCCTGGTGACGCCCCGACAGTGGAGGGCGGGCCAGGATGGAGACAACCGGAACGACCGGCCCCGGACGGGGCAGGGGCGGACCCCGGGGACCCGGAGCGCGGGGGACCGGGCCAGGGCAAGGGCAGGAGCCGGGACCGGCGACGGTCACGGAGCACAGCGGTCGGACGAGCGGCGCCGCCCAGCGCGCCGCACGGCAGCAGAGGCGGTACCGCACGACGGCGGCACCGCACCAGGAGAGGACAGGCGGGCATGAACGGCATCGTGGGCAAGGTCGTACTCGGAGTGGCGGGCACCGGTATGGCCGTGGCCGCCGCGGCCGTGGCGGTCGGGCCTCGGGTCGCCGACTGGTACGACGGCCGGCACCAGGAGCACTCCACCTACGCCAGCGGCAGCGAGGCCAAGGCCTCCCGCCACGCCGTCCCGACCTGGCTGCCCGACAACGCCTCGTCCGTCCGGTACCTGATGTCCACCACCGGCGACGACCGCCTGCTGAGCGCCACCCTCCCGGAGGGCCGCCTGCCCGCCGGGTGCACCACCACCGCGCCCGGCCGCAGCGGCCACCAGGCGCCGGCCACCCTCAAGGCCGGCTGGTTCCCGGAGGGCGTCGTCTCCAAGGTCACCGGTTCCTGCGGCCACTACAACGTCACCCTGACGGGGAACCAGCTCTACGCGTGGCAGGACGGCGCCGCCGTCCAGGCCGCCCTGCGGGCCGAGCGCCTCGCGCACTGACGGGGCCGCGTCCCGGCAGGGCACCGCGGCCGGGCACCGTGCGCGGGCCCCGCGGAGGCGGGGCCCGAACCCCTGGACGAGGGTCCGGGGGTGGTCCACGCGGCGGACCCCGGCTGTCGGGGCACCGGGTCACTGGGGTAGGACGGAGCGAGCACGACTCCCGCGTCCGTTCCGAGAGGAGCCCCATGCCTGGTCCGACCGCCGGCCCCGCCGGTGACACGTCGACCGCCCTCGGCACCCCCACCGACCCCGGCACCGCAGACACCCCCGGCCGTGCCACCGTCGCCGTCCTCGGCGGCCTGGTCGCCCTCGGCCCCCTCACCACCGACCTCTACCTGCCCGGCCTCCCCGCGATCGCCGAGGACCTCGTCGCCGAACCGGCAGCCGTGCAGCTCACCCTCACCTTCTCCATGTTCGGCGTCGCCGCCGGCCAGCTGATCTTCGGACCGCTCAGCGACCGCCTCGGCCGCCGCCCGCCCCTGCTCGCGGGCCTCGTCATCTACACCGTCGCCAGCGTCGTCTGCGTGATCGCGCCCAACCTGCCCGTCCTGATCGCCAGCCGCTTCGTCCAGGGCGCCGCCGGTGCGGCCGGGCTCGTCATCGGCAGAGCCGTGGCCCGCGACCGCTTCGAGGGCGTCGCGATGATCCGCTTCCTCGCCTCGATCACCCTGATATCCGGACTGGCCCCGATCCTCGCCCCGCTCGTCGGGGCGCAGCTGCTCCTCGTCACCTCCTGGCGCGGCACCTTCGGCGCCCTCGCCGTGCTCGGCCTGCTGCTCACCCTGATCGCCTTCGCCGCCCTCCGGGAGACCCTCCCTCCCTCGGCCCGGCACGGCGGCGGCCTGGTGACGACCCTGCGCACCATGGGCGGACTCCTGCGCCGGCTGCCGTTCCTCGGCCTCGCGCTGACCAGCACCTTCGCCTTCGGCTCGCTGTTCGGCTACATCAGCGGCTCCTCGGTGGTGCTCCAGCAGGTCTACGACGTGTCCCCGCAGACCTACAGCCTGCTGTTCGGCCTCAACTCGATGGCGATCGTCGGCGTCACCCAGCTGAACGGACGCGTCCTCGCGCCCCGCTTCACCGCCGGCGCGCTGATGGCGGTGGGGCTCGGCACGTCGATCGCCGCGGGGACGTCCCTCTTCCTGGTCACCGCGGTCTGGGACCTCGGCCTGGTCCCGTTCTGCGCCTCGCTCTTCGTGATGATGGGCAGTCTCGGCATCGTCCTCCCGAACTCCGCCGCCCGCGCCCTCAGCCTGGTCCCCCCGCAGGCCGCCGGCTCCGCGTCCGCGCTCATCGGGACCGGGACGTTCCTCTGCGGCGCGGTCGTCGCGCCGCTCAGCAGCCTGGGCGGCAAGCCGTCGGCGATCCTGCTCGCGATCGTCGTGCTCTGCTGCTCGGTGCTGGCCGCCACCTCCTACGCGTTCCTCTGCCGCGCCGGACGGAAGACCCCGGCCGACGCCCCGGCCCCGGCCACCGCGTAGCGGGCGGGGGGACGCGCCCGCCCGGCCGGTCCGTCCGTCCCCCGTGGCGAGGCCGGGTGCCCGCCGCTCCGGGCGGTGCGCGCCACCCCGCCGGAGCGGCCCGCCGGTCCGGGGCGCGGCGACGGCCGCCGGTCCGCGTCAGCCGACCGTGAAGACCGTGCCGGGGGCCGCGTACCCGACCGGCCCCGGGTAGTGGACGGCCGCCCTGGCGACGGCGTCCGCCGGGGCGATCGCGCGGCCGACGTGGGTGAGGACGAGGCGGGCGACGCCGGCGGACGCCGCGGTGGCACCGGCCTGTTCGGGGCTGTGGTGTCCTTCGTCCGGCCCCTCGGCCTCGCAGAGCAGCAGGTCGCAGCCGGTGGCGAGGGCCGTCAGCGCGGCGCAGGGGGCGGTGTCGCCGGAGTACACCAGGGACGCCCGGCCGGTCTCGGCGCGCAGGGCGAAGGCGGGCATGCCGTGTTCCACGGCGCTGCTGGTGAGGGTGAGCGGTCCCAGCCGGGCCCGGTGGCCGTCCGTGAGCTCCGTGACGGCGAAGGCGGACTCGACCGGGCTGCGGTGCGGGCCGTTGGTGAGGAAGCCGGCCAGCCGGTCGGCGGTGCCGGGCGGACCGAGGAGCGGGATCGGCGCGGCGAGGGTGAGGTCGGCGAACAGCGCTCCGTAGTAGGCGGTGAGCAGGTCGGCGCTGTGGTCGGCGTGCAGGTGTGAGATCCAGATCCCGGCGAGCCCGTCCAGCCGGACGTACCGCTGCAACGGCCCGAGGGTACCGGTGCCGGCGTCCACCCACACGTGTGTGCGGCCGACGGACAGCAGATAGCCGGAACACGGGTTGTCGGCGGTGGGATACGGGGTCGCGCTGCCGAGGACTGTGACGGTGAGCGGTGCGGTGGCCATTGCGCGAGTGTAGGACCGGCCGTCCCGGCCCGGCCCTCGGCGGGAGGCTCCGGCGGAAGCGGCGTCAGGGGTGCCGCGACGGATGGTCGCGACACCCCTGACGGGACTTCCGGGAGCAGCGGGGGACCGGGGCTCCCGACGGCCGACACCGTCGGTCGTCCGACAGCCGTCAGCCGTCAGGCCCCGTTCGTCCCGCCGCCCGGTCAGGCGATGGAGAAGTCGTCACCGAGGACGTTGCCCTGGCCGTACCAGCCGTGCAGGTACACCGTGACGGTGCCCGAGGCGCCGGTGGTGAACGGGACGGTGAGCTTGGTCCAGCCGCTGGAGCTGGTCCACGCGGAGCCCGTGGCGCCGCCGCTCACACCGAGGTAGGCGTAGCTGCCCTGGACCCAGCCGGTCAGCGTGTAGGACTTGTTGGGCGCCAGCGTGACGGTCTGCTGGCACTGGCCGGTCTGCGCGGGGCCGGCCGCGGCCTGGAGCGCGTAGGAGCCGGAGTGGACCGGGGTGCTCACCACGGAGCCGCCGCTCTGGCAGGTCCACGGGCCGAGGCTGCCGGTCTCCAGGCCGCCGTTGGCCAGGCCGCCGGGCGGGGTGACGCCGGTGACGGTCAGCGTGTAGGTGCTGGTGTGGGTGCCGGAGGCGGCGGTGCCGGTGACGGTGAGCGGGTAGGTGCCCGGGGTGGTGGTGGCCGCCGTGGTGATGTTGAGCGTGGCGGGGGAGCCGGCGGTGACGCTGCCGGGGGTGGCGGTCGCGGAGACGCCGGCCGGGGCGCCGGAGACGGTGAGGCTGACGCTCTGCGCCGAGCCGGACGTCACGGCGGTGGAGATGTTCGCCGAGGTGCCGGCGCCGGCCGTCACGGTGCCGGCGACCGGGTTCACGCCGACCGAGAAGTCGTTCCCGGGCTGGGTGTTCGTCACGGTCAGCGTGTAGGTGCTGGTGTGGGTGCCGGAGGCGGCGGTGCCGGTGACGGTGAGCGGGTAGGTGCCCGGGGTGGTGGTGGCCGCCGTGGTGATGTTGAGCGTGGCGGGGGAGCCGGCGGTGACGCTGCCGGGGGTGGCGGTCGCGGAGACGCCGGCCGGGGCGCCGGAGACGGTGAGGCTGACGCTCTGCGCCGAACCGGACGTCACGGCGGTGGAGATGTTCGCACTGGTCGAGGAACCGGCCAGCACCGAACCGGCGTTGGGGCTCACGCCGACCGAGAAGTCGTTCGCGGGCGTGGAGTTGCTGGTGAACGCCTTGAAGATCTTGGTGAAGTCCCAGGTGTTCTGGGGGATGCTGGAGCAGTTGTCACGGGCGCTGGCGCCGGGGCAGCTGCCGTTGTCGCGCTGAAGCGCCCAGAAGGACAGGGTGTTGATGCCCTTCGAGACCGCCCAGTTGTAGACGGTGGTCGCGTTGGCGAGCGTGAAGGTCTCGGCCGGCCCGAAGTCGTCGACGCCGATCATCTCGGTGACGCCGATGGAACCCCACAGCTGGGCCGGGGTCTTGGCCGGGTACAGCCTCGCGAGCTGGTTGTAGAGGCCGGTCGCCGCGGTCTGGGTGTCGGCCGCCATGTCGTGCTGGGCGTTGTCGTAGTAGTCGAAGGTCATCAGGTTGACGACGTCGATCTTGGCGTTGTTGGTGACCGCGTTCCGCAGCACCGCGAGGCCGCTGTCGGCCAGGCCGGTCGGCGTGGTCGGCAGGGTGTACGAGAACTGGATCTGCCGGCCGTTCGCGGCGGCCCAGTCCTGCACCAGCTTGATCGCCTTGTTGCGGCGGTCGACACCGGCCGAGTTGTCCAGCGAGTCGACCTCGATGTCGAGGTCGATCCGGCTGATCTCGTACGTGGTGATCAGCTTCTCGTAGGCGGCCGCGATCTGGTTGACGTCGGTGCAGCTGTCGGCCAGTTCGGTGCCGGTGGTGTCGGCGGTGTAGCCGCCGAACGACGGGATGACGTCGCCGCCGTTGGCGCGGATGGTGGCGATGTCGGCGCCGAACGAGGACTGCGCGATCGGCAGCGAGGTGTCGCCGTTCCAGTACGGGGTGCACGAGCCCTTGGTGGCGGTCTGCAGGAACGCCATCGTCAGGTGCTTGGCGCCGGACTGGGCGGCCAGCGCGGCGGGGCTCTCGCCGGTCCAGGACTCGAAGTAGGGGGCGAACACCCGGGTCGGCAGCGGGGTGGCGGCGGCCTCGGCGGTGACCGAGGAGGTCGCCGACCCGGTGGGGGCCGCTCCCGCGGAGGTCGTCCCGGCGGCGACGAGTCCGGCCGAGGCGGCGAGGGTGACACAGGCCGTCAGGGCAGCCTGAAGCGTTCTGCGTAGACGCATTGGTTCTCCAACAGACGTGGTGGGGCTGGACGTTGGTGAAGCGTGCGGAGCCGCGCGGTGGAGCGGTGGGGCGATGAAGCGGGTTGAAGGGGTTGAACGGATGGGGCCGTTGAGCCGTGGAGCGGGGGCCGTGGGGGCGGGAAACGCGAACCGTGCGGCGGTGCGGGCATGCCGGCCCCGTGGACACGCGGCACGGACGGACGGCGGTGCGCGAACGCGCGTACGCCGCAGCGGGTCTTGGGGGCGGTTCGGAGCAGGGCAGGGCAGTGCCTCAGCCGCCGGTGGTCACACCCCCACAGTGCATCCCGGTCGGATCGACATGCTTATGGTTGGACTAGACCAGTCGTCTGTCAAGACTCCTAACAGTTCGTCAGCAGACGATGTACGCCGACCTCGTGGCCCTTCCGTGGACGACGGTTCCGCTTCCGGCCGGGCGTGGGGAGGCGGCCGGTCGGCGGCCGGTCGGCGAGTCGGCCGACGCCTCGCCGGGGGCCCGTCGGCCTCCACCGGTGTGGTCACGGTGGCGGCTGTGGTGCGAGGGGTGCCGGCGCTGCGGTGCGGACGCGACCCGGGGCCCGCCTGCGGCCGGGCGCGCGGCTGCGGCCGGGCATGCGGCTGCGCCGGAGCGCGCGGCTGTACCCGCGCCTGCGCCGGCGTCTGTGACCGCGGTCGCGGGCCGTGGTTCCGGGGCGCCGTCCGCGTCCGGCCGCTGCGGCGCGGCTGCCGGGGCGGGCGGTGCCGCGGGCACGGCCGCATGGGTGCCGTGGCCGCGCGCCGGTCGTCGCGCGCGGCCACGGCGGCCCGGAGCTCAGGACACCGGGCCGTCCGGGGATCCGCCGGACCGGCTCAGGCCGGAGGGCAGAGAGTGGAGCGCAGTGCGTCGAGGATCTTCTCCGCCTTCTCGGCCCCGAAACCCTGCGGATGGTCGGGTGTGGTGAAACGTTGGTCGGCCAGCTCGACCAGCTTGGCCGTGTCCTTGGGGAACTGGTACATCGACTGGCACTGGCTGCGGGCCCGCTCGACGGCCAGCTCCGGCTTCCCGCCGACGATCGCCGGGTCGATCGCGTCCAGCGCGGCGACCAGTCGGGCGGAGAGGTCGGCGGCCGGCTTGGTCGGGAGCCCCGCGTCGGTGGGCGGCGCCGGCTTGGGTGCGTCGGGGGCCGGCGCGCCCGGGGAGTCGGCGGCACCGGGGGTGCTCGGGGCGGGTGCGGCGGTCGAGCCGGGTGTGGCGGCCCCCGGGGTGGCCGGGGTGCCGGGGGTGGCCGCCGGGGACGGCGGGGCCCCCGTGGCGGCCCCGGACGCCGTCCCCGCGGTGGCCGCGTCGGTGGCGGCGGGCGCGGGGGAGGACGCGGGTGCCGTCGGCGTGGTCCCGGCGGACGTGGTGGGGGCGCCGGACGCGGAGGCGCCGGCCGCGGTGCCGCCGGAGTCCGAACCGGAGCTGGAACACGCGGCGAGGCTCACCGCGGCGAAAGCCGTGAGGGTGGCGGCGAGGAGACGAGTGCGCATGCGGTCACACTGTCATGTCCGCGCCGTTCAGGGGAAGATCTGCCGAGCCGGAGATCACGGCCGGCGGCGTGACGGCGTGACGGAATAACGGCGTGACGGTGCGGCCGACGGTCGCCGTACGCGCGCGGAGCCGGGTCGCCCGCGCGCGGGGCCGCCCTCGCGACCGGCCCCGCGCGGCGCGGCGTCAGCCCAGCCCGTTGCTCTTCAGCCAGTCCTTGGCCACCGCCGACGGGTCCTCCTTGTCGATCGCGACCTTCTTCATCAGCGCCAGCAGCCCCGCCGTGTCCAGCTTGGCCGACACCGCGTTGAGCGCGGACGCCGACGTCGCGTCCACCTTCGCCTTGTTGACCAGCGGCGTGACGTTCTGCGCGCCGAACAGGTTCTTCGGGTCGGTGAGCGGGACGAGCTTCAGCTGGGCGATCTTCGGGTCGGTGGAGAAGACGTTGCCGACCTGCACCGAGCCGTCCTTGACGGCGTTGGCGGTGGTCTCGCCGGTCGGCTTCCACTCCTTGAAGGTCAGCCCGTAGACGTCCTTGAGCGGCTGCTCCTGGCGGGACTTGAACTCCGGCGGACCGCCGATGGTGAGCTCGCCCGCCTTCGCCGCCAGGTCGGCGATGCTCTTCAGGCCGTACTTGTCGGCGGTCTCCTGGCTGACGCTCAGGGTGTCCTTGTCCTCGGCGGGGGAGGAGTCGAGGATCGCCAGCGAGGCCGGCAGCGTCTTCGCCAGTTCGGCGTTGACCGCCTCCTTGGTGGGTTCGGCCGTCTTGCCGCCGAGGTAGGCGAGCAGGGCGCCGTTGTACTCGGGCAGGAGGGTCAGGCTGCCGCTCTGCAGCTGCCCGTAGAGCACCTCGCGGCTGCCGATGTTGAACTTCTCCTCGACCTTGACCCCCTTGGCCTTGAGCGCCTGCGAGTAGATCGAGCCGAGCAGCACGTTCTCCGGGAAGTTGGCCGAGCCGATCACCACGGTGCCGCCGGACGCGGCGGCGGTCCCGGCGGAGCCGCCGGCCGTCGACGGCGCGGCGGCCAGCGGGTCGCCGCCGGACGAGCCGCAGGCGGTGGCGGTGAGGGCGAGCACGGAGAGGGCGGCGAGGGCGGCGGCCCGGTGGCCGGTTGCTCTGCGCGACACGGGTGTCGACATGGTGATACGGGTCCTTTCGGGATGTGCGTGTCGGGTGTCAGGTGCGACGGGGCTCCGGTCGGTCCGGGAGGCCCGGGTGATTCGGGTGATTCGGGGTGGCCGGGGCCCTGAGGGCGCCCGACCGGTGGCGGTGGTGGCGGCGGTGGCGGTGGTCGTGGCGGCCCTCGCGGCCGGGGCGGCCGGGGCGGTCACGACGGCTGCCGGGAGGAGGCCCGCTGCTGCGCGCGCAGGCCGGGCGGCAGTGCGTACCGGGCCAGCAGGGCGAAGAACAGCTGGGCGCCGACGGCGAGCAGCACGACCAGCAGGGCGCCGCCCACCGTCACCGCGAAGTCCCGGGTGGCCAGGCCGTCGATGACGTACCGGCCGAGCCCGCCGAGCCCGACGTACGCGGCCACCGTCGCGGTCGCGATGACCTGCACGGTGGCGGTCCGGAAGCCGGCCAGCAGGGCCGGGAGCGCGGACGGCAGGCAGACCTGCCAGAGGACCTGCGGGTGCGTCAGCCCGACGCCCCGCGCCGCGTCCCGGACGTCCGGGTCGGTGCCGCGCACCCCCTCGACCGCCGCGACCAGCAGCGGCGGGGCGGCCAGTGCGACCAGCGGGAACAGCACGGCGGTGTCGCCGACCCCGGCCAGCAGCACCGCCAGGGTCACCAGCCCGAGCGTGGGCAGCGCGCGGGCGGCGCCCGCCATCGCCGTGACCACGGTGACGCCCCGTCCGGTGTAGCCGATCAGCAGCCCGAGCGGGACGGCCAGCAGCGCGGCGTACAGCAGGGCCTCGCCGGACAGCAGCAGGTGTTCGGCGATCCGGTGCGCGATCGAGTTCGGACCGGCGTGGCGGTCCGGTGCGGAGAAGAAGTCCCCCAGCCAGCTGAGCCAGTTCACCGGCCCGCTCCCTTCTCCCGGACGGCCCAGGGCGCGAGGAGGTGACGGGCGCCGACCAGCACCAGGTCCACGGCCAGCGCGAGCGCGGCGATCAGCACGATGCCCGCCACGATCGGGGTCGGGAAGGTGCGCTGGAACCCGTCGATGAAGAGGTAGCCGAGGCCGCCGCGACCGATCAGGGCGCCGACCGAGGCGAGCGAGATGCTGGAGACCGCCGCGACCCGCAGTCCGGCCACCAGGTACGGCACGGCGGCGGGCAGCTCGACGGCGGCCAGCCGGTGCCACGGCCCGTAGCCCATGGCGGTCGCGGCCTGCCGGACCGGGTCCGGGACGGCGCGCAGTCCGTCCACGGTGGTCGGCAGCAGCACGGCGACCGCGTAGAAGGTGAGCGGGATCATCACGGTGGCCTGGGTGGCCAGGCCCGTGTAGGGGATGAGCACCACGAAGACGGCCAGCGAGGGCAGGGCGTAGACGATGTTGAAGACGGCGGCGAGCGGCTGGTAGAGGCGGGGGAAGCGGGTGCAGGCGAGCCCGAGCGGGACCGCCAGCAGCAGGCCGATCAGCACCGGGACCAGCGCGATGACGGCGTGGTCGGCCAGCAGGCCGCCGAGGTAGCCGAGATGGTCGCCGATCCAGTACCAGCGGACGATCGGTTCATCGTCCACCGCCGGCTCCGTCCGACTCGGAGGCGGCCACCGGGGTGGCTTCGGAGACGGTTTCGGAGACGGTTTCGGGGGCGGTTTCGCGGGCGGCGTCCGGTGCGGCTCCGGGGTGGGCTCCCGGGGCGGCCCCCGGCACCGGGCCGTCGGCCCGCCCGGAGCGGACGGCCGCCACCTCCGGGGCCGTGGCGAGCGCGGCCAGGACGGCCTCGCGGTTCGCCGTGCCCGTGACCCGGCCCTCGGCGTCGAGGGCGACCGCGACCGCGGCGGGGGAGAGCACCGCGGCGTCCAGCGCGCCGCGCAGGGTGTCCGTCCCGGGGCGGAACCCCGGCGCCGGGTGCAGGGCGGTGACCGCCGCGTCCCGGTCGATCCAGCCGATCGGCCGGCGCTCGTCGTCCAGCGCCAGCTCCCAGCCGCCGTACCGCAGCCCGTCCCCGACCGGGCGGACGGCCACGGCGCTCGCGGGGCGCAGACCGAGCCCGCGCAGGCCCCGGTCGCGGCCGAGGAAGGCGGCGACCTCCTCGTCCGCCGGTGCGGTGAGCAGCGTGTGCGGGTCCGCGAGCTGGGCGATCCGGCCCCGCTCGCGCAGCACCACGACCTGGTCGCCGAGCCGGACGGCCTCCTCGATGTCGTGGGTCACGAACAGGACGGTCTTGTGCAGCTCGGACTGGAGCCGCAGCAGCTCCTCCTGGAGCCCGGCCCGCACGACCGGGTCGACGGCGCTGAACGGTTCGTCCATCAGCAGCACCGGCGGGTCGGCCGCCAGCGCCCGGGCGACCCCGACCCGCTGCTGCTGGCCGCCGGAGAGCTGGAACGGGTACCGCTTGGCGGTCTCCGGAGCGAGCCCGACGAGGTCGAGCAGCTCGGCCGCCCGGGCCCGGGCCTTCTTCCGGTCCCAGCCGAGCAGGTAGGGCACGGTCGCGATGTTGTCGATCACCCGGCGGTGCGGGAAGAGCCCGGCCTGCTGGATCACGTACCCGATGCCGCGCCGCAGCTTGGCGGGGTCGAGCCCGGCGACGTCGGCACCGTCCAGGAGGACCCGCCCCGAGGTCGGCTCGACCATGCGGTTGACCATGCGCAGCAGGGTCGTCTTCCCGCAGCCGGACGGGCCGACCAGGACGGTCGTCCGGCCGGTGGGGACGTCGAGGTCGAGGCCCTCGACGGCGATGGTGCCGTCGGGGTGGCGCTTGCCCGCGCCGTCGAATCTGATCACGGGGAAATTCCTCGTCTCGGCGGCCCTTGGCGGCGGCGCCGATGGTTTCGGTCGGTCGATAGGCGGTGGAGAGTGGCGGACGGTCGGGTCGGTGGCGTTTTGTCGACAAACTGCGGCGCGCAAGACGTCATTGTCTGCCCGGGCGTTCCTCCGCCCGCGTGGCTGCCCAGCATCGAACCGGCGGAAACTCTGATCAGCCTATGACCTGTTCAACCTCCTGTCCCTGATTTCCCGGGCGGCGCCGGGCGACGGGCGACCCCTGGGGCGGCCGTGGCGCTCGTGCTGTCCGTGGTGTCCGTGGTCTCCGTGGTGCCTGCGACGCTCGCGGCCCGCGCCGCCGGACCGCGGATCAACCGCCCTGACGCGTCGGCAGCCCCGCGGCCGCCCAGCCGACGAAGCCGCCGTCGAGGTCGGTCGCCCGGTGCAGGCCCAGTTCGCGCAGCGACGCGGCCGCCAGACTCGACGCGTACCCCTCCGAGCAGACCACGACCACCGGCACGTCGTACCCGGCCGCCTCCGGGATGCGGTGACTGCCCGTCGGGTCGAGCCGCCACTCCAGCACGTTCCGCTCGATGATCAGCGAGCCCGGGATCTCCCCCTCCGCCGCCCGCTGCGCCGCCGGCCGGATGTCCACCAGCAGCGCGCCGTCCAGCTGCGCCCGGTAGGCCTCCTCGGCCCCGGGCCGGTGGACCCCCTCGCGGGATCGTGCCACCAGGTCGTCGATCGTGGTCACCATTGATCCGGTCCTTCCTCGGAGGTGCGGACCAGGCCACCGGCCCGCAGTTCGTAGTGCGCCATGTAGCTGAGCGGCGGTGAGTACGCGTGCAGGGTGACGGCCGGTCCGGACGCGGTGTTGCGGACGTCGTGCACGTACTCGGGTCCGAACGCGCGGGCGGTGCCGGACTGGATCCGGCGGATCAGCAGCCCCTGCTCCGGCCCGCCCAGGGACAGTTCCTCCAGCTCGCCCAGCGCGACGGTGAACGCGCCGCGCGAGCCGCCGTGGTCGTGGAACCCGGTGGACTGGCCGGGCAGCCAGCTGATCAGCCAGACCTCGTGGTCGTCGTCGGAGGCCAGCCGCCGGTACCAGCGCTCCTCGGTGGAGAGCCGGACGTGGTGGATCCACTGGTCGGGCTGTTCGGCCAGCTCCCGGACGATCGCCCGCAGGGCGTTCGGGGTGAGCGGCGCGCGGCCCTCCTCGGTGACGGTCACCGCGGCCCCGTCGGCCACCGCCCCGGGCGAGGGCGTGGTGTCGGCCACCGTGTCGGCCGCCGCGCCGGATGCGCCGACGGCGGCGCCGTCGGTGGGAGGGGAGGCCGCGGCCGGGGCGGTGGTGGGTCCGGCGGTGGTGGGTCCGGCGGTGGCAGGCCGGTCGGACGAGGAGGGGGCGAGCGTGCCGGGGGCGAGGTCCAGGCTCATGTGGGTGTCCTCGGGGAAGGCGGGGCGCTGAGGGATGCCGTGCGGCGGCGGGTACGGCCGGCCCGGGTGCCGTGTGCCGGCCGCGGGGCGGCCGGGGGGCACGGTCACGCCGGGAGGAGGCGCGTCAGGGGTGCGGGTGCGCGGCGCGGGTCCTGGGGGATGTCACAGGGCGGGGCCGGCGGGGAGGGACAGCGTCAACAGGCACAGATGGAACTCGCCTGGCGTCGGAGATCGACGTGCAGGCGGCAGACCAGAGTGGTGCCGGAGTCCATGCGCCGGATCCTTCCCGACGGAACGGGCACGAGTCAAGCGAGCGCACTCACGGTCGCGCGCCGCGCCCCTGCTCGGGCGGGGCGGGGGAGGCGGTCGGCGCACCGTCCGCCACCTCGGCCTCCGGCACGGGGGCCGGCCCGGGCACGGGGGCCGACGGGGGCGCGGGCCGGGGCTCCGGTCCGCGCCCGCCGCCGGTTCCGCCGCCCGCCCCGGTGCCGTCCCCGGCCCCGTCCGGCGGTGTGGTCGAGGTCCTGTCCGGTCCGGCGCCGGACCTGCTTCCCGGCGGGGTCCGGGTGCCGAGCACGGCCGCCTTCACCGCCGGTCCGGCCTGCTCGCCCAGGTACCGGCCGAGGGTCTGGTAGGCGTCGAACTGCCGGTGGTCGAACCACTGGTCGCTGGTGCTGTCGTTCGGGAAGGCCGCGTCGGCGACCGCGTAGGCGTGCAGTTCGTACGGCATGTCCGGGGTGAGGACGGCCTGGGCGACGATCAGCGTGCCGCGCCGGGCGGCCACCGCGCGGTCGTCACCCCCGGCGGCCTCGGCGCCCCCGTCCTCCAGGTCGTCCAGGTCGAGCGGCCACGGGTACTCGATGTCGCCGACCACCACGGCCCGCGCGGAGAGCCGGTCGGCCAGCCGCGCCGCCAGCCCCCGCAGGGGCGGCTGTCCGCCGCCCTCCGGGGACGGTCCGCCGCGGGCGCCGCCCCCGCCGCCGGCACTGCCCGGAATCAGCAGGTCGGGCTCGCGGAGCGTGATGGCGATGCCCAGCTCCTCACGGGCCAGGGTGATCGCCGCCGCCAGCGTGGCCGCGAAGGCCGAGTCGCCGCTGGCGTCGATGCAGACCGCCGTCCGCACGCCGTGCCGCAGCAGTTCGACGAGCCCGAGGTTCTCGTAGTGGCCGCCGTCGGTGGTGAGCAGGAACCGCGCGTCCATCGGGTACCGGCCGCACGCCTCGCGCAGCTGGTAGGGGAGCCGGCGGACGGCCGGCTGCGGCGCGTACCGCCAGTCCCGGTCGGCCGCCCAGAGCGGGGCGAGCGCCGCCGGATTGGGCAGCCACGTCCCCAGGCGCGCGTTGGTGATCGCGAACAGGCCCTGGTAGCCGCGTGCCTGGCGTCCCATCGCGGACGAGAACGCGGCACCCGAGACGGCCATCGCGGACTGCACGGTGAGGTCCCGGGCGATGTGCCGCCGGGTGCGCCGCTCCAGCAGGTCGGTGCGGGCGTACCCGACGTCCGGTCCGCCCACGTAGTCGGACGAGAAGGTGAACGACACCGCCCGGCGGCCGGGCGGCGTCCGTGCGTTGCCGGAGAGGTTGGCCGCCGCCGCGAAGATCACCTGGGGGAAGCCGGGGTGCCGGGCGCCGTAGTGGCTGAGGCGGGTCTGTTCGCCGAAGAAGTGGTACGGCCGGGCGAGCACCTCGCCGCCGTCACCGGTGGCACCGCCACTGGCATCGGTGGCGGTGCCGGGGTGGGCGCCGGGCCCTGCCGCGTCCGTCGCCGCGCCGTCGCGCTCGACGGCGCGGCGGACGGCGAAGGCCGAGGCGAGGCGCCGGCGGTAGAACGGGTGCAGGCCCATCCACGTCTGGTCGAGGTTGAGCCCGACGGTGCCGAGGACCAGCGGCAGCAGCACCT
Organism: Kitasatospora sp. NBC_00458; assembly: GCF_036013975.1. Taxonomy (NCBI): domain Bacteria; kingdom Bacillati; phylum Actinomycetota; class Actinomycetes; order Kitasatosporales; family Streptomycetaceae; genus Kitasatospora; species Kitasatospora sp. NBC_00458. Next base: position 7,223,787 of record NZ_CP107904.1, read on the forward strand.
GGGCGGCCGTCGGCCAGGCGTGCCCGGTGGCCACCGCCCAGCCCAGCGTGAGCAGGGCGCCCGCGGTGAGCGCGGCCAGCGCCGACCAGAGCACCAGGTACTCGGCGATCCGCCCGGTGAGGCCGCCGCCGAGCCGCCGGGTGCCGCGCACCAGGCCGCCGAGGACCGCCGCCCCCTGCTCGACGGCGTGCCGGCCGTGCCAGAGGATGCCGAGCAGCAGGGCCAGGTAGCTGAGCAGCACGGTGAGGCTTATGCCGGCCCCCGTCTGCCGCGCGCCGACCGCCAGCGCCTGCTGCAGCCGGACCGCGCCCCAGGCCAGGCCGGGAACGGCGAGGACGCCGAGCGCGAGGAGCGCGGCCAGGGCGAGCGCGGCCTGCGAGAAGCGGCGGAGGACGCGCGGCAGCAGGCTGTTCCAGCCGAGCCAGGAGAAGGTCAGCAGCCAGAGCAGCCAGCCCAGGGCGGCGGCCGTGAGCAGTCCGGCCAGGGCCAGCAGGGCGGGCGCGCGGACGGCCGGCGGGCCGAGCCCGGTTCCCGGACCGGCGGCGCCCGGCCCTGCGGTGCCCGTGACCTCGGCGCCGGTGCCCCCGGTGTGCAGGCCGACGGGGGCCAGGTGGCTCAGATCGGTGAGCGGGACGAGGTGGTAGAACCGGCTCAGCCCGAGGCCGAGCACCAGGACGGTGGCGCCCAGCAGCCCGAGCGCCGCGACGAGGCCGCGCAGCAGCGTGCCGAGCGCGACCAGCCACTCGCCCGCGCCGTCCGCCAGGTACTTGGCGTGCCGCCGGAGGTGGTCCTCCTCGGGGGAGCCGGGCTCCAGCACGGTGTCCGGGGTCAGGCCGGAGCGGGCCCTGACCGGGCAGCCGGGCGCGGAGTCGGTGAGCGCCAGCTGCATCGCGCCGACGGTGTAGCCGCCGCCGGAGACGGAGACCAGGTAGCGGGCCTGCTTCAGCCACGGACGCAGGGACTGGAGCGCCCCGAGGGTGACGCAGGCCGACCGGATGCCGCCGCCGGAGACGCAGAAGCCGAGCCGGGCGTGCTCGCGGCCGGGCGGCACCCGGGCGGCGTTGTGCCAGCGGGCCTGCCGGGTCGGCGGCCCCTGGCTCCGGGGGCCGGGCGGCCACCGCCCGCCCCGCGCCGTCGCCACCGGCCAGGGAGGGATCAGCTCCGGTCCGCCGTCCGGCGGCGCGTCGGGTCCGCCCCCGGGTGCGCCCTCCGGTCCGTCTGCCGGTCCGCCCCCCAGTTCGCCCTCTGGTCCGCCCTCCGGCGCGCCGTCGGTGGACGCCCGGGCCGTCTCCTCCGGCGGCCGCCGCAGCACTCCGCGCACGGCCCGGTGCACCGTGGCGGAGCAGACGACGGTGCCGACCGTGCCCGCGGGCAGGAGCAGCAGCCACTTCACTATGGCGAACGCGGCTGCCGCGGCGAAGGGGGCGTCACCGCCCGCCGTCCCGGGGCCGGTCCCGCCCAGGCCGGCGTCCAGCAGCAGGTCCTCGACGAGGTCGCAGGCCCCGGCCAGCACGCCCGCGAGTCCGGCGGCGAGCGCGACCAGGCGCCAGTGCGGCCGGGTGAACACGTACCCGCCGAGCAGCCCGGCCGCCGCCAGCGTGAGCGCGTAGCCGCAGACCAGCCAGAGGTCGGCGTCCAGCGAGGCGCGGAACTCGGCGGTCCGGTCGGCGACCACGGCTGCCGCGGCGGTGCGGGAGCCGGCCAGTTGGAGCCGGATGTCCCGGGCGCCCTGGCCGGCCGCCGTCCAGCGGACGAAGAGCAGCCACCCGAGGGCGGCGGGCACCGGCACACCGAGCCCCAGCAGCAGCCCGGCCCAGGCCGGGACCGGGTGCGAGCGGGCGCGGTGCCGCTCGGCCGGACGCGAGCGGGACGGGTCCGAGCGGGCCGGGTCCGAGCGGACGGGGGACGACCCGGCGGGGCCGGGCCGCGCGGAGGGGGAGGGCGCGGAGGGGGAGGGCGCGGAGGGGGAGGGCGCGGAGCGGGACTGCGGCGGACGCGCGCGCGGCAGGCGTCGGCGCACCGGGGGCGAGGGCGGGGGACCCTCCGCCCCCTCGGGTACGGACGTCACGTTCACCTCCCCGTGCACACGTGGACCGGCCGTACGCCGGAGCCGGCCGCCGACGGCCGTTCACCGTCGGCGACCGTCCGGCGACGGACCGGAGCAGCATCATGGACCCTCTTGCCCGGACCCGCACCACCTCGCGCATGGATTCACCCGAATGAGTAAGGTGCGCGCTCCCGGGGTAGATGACCGTTTCATCCCACCTACGACACCCCGCGTGTCCGCGTAACAGGATCGCCCCGGGCGCGTTACGTCCGACGTATTGTCAGGCGACCGAGGCCGGGCCTACGGTCGACGCACCAACTTTCTACGCACGTAGACACCGCGTGCGGCCGTGCCGAGCCACGCCGCCGCGCGGCCCCGTACGCCGACTCGCAGGTGCCGACCGGCAGGTCGACGCACGCGAAAGCGCCCGGGAAAGCGCCCGGGAAGGCGCACGGGCAAGCCCGCGGGCAGGCCCGCGCCCTCCGCAGGCCGGCCTGCGGGAACGCGCGCGTCGGAAGGTTCCGCTCCGCGCACGGAGGAACGTCCGTGGAGCACCCGGCGGCTCCGCACGCGAAGCCGCCGGAACGACCGCAGGCAGAACCGCCCCGTCAACCCTCAGACCGCAGGCCCGACCCCCGGCCGGGCCGCGGAGTTGCGGAGGTACCCATGTCGCAGATCGTCCGTGCCGCCCTCGTCCAGACCCGGTGGACCGGCGACCAGGAGAGCATGATCGCCCTCCACGAGCGGTACGCCCGCGAGGCCGCCGCACAGGGCGCGAAGATCCTCGGCTTCCAGGAGGTCTTCAACGCCCCCTACTTCTGTCAGGTCCAGGAACCCGAGCACTACCGCTGGGCCGAACCCGTCCCCGACGGGCCCACCGTCCGGCGGATGACCGAACTCGCCCGCGAGCTCGGCATCGTCCTCGTCGTCCCCGTCTACGAGGAGGACCAGCCCGGCGTCTACTACAACACCGCCGCCGTGATCGACGCCGACGGCAGCTACCTCGGCAAGTACCGCAAGCACCACATCCCCCAGGTCAAGGGCTTCTGGGAGAAGTACTACTTCAAGCCCGGCAACCTCGGCTGGCCCGTCTTCGACACCGCCGTCGGCAAGGTCGGCGTCTACATCTGCTACGACCGCCACTTCCCCGAGGGCTGGCGCGCCCTGGGCCTGGCCGGCGCACAGATCGTCTACAACCCCTCCGCCACCAGCCGCGGCCTGTCCGCCTACCTCTGGCAGCTCGAACAGCCCGCCGCCGCCGTCGCCAACGAGTACTTCGTCGCCGCCATCAACCGCGTCGGCACCGAGGAGTACGGCGACAACGACTTCTACGGCACCTCCTACTTCGTCGACCCGCGCGGCCGCTTCGTCGGCGAGGTCGCCTCCGACAAGGAGGAGGAACTCGTCGTCCGCGACCTCGACATGGGCCTCATCGAGGAGGTCCGCCGGCAATGGGCGTTCTACCGCGACCGCCGCCCCGAAGCGTACGGACCGCTGGCCGAGGCGTGAGGGAGGCGACCGGACCGTGACCACCCGCACCGTCATCCGCGGCGGCCTCGTCATCACCGCCACCGAGGAACTCCGCGCCGACGTCCTCATCGAGGGCGAACGGATCGCCGCCCTCGCCACCACCGGCAGCGAAGCCGCCCTCGCCTGGACCGCCGACAACCACATCGACGCCGCCGGCCACTACGTCATCCCCGGCGGCGTCGACGCCCACACCCACATGGAACTGCCGTTCGGCGGCACCCACGCCTCCGACACCTTCGAGACCGGCACCCGCGCCGCCGCCTGGGGCGGCACCACCACCATCGTCGACTTCGCCGTCCAGCCCGTCGGCGGCAGCCTCCGCGAAGGACTCGACGCCTGGCACGCCAAGGCCGACGGCAACTGCGCCGTCGACTACGCCTTCCACACCATCGTCTCCGACGTCAACGACGCCGTCCTCAAGGAGATGGACGCACTCGTCGACTCCGGCGAATCCACCTCCTTCAAGCTGTTCATGGCCTACCCCGGCGTCTTCTACAGCGACGACGGACGCATCCTGCGCGCCATGCAGCGCGGCGCCGCCAACGGCGGACTGATCATGATGCACGCCGAGAACGGCATCGCCATCGACGTCCTCGTCGAACAGGCCCTCGCCGCCGGCCGCACCTCCCCCCGCTACCACGGCGAGGTCCGCCGCGAACTCCTCGAAGCCGAGGCCACCCACCGCGCCATCAAACTCGCCCAGGTCGCCGGCAGCCCCCTCTACGTCGTCCACGTCTCCGCCGCCTCCGCCCTCGCCGAACTCGCCCGCGCCCGCGACGACGGCCACCCCGTCTTCGGCGAGACCTGCCCCCAGTACCTCTTCCTCTCCACCGACAACCTCGCGGAGGAGGGCGCCGACGGCTTCGAAGGCGCCAAGTACGTGTGCAGCACCCCGCTGCGCCCCCGCGAGCACCAGGCGGCGCTCTGGCGCGGCCTGCGCACCAACGACCTCCAGGTGGTGTCCACCGACCACTGCCCGTTCTGCTACACGGGACAGAAGGAACTCGGCCGGGGCGACTTCTCGAAGATCCCCAACGGCCTGCCCGGCGTGGAGAACCGGATGGACCTGCTCCACCAGGCGGTGGTCGACGGCCACCTGAGCCGCCGCAGGTGGATCGAGGTCGCCTGCACCACCCCGGCCCGGATGTTCGGCCTGCACCCGCGCAAGGGCACCATCGCCCCCGGCGCCGACGCCGACGTGGTCGTCTACGACCCCAACGCCGTGCAGACCGTCTCCGCCGCCAGCCACCACATGAACGTCGACTACTCGGCGTACGAGGGCCGCACCCTCACCGGCCGCGCCCGCACCGTCCTCTCCCGGGGCACCGTCGTCCTCGACCACGGCACCTGGCTCGGCCGGGCCGGGCACGGCACCTTCCTGCGGCGGGACACCTGCCGGTACCTGGACTGAGCTCCCCGCCCGTCCGGGGCGGCGGGGCCGCCGGACCTCGCGGCCCCGCCGCCCCGGACGGGCGCTCGCCCCGGTGCTGCATTGCCCTCCTGCCGTCCCCTCCCCTCCCCTCCCTTCCCCTTTCCTTTCCTCCTCCCTCCTTCTCCCTTCCCCCTTCCGACTCCCGGAGCCCACATGGACATCGGCCTCGTCCTGCAGACCGACCCGCCCGCCCGCCTGCTCATCGACCGCATGATCCGCGCCGAGCAGGCCGGCTTCAGCCACGGCTGGACCTTCGACTCCTGCGTCCTGTGGCAGGAGCCCTTCGTCATCTACAGCCGCATCCTGGCCGAGACCAGCACGCTCACCGTCGGCCCGATGGTCACCAACCCCTCCACCCGCACCTGGGAGGTCACCGCCTCCCTCTTCGCCACCCTCAACGACATGTACGGCAACCGCACCGTCTGCGGCATCGGCCGCGGCGACTCCGCCATGCGGGTCGCCGGACGCCGCCCCGCCACCCTCGCCCGGCTCTCCGAAGCCATGCACGCCATCAAGGAGTTGGCCGAGGGCCGCACCGTCGAGGTCGACGGCACGGACATGCACCTGCCCTGGGTCGGCCCGGGCGCGGCCCTGCCCGTCTGGATGGGCGCCTACGGTCCCAAGGCACTCGCCCTGACAGGCCGCCAGGCCGACGGGTTCATCCTCCAACTCGCCGACCCCTACCTCACCGAGTACATGATCAAGGCGGTCCGCCGGTCCGCCGCCGAGGCAGGCCGCGACCCCGACACGCTCACCGTCTGCGTCGCCGCCCCCGCCTACGTCACCGCCGACGACTCGCCGGCCGCCCTCGCCCACGCCCGGGAGCAGTGCCGCTGGTTCGGCGGCATGGTCGGCAACCACGTCGCCGACCTGGTCACCCACTACGGCGAACACTCCGACCTCGTCCCCGAGGCCCTCACCGCCTACATCAAGGACCGCCAGGGCTACGACTACAGCCACCACGGCCGCGCCGGAAACCCCGACACCGCCTTCGTCCCCGACGAGATCGTCGACCGGTTCTGCCTCATCGGCCCGCCCGAGGCCCACCGCGCCCGCCTCGACCAGCTCCGCGCCCTCGGCGTCGACCAGTTCGCCATCTACGCCATGCACGACGCCGTCGAGTCCACCATCGACGCCTACGGCACCCACCTCATCCCGCACCTGCGGCAGGACACCCGCCCCTGACCGGGCAACAGCTCCACCACACCCCCGCCCGCCCGGCTGGCCGGACCCCACCCCGGCCACCGGGCTCCCCGCCCCGCCCGGACAGCCTCCACACCGCGGGCGGGGGGAGCAGACCGTGGTGGTCCTCACCGGTCCGCCGCTCTCGGGAGTACCCCCGCAGACGCGAGGAGCAGCGGTTCACCGCCGTCGAGTACGCGGGGGCCATGGGAACACCCCCGCAGGCGCGGGGAGCAGTAGCGGACCCCAGCGATGATCGAGTCAACGGGGGGAACACCCCCGCAGGCGCGGGGAGCAGACCGGGTAGGCCTTGCCGCAGTCGGCGATGGCGGGAACACCCCCGCAGGCGCGGGGAGCAGCAGTGCTGAATCAACAGTCCGACGCCCGTGAAGGGAACACCCCCGCAGGCGCGGGGAGCAGGAACGGCTCGCCCGCGAGCTGTCGGACTGCCTGGGAACACCCCCGCAGGTGCGGGGAGCAGCTGGGCGGTGCGGCGCACCGGCTCGGCCAGCGCCGCGGCCCGCTCGGCCGGCGAGAGCCGCGTGCACCAGGTCCACGACGAGCGTCTTGCTGCTGCCGGCCTGCCCGGCGACGAACACCACCACCGGCCGCTCCCGCCGGGCGGCCCAGGCCGGCACGGCTGGCAGGATCTCCCCGGCGAGGACACGCGTTCCCTCACCCGCGGGGAGCCTGCCCCCCTAGCACCCCCAACGGCGCCACCTATGGCTCCAGGCGGGGGTCGTCGATGCCGACGGTGACGACCCCGGGCGGATACAGCTCCGGATCGGCCGTCAGGATCAGGTGCTGCTGCGGACGCACCGGGGTGGGCAGGCTCGCGGCGATGGCGTGGGCCAGGCCCTGGCCGCCGTAGCCGTCGCGGACCATGGCCGCCACCACCACGGCGGTCGCCGCGTCCAGCGGCTCGAACTCCAGGGAGGGCAGCGCCAGGACCGCGTGCGCCGTCCCCTCGTCCTTGATCTCGGCCTCGACCAGGCACAGCACCGGGACGATCAGGTGCTGGAACGGACTGTGCAGAGCGGAATCCACGATCCGGTGCAGGCGCTGGTGACCGGCGGCCAGCGCGGACAGGGCGCCGGAATCCAGAACGATCACGCGCTGCGCCTCGGGGTCACTTTGGCGCGTGCATCCGCCGCGGCGATGTCGTAGACCCGCTGCAGCAGGTTCGGACCCTCGTCCAGCTCCGTGTCGGTGAGCGTCATCCCGAAGTGCTCCCGCAGCAGCCGGCGGCCCTCGGCCACCTGCTCCGCGATCTGCTCCGCGGTGGGCTGCGCCTCCACGAGCAGGGCCACCTGGGCGCCGATCGTGGTGCCTCGGGACGCCGCGAGAGCGGCCAGCCGGTCACGTGTATCAGGGGAGACCTTGATCGTCGCATCAGCCATAGTGCGATCGTACACCGCTGGTACACCGGCAGTGTACCAATCTGTCCGGCCCTGGACGTCGGCCCCCACCGATCGCGAACCGACCGGCTGCCAGGCCTGCCACCTCACTCCGTCGCCGTGCCCGGCCAGCCCCACCGCCCCGTACTGTGCCGATCGAGGTGAGCGGGTTCCTTCTACTTCTCTCCGCGAGGTCAGCCGGCTGGTGCAGTCGGTCACCCGGGCCGGAAACGAGGACGAGCTCTCGTGGATCGAGTGGAAGGAACACCTGGACCTCTCCAAGGAGAGCGACTTCCAGCACCCGAGCAGGCCGCCCAGTGGGCAGAGGGCTACGCCTACCTCGTCGTGGGAGCGGAACCCGGTTCGCGCCCAGGCACCACCCCCGTCGACCCGGGCGATCTCACCGACCGCGTGCGCGCCTACGTCGACGACCGCATCGGATCGCACCCGCAGTACATCGACATCAACGGCGCCAAGGTCTTGGTGATCGCCGTCGACCCGCCCAAGTCGGGCGACCCGATGCACACCCTTCGCAAGCGACTGCGCAACTTCGCAACCGGCGTCCTGGGAACACCCCCTGCAGGCGCGGGGAGCAGAGCCCGACGGGTACGGTCGAAGGGCTGATCGAGGGAACACCCCCGCAGGCGCGGGGAGCAGACGCGCGACCCGGGGTACGGCATCCACCGGCAGGGAACACCCCCGCAGGCGCGGGGAGCAGCGGCCGGGGCGGATGCCGAGCCGCAGGTAGCGGGGAACACCCCCGCAGGCGCGGGGAGCAGGCTTCCAGCGTGGACATGTAGGTGCGCAGCACGGGAACACCCCCGCAGGCGCGGGGAGCAGGCCACCACCCCACCCCGAACCGTCGAAGGGTTGGGAACACCCCCGCAGGCGCGGGGAGCAGTCGTTCCCGCCGGACTGGTGCAACATCGTGCCGGGAACACCCCCGCAGGCGCGGGGAGCAGTCGTCGACGGCTCGGAGGTGGAGGTACGGGTTGGGAACACCCCCGCAGGCGCGGGGAGCAGCTCGACGGCGACCGGGTCCGCCTCGACGACGTGGGAACACCCCCGCAGGCGCGGGGAGCAGATTCCGCCGTGGCGCTCTCCGGTCGGGTCCCAGGGAACACCCCCGCAGGCGCGGGGAGCAGCGACGTGCGCTCCTACTGCGAGGCCCTGCGCGCGGGAACACCCCCGCAGGCGCGGGGAGCAGGCCGTCCTGAGTAGAGGAACACGACCCATGAAGGGAACACCCCCGCAGGCGCGGGGAGCAGTCACCAACTCACCGGGGAGAAACCGTGAAGAAGGGAACACCCCCGCAGGCGCGGGGAGCAGACACCGAGCACCGCCGCCAGGGCCCGTACCGCGGAACACCCCCGCAGGCGCGGGGAGCAGAGCCGCGGGACCTGGCCGCCCCACTCCGCAGGGGGAACACCCCCGCAGGCGCGGGGAGCAGTCGAGGAGCTCCTGGGTCAGCCGGGCGGCCTCGGGAACACCCCCGCAGGCGCGGGGAGCAGGGTGCCTTCCTGGCTCCGTTGGTTTCACCGCGGGGAACCCCCCCGCAGGCGCGGGGAGCAGCGTCGATATCGATGTGCTGGACGTCGCGGACGGGGAACACCCCCGCAGGCGCGGGGAGCAGTGCCCGAAGACACGCCGGGTACGTCACAGACCGGGAACACCCCCGCAGGCGCGGGGAGCAGGAATCAAGTGCTTCGCCGGGTACGCTGAAGATGGGAACACCCCCGCAGGCGCGGGGAGCAGGGTCTCCAGCACGGCGAGGGCCTGGTCCTCCAGGGAACACCCCCGCAGGCGCGGGGAGCAGGACTCCCACCAGTGCACCGGGTGCGGCGAGGTGGGAACACCCCCGCAGGCGCGGGGAGCAGGCTGGCCCACCTCCACCCGTCGGACCAGGTGGAGGAACACCCCCGCAGGCGCGGGGAGCAGGCGCCAACCCCACCCCTCCCCCGGGGGGTGAAGGGAACACCCCCGCAGGCGCGGGGAGCAGGGTCTCGATGGTGGCGGAGTCGTACCACCAGGGGGAACACCCCCGCAGGCGCGGGGAGCAGCCGAACTCCGCGCCGAGTATGCGACGCGTGCCGGGAACACCCCCGCAGGCGCGGGGAGCAGCTCTTCGGCGGCGGCGCGGTAGTCCTGGGCCTGGGAACACCCCCGCAGGCGCGGGGAGCAGTGGTGTCGGTCACGATCGCATCCTCGGGATTCGGGAACACCCCCGCAGGCGCGGGGAGCAGCAACATCATCTTCGAGCTGAGGGACAGCACGGGGGAACACCCCCGCAGGCGCGGGGAGCAGTCCCTGATCGTGGCCGGATCCTGCGGCCCGTTGGGAACACCCCCGCAGGCGCGGGGAGCAGCACCGAGCAGCAGGTGCGATAGATGTTGTGCCAGGGAACACCCCCGCAGGCGCGGGGAGCAGGGAGACCCTCAGCTCTACCTCCCCGTGCACGAGGAAACACCCCCGCAGGCGCGGGGAGCAGCATCAGGTAGAGCGTGCCCTGCCGGGCCAGCAGGGAACACCCCCGCAGGCGCGGGGAGCAGTTTTCCTTCGGCGTAATGCGGCTGAGCATGCTGGGAACACCCCCGCAGGCGCGGGGAGCAGCGAGTGAGTTGATCGCTCGTTGGCACCCGGGGGGGAACACCCCCGCAGGCGCGGGGAGCAGTCGGACTCCCCGGTGGACCAGAACTTCGCGCGGGGAACACCCCCGCAGGCGCGGGGAGCAGCGGCCTTCCTGGGGTGGGGGATCATGCGGACGGGGAACACCCCCGCAGGCGCGGGGAGCAGTTCCGCCGGCCCGCCAGAGGACGGCGTAAGTGGGGAACACCCCCGCAGGCGCGGGGAGCAGTGCCGCGCGGTGACGACCGTGTCGACCCAGGCGGGAACACCCCCGCAGGCGCGGGGAGCAGAGGTCGTACGTCCGATCCTCGCCGCTCCGCTCGGGAACACCCCCGCAGGCGCGGGGAGCAGTCGTGGTCGACCGCTACAAGCTGCGGCGCCTGAGGAACACCCCCGCAGGCGCGGGGAGCAGATCGCCGCGGTCCTGCTCGCCCTGGTCGCGGTGGGAACACCCCCGCAGGCGCGGGGAGCAGTGGTAGATGCCCGACTGCGTCTCCTCCGCAATGGGAACACCCCCGCAGGCGCGGGGAGCAGGGGGAGGGCCGGGCCGGGCTCACCTGAGGAACACCCCCGCAGGCGCGGGGAGCAGCCGCCCGCGGTGAGCGTCCCGGCGGCGGTGATGGGAACACCCCCGCAGGCGCGGGGAGCAGGAGATGGAAGACTGTCGCATTGGAGATCCCTCCGGGAACACCCCCGCAGGCGCGGGGAGCAGCTACCTACGTAGTGCGGGGGGATCGGCGTTCTGGGAACACCCCCGCAGGCGCGGGGAGCAGGACCCGGTCCAAGTCGACGGCCCTGAATGGCCGGGAACACCCCCGCAGGCGCGGGGAGCAGTGGTTTCCCCAACGGTACGTCGGCTAGCGGGAGGGAACACCCCCGCAGGCGCGGGGAGCAGTGCCGCTCCGTCGGTGCGAGTTCGCATCCAGCAGGAACACCCCCGCAGGCGCGGGGAGCAGCGTCGCGCCCGGTGGGGGAGCCGACTCGACCTGGGAACACCCCCGCAGGCGCGGGGAGCAGCGCCCGTCCGTCCACTCGATCGACCGACCGGCGGGAACACCCCCGCAGGCGCGGGGAGCAGGGCTTCTTGGCGGCGGCGGCGCGGCGGGCGCTGGGAACACCCCCGCAGGCGCGGGGAGCAGGACCCGGTCCAAGTCGACGGCCCTGAATGGCCGGGAACACCCCCGCAGGCGCGGGGAGCAGTGGTTTCCCCAACGGTACGTCGGCTAGCGGGAGGGAACACCCCCGCAGGCGCGGGGAGCAGCGCCCGTCCGTCCACTCGATCGACCGACCGGCGGGAACACCCCCGCAGGCGCGGGGAGCAGCATCACTCGGCAGGCCGGGAGGAGCTGCTGCAGGGAACACCCCCGCAGGCGCGGGGAGCAGCATCACTCGGCAGGCCGGGAGGAGCTGCTGCAGGGAACACCCCCGCAGGCGCGGGGAGCAGCTGGACGACATGGCCGAGGAGTTCTCCGACTGGGGAACACCCCCGCAGGCGCGGGGAGCAGTGCTTCCCGGTCGTCTTGTTCACCGGAAGGAAGGGAACACCCCCGCAGGCGCGGGGAGCAGTGGCGATCGACCGGCTGATCGCCCGCCGGGACGGGAACACCCCCGCAGGCGCGGGGAGCAGCGCCGGAGCCGATGGAGAGCGCCCAGTGCGACGGGAACACCCCCGCAGGCGCGGGGAGCAGTGACGAATCCGCCGGTGAACGTCTGCGCGGCGGGGAACACCCCCGCAGGCGCGGGGAGCAGGGGTCGCCCTCTCGCGCGAGAGGGCGGGAGGTGGGAACACCCCCGCAGGCGCGGGGAGCAGACGCGCCTGCTGCTTCGGGTGGCCGGCCAGCAGGGAACACCCCCGCAGGCGCGGGGAGCAGCGATCCGCACCGTCCCGTTGTCCGCAATGCCCGGGAACACCCCCGCAGGCGCGGGGAGCAGCAGAACTCCAGATCCTGGTACGCCTGCTCGTGGGGAACACCCCCGCAGGCGCGGGGAGCAGGACAAGCTGATCGGCCCGATCACGCCCGACCTGGGAACACCCCCGCAGGCGCGGGGAGCAGCTGCACCCACTGCACGACCTCACCGATGGTGTGGGGAACACCCCCGCAGGCGCGGGGAGCAGCTCAACACCGTCCAGTTCTGGGACAAGCAGTCGGGAACACCCCCGCAGGCGCGGGGAGTAGATGGCGGTCAACCTGGCAGAGATCCGGGGCGAGGGAACACCCCCGCAGGCGCGGGGAGCAGCTCGTCCGGGCAGTAGGGGGTGCTGCTCACTGGGGAACACCCCCGCAGGCGCGGGGAGCAGTGGCGCGACGAGTGCGACGCCTGGGGGGCCGAGGGAACACCCCCGCAGGCGCGGGGAGCAGAGCGCTGACCCCACTTCTCAGGCCGGGCCCCGGGGAACACCCCCGCAGGCGCGGGGAGCAGCGGATGTCCGACCGCTCCCACACCCGGATCGGGGGAACACCCCCGCAGGCGCGGGGAGCAGCGGAAGCCGCTCGTGTTGAGGTCCAGGCGCACGGGAACACCCCCGCAGGCGCGGGGAGCAGTCACCCAGGAGGAATGGGATGTGGCACGGCGCGGGAACACCCCCGCAGGCGCGGGGAGCAGCCCATGGCGGTGCCGGTCCAGCCCGACAGCCCGGGAACACCCCCGCAGGCGCGGGGAGCAGGGACTCCTGATCGTCGGGAACGCCTTCATAGTGGGAACACCCCCGCAGGCGCGGGGAGCAGACACCCGGGCGGATGATGCGGAGCGCGTCCGCGGGAACACCCCCGCAGGCGCGGGGAGCAGCCCGCGCCCGGCGTCGCCCTGCACGAAGCCGAGGGAACACCCCCGCAGGCGCGGGGAGCAGGAACCGTTCGGGGCGGTGCTCGGCCCGGCCTGGGGAACACCCCCGCAGGCGCGGGGAGCAGTTCTCGTCGCCGCCGCCGCTGCTGCTCTTGTCGGGAACACCCCCGCAGGCGCGGGGAGCAGTTGATCGCCCATCCGGCCGCGCCGGGGGCGTAGGGAACACCCCCGCAGGCGCGGGGAGCAGTGATCCTCCCCGGGCAGAGCTGACCGGCCCCAGGGAACACCCCCGCAGGCGCGGGGAGCAGAGACCCTCCATCTTGAGCATCCGGTACGCGCGGGAACACCCCCGCAGGCGCGGGGAGCAGCGCCACCAGGCGGCCGGCGGCGAGGAGTCGTGGGGAACACCCCCGCAGGCGCGGGGAGCAGCCGAGCATGGCGCACAGGGCGTAGTGGCTCCGGGGAACACCCCCGCAGGCGCGGGGAGCAGCGGTATCCGTCCTGGCTGATCTGGACGTTGACGGGAACACCCCCGCAGGCGCGGGGAGCAGAGATGTAGGAGGCGTTGCGGTCGACCTTGACCGGGAACACCCCCGCAGGCGCGGGGAGCAGTGTGCCGGATGGCTTAAAATGCGGCACCCCGCAGGGAACACCCCCGCAGGCGCGGGGAGCAGAAAGTCTCACTCATGTCCTGATTCGAACGCCCGGGAACACCCCCGCAGGCGCGGGGAGCAGTGCCACGTCCAGTGCTTCGCCAGCGTCGCCGAGGGAACACCCCCGCAGGCGCGGGGAGCAGGCTCGCGCGGTCGGTGTTGCGCAACACGATGATGGGAACACCCCCGCAGGCGCGGGGAGCAGATCTGCCAGATGCCGACCGCGCCCGAGGAGGCGGGAACACCCCCGCAGGCGCGGGGAGCAGCAGCGCATCGCCGGAGCCCCCGACCACGCCCCGGGAACACCCCCGCAGGCGCGGGGAGCAGGTGTTCTTGGCTATGTTCATGTGCGATTTCCTTGGGAACACCCCCGCAGGCGCGGGGAGCAGAGTTCGTGAGCTGGGGGTTTGTCAGGACAGGTGGGCGGTCTGTGCAACTTGCCGAGTTTCGGGCATTTCGGTCTTTCCGGTGGATTCGGTGTGTCGGCGGTAGGAGCCGGGCCGCCATCGGCGGTCACGTGCTAGCGCGGACCGAAGCGGCGGCGCTTCGCGGCCTTGCTCCAGCCCGTCGCGGGATCTCCGTCCGTCGGTGCGCCCGCCGGTCGGGTCGTGGGTCCATCCGTCACGGAGTCATGGTCCGTGCCGGGCCGGGTGGCGGGTGTGCGGGGAGGCACTGTGCGGTGCGGTCGGTCGGAGGGTCGGTGGATCAGCGTCAGGCCCTCGTGGTCCACCGGGTGCCACCGGTGCTCGTGGGTCGCGAACGCGAAGCCCTGCTCGGTGTCCGTGCTGTACGCGAGCACGGCGCGGCCGCGGCCGCGGTAGGTCTGGACCTCCTCCCAGACCAGCTCGCGGATCCGGGCCGACGGATCGCCGACGAAGACACCGGGGGAGATCTCGGTGAGCCACCTGGTCAGCAGCCCGCGCAGGCCGGCGGGGCAGTCGGCGAGTACCAGGGTGATCACCAGACGCCCTCCGCACCGTAGTTGCGGCCGCCCGCCACGGTGCCGTCCCGGTCGGTCTGGAGTCGTACGCCCCCGTCCGTCCCGTCCTCGGCCTTCCCGCCGGCGGCCTCTTCGTCCGCGCGCCGGTACGGTGCGAGCAGGTGCTGGATGTCCGCGACCGCGCGGTCCAGCAGGCCGGCCGCGCGGATCCGTTCCCGGAGCGCCCGGCGGGTCCGTCCGGCGATGTCCTCCGGGCCTTCCGCGGCGGCGTCGAACGCCGCGGGGATGCCGAACGCGACCTTGTAGAGGTCCGCCACGTCCATCACGAACGACCGCTCGTGGCCCGAGTGCACGAACCCGAGCGCCGGTGAGCAGCCGAGCGCCACCACCACGGAGTGGGCGATCCCGTACAGGCACTGTGCGGCCGCCGTGACCGCCTGGTTCGGGGTGTCGCCCGCCGCGAAGTCGCCCGGGTCGTAGGTGCGCCGCACCCAGCGGACGCCGGTGCGGGCGGCCTCCGCGCGGTACGCGGCCTTGACCCGGTCGCCCTCCCCGCCGAGCAGTTCCCGTCGGGTCATGCCCGCCGGGTCGGCGTCGGGGAAGCGCAACCGGTACATCTCCCGTGCCACCTCCAGCCGATGGCGCCGGTTGGCCCAGGCCGTGGCCTGGGCCTCCACCAGTCCGGCCGAGCGGGTCAGGGCGCGTCCGCCCGCGTAGTACCGCACCCCGTGCTCGCCCACCCAGACGACGCCCGCGCCGGACTCGCCGAGCACGCTCATCGCCTGGTGGGTGACCCGTGTCCCCGGTCCCAGCAGCAGGACCCCGATCGTCGCTGAGGGGATGTACCGGACGCCCGAGTCGTCGGTGGCGGTGATCGCGTTGTCCTCGCGACTGACCACGCACCGCTCCAGGTAGAGGAAGGAGACCCGGTCGCCGACCCTGGCGAGTCCGCGCGGTGTGGAGGTCGGCCTGGTGGCGGGAGTCGCGCCCACCCCGGTCAGCTCCGCACCGGTGCGAGCGTCATCAGCCCGCAGCCGTAGGCCTTCGCCTTGCCCAGCCCCGCGGTGAGCGTGCGGCGCATCGCGTCCGGGTCGGTGACGTGCAGCCGGCCGTCGAAGGTCGCGGTCGTCAGGGTGACCTTGTGACGGCCGCCGTTCGTCCGGTCGTTCTTGCCGAAGGAGAGGTTCCGGGGGTGGTGGACGACAAGTTCCCGTTCGTCCCCCTCGGGCAGCAGCCGGTGCTCGGGTGCCTTCTCGACGATGGTGAAGCCGGCCCGTTCCTGCTGCTTCAGCAGCCAGGCGGCCTGGTGGCGGTGGGTCAGGTGCGCGGTCCGCTTGGTCGGTTCGTCGGGGGTGCGGCGGATGCTGTGCACCGGATTGGCGGTCAGCCGGAAGGCCCAGGTCGACCCGGTGGTGATGGTGGCGAGGAAGGCGCCGTAGTCGTACGTCTGCCAGCCGCCGGTGGTCGGCCAGCCGGCTTGCTCGACCAGGTGGGTGAGGTCGGGGCGCTGCGGGCTGACCAGGTGGAGCAGCACCTCGGTGCGGGAGTTGTGGTCGATCCGCCAGAGCACCCGCGGGGCGCCCGCGGCGGTGGCGGTCGTCGGGGCCGCGGTGGTCGGCGCCCCGGCCGTCGGCACTCCGGTCGTCGGGGCCGCGGTGGTCGCCGCCCTGGTCGTCGGCACCCCGGCCGTCGGGGCGGCCGCCGTCGGGGCCGCCGCCCCGTCGTCGGCGAACGACGCCATGACGGCGCCGTGCAGCAGTTGCGGCGACGAGAGCAGTCGGCGCGCCCCGGCGCGGGCGGTGTTGATGCGAAAGCGGGTGAGGAACATGTTCAGACCGGTTCCAGGGGACTCAGGTGGGCCGTCGGGTCGTGAGCGGGGCCGAGCGTCGGCACGTCCACCACGGAGGAGGTCACGCCGCGCACCGCGTACCGGCGGTGTCGGGGGTCGAAGCTCAGCGGCAGGTCGCGCAGGAGGTCCGCCCTCGCCTGTTCGGCCGGCTCGGCGTCGGTCAGGACGGTCAGCGGCACGGTCGGCGAAGGGTGGCGGGACAGGTGCCGGCGGGCGGCCTGCCACGGTTCCCGCTCCAGGGCCTGCCGGAGCCCGACGTCCCGGCGGACGCCGAGGTCCAGCGGCCCGCTCGGCGGGCAGGATCGGCGGCCGAGGTACGGCAGGAAGACCGGTGCGCGCAGTGCCGCGAGGAGGCCGTCGACCGTCGCGTCCTCACCCTCGACGGCCGCGACGAACACGGCGTCCGCCAGGTAGAAGCGTTCGGACAGGGGCATCGCCTTCCCCGTGTCCCCGTGGCGGGCGGTCTGGAGGTCCCGGACGGGGGTGCCGGGCTGGTCGATCCGGACCCCGAACCGCAGCGCGGCGAGATCGGCCGGGTCGGCGGTCCGGTCGCGGCCCAGCGCGGCCGCGAGCAGCCCCACCACGCCGCTCTTGGTCGGCGCGGCCTCCGTGGTCCGCCGGGCGAACCGTGAGGACGCGCCCCAGGACTGGAGCGGCCCCGCGAGCCGCAGCAGGAGCACGCTCACGCGTCCGGCCCCAGCCTGCCCGCCACCGCCGTGCCGACCGCCTCGACCAGCTCGCGGAGGCCCACGTCGGTGCCGAGGTCGGAGAGCGGGGCCGTCCGCTCGCCGACCCGCAGGACCCAGCTCTCCTCGGTCACCGCGCCGAAGGCCCGCTCGACCTCGGGCACGTACGCGGCCAACTGTGCGCAGGCGGCGGCGACATGACCGCCGGTGAGGCCGCCGCCACCGGGGAGCACCGCTTCCTCGAAGGCCCCGGCGAAGCTGATCGGGCGGGCCGAACGGAGCTTGACGATCACCGCGTCCGGGAGCGTCTGATTGGCGAAGGTGTTCATCTTGCCGCTGGGGATCGAGGTCACGAAGGCCTCGACGAAGGCCTGCACCGCGCGGCGGACCGGCTCGGTCGCGGGCTCGTCCGGGCGCATCCCGTCACCGAGGTTCTTCTTCAGCCCGTCCACGTCCACGGCCGCGTAGCGGTACAGCGTCGCGGAGTTGAAGTCGACGATGCCGATCATTCCGGCGCCCGGCTCGTCGTCGCCCCGCTGGTCGTCCACCGCGGTGAAGTAGTCGGACTCGTTTTCTACCGCGTGCACGCTGATCGCGTGCGCCACCTGCGCGGCGGCGTCCACGTTGATGTCGGAGGCGTCGGCGACCATGCGGCCGAACAGCGCGATGTCCACGGAGTGCCGGGTGTTGGCCGCTTCCCGGGCCCTGGCCCGGTTCTCCTTGGCCTTGAAGAACTCCTTCACCCCACCCGGCCCGCCCTGGCCACCGGGCCCGTTCAGCGCCTCCGCCGCGAGGTCGGCGAGCGCGTCGAGCTGGCGGTCGCTCAGGAAGAGCAGGTACGCGGACTCGGGCGCGGGGTCCTCGTCGCCGTTCCTCGCCGCGCTGTCCTTCTTCCGCTTGGGGGGTTCGACCTTCGCACCCGTCGCGGCGGTGATCGTCTCGGCGGCGGCCTGCCAGGCTTCCGGTTCCTTGAGCTCGACGCCCCGGGCGATGATCCGGGCCGCCAGCAGCTCGGCCGCCTTCTTGGTGCGGACACCCAGCTCGGCCGGGTCCAGCAGGCCGTCGAAGGCCTGGCGGGTCGCCCGCTTCCACGCCTGGCTGGACACCCGGGCCCGGCGCACCCCGCCGTACACCGCCGACTTCGGCGCGCCGGTGTCGTCCCGGTTGAGGTTGCTCGGCGGCACGGTCTGCAGGACGTGGACGTCCAGGATCGTACGGGTCACGATTGGTCCTTGTCGGTGTCGATGAGATCGGGGTCGGTGGCGGAGGCGGGAGAGAGCGGCCCGCCGGTCGTGGCGGATCCGTCGGCGGCCCCGTCGGCGCTCTCGCCGGAGCCTCCCGCCGCGGCCCGGGGCGGCCGGTAGGCGTGGAAGCCGCGGCCCCAGGCCCGGATCACCTCGGCCCGGCGCCCCGGCAGTTGCCACAGGTAGAGCTGGTCGGCGAGCACCCCGTAGTCGAGGGGGACGGCCGCCCGGTGCAGCAGCACCACGATCTCGCGCAGCCGCTGGGCGAGGACGTCGAAGGCGGGCGCGGCGCCGGCCCGGACGAACCGCTTGCGCAACGGCTCGTCCACGTCGTCGGCCGGCATCAACCGCCTCACCGCGGCGCCGAGTCCGGGGCCGTCGGGCCGGTGCATCCCGTGGCTGCGGTGCGACTGCTGGTGGAGCGACCAGAGGGTCACTGCGGTGTGCATCGCGTTCTCGGCCGCCGTGTCGGTCGGCCCGACCCGGCCGTCCGGATAGAGGAGCTCCAGGCCGGTGAGGCCCCAGAGTTCGGGCAGCGCGTCCACCGGCCGGCCGGCGCCGCGGCGGATCTGTGCGATCCGGGCCACGGCCGCCGCGTCGTCGCGGTGGTAGCCGTACTGGAGCCTGGCCAGACAGCGGTGGGTCGCGTCGCCCGTCCGGCCGAGGCCGGTGCGGCGGGGCGAGGGGACGGATGCGGGGACGGGTACGGGGACGGATGCGGATACGGAAGTGGGTGCGGATGCGGTGGTCATCGGTCGTCGTTCTCCGGAAGGTCGTCGTGATCGTCCTCGCCGGGGCCGTCCGGCGTGTTCGCACCCGTCGGCGGGGTGAGCGCAGTCGGGGTCTCCGGGGTCTCCGGTGACTTCGGCGCGTCCGGTGCCTCCGGGCTCGGGAGGGCCTTCGCCAGCGCGGCCAGGAAGTGCCCGTGCGCCCGGGCGTCGTTCAGCCAGACCCGGCCGCCGCCCCGCCCCGCCACCACACGTCCCTCCCGCGCCGCCCACGGTGCGGTGTCCACCAGGTCGGCGCCCAGGGCGGCGACGAGCCGCCGCGCCTGCCGGTGCCAGGCGTCGAGGGCCCGCGCCGGGTCGGTGTGCCGGCCGAGGTCCCGCAGCCAGAGCCGGAACGGGCCGTCGAGCGCGGCGTAACCGCGCTCGGCCGCGGCGGTCCTGGGGGCGTCGGCCTCGGAGCCGGCGGCCGCGGCGAGATCGGCGGCGAGGTGGCCGAGCGCCTGCACGGCCCGCTCCGCCGCCTCGACCGCGCTGACGGCCCGCTGCCCGTACCGCGGATCCTCCTCGTGCAGCAGGACCACGGCCAGCGCGACACCGTCGTCCACCAGCTCGTCGACGACCGACTGCTGGGTGCCGTACACCGCGCCGATCGTCCGCGCCCGGATCAGATGACCGGGCGGCAGCATGCCCTCGTTGGCCAGTCGGGCCACCCAGTCGAGCACCAGCGGGCGCAGCGCGTCCGGGGCTTCGCCGTGCTGGTCCTCACCGCGTCGGCGCCGCGCCTGCAACAGGGCGGGAAGCCCGCGCCAGGCCGCGCGCTCCGGCAGGTGCTGGCGCGGGAGGTACACCGGCGACCGGCCGAGCTTCTTCTCCTGCGGACGGCTGCGCCGCCAGCCGGAGAGCGGTTCGCTGAAGCGGAGGTCGTGCCCCGGCAGCGGGTCGCCGTACGAAAGCACCACCCCGTGGACCGCGCTCCCGTCGTGGTGCAGCCGGATCCGACGCGACTGCCAGGTGTACAGGTCCCGCGGCCCCGACGGACGGGCCGAGGGATCGGCCGCCCCCGGATCCGGCCCCGGGCCGTACGGGCCGCGCCGCCACGCCGGCCGGTCACCGGGGCGAAAACGCGCCCCGGTGGTGTCCGCGGCCACCAGGTTGAGCAGCAGGGTCGCCCGCAGGTCGTCCCCCTCGGCCAGCACGCCCCCGAGGCCACCCGCCCAACCGGTGCCCAGCGGGTACACCTTGCCGTTCCTCCCCCTGCCGTCACCCGCGGCGGCCGACTTGATGCCGGACGTGTCGAAGGCGTGCGCGTGCACCAACCAGCGCGCCGCCTCGGCGAAGGAGAGCCGCTCGGCCGAGGGCAGCCGCATGGTGAAGAACGGCTCGCCGTTCGGCACGTCCGCCACCAGCCGGTTGAGCGAGGCGACTTCGTCCTTCTCCGTGCGCAGGCCGGCGACCTGGAAGAACGGCTCCCGCGGGTGCAACAGGTCGAACCGCTCGCGATGCCGGTCCAGGTACGGGCCGACGGCGGCGAGGGCCCCGGGATCGTTCCAGAGGTCCTCCCAGTCCTCCAGTTCCACCGGGCCGTCGACGGCGTCGTGCAGGACCGCCAGCAGCAGGCGCAGCAGGGCGAACTCCTGCGTCGGCACGTCCCCGACCAGCCTGCGCAGACCGGCGGCCTCGGCGAACACCTCGCGCAAGGACAGCTCGGCGGACGTCCCGTCCAGCCGCTGCACCGGAATCCAGGGGCGGGACACCAGGTCGAACGAGGGCACGCTTCTCACCAATCTCACGTCACGGGCCCCGGCCGGGTGCACCGCCAGACCGTCACCCGCGCCGTACTCCACGTCGAAGCCGGCCAGTCGGGCCCGGCCCTGCTCGTCCAGCACCAGCACCAGCTCGCCGTCCAGCTGCGGACACTCCCTCGTCTGCCAGGCCGGGACGTAGAGGGCCTCCAACTCCCGGATCGCACGATCGATCACCCACGGCTTGGAGAAGTGGTACGGCAGCCGCAGACTGCTCGCCGCGAGCGCCTGCGCGGCATGCCAGGTGGGAGCCGTCTCGGTCGGGAGCGGCAGGCCGCCCCGGCCCCGGTCCAGCCAGGGGAGCGTCGTCAGGCGGCCGTCCGCGTGGCGCATCGCCACCATCACCTCCAGACTCTCCTCGCCGTCCCGGACCTGCGCCCGGCCCGACCGGTGGTCGTCCACGTCCCCGACCCCGGCATCGAGCCAGCCCACCAGCGAACGGCCCGCCCGGCGCACCCCGTCCAGCCGGAACACCTCGGCACGCGCCGTCCGCCCGGCGTCCGCCAGCCGCTGCTCCTCGGCGGCCTCGGCCAGCACCCCGGCCCAGCCGGGCGGCCCCACCGGCTGACCGCCGTAGGCGTGTTGGACCAACGGGCCGATGTCGTCCGGCAGCGTGAGCGGCACGCCGCCCTCCAGATGCGGCACCAGCACGGCGGCCGAGCGGAGCAGGTGGTGCCGCCCGTAGACGGCCACCGACCCCTTCACCGGACGTGGCTGCGGCTGCGCCGCCCAGTCGGCACCGGTGACCAGGCAGCGGGCCGTCCGCAGGCGGGCGGGCCGCTCGGCCTGCCCCTCGCCGCGCCGGTGGCGGTGCAGGCGGCCCGTCCGCTGCAGCAGCAGGTCCACCGGGCAGAGGTCGGTGACCAGGAGGTCGAAGTCGACGTCGAGCGACTGCTCCGCCACCTGGCTGGCGACGACGAGGTGGGGTCCGGCCGGGCGGTCGCCGGTCGGGCCGAACCGGGCGAGCAGGTCGGCGTCCTTACGGGCCCGGTCGAGGTCGACGAAACGGGAGTGCGCCACGGTGACGGCGTCGTCGCCGAACCGTTCGCGCAGCCGCTCGGCCGTCTCCAGCACCCGGTCCACGGTGTTGCGGACGACCAGCGCGCAGCCGCCGCCGGAGAGTTCGAGCGCCAGGCGGTCGGTGAGAACGGCGAGGTCGTCGTCGAGGCGCTCCAGCCGGACGGCCGTGCGGCGGGAGGCGTCGGCGGCCGGCATGCGCACCAGGGGCGGGCGGCCGGGGGCGACGGCGGTGAGCAGCGGGTAGCCGGCCGCGTCGGGACCACGGGCCGGCGCCGCTGCCAGGCCCGGCTGGTCTTCCCGTTCCTGCTCCTGCTCCTGTTCTCGTTCCCGATCCTGTCCCCGTTCCTGCTCGGGGTGGGCGTCCTCCTCCCCGCAGTACGCCCGTACGAGGGCGCGGCGGGTGGCGGCGGGAAGCGTCGCCGACAGCATGACCACCGGCACCCGGTAGGCGCCGAGCCAGGAGAGCACCCGCACCAGGTAGGTGTTCATGTAGGCGTCGTTCGCGTGCACCTCGTCGATCACGACGACCTTCCCGGCGAGCGCGAGGTGGCGCAGCGCGAGATGACGGTTCTTGAGGCCGGCGAAGAGTACCTGGTCGATCGTGCCGACGGCGAAGGACGCCAGCATGCCCTTCTTCCGTCCGCGCAGCCACTGGTGGGCGATCAGCCCGGAGGCCTTGCGCCTCGCGCGGTGGCCGGCGCCGCGCGGGCCGTCCTGGTCCACCGCCCGGATCCGCTGCCGGTCGGCGGCCATCATGCCCGCGTACTCGTCGTTGAGCGCCGCCTTCGCGTGCGCGAGGAACACCGATCGTGCCCCGTCGGCGGGCAGGTGGCCCAGCCAGGCGGTGAGCCGGGAGAACATCGCGTCGGCGGTCGCCCGGGTGGGCAGTGCCACGTAGCACCCGCCCGCGCCGGTCCGGGCGGCGAGGATCTCGGCGGCGGCCAGGGCGGCTTCCGTCTTGCCCTCTCCCATCGGCGCCTCGATCACCAGCAGCCCCGGTCCGGACAGCTCGCGCGCCAGCCGGACGGCCTCCACCTGTACGGGGCGCGGCTCCGCGCCCGCAGGGAGGTCGAACCGCGAGGCGATCAACGTGCCTGCATCGGCGAGTGGTTCGTCCGGACGCCAGGCGGGCGGAAGGCGCAGCCCGTTCCAGGCCGACGCGATGCGCTCCTCCTCCGAGCGGGGCGAATCCTCGGGGAAGTAAGGGAAGAGGTCCGGGTTGCTCGCGATCCAGTCGGCCATGATGACGACACCGGTCAGCAGGACCTGCACCGGCTGCGGGAGCTTCACGCCCTTGACCCGGTCGAGGATGTCCGCCGCCTCCAGCAGCTCCGTGCAGACGTCCAGGAACTCGAACTGCACGTCGCGCCAGAGCCCTTCGCTCTCACCCGGCGTGCGGAGCAGGTCCTCGCGCAGGTCGAGGTCGTGCACCTGCGAGTGCCCGGGGGGCACCCCGTGGTGCCCCCCGGCGACCACCGCCCACTGCCCGGCGGCCCGATGGGGCCAGTCGTGGCGCTCCACCAGCCATTCCTGGATGAGGAGTTGTCCGGCCAGTCCGTGCGGTGCCAGCCGGCGATCGTCGCCGTACTGCTTCTCCTCACGCATCGCCAGGCCGATGTCCCGCATCCGCTGGGCGAGTTGGGGGACCTGGCAGGCGAACGCCGGCGTGGCCTTGCCCACGTCGTGGGTGGCCGCCAACCACACCGTGAGGGTGCGGGCCTGATTCCGGTCGGCACCGGGAGCGATCGCCTCGGCGATCAACTCCCTGACGTTGTACGGGAGCCAGTGGTCCCAGAGGCGCGCCGCCACCGCACCGCTGTCCGCGAGATGGCGCCACAGCGGCAGCCAGGTGTCGGCGTCGCGGTCGTGCTTGGCCCAGACCGAACGCGCGGGAGCCGACAGCCTCCCGAGCAGGTCCGGACCGGTGGGTGGTCCGGTCACGCGGCGATTCAACACGGCCACTGCTCCCGGATGCGAGGGGAAGAACGATAGTGAACGGATCCGCTCGAACGTGGCCGATCTAGGCCGTAATCGAGCGCGGATGCCGGGCGCGGATGCCGGGCGCGCGCCGCGATCGGCGGTACGCGCCCGGCGCTCCCGGTGCGGCCTCAGCCCCTACGGCGCCGGCGCGGGCGCCGTGCGGGCGGGTTCGGACCGCGCAGCGCGGACACGGCGGCCAGGACGACCACCACCACGGCCACGACCGTGCGAACCCCACTGTCGGCAGCGGACGAGGAACCCGCCCCCGCCGTCACGCACGCGGTGAGCAGGACGGCCGCCCGCGCCGTCCCCTGGCTGTCCAGAGGGCGCTTGGCCGTTCGAGTTATCATGAACGAACTCCTTTCACGGAGGGTAGGCCGGACCCGAGTTCTTCCCGGAGCAGCGGGTCCGGCCATCGTCGTCTTGTGGTGGGCGAGCGCGCCCAGGCATGGCGGCACTCGGTGATCTGACTGACCATCAGGTCGCCTGAGGGGGATCATAGCGCTTCGTTAGGGAGCCAAGGCCAACCCGGCTTCGCTGCCTTCGAGTTGGGAACGATCACAGGACTTCTGGCGCCCGCCAGTAGTCCTGACTACGCTGTTCGACACTGCCCGCCAAGTCGACGCGCGCGGGGATGAGAGGCCGATATCGTCGGCATACTCACCTCGACGCCAGGTGTGTCCTGCGGCGAGAAGGTGCCTCACATGGCGGGCCACCCCGGCAACCCCCGCACGAGCGGGGAGCAGGTCTGTCGCGCCCGCCAGTAGGCCGACGACGCTGGGACCATCCCCGCAGGCGCGGGGAGCAGAGTGCGCAGGTGCTGCTGTCGAAGCGGGGAGCAGGAACACCCCCACAGGTGCGGGGAACAGTAGTGGAGACCGGCCTCCATGGCGAGGCCGAAGGAGTATCCCCGCGGACGAGGGGAGCAGCGGGCCCTCGAAGACGCTCACCTGGACCGCGGGAACACCCCCGCGGGTGCGGGGAGCAGGGGGCGACCATCGGCACCGCACCGAACAACCAGGGACCATCCCCGCGGGTGCGGGGAGCAGATGCACAGCAATGCAGAGACGTTCGCCGCAGTGGGAACACCCCCGCAGGTGCGGGGAGCAGGCATGTCCATCTGAGCAAGTTCCTTTCCCTTCGGGAACACCCCCGCAGGTGCGGGGAACAGCACGGCCCGGAACTTCGAGGCGTGGCGGGCCAGGGAACACCCCCGCAGGTGCGGGGAGCAGGCACACTGTGCAACTCGCCTGGGCTGCCACGGAGGGAACACCCCCGCAGGTGCGGGGAGCAGGTTCCAGTCCACCAGGTTGGCGACGGCCGACGGGGAACACCCCCGCAGGTGCGGGGAGCAGACCGCCTTGTTCCGCGCCCCAGCCCGGGCCTTGGGAACACCCCCGCAGGTGCGGGGAGCAGATCCATTCCTTGTCGTAGTCGTCGTCCCCGACGGGAACACCCCCGCGGGTGCGGGGAGCAGCTCCGCTCGGTGCTCGGAGAGGCCGCCGAGCAGGGAACACCCCCGCGGGTGCGGGGAGCAGGGCCTGGAGCACATGGACAACGGGGACTGGAAGGGAACACCCCCGCGGGTGCGGGGAGCAGGCGGTCAGCCACGGCCGTTCGCTGCCCCAGGGGGGAACACCCCCGCGGGTGCGGGGAGCAGTCCGGTGCCGACATCGAGGGCAACATCACCTGGGGAACACCCCCGCGGGTGCGGGGAGCAGAAGAGGCCGTCAACACTCACGGTCCAGTCCTCGGGAACACCCCCGCGGGTGCGGGGAGCAGGGACGACCCCCAGGCGTCCAACCAGTTCTGCCTGGGAACACCCCCGCGGGTGCGGGGAGCAGCGCCGCGGGCTGCTGCGGTGCGGGTGCCGCGGGGGAACACCCCCGCGGGTGCGGGGAGCAGGCCTGCCGATAGTCGCGCAGGTAGATTGCCTTGGGAACACCCCCGCGGGTGCGGGGAGCAGGGATTCCGGCTGATGGCCTTCGGGCACAGGATGGGAACACCCCCGCGGGTGCGGGGAGCAGAAGGCGGACGGCCAGCGTCTCGCGGTGCTGTCGGGAACACCCCCGCGGGTGCGGGGAGCAGTTGGCCAAGCCCCATTCGGTGCGGGCGTGCCGGGGAACACCCCCGCGGGTGCGGGGAGCAGACCCTCTCCGGGTTCGGCGTCAGCTCCCGGACGGGAACACCCCCGCGGGTGCGGGGAGCAGCTGGTGAACGCCGGGTCCGAGTGCCCTTCGAGGGGAACACCCCCGCGGGTGCGGGGAGCAGTCTGCACCTGGCGTAGGTCCGCGCCTGCAGGCGGGAACACCCCCGCGGGTGCGGGGAGCAGCTCCACGGCGCCGAGTACCCCGACGGCCGGGTGGGAACACCCCCGCGGGTGCGGGGAGCAGGCCGCCTCGGCGTTGGCCTTGGCCCTCGTCTCGGGAACACCCCCGCGGGTGCGGGGAGCAGGGCGCACCCGCCAGGTCCAGACTGAACACGGTGGGAACACCCCCGCGGGTGCGGGGAGCAGCCCACGCTGGTTCCCCCTCGGATGGTGATGTCGGGAACACCCCCGCGGGTGCGGGGAGCAGACCAATGGCCGGGCCGGCTCGCCCGGCACGGAGGGAACACCCCCGCGGGTGCGGGGAGCAGCGACCACTCGGCGGAGCTGCCACCACCGTGCCGGGAACACCCCCGCGGGTGCGGGGAGCAGCTCCGAACCGACCGGAATGGCCTCTACTGTTAGGGAACACCCCCGCGGGTGCGGGGAGCAGCAGACCACCGTCTACGACTTCACGGAGCCGCCGGGAACACCCCCGCGGGTGCGGGGAGCAGCAGTCCATCGGCTTGCCCAGCAGGATCGTGCGGGGAACACCCCCGCGGGTGCGGGGAGCAGGGAAATCGGTCCCGGCGTCCCCGATCTTCAGGGGGAACACCCCCGCGGGTGCGGGGAGCAGCAGGCGATGGCCCAGATGGCGGCGCTGCAGGGGGGGAACACCCCCGCGGGTGCGGGGAGCAGGCAACAGCCTGGTACCGGCCGCCGTCCCCCCCGTGGAACACCCCCGCGGGTGCGGGGAGCAGAGTTCGTGAGCTGGGGGTTTGTCAGGGCCGCTGGGCGGTCTGTGCAACTTGCTGTGATGCGGGCATTTCGGGCGCCTCGGCTGGGGGTCGGGTGCTGGTGGCAGGTTAGCGGTCCCGGGGGTCGGCGAGGCGGTTGATGGCGTTGAGGACCTTGATGGTGCCGTCCTCCGCGTCGAGGGCGGT
Source organism: Kitasatospora sp. NBC_00458 (assembly GCF_036013975.1). Classification (NCBI taxonomy): domain Bacteria; kingdom Bacillati; phylum Actinomycetota; class Actinomycetes; order Kitasatosporales; family Streptomycetaceae; genus Kitasatospora; species Kitasatospora sp. NBC_00458. Next base: position 7,250,935 of record NZ_CP107904.1, read on the forward strand.
GGACAGGGCGCGGGCGCAGTTGCGGTGGTGGGGGGTGTCGAGGGTCTGGCGGACGGCGGTGGCGAGGCGGGCGGCGGTGAGCTGGGGGAGGGGGACGGGGCCGGGGCTGGTGCCGAGTCCGGTGAGGCGGGCGGCCCAGAACGGGGCGTCGAGCTGGGCCGGGACGGGGATCGTGGGGACGCCCGCGCGGAGGGTGGCGGCGGTGGTGCCGGCGCCGGCGTGGTGGATGGTGGCGGCCATGCGCGGGAAGAGCCAGTCGTGCGGGGCGTCGCCGATGGTGAGGACGTCCTCGCTCTCGGCGGCGGCGAGGCCGCTCCAGCCGGACTGCAGCACGGCGCGGACCCGGGCGGCGCGGAGGGCGGCGAGGATCGTCCGGGTGAGGCCGTCGGGATCGGGCACGACCAGGCTGCCGAAGCCGACGTAGACGGGCGGCGGTCCGGCGGCGAGGAAGTCGAGGAGGCGCTGCGGGGGCTTCCAGTCGGGGTCGGGGTGCGGCCACCAGTAGCCGGCGACGTCGAGTCCGGGGCGCCAGTCGGCGGGGCGCGGGACGACGATCGGGGAGAAGCCGTGCAGGACGGGGTGGGAGGTCCTCGCGTGCGCCACGCTCCGCAGCGGAAGGCCGAGTCGGCGGCGCAGGCTCCGCACCGCCGGGGCGAAGAGGCTGTCGACCGTGGCCTGGACGGCGTGCCCGGCGAGCAGGTTCCCGCACTGGCCGAGTGACCTGGTGCCGGTGACGGCGGGGGCGAACGCCCTGGTGGGGGCGAGGGGTTGGAGGAGGAGGGTGATGGTGGGGATGCCTGCCGCCTCGGCGACCACCTGGCCGAGGGCGGCCGTGGTGCCGGTGGTGAGCAGCAGGTCGGCCCCGGGTGCGGCGGCCGCCTCGATGCCGTCGCCGAGTGCGGGCATGAACGACCGTGCGAGCCGGGTGAGTCGGACGATGCCGAGCGGACCGGCGCCGGCCCGCAGGAGCTCCTGCCCGCGTTCGGAGGCGAGTTCGGTGCGCGGGTCGACCGGCAGCGGACGGAACTCCAGGCCCGCGGACCGGACGGTGTCGGCGAAGGCGGTGTGCGTGGCGACGGCGACCTGGTGGCCGGCCGCGTGCAGCCGGGCGCCGAGCCCGGTGAAGGGGGCGACGTCGCCGCGTGAGCCGGCGGTGGCGATCAGGATGCGCATGGCCGCAGTATCCCGGCGGCGGTGGGCGGCACGGCCGGTGCCACGCCCGGCGCACCGGAACCACGGGGGCGCACGGGCGCGTCCACGTCGGTGGTAGGGCGGGCGTGGGGCCCGCCGCGCGGTGTGGAGGGCGGGAGGACGCATGAGCTTCGTGGCATGGATCGTGCTGGGCCTGGTGGCCGGAGCCCTGGCCAAGTTGCTGTTGCCGGGCCGGGATCCGGGCGGTCTGGTGGTGACCACCCTGATCGGCGTCGCCGGGTCGTTCGTCGGCGGCTGGATCTCCGCGCGTTTCCTGCACCGGCCGGTGACGGCCCAGTTCTTCGACCTCACGACCTGGGCGTCGGCGATCGGCGGCGCGCTGGTGCTGCTGGTGCTCTACCGGATCTTCTTCGGCCACTCCCGGAGCTGACCGCCGTCCGGGGCCGTCCGCGCCCCGGACGCGGCGGGCGTCGGTCCGGGCCCCGGCACGGGCCTCGGCGCGGGCGGGCTACGCTGCTGTGGTGGCGCACAGTGAGCTGATCGTGGACCTGCGCGGCCGGACGATCGACTCCCTCGACGACTTCTGGGACGCGGTCGCCGCGCCGTGCGGCCTGCCCGAGTGGTTCGGCCGGAACCTGGACGCCTGGGCGGACACCATCGGGACCCGCGGCATCTCGGCGGAGATCGACGCGCACGACACCCTGACCGTCCACGTCGACCGGCGGGGGCTCTTCGGCGGCGGCCGCCGCGAGGCCCGGGCCCTGGCCGCCACCTTCGACGGCGGGCGGAACCGGCTCGTCGTCCACGCCCGACACTGACGGGACGGGCCCGGGCCGTACTCCGGGCACTGCTCCGGGCCGCACCTCGGGGCGGCGCGGACGGCTCTCCGGCGCCCCCGTCGGACGGTCCCCGTACCCTTGAACCATGACCCCGGAAGACCTCGCCGCCCTCGCTCACCTGCGGCGGGCGCGGGACCTGATCGACCGGGACTACGCGCGCCCGCTGGACGTGCGCACGATGGCCCGGCACGCGCTGATGTCCCCGGCGCACTTCTCGCGCCGGTTCCGGGCGGCTTACGGCGAGACGCCGTACAGCTACCTCATGACCCGCCGGATCGAGCGTGCGATGGCGCTGCTCCGGTCGGGCATGAGCGTGACCGACGCCTGCATGGCGGTCGGCTGCACCTCGCTCGGCTCGTTCAGCTCGCGCTTCACCGAGGTGGTGGGCGTCTCCCCGAGCGTCTACTGCGGCGGCGAGCACGCCGCGGTGGCGGCGATGCCCGCCTGTGTGGCGAAGCTCCGCACCCGTCCGAGGCGCACCCGTCCGAGGCGCGGCGGACCGGGCGGCGGTTCGAGCAGGATTCGAGAAGCGGGCGATCCGGCCGCCGCCTAGCGTTGCGTGCATGGACATCGCACTCAAGTACTGCAACATCACCGTGAACGACCTGAACGACTCGCTCGCGTTCTACCGCGACGCGCTCGGCCTGGAGGTGCGCAACGACGTCGCGTCGGGTGACTTCCGCTGGGTCACCCTCGGCAGCGCCACCCAGCCGGGCCTGGAGATCGTGCTCTCCGAACCGCACGCCGGCCGCTCCCAGGCGGACGGCGACGCCCTGCAGGCGCTGCTCACCAAGGGCGTGCTGCCGATGCTGGTCTTCCGCACCGACGACCTGGACGGCACCTTCGAGAAGGTCCGCGCCTTCGGTGCCGAGGTCCTCCAGGAGCCCGTCGACCAGCCCTGGGGCCCGCGCGACTGCGCGTTCCGCGACCCCTCGGGCAACATGGTGCGCATCGCGCAGGCGGAGAAGTGACACCGGCCGGGCCTGCGCCGCGGTTCCCGGCGCGCAGGCCCGGCGCCCCCGCCGGGCCGGGGGGTGAGGGCCGCGGCTCCGGGTTCCGGACCTCGCGGCGTCCTCGGGCCGGACGTCAGGACGTGGCGGCCAGGCCTCCGAGGAGGAGCTTCCAGAGAGCCTCGAACCGCTCCGGGGCCGCCGGATCGGACCACTCACCCGCGTACGCCGGGTCGTGGAAGTGCGCGGTCGCCTCGAACACCGCGCGGGCCGTCGCACCGGTGTCGGTGGGCCGGAACTCCCCGGTCGCCACGCCGTCCTGGACGATCCGGCCGATCTGGCCGATCAGGGTGTCCAGGTGGGCCTCGACGGTGTGGCTGTTCTCGCCGACCAGCGTCATGTAGGTGGCGAAGAGCTGGGGGTCGTCGAGCGCCTTCCTCCGCTTGGCGGCGAACAGCGTCGCCAGCCAGCGGTGCAGGCGCTCGGAGGCCGGGCCCGGCTCGGCGGCGACGGACCGCAGGTCGTGGTGGGCCTGGTCCAGCCAGCGCTGGGTGACGGCCTCGCGTAGCGCCGCCTTGCTCGGGAAGAACCGGTAGACGCTGCCGTGGCTCACTCCGAGGGTCCGGGCGACGTCCACGACGGTGGCCTTCGCCGGGCCGAACCGCCTGAGGACGTCCTCCGTCGCGCCGAGGATCTGCTCGGTGGTGAGTGCGCTGTCCGTGGCCACGGGGAGGTACGTCCTTACGGGTGAGGAGTCCGCCCGCCGGGCGGGCGGACGGGCAGCGGGTCGACCGGCGGCGGTCGACCCGCAGGCCGACCTGCGGGCCGACGGCGGGTGCGGCTGCTGCCGGTACGGGTGTGGACGGTCCGGACCCGGCGGCGGGCGGGAGGCCGCGGCGGGTGCCGCTGCTCAGTGCTCGCTGTCGAGATGGGCCATCTGGGCGGCAGCGTACCTGTCCCCGGCGGCCGACCCGGCCGGGACCGCCGCCTCGATGGCCGCGAGGTCCGCCGCGGTGAGGGCCACGTCCAGGGCGCCGAGCGCCTCGGTCAGCCGGTCCCGGCGGCGGGCGCCGACCAGCGGGACGACGTCCTCTCCGCGCGAGGCCACCCAGGCGATCGCGATCTGCGCGACGGTGGCGCCGCGCTCGGCGGCGACCGCGCGCAGCGCCTCGACCAGCCGGAGGTTGTGGGTCAGGTTGTCGCCCTGGAAGCGCGGGCTGTGGCCGCGGAAGTCGGTGCCGGACAGTTCGCGGTCGTTCTGCCAGTGGCCGCTGAGCAGACCGCGGGAGAGCACCCCGTACGCGGTCACGCCGATGCCCAGCTCGCGGGCGACGGGCAGGATCTCGGCCTCGACGGAGCGGGAGATCAGCGAGTACTCGATCTGCAGGTCGCTGATCGGGTGGACGGCGGCGGCGCGCCGCAGGGTGTCCGCACCCACTTCGGACAGGCCGATGTGGCGGACGTAGCCGGCCTTCACCAGGTCGGCGATCGCGCCGACGGTCTCCTCGATCGGCACGGCCGGGTCGAGCCGGGCCGGGCGGTAGACGTCGATGTGGTCGGTGCGCAGGCGGCGCAGGGTGTAGGCGAGGGCGGTCTTGGTGGCCGCGGGGCCGGCGTCGTACCCGAGCCACTGGCCGTCCGGGCTGCGCTGGGCGCCGAACTTCACGCTGATCTGGACGCCCTCGCGGTCGCGGCCGCGCAGCGCCTCGTGGATCAGCAGCTCGTTGTGCCCCATGCCGTAGAAGTCGCCGGTGTCGAGCAGGGTCAGGCCGGCGTCGAGGGCGGCCCGGATGGTGGCGACGCTCTCGGCCTCGTCGGCCGGGCCGTAGAGGTCCGACATGCCCATGCAGCCCAGGCCGAGGGCGGACGTGGTGGGGCCGGTGGCGCCGAGGGTGCGCCGGGGGATCGGGTGGGCGGTGGTGGACATGGGCGCTCCTGGTGAGAGGGGGAGGGACTGGAGGGGGCCGGGGTGTGCGACGCGCGGAGGGTGGTGGTCGGCACGTTCGACTATGGCACGGCAACTGACAGATTTCAAAATCTGTCATCTGACATCTGTCAGTTGTCATTTGTCTGGCGAGCGGTCGGCCGGCGCCGCCACCCATCGCCGTGCACCGTCACCCCCCGTGCCCGCCGCACGCACCGCTCCGGTCGCAGTAGGGCTGCCCGGCGCTGCCGCCGCAGCCGCACAGCATCGCCCGCGTCGTCTCCCGGACCTCGCCCCCGGCGTCGGCGATCCGCAGCTGCCCGCGCAGCAGAAGCCGCCCGTCCGCCGTCCGCCGCACCGTCGTCGGCCGCTCCGGAGCCTCCGTCCCGCCGTCCGCCGACCGGTACGTCAGCGCCCCGGTCGGGCAACGCCGCACCACCTCGGCGATCACTCCCGGTTCGGCGGCATCCGGCATGATCCACGGACGCTTCGCCGTGTCGAACACGGACGGCAACCCGTGCACGCACTCCGCCGCATGCCTGCAGACCTCCGCGTCGAAGGACACCGTGATCCCGTCGCCCGGGTAGGCCCGCACGGGCCGACGGCGCCCGCCGAGCGTCCCGCCACCACCGGCTCCACCGGTCCCACCACCGGCTCCACCGCCGCCCATCAGTCGGCCACCCGGCTGCGGTTCTCGTACGCGAGGTCGACGTACTCGGGGTGGCGGAGCATCCACCCCTTGATGAACGGGCACGTCGCCAGCACGGCCAGCCCCCGCTCGCGGGCGTCGTCCAGCGCGGCCCGGGCCAGCGCACCGCCGACACCCTGCCCCTCGTAGGCCGGTTCGACCACCGTGTGCTGGTACACCACCAGCTCGTCGCTGCGCAGGTACTCCGCGAATCCGGCCAGGGTGTCACCGGCCCAGGCCTCGAAACGGCGGTCGCCGTCGGAGTCGCGAACGGTCACGGTCATCTGGCGCTCCTCACTGCTGGACGCGGAGCCGGGGACCGGCCCCGGTCCATCATCGAGCGGGTGCCGCCGTCCCGCTCGGCGTGCCGCCGGTACCCCCGGCCGCCTCGTCGCCACCTCCCGACCCGGCACCCGTCGGGGCCGGCGGACCGCCCGGCCCGCACTCCGCCCCGTTCGCGCTCCCGAACTCGGCCCCGGTCCCGGAGGCGCTCGCGGCCCCGGCCCGGACCCCGCCCCCGCCCGGCACCCGGAGCAGTCGGGCGCGGGCCGGCGGGAGGTTGCGCCACACCGTCCGGCTCCCGATCCCGTACTCCTCCTCGAACCGCCGCAGCACCCGCACCACCGCCCGGTGCCGCGCCCCGCGCCCCGGACCCGACGTCACCAGCCGCGCCGCCGACGTCCCCAGGTACCCGAAGTACGTCAGCTCGCCGCCCGGCACCAGCAGCCTGAGGTACAGATCCAGGATGTGCCGGACCTCGACCGGCTCGAAGTTGGTGAACGGCAGCCCCGAGACGATCACGTCGTACCGCTCACCCCCGGGACCACCGCCGCCCGCCCCGGGAGGCAGGCACTCCGGCAGGTCCTGCACCCGGCACGCCGACAGCCGCAGCCCGACCTCCGGCCCGCGCCGCGCCAGCACCTCGTCCCTCCGCAGCCGCTCCGCGAACCGCGGATTGGCCTCGACGGCGTGCAGCCGGTCGCCGGTCCGCAGCACCCGGACCAGCCGCCGGGTCACCGCACCCGTCCCGGCCCCCACCTCCAGTACCGAGATCGGCCGGTCCGGACGGCTGGTCGCCGGCACGGCCAGGGCGCCGACCAGACCGTCCCCGCTCGGCGCGAGGGCACCCGTCAGGTGGAACGTGCGCAGCGCCTCGGAGAGGAACAGCCACCGGTCGCCGCCGGCCGACCGCGTTCCGGCGGGTATGGGTGCGGGCAGGGCCGCGGGTGCGGGTGCGGTGACAGGGGCCGAGTCGGGGTCGGTGCGGGGCGGGTGGCCGGAGCCGGAGGCGGGACCGGTACGGAGCTGATCCATCGTCATGGAGTCGAAGCTACGGACGTCCGGGCCGGTCCGGATCCGCCGATCGTCAACCCGCACCCCCGACGAAAGTCGAGGGTGGTGGATGACCATAGGTAGGGGGCCACGGCCGGGGACACGCCATAGCATCGGGGCCGGACCGCCCCGGACCGGCCCCGCGCGAAGCGGCCGACGGGCGACCGAGGACGGCCGGAAGAGCGAGAAGGGAGGACACCGAGTGACCACGGACCACACCGCGCGCCCACCCCGCCGACCCCGCCCACCCCGCACCGCCCCACTCGGCTGGTACGCCCCCGGCCGGCACCGCCTGACCGAGACCCTGTTCCTCCTCACCGTCCTCGCCCTCACCGCCGAGGAGAGCGTCGTCCAGTGGCACGACACCGACCTCCCGCTGCGCCCGGTCCGCGTCGCCGCGGTCGCCCTCGCCTCGCTCTCCCTCCTGCTCGCACGCCGCTACCCGATCACCGCGGCCGTGCTCCCCATACTGGCCGGCGGCCTGCTCAACCGCGCCTTCCCCGGGCTCTTCAGCGTCTACCACCTCGCCTCGACCGGCCGCCCCGGCCCCGCGATGGCAGGCGGAGCGGCCATCGCGGGACTCAGCGCGCTCCGCGCCGCATCCCCCGCCGACTGGGCCGGCACCGCCGGATCCCAACTGGTCGTCGAGGCCGCGGCGATCTCCCTCGGGCTCTGGATGCACGGCCGGCGGGTCCTGATCCGGGCCCTGCGCGCCAAGGTCGACGCGCTGCGCCGCGAACGCGAACTCCGGGCGGAGCAGGCCAGGTCCGCCGAGCGCGCCCGGATCGCCCGCGAGATGCACGACGTCCTCGCCCACCGGCTGAGCCTCCTCGTCCTGCACGCCGGGGTGCTGCGCGACCAGGCCGCCGCCGGCACCGTCGCCGACGATCCGGCGCGCCTCGCCCACCGCCTGGAACTGATCCGGGCGACGGCCGCCCACTCGCTCGACGACCTGCGCGACGTCCTCGGCGTCCTCCGGGCCGACCCGGAGCCGCCCGGTCCCGCAGGCCCGACCGCTGCCCGGGACCGGCCCCCGACTGCCGGGCCGTCCCTCGATCCGCCACTCCACCCCGGACCGGGCCCCGCCACCGACTCCACCGACTCCACCGACTCCACCGACTCCACCGGCCCGGCGGGCCCCGGTCCCGCCGTCGGCCCCGTCACCGCCGCGGACTCCACGGCTGCCGCAGCTGCCACGGCCACCGCGCCCGGAGCGGTGCCCGCTCCGGCCCTGCGGCACCTCGCCGAGCTCGTCGGCGAAGCCACCGAAGCCGGTCAGACCGTCGAACTCGCCCTCGCCGGCGACCCCGAGGACGTCCCGACCACCCACCGCCTCGCCGTCCACCGGGTCGTCCAGGAGGCGCTGACCAACGCCCGCAAGTACGCGCACACCGCGCCCGTCACCGTCCGCGTGGGCTACGGCGCCCCGGCGACCACCGTCGAGGTGCGCAACGGTCCGGGGCGGCACGCCCCCTCCGGTGCCGGTGCAGGCGGGGGATACGGCCTGGTCGGGCTCGCCGAACGGATCGGCGCGCTCGGGGGACACCTCGACGCCGGCTCCGACGGGCAGGGCGGGTTCCGCCTCGCCGCCCGCCTGCCGACGCCCCGTCGGCCACCCGCCCGACCCGTAGTCCGTCCGCACGCACAGCCGCCCGGCCCGGCGGACCACCCCGGGCCCGAGCGGATCCCCCCGGGAGGAGCCACATGATCCGCACCATGGTCGTCGACGACGACGCGCTGGTCAGGCTCGGCCTCGTCGACCTGCTGTCCCAGGACCCCGCGCTCACCGTGGTCGCCGAGGCCGCCGACGGGCTGCAGGCCGTCGAACTGGCTCGCCACCGGCGCATCGACGTCGCCCTGATGGACATCCGGATGCCCCGGCTCGACGGCATAGCCGCCACGCGCCGGCTGCGCGAGCTGCCCGACGGCCCCCGCGTCATCGCGCTCACCACGTTCGACCTCGACGAGTACGTGTACCAGGCGCTCGCCGCCGGCGCCGACGGCTTCCTGCTCAAGGACACCCCGCCCGCCGACATCGCGCGGGCGGTCCACGTCGTCGCGGCCGGTCAGGGCATGCTCCACCCGGCCGCCGCACGCCGCCTCATCGACCGTTACCACCGCGCCGGCACGCCACGCGCGGTCGCGGCCCGCGGCCGCCTCACCGGGCTCACCCCGCGGGAGACCGACGTGCTGCGCGAACTCGCGCTCGGCCTCTCCAACGCCGAGATCGCGGGCGTCCTCGGGATGCGCGAGAGCACGGTGAAGGCGCACGTCAGCCGGATCCTCACCGCTCTGGGCGTCGGCAACCGCGTCCAGGTGGCGCTGCTGGCCCGGGATGCCGGGGTGGTCGACGACCCCGCCTGACGACACGGACCGGGGCTCCACCCGCCGACCGCCGACCCGGTCGCCCGTTCCGCCGAGCGGTCCCAACCGCCGGGCCGGTCCGGCGAGCAGCTCCGGCGGGAAGACCTGAGCGGCAGTACTGACGGGCGGCTCCGAGCCGGACCGGTGAACCGACGCGCGAAGCCGATCCGACGCGCAGGTGTGTGAGCTTGACGACGCCGACCGACGCCTCGGCCCGAACTCCCGTCCTGACCACTCGTCGCGACTCCGGACGGTATCCACCGATCCGTCCGACCATCGACTGATTCGGTGTGACCGAGTACGGTTCATCCGGATCCGACCCCTTACGCACGCGCCGCCCCGACCACCGTCGGCCAGTACCGTCAGCCGAGTCGATGTCACCCATCTGGCTTGGAAAAGCCGAGCCTTGGCGTCTTGCGCTGCCGAACCGGGGCGCCGGGTCCATGGTGGAGGTGGGCGCGATCCGGCGACCGCGTCCGCGCGCCGAGCCAGGCCCGCACGCCGTGCGCCGACCGTCGATCCGCGGCCGGACGTCCGGCGCGCGGCCCGGTCCCGGCACGCTGGGAGCAGGGCCACCTCGCAGGAAACCGAACGGTTCTTCTAGGCTCACATCTCGGCTTCTCTGCGGTGGTGCAGTGTCTGCGCCCGCCGTAGTCGATGCCGATGTCCACGGGGCCCCGGGACGACCGGGGCCGCCGGATCGAGCGAGGAGGACGTAAATGCCAAGCATGCCGCCCAGCCGTTCCAGTGCACTTGGACCAGACGGACCGTTCCGGCGGGACACCGTTCCCGCCGGACCCGGCCGCCAGGCCCGGCCCGGGCAGCCCGGGTGGTCGGGCCGACCGATGCGACCGCTGTATACCGGCGGCGGCCGGGGAGGCGAGCGTTGAGCCCTCAAGCCGTCCAGCCGTCCGCCACACCGACCGGCACCACCGCCACCACCGCCACCACCGGCGCGATCAGCACGACCGGCCTGATCAGCACGACCGCCGCCACCAGCACACCCGTTGCCCCCGACGCCACCCCCGCCCCAGCGCCCGTCGACACGGTCGCCGCCGCAGTCGCCACAGCCGTCACCACGGCTGAACCGACCAGCGCCACCGCCACACCCGGCACGGCCAAGCCCGGCACCACCGGAAGCGCCACCGCCCGAAGCCCCCTCGCCCCGGCCGCCCCCACTCCCGCCGCCGCACCACCCCCCGCAGCGGCCCCCCACACTCCGGCCGTCCCCGACAGCGAGGGCCAACCCGGCCCCACCGCGGCGCTTCCCGGCCTGCCCCTGGCCCTCACCACCCGGGCCCGCACCCTGGCCGGCGCCGTCCGCCGCCGCTGCGCGGACCTCGCCAGGATCGAGTCACCCAGCGGCGACGCGCCCCGACTCGACGCCCTCGCCGAGGAGTTGGCCGCCGGATTCCGCGCCACCGGTGCGACCGTCCGGCGCGAACCCGGCCCGGCCGGCGACCACCTGGTCCTCCAGTGGGACGGCCGCGACGAGACGCTGCCCCACCTCCTCGTGGTCGGACACCACGACACCGTCTGGCCCGTCGGGACCCTCGCCGACTGGCCGGTCACCGAGCAGGACGGCACCCTCAGCGGGCCCGGCGTGGTCGACATGAAGGGCGGACTCGCCATCCTGGAGGGCGCCTTCGCGCTGCTCGCCGACCTCGGTCAGCGCCCGCACCGCACCGTCCGCCTGGTCGTGGTCTCCGACGAGGAGGTCGGCAGCCCGGACGGCCGACGCCTCGTCGAACGCCAACTGCGCGGCGCCGCAGCCGTGCTGGGCCTCGAACCGCCGCACCCGGACGGCCGGCTCAAGACCGCCCGCCGCGGCTCGACCCGGGTACGGCTCACCGTCACCGGACGGGAGGCACACGCGGGCAACGACGCCGCCGACGGCGTCTCCGCGGTGGACGAACTCGTCGACCAGCTGGTCGCCGTACGCGGACTCGTCAGCCAGCCCGGCACGGAGCTCAACGCGGGCCGGATCAGCGGCGGCAGCCGCGCCAACGTCGTGGCCGGCCGGGCCGAGGCCGAACTCGGCCTGCGGTTCTCCACCACCGAGGCACAGCGCCGCACCCTGGACAACCTGGCCCGGCTCACCGCGCTCCGGCCGGGGGCGAAGGTGCGGACGGAGGTGCTGTCCAGTCGCCCGGCATGGCCCGAGAGGTCCGGCAACCCCCTGCTGCGCCACGTCCGTTCGCTCGCGGCGGTGCTCGGTCAGCAGCTGGACGGCGGACCGGCGGGCGGGGCGGGTGACACCAACCTGCCGGGTTCACGCGGACTGCCGACGCTGGACGGCTTCGGCGCGGTCGGCGGCGGTGCCCACGCGCGGCACGAGCACATCCGGATCGACCAGCTGGCGCCGCGGATCGCCTTGCTGGCAGCGCTCCTGGCCGTGCCGCTGCCGCGCCTGCGCGACCGTTCGGAGGGGTGAGCGGCTGCCGCTGAGATCCGGCACGGCCGCGCTCCGCAGGGGCTCGGCTGAAGGCTGACAAGCAGCGGATGACAGCTGACAGATTCCGATATCTGCCAGCTGCCATCCGCTTGTCGCCGCCCCCGTCGGAGGTCGAGACCACGAAGGCCGAGCCGCCGGACGTCGAGCCGCCGGACGTCGAGCCGTGGGTGCCGCCCGTCAGCCGCCTTCGCCGCTCCTACCGCCCTCTCCACCTGCGGCGTTCCCCGCCCGTCCGGGGTTCCCCCCGTCCCCGTCGGCGTCTGCGTCGGCGTCCGCGTTGGCGAGCAGCGGGAAGAGCCGGGTGACCGCCGCCACCGGCCGCGTGCCCGCGTGAGGGGTGCGCTGGCGGTACGGGGCGAGCAGGGCGCGGACGGCTGCGCCGAGGTCGGCCAGTTCGTCGGCGGTGAGGTGCAGGACGTCGCTGGACACGTGATCGCGCTGCCACTCGACGGGGGCGGCCGACCGTTCGGCGAGCCAGCGCCGGTAGCTGCTGTCCTCCAGGTCGCCGGTCAGCTCCGGGGGCAGGCTCCCCGCGGACCGGTCGGCCGGCTCCTCGGCCGACCCGGGCGGCATCAGACTGCCCTCCCACCGGAGCCGCCACGGGCGCGAGCGGCCGTCGCCGGTCGGCGCCTCCTCGATCAGTCCGTACCGGGCGAGCTGCCGCAGGTGGAACGAGCAGGTGCCGGAACTCTGGTGGATCATCTGCGCGGCCTGGTTGGAGGTGATGCTGCCCCACTCGGCGATCAGGTCGAGCAGTGCGGCGCGGACCTCGTGGTGCGGCAGCGGCCGGGCGCTCCGCAGTCGGGCGGAGCCCGGCTCGGAGCCGGCGGTGAGGCCCGGCGCGGCCGGGGGTGCGGGCTGGGCCGCAGCGTCGCCGGGCGCGGGGTTGGCGGGATTCCTGTCGCTGGTCACTTTGCAAAGATGCTACTTTGCAAAGTGTTTGGCAACCCTGAGGGGCTCCAAACGGGGCATATTCGGGCATTGGCCCGCCGTGTTCGCGCTTTGCAAAGTGTCACACTTTGCAAAGCGCGAACGAACACGGCGGGCAGGGGTGAGAAGCGGAGGGGTGTGTCATGGCTCGGCAGAATCCGGGGCAGGTGCGGGTGCAGGGCGAGGTGGTGGCCGCATATCCGGAGGTGCCGCCGGAGGCGCTGCGGGGGGAGGTGCGGCGGATCACCGTGGTCGGGGAGGAGGTGCTGCACCGGCGGTGCCGGGCGGTGGCGGAGGAGGAGTTCGGCACGCCGGAGCTGGCGCGGCTGGTCGACGACATGTTCGCCGCGATGTGGGTGGCGGAGGGGGCCGGACTCGCCGCGAACCAGATCGGCGTCGACCTCCAGGTCTTCGTGTGGGACTGCTTCGACGAGGACGGCGTGCGCCACGTCGGACACGTCCTCAACCCGGTGCTCGACGACCTGCCGGCCGGCGCGCGGCGGCTGGTCGAGGCGGAGGAGGGCTGCCTCTCCGTCCCCGGCCCGCACATGGAGCTGGTCCGGCCGGACTCCGCCGTCGTCCGCGGTCGCGACCTCGACGGCCGGCCGCTCGTCATCGAGGGCCGCGGGTACTTCGCCCGCTGCCTCCAGCACGAGGCCGATCACCTGGGCGGCGGCCTCTACATCGACCGCCTCTCCAGCCGGGGCCGACGCACCGCGCTGCGCCGGATGGAGGAACGCAAGGAGGAGGTCTTCGCCAAGCGCGCCGCGCGGGCCGGGGAGCTCGCCGGCCTGCGGTAGCCGTCGCGGCGCGGGCGCCCGGCCCGCACCCGGCCTGCACCGTGCCCGGCCCGCACCGTGCCCGTGCCCGGCCCGCACCGTGCCCGTGCCCGGCCTGCGGCGGGCCCGCACCGGGACCGCTTTCCGTCCGCCTTCCGCCCGCCCCCGGTCCGGCCGGGGGCGGGCGGAAGGTCGCGCCGTCGCGCACTCGGCCGGGCCGGACCGCCGCGTTCCCTTGTCAGGCCACCGCCTCACCGCGCACAATGGTACCGACCGAACGGTCAGTCGGTTGCCCGCGAGTGATCCGCGCGGGCCGCCGACCGCACCGGACATGCGGCACAGGGACCAAGGCACAGGCGAGAGGGGACCGCGGTGACAGCAGAGGTGGCCGAGCCGGTCCCCGAGCGGGCGCATCAACCGCAGGACACGGGCCGGACGGACGAAGCCGGTCGGGCGGACGAGATGAACGAGGTGAACGAGGCCCACGGCGCCGCCGCGGCCCGAGGGCCCCACGGCCCGAACCGCGAGCAGTTGTCGCCGGAGGAGCTCTTCGAGGCGGTCGTCGCGGCCGAGCAGCGGATCGAGCCCCGCGACTGGATGCCCGACGCCTACCGGGCGACCCTGATCCGCCAGATCGCCCAGCACGCGCACTCCGAGATCATCGGCATGCAGCCCGAGGGCAACTGGCTCACCCGCGCCCCGTCCCTGCGCCGCAAGGCGATCCTGCTCGCCAAGGCCCAGGACGAGGCGGGCCACGGCCTGTACCTCTACGCCGCCGCCGAGACCCTCGGCGTGGACCGCGCCGAGCTGACCGAGAAGCTGGTCTCCGGCCGCCAGAAGTACTCGTCGATCTTCAACTACCCGACCCTCACCTTCGCCGACGTCGGGGTGATCGGCTGGCTGGTCGACGGCGCCGCCATCTGCAACCAGGTCCCGCTCTGCCGCTGCAGCTACGGCCCGTACGCCCGCGCGATGGTCCGGATCTGCAAGGAGGAGTCGTTCCACCAGCGCCAGGGCTACGAGCTCCTGATGACGCTGATGCGCGGCACCGAGGCGCAGCGCCGGATGGTGCAGGACGCGGTGGACCGCTGGTGGTGGCCGTCGCTGATGATGTTCGGCCCCTCGGACGCCGACTCGCCGAACAGCGCCCGCTCGATGGCCTGGCGGATCAAGCGCCACAGCAACGACGAGCTGCGCCAGCGCTTCGTCGACATGACCGTCCCGCAGGCCGAACACCTCGGTGTGACCCTCCCCGACCCCGGGCTGAGCTGGAACGAGGACCGCGGCAGCTGGGACTTCGGCGAGCCGGACTGGTCCGAGCTGACCCGGGTCATCCACGGCCAGGGTCCGTGCAACGCCCAGCGGGTGGAACGCCGCCGGTCAGCCCACGAGGACGGCGCCTGGGTGCGCGAGGCGGCCGTCGCCTACGCGGAGAAGCGTCGTGCGGAGGACCGCCACCGGACGGAGCCGCGCCAGGCGGACCCGCAGCAAGCGGAACAGGAGAACGGGAAGTGACCGAGTCCAAGGCCGGCTGGCCGCTCTACGAGGTGTTCGTGCGCCCCCGGCGCGGCCTGAACCACGTGCACGTCGGATCCCTGCACGCCTCCGACGACCGGATGGCGCTGCTCGCCGCCCGTGACCTCTACACCCGCCGCAACGAGGGCGTCAGCCTCTGGGTGGTCCGCTCCGACGCGATCACCGCGTCCGCCCCGGACGAGCGCGACCCCTTCTTCGCGCCGAGCGGTGACAAGGTCTACCGCCACCCGACCTTCTACGACATCCCCGAGGATGTCCCGCACATCTGACCGGGAGCAGCCGAACCATGACCGACGACCACGTGTACCTGAGTCTCGCCGGGGCGTCCCCGGAGCCCGAGGGCGAGGGCCGCTGGGCCTACGGGACGGGCTTCGCCGACCCGCTGCTCGGGGTGGACACCGCCGTGCCGCCCGGTGTGGACGGCACCGACCTGGCCGCCTACTGCCTGATGCTGGGTGACGACGCGCTGGTGCTCTCCCAGCGGCTGATCGAGTGGTGCACCCGGGCCCCCGAGCTGGAGGAGGAGGTCGCGCTCGCCAACCTGGGCCTCGACCTCCTCGGCCAGGCCCGCCAGCTGCTGACCCGGGCCGGTCAGGCCGACGGTTCGGGCCGCACCGAGGACGACCTGGCGTACTGGCGCGAGGAGTACGAGTTCCGCAACGTCCGTCTGGTCGAGGCCCCGAACGGGGACTTCGCGTACTCGATCGCCCGGCTGCTCCTGTTCGCCACGGTGCGCGGCGCGCTGTACGAGGCGCTGGCCGGGCACCCGGATCCGGTGCTGGCGGCGGTCGCCGCGCGGGGCGTGAAGGAACTGGCCTACCACCGGGAGTACGCGACCGCCTGGACGCTGCGGCTCGGCGACGGGACGCCGTACTCGGCCGGGCGGATGCAGGCCGGGGTGGACGCGGTCTGGCCGCTGCTGGAGGAGCTGCTCACGGCGCACCCGGTCGAGCGGCGGGTGGGCGTGGACCCGGCGACGCTGCGCGAGCCGGTGCTGGCCTCGCTGGCGGCCGTGCTCGCCGAGGCCGGGCTGGCGGTGCCGGACGTGCCGGGGCTGGCGGCGGTCGGCGGCCGGGCCGGCCGGGACGGTGTGCACACCGAGGCGCTGGGCCCGTTGCTGGCCGAGTTCCAGGTGCTGGCCCGGGCGCACCCGGGGGCGACGTGGTGACCGGGGCCGACGTGGTGACCGGGGCCGGGGTGGTCGGGCGCGGCGGGGCCTGGGAGGTGGCGTCGGCCGTGCCCGATCCGGAGCTGCCCATGCTGACCCTCGCCGACCTGGGCGTGCTGGCCGGGGTGGAGGAGGACGGGGGCGCCGTGACCGCGTGGATCACCCCGACGTACTCGGGCTGTCCCGCCGTCGCCGAGATGGCCGCCGATGTGGACCGGCGGCTGCGTGCGGCCGGGTTCACGGACGTGAGGGTCCGGTTGCGCCTGGACCCGCCGTGGTCGACGGACCTGATCACCGCCGAGGGACGGCGCAAGCTGGCCGAGGCGGGCATCGCCCCGCCGCGCCCGGGGGCCGCTGCGGCCGCCGCCGGCGGTCCGGGCCTGCTGGGTCTCGGCCCGACGCGGCGCGCGACCGGGCCGGGCCCGGCGGCGGGCGGTACGGGCTCCGGCTCCGGCCCGGTTCCGGACGCGGCCGGGGGTACGCGGCCCGCCGTCGCGCCCCCCGTCCCCGTGCGGCCCGTCCCGGCTTGGGGCCACGACGCCCGGGCCACCCCCGTCGTCTGCCCGCTCTGCGGCGGCGCCGACACCGAGGAGCTGTCCCGCTTCGGCTCCACCGCCTGCAAGGCGCTGTGGCGCTGCCGCGACTGCCGCGAGCCCTTCGAACGTGTCAAGGAGATCTGAATGGCCGCCCCCGGACCCGCCCTCCGACCCGCCCGCCGCCCGACCTTCCACCCGCTGCGGATCGCCGGGGTGGAGCGGCTCTGCGAGGACGCCGTCGCGGTGACCTTCGCGGTGCCGGACGGGCTCACGGACGCGTTCGCGTTCCGGCCGGGGCAGACGCTGACCCTGCGCCGGGTGGTGGACGGAGTCGACGAGCGCCGCTCGTACTCGATCTGCGCCCCGGTCGGCGGTCCGCTGCGGATCGCCGTCCGGGAGGTGCCCGGCGGGCTGTTCTCCCGCTGGCTGGTGCGCGAGGCGGCGCTGGGGGAGGAGGTCGAGGTGCTGACGCCGACCGGCCTCTTCACCCCGGACCTCGCCGAACCGGCCGAGCACGTGCTGCTGGCGGCCGGGTCCGGGATCACGCCGATGCTCTCCATCGCGGCCTCCGTGCTGGCCGCCGACCGCACCTCCACCGTCACCCTGCTCTACGGCAACCGGCGCAGCGACACCGTGATGTTCGCCGACGAGCTGGCCGACCTGAAGGACCGCTACCTCGGCCGGTTCCAGCTGGTGCACGTGCTCTCCCGCGAGACCCGGGACGCCGAGCTGCTCAGCGGACGCCTCGACCCGGAGCGGGTCGGGGCGCTGCTGAAAGCGCTGGTGGACGTCGAGGCGGTCGGCCACTGGTGGCTCTGCGGGCCGTTCGGGATGGTCACCGGGACGAAGGAGCTGCTCGCCGGGCTCGGTGTGCCGGCCGCACGGGTGCACCTGGAACTGTTCCACGCGGAGGACGAGCCGGTCGCCGAGCGTGCGGACGACCTGCCGGGCTCGGGCGGCCCGGGCGAGGGGGAGCACAGCGAGGTCACCGTCGTCCTGGACGGGCGCGGCAGCACGCTCTCGCTGCCGCGCGACCGGTCGATCCTGGACGGCGCGCAGCGGTCCCGGCCGGACCTGCCGTTCGCCTGCAAGGGCGGGGTCTGCGGGACGTGCCGGGCCCTGGTCACCGGTGGTGAGGTGGAGATGCGGCGCAACTTCGCCCTGGAGGAGAAGGAGCTGGCGGCCGGCTACGTCCTCACCTGCCAGGCCCGGCCGGTGACCGACCGGGTGACGGTCGACTACGACCGCTGACGTCCGCTGACGACTGCTGCTGACCGGTGGCCGGTAGTCGGCGGGTGCCGGCCGGCGCCGCCGACCCGGGCGCCCGCCGGGCGCTCCGGGCCCGCGGTGGGTCCGCGGCGGGTCTGCGGTGGGCCCGGGGCACGGGGGTCACCCCGGCAGCAGCTCGGACCGGTGCGCCGCGAAGAACCCGGCCAGCGGGACGGGCCGGCGTCCGAGCAGCCGCCCGGTGGTGCCGTCGTCGGCGACGTCGAACCAGCCCTGCCGCCGGAACGGGTCGTTCTCGCCCCAGGCCTGCGCGATCGGTCCGGGCACCCCGAGCGCGGTCAGCGCCCCGGCGACCTCGGCGTCGGCCACCTGGCGGTGCCGCACCGGGCGACCGGTCGCCTCGGTGAGCGCGGCGGCCACCTCCGCGTCGGTCAGGCCCGGTCCGGTGACGCCCAGGACCGGGCCCGCGCCGCCCCGTCCCGCGCCGCTCCCTCCCGCCCGGTCCCGGCCGTCCGCCGTGGATGCGGCGGCGCCGGTGAGCACCCGGGCGGCAGCCCACGCCGTGTCCTCGCGGGTGATGTAGCCGACCCGGCCGCCGGCCGCACTGCTGGGGAGTTCGCCCGTCGCCACCGCGAGCCGGGCCAGGCCGGACAGCAGCAGCATCTGCGGCCAGACGTTGAAGCGCAGCACGGTGTGTCCAAGCCCGGAGCCGGCGAGCAGCCGTTCGGTCCGGCCGTGGTCGCGTGCTTCGGGGACGGGGTTGCCGGGTTCGGCGGCGCGGACCACCGAGGTGTAGACGACGTGCTCCACCCCGGCCGCGACGGCCGCCCCGATCGCGGCCTCGTGCAGGCGGAACCGTTCCGGCGACCGCGCCGTGCTGATCAGCAGCATCCGCCGGACCCCGGCCAGAGCCGGTTCCAGGGTGGCGGGGTCGGTGAAGTCGGCGGCTCGGGTGAGGACTTGGGGCCAGGTGCGGTCCGCGGCCGCGGCCGCCGGATCCCGGGTGAGCGCGACCACCTCGGACCGGTCGGCCAGGCCGAGTGCGGCGGTGAGTGCCAGCCGGCCCAGCCGGCCGGACGCCCCGGACACTGCGATCATGTGAACTCCTCGACTCCGTCGCTCTGTTGAGGCGATCATGGGTCGGGTGACCGTGTCCTCGAAAGAAGGAACATCCATGTCCACTGGTGCCGCCGCGGGGACTTCCGCCACCTCGGCCGCCGCCCCGGACGTCGGTCCGGCCGCCGCCCCGGACGCCGTTCAGGTCACCGCGCTGGACCGTGCCGAGTGCCCGGCCACGGCGGTGCTGCACCGCATCGGGGACCGCTGGAGTGTCGTGCTGCTCAGCCTGCTCGCCGAACGGCCCCGCGGCTACAACGAGTTGGACCGTGCCGTGGCCGACCTCAGCCGCCGTGTGCTGACCCGCGCGCTGCGCACGCTGGAGGCGGAGGGGTACGTGAGCCGCACCGCCCGGTCCGATCCGCCCTACCGGGTCGAGTACGCGCTCACCGCGCTCGGCGAATCGCTGCACGCGGTGCTGTGCGACCTGGGCGGGTGGGCCGCGGAGCACCGCGGCCGGCTGCCCGCGGGATGACGGTCGACGGTCGCCGGTCGACGGCCGCCCCACCCGGACCGGTCGACCGAAGGGCCCGGCCGCCGGGCGGAGGCCCCGCCCCCGGGAGGCCCCGCCGGGCCCGTGGATCAGCCGGCCACCGCGGCCCGGGCCTGCGCCCCGGCGCCGGCCGGGGCGCCGAGCAGCCCGACGATCTCGTTGACCGCCGCCCGTCCGGCCCGGTTGGCGCCGATCGTGCTGGCGGACGGGCCGTAGCCGACCAGGTGGACGCGCGGATCCGCGGTGGCGCGGGTGCCGGTGAGGGCGATACCGCCGCCGGGCGCGCGCAGGCCCAGCCCGGCGAGGTGGCCGACCTCGGGCCGGAAGCCGGTCGCCCACACGATCGCGTCGACGGCGAGTTCCTCGTCCGCCCAGGCGACCCCGTGCTCGGTGAGGCGGTCGAACATCGGGCGGCGGTGCAGCGCCCCCAGCTCCTCGGCCCGCCGGTAGGCGACCGAGGGCCCGAGCCCGGTCACGCTCACGACGCTGCGCACCGGCAGGCCCCGGCGGACCCGTTCCTCGACCTTGGCGACCACCGCGCGGCCGTACTCGGGGGTGAACGGTCCCTCGTGGAAGACGGGCGGCGTCCGGGTGGCCCAGACCGTCTCGCCGACCGCCGCCACCTCGGACAGCACCTGGATCGCCGACGCCCCGCCGCCGACCACCAGCACCCGCTTGCCGGTGAACTCCTCCGGGCCGCGGTAGTCGGCGTAGTGCAGCTGGCGTCCGGCGAAGTGCCCCGGGTAGTGCGGGAGGAACGGGCGGGTCCAGGTGCCGGTGGCGTTGATCAGTGCCCGGGTCGACCAGGTGCCGCCGTCGGTCTCGACCAGCAGCCGGCTGTCGGGGCTCGCGGACTCCGCGCGCACCGCCCGGACGGTCACCGGGCGTACGACGGGGAGCGCGTGCCGGGCCTCGTAGGCGGCGAAGTACCCCGGTACGACCTCCCGGGCCGGTGCCTGCGGGTCGGGCTCCGGGAGCTCGAAGTCGGGCAGGTCGTGGAAGCCGTGCACGGTGGCCATCCGCAGCGAGGGCGAGCGGTGGGCCCAGGCGCCGCCGGGGGCGGCGTCGGCGTCGAGGACGACGAACACGCCGCCGATACCGGGTTCCGTGCCGGCTTCCGCACCGGTCGCCGTGTCGGGCGCTGCGCCCGTGTCGGCCCGGTAGGGGGCGAAGCCGCGGCGGCGCAGGTGGTAGGCGGCGGACAGGCCCGCCTGGCCCGCGCCCACCACCACGACGTCGACCCGTCGCACCTCGTCGGAGTTGGTTGCACCGTAAACAGTCACGCCCGTGAAACATCGGGTGGCCGGGAGGTGTTCCCGACCCCCGCGAGCGAGCGCGGACCGTCGCGGCGTGCACCCCCAGGGCGCGCGTCGCGCGGCGTACGGCGCGCGCCGCACGGACGGCGGGCGCGGGGCGGTCCGGGTCGCTTCAGCCGCCCGGACCGCGCCCCGGCCCGCGGAGGACCGCCCGACGACTACGGCACGGCGGGGGAGATCACCACGGCCGTGCCGTAGGCGCAGACCTCCGTGCCCACGTCCGCGGCCTCCGTGACGTCGAAGCGGAACATCAGGACCGCGTTCCCGCCACGCGCCTTGGTCTGCTCGACCAGCCGCTCCATCGCCTCGTTGCGACTCTCCACCAGGGTCTTGGTCAGGCCCCGCAGCTCGCCGCCGACCAGCGACTTCAGCGAGGCGCCGATCTGGCTGCCGATGTGGCGGCTGCGCACGGTCAGGCCGAAGACCTCGCCGATCACGTGGTCGACCCGGAAGCCGGGGATGTCGTTGGTGGTCACTACCAGTACCTGGGCGTCCGGGTGCTGCCCGCCGCCGTATTCGTCGATGTTCGCCATGGGGCAATCCTGTGGGCGGCCGGGCCTCCCGGCACAGAGGCGCGCGGCCGCGGCCCCGGCGCGCGGCGGCCCTGTGACGGCGGGAACGCACAGGGTAGCCGGAACAGACCGGTGATCGGAGGCCCGAAAGGCCGTACCGTAGCCCCATGGGCGAGCGAAGCGATCATCCACAGGGGCCGGGCGCGGCGGAGGACTCCGGCGCGCAGGAGATCGAGGCGACGGTGGTGCTGGGCCTGCGGATCACAGACTGGCCCGCGCTGCGGGCTGCGGCGATCGCGGCCGTGGAGGAACTGAACTTCGAGGGCGTCGATCCGGCCGGGCAGCGCCGTGAACTGCTGCGCGAGGTGGCCGAGGACGCCAACGCGGCGCTCGGCGCCCTGCTGCACCCGGACCGGCTGGTGGCGGCGATGCCCGGCGTCGAAGCGCTCGGCGGCACGCTGGAGATCAGCGTCACCGAGGACTTCGCGCCGGACTTCGCCGAGCTGTTCCCGCTTGAGGGCGACGAGGAGGACGACGGCGGGTCGTCGGGCGACTGGACGCTCACCCCGCGCACCGCCTGTCTGCTCCACGCCCAGCTGATCGGTCTGGCGGACGCCGCCTACGACGACTTCGACGAGCACGAGGACGAACCGGTCGTCGACGGCGAGGAGACGGACTGGACGGTCTTCGGGAGGCTGCCGCAGCGCACCTGGCGCCTGCACCGCGGCTGGCGCCGTGCGATGGCGCGCGCCTTCGACGACCTCGCCGACGACCTCGCGCTCGGCGAGTGGCCGCTGCCGCGGTGCCTGGCCGAGGAGATCGCGCTGCGGATGGCGCTGGTCGACGCCCGGACGCTGCTCGGTGCGCAGCCCGAGTCCGTCGCCGACATGATGGGCGACCTGCCGGCCGACCTGTACGACTACGACTGGGACGGCTGCCACGACGAGCTGTTCGGCGTCTTCGGGCCGGACGACGGTGACCCGGAGCTGAGCGCGGAGCAGCGGGCCGAGCTGCTTCTCACGGCCACTCACCCCGAGGGCTGGTTCCTGACCTACGAGGACGCGGAGGAGCGCGACCCGCAGCGCGGCTTCCGGCGCTGACCGGCGCCGACCTGCCCTGCCCTGACCTGCGTCGCCCGGCCCGCCGACCGCCGGGGCCCTCGGTGCTCTCGGGGCCGTGGTCGGCCCGGCCCCGAAGGCCCCGGCCCGGGTGCGGCGGGCCGGGCGGGGCGGGGCGGCGGACGGTTAGGCTGCGTCCATGTCCGATCCATCCGGTATGTCGGCCGGTTCGTCCGAGGGTGCGTTGACGGCCGGGGCCCCGGCGGCCCGGGCGGAGGCGGATGCGGTGGCCGAGGAGGCGGCCGGGGCGGTGGCCGCCGAGGACTCCGTACTGGCGCGGCTCGCGCTCGGTCTCGAAGGCGTCGAGGCGGCACAGCGCGGGCGGACGGCTCTGGCGCGGGAGAGCTTCGAGCGGCTCTGGGCGGCGCTCGGCGAGCGCGGCGACGTGTTCCACCGCTGCGTGGTCGCCCACTACCTGGCGGACCTGCAGGCCGATCCGCGCGCGGAGCTGGAGTGGGACCGCCGGGCGCTGGCCGCCGCCGACTCGCTGACCGTCGAGCGCGCGCAGACCTACGGGGCCGCGCTCCAGGTGCGGGCGTTCTACCCGTCGCTCCACCTCAACCTGGCCTCCGACCACCTCAAGCTCGGCGAGCCGGACTTGGCGCGCGAGCAGTTGGAATGCGCCGTGCGGAGCCTGGACGCGCTTCCCGAGGACGTGTACAGCGCCGGTATCCGGGCGGCGGTGGACGAGCTGCGGCAGCGCCTGCGCTGAGCGGCCGCGGGTGGGCACCGCCGTGATCGCCGTGTCCCGGGGGCTGGCATGCTGGTCGGGTGACTTCTCCGTTCGACGCCCCCGTTCCCGACCCGACGCCCGAGGACCGCGACGCCCGGCCGCAGTACGTGCTGCCGCTGCTGGTCCGGCTTGAGCGGGCCGCGCCGCCCGGGAGGACCGACGCGCTGGAGACCTCGGCGCGTGCGGTCCTGACCCTGCTGAGCGACCGGCGGGTCACCGCGCCGGACGGCGAGTGGGCGGAGCTGGTCGAGGCCTGGGAGGACGCGCGGATCCGCAAGGTGGTCCGGCGGGCGCGGGGCGGCGAGTGGCGCCGGGCGGGCGAGCTGCCCGGGATCACGGTGGCCGGGCGGGAGGCGGAGGTGCGGGTGTTCCCGCCCGTCCCGCTCGACGGCTGGCCGAAGGAGCTCGCCAAGCTCCAGGTGTCCGGCACCGACCTGGAGGAGAGCGGACCGGTCGGCGCCCCGGAGCCGGGGGTGCCGGTGCTCTGGCTCAACCCGGAGCTGGAGATGAGCGCCGGCAAGACCATGGCCCAGACCGGCCACGCCGCACAGCTCGCCTGGTGGCGCCTGGACGATGCGCAGCGCAAGGAGTGGGCCGAGTCCGGGTTCGCGCTCGCCGTCCGTACGGCCGAGCCCGCTGGCTGGGGGGAGCTGGTGGCGAGCGGTCTGCCGCTGGTGCAGGACGCGGGCTTCACGGAGATCGCCCCGGGGAGCTGCACGGTGGTGGCGGACCACCCGGCGCTGCGCGGGTGAGCCGCCTGCGGGCGCCGGACCGGTGCCCGCCGCGCGACGCCTGACACCTGACGCCTGATCGGCACCGCTTGGCGGACAGAGGCCTTACGGACGGATGGCGGATCTCAGAATCCGTCATCCGTCCGACGTTCTCCCCCGCCCGCCGGCCGCCGGGCGGCCAGCCGCTCCGTGTGGCAGGCGAGCTCGGTCAGCTTCCACGTCCAGCCGGTCCCGTTCCGCGTGAGCCGGGTCCGGGTCGCGCCCGGGGGTGTGGCGACGGGTGCGGTGAGTCCGCTCTCCGTCATGCGGAGCCGGGTGTGGTCGCCCGGTTCCCGGGTCAGGGTGAACTCGACCAGGGTCTCGCCGCCCCCCGCCGGCTCCGTTTCGGCCGTCCTCCGGGACCAGCGGAAGGAGAACCGGCCCGGTCGTTCCACCGTCTCGATCCGGGCCGGCGGCCCGCCGTGCGCGTGCGCGCCGTGGCCGAGGGACATCCGCCCGCCCGGCCGGAGGTCGATCTCGGCGGGCCCGTCGGCGCCGAACCAGGCGCCCAGGAACTCCGCCTGGGTGAGGACCTCCCAGACCCGTTCGCGCGGTGCGGCGATGACGATCTCACGCTGGATGCTGCCGGTGACCATGCCGTGAACCTCCCCGATCCGTTGTCAGAGGGTTGCACGCCCGCGGCGTCATGTGCAACTCCAGGGTTGCACGTGGCTGGTGGGCGACGGTGCGGCAGGACGGAGTGGGTGCCGCGGCCGGCTCAGGCCTCGTACCGGCGGAGCGAGCGCAGACCCCCGTACGCGGCCGCCGCCGCCCAGCCGGCCGCGATCAGCAGGCCGGTCCAGTGCCCGTACGCGACCTGCGGGTCGTCGGCGTAGTGCAGCGCGTACTGGCCCGCGCGGTCCGGCAGGAACTGGACGGCGTGACGGACGACCGGCACGCCGGACAGCAGCGGGGAGAGCAGGAAGACGGTCGGCACCAGCAGGCCCATCGCCGCCGTCAGATTGCGCAGCACGGCGGTCAGGCCGAGGCAGAACACCACCAGCAGTGCCGGGTAGAGCACCCCGGCGGTGGCACTGCGGACGAGCCCGGGGCCCCTCCAGGCGGCACCGGGCGCGAACGCGGCGTAGGCGGCGACGGAGCCGCCGGCCCCGAGCAGGCCGACCCCCAGGCCGACGGCGGCGCCGAGGGCGAGTTTCGCGGCGTAGAGGCGGCCGCGGTGCGGGACGGCGGTGAGCGAGACGCCGATCATGCGGGTGCCGAACTCCTGCCCGATCAGCAGGACGCCGAAGCAGACCAGCGCGGCCTGGCCGAAGTTGAGGCCGTAGTGGATGCCGACGCCCGGGTCCTCGGTGAGGTCGGCGTCCTTCCCGCCGAGCGCGGCGGAGACGGCGGCTCCGAGGCCGACGGTGAGCAGCAGCGCGACGAGCGGGGTGACCCAGAGCGAGCGGAGGGTGGTGAGCTTGATCCGCTCGGCGCGGAGCACGGCGGACCACGGGGCGGTGTTCGACGGGGAGGCGTTCGAGGTGGCGGTGGCGGCGAGGGCGTTCATGCCGCCACCGCCCGGTACTCGACGCTGTCGGCGGTCATCCGCATGAAGGCCTCCTCCAATGAGTCCTGCCGGACTGCGATCTCGTACAGCACCACGCCGTTGGCGGCGGCGAACGCGGCGATCCGCTCGGGCGCCACACCCCTGACCTCCCAGGCGCCGCCGTCCACCGGCTCGGCGCCGACCTCCGGGCCCGAATCCGCGGTGCCGGTCCTGTCGCCGGCCGCTTCGCCGGTGAGGCGGGTGCCGAGACCGGGGGCCCGCAGCAGGGCGTCCAGCCTGGCCGGGTCGACCGCCCGCACCCGGACCCGGGTGCGGCCGTGGCGGTCGATGAACGCGGAGGCGGCGGAGTCCGCCAGCAGCCGGCCCCGGCCGATCACCACCAGGTGGTCGGCGGTCAGCGCCATCTCGGTCATCAGGTGCGAGGAGACCAGCACCGCGCGGCCCTCGGCGGCCAGCTCCCGCAGCAGCGTGCGGATCCACCGGATGCCCTCCGGGTCGAGGCCGTTCACCGGCTCGTCGAGCATCAGCACCGGCGGGTCGCCCAGCAGGGCGGCCGCCACACCGAGGCGCTGGCGCATGCCGAGCGAGAACCCGCGGATCCGCCGGCCCGCCGCGTCGGCGAGGCCCACCTGGGAGAGCACCTCGTCGACCCGGCGGTCCGGCAGGCCGCTCGCGGCGGCCAGCCAGTGCAGATGGCCGTGCGCCGTGCGACCCCCGTGCAGGGCCTGGGCGTCGAGCAGCGCGCCGACCCGCCGCAGCGGGTCGTCCAGCTCGGCGTACGGGCGGCCGTCGACCAGGGCACGGCCGGCGGTCGGCCGGGCCAGGCCGAGGATCAGCCGCATGGTGGTGCTCTTGCCGGCGCCGTTGGGCCCGAGGAACCCGGTCACCACCCCGGGCCGCACCTCGAAGTCGAGGCCGTCCACCACCCGCGCCCCGCCGTACTCCTTGGTGAGGCCCTCCACCTTGATCACGGCCGTCCTCCCTCTCTCCGTCGCTCTCCTCGGGCTCCCGGCGGTCCGCTCCCGGCGGCCGCCTCCCCGACGGCTTCCATGGGACCGCGGCGGACCCCCGCGGCGGATCCCGCCGGGGAGGGGATCCGGCTCCCTCCCGGGAGGGAGGCCGACCGCGGCGCCGACCTGGCAGGATGGCGCGATGCGCCGAATACTCGCGCCCCTGTCGAGCGCCGTCACCTATGCGCGCTGGCTGCACCTGGTGATCGGTGTCGTCTTCTCCGGCGTCGTCCTGATGGTCTATCCGGGCGTCTCCGGGGGGAGCCTGACCGAGATCCTGGTGCGCGCCGTCCCGGTGGACGCGGCGCTGCTCGTCCTGGCCGCCCTGGTGCCCGCGATGCGCCGGGCGGAGGGCGTGCAGGCGCGACTGCTGCTCGTCCCCGACCAGGAGCAGGACATCGCCACCGAACCCGCCCGGACCTGGGCCGACCGGCGGCGGACCGCGCTCTGGCTGGTCGGCCGGACCGTCCTCGGGACGGCCGTCGGCGTCCTCTCGATCCTGGTGCCGGTCGCCGCGGTCGACCTGCTCACCAGTGCGGCACCGGACCTGCACGGCGTCCGGCTCCCCGCCGTGGACGGGCCGTCCTGGTACCCGGCGCTGGCGCCGGTGCTGCTGTTCGGCCTCGGGTGGGTGATCGTCTGGGCCGGCCGGATCCAGCTCGCCATGGCGACGAGGCTGCTGGGCCCCTCCCCGGCCGAGCGGCTGGCCGCCGCCGAGCTGCGGGCCGAACGGCTGCTGGAGCGCAACCTGTTGGCCCGCGAGCTGCACGACTCCATAGGCCACGCCCTGACGGTGACGGTCCTCCAGGCGGGGGCGGCGCGGGCGGTCGCCGATCCGGCGTTCGTCGCCAAGGCGCTCGAAGTCATCGAGGAGACCGGCCGACAGGCGATGGACGACCTGGAACGGACCCTCGCACTGCTCCGCGACACCCGGGAGGGCGGGGCGGAGGAGTCCGCCGCGGCCGGGGGAGCCGGGGGCGTCGGGTACGCCGGGGGAGCAGCAGGATCCGCAGGCGGCGCGGGCGGCGCAGGCGGCGCCGGGGGTGCCGCGGGCGGTGGCCGGGGGGACGCCCGTGAACGGCCCGGGATCGAGCAGCTGCCCGCCCTGTTCGACACCGCACGGGCGGCCGGGAGCCCGGTCGAGGCCTGGATCGACGCCCCGGCGGCGAAGCTCCCGGGGGTGCTCTCCCGCGAGGGCTACCGGATCGTCCAGGAGGGCATCACCAACGCCCTCAAGTACGCGCCCGGCGCACCGGTCAGCGTCCGGATCGCCGTCCGGGACGGCCGTCTGGAGCTGCGCTGCGCCAACGCCCTCCGGACGGCCGGCGGGGCGGCGGCCGCACCGTCACCGCGCCGGGGCGGCAAGGGACTCCGGGGCATCGGGGAACGGGCCGTGCTGCTCGGCGGCGAGGCCTCGGCGGGGCCGGAGTCCGGCGAGTGGGTCCTGGCCGTTCGGGTACCCCTACGCTTGGGCGCGTGACGATCGACATTCTGCTGGCGGACGACGAGGAACTGGTCCGCGCCGGACTGCGCGCCGTGCTGGAGGCGCAGGGCGACCTGCGGGTCGTCGGCGAGGCGGCCGACGGTTCCGAGGCGCTCGCCCTGGCCCGCCGGCTGCGCCCGCACGTCGTGCTGATGGACGTCCGGATGCCCGGGGTCGACGGGCTCGCCGCCACCCGGGAGCTGGTCCGCGACGGGACCGCCCCCGGCGGGTACGCGCCGAAGATCCTGGTCGTCACCACCTTCGAGATCGACGACTACGTCTACCGGGCCCTGCGCGCCGGGGCCGACGGCTTCCTCCTGAAGCGCACCCGGCCGGCCGAGATCGCCCGGGCCGTGCGGCTGGTCGCGGCCGGCGAGTCGCTGCTCTTCCCCGCCCAGATCCGGCGCCTCGCCGCCGGGCAGGGCAACCGGGAGGCGCGCGAGGCGATGGCACGCGCCGCCCTGACCGAGCGCGAGACCGAGGTACTGCGCCTGGTCGCCCGGGGCCTGACCAACGGGGAGATCGCCGAGCAGCTGTTCCTCGGCGTGCAGACCGTGAAGACGCACGTCAGCAGTGTGCTGGCGAAGCTCGGCGCGCGCGACCGCACCCAGGCGGTGATCGCCGCCTACGAGTCGGGCTTCGTGGCGCCCACCGACTGACGCGCGGCCGGGTGGGCGGGCGACCGGGCGGGGACGGGGGCGGGGCGGACAGGGCCCCGGAACGGCGCGCCCGGCCCGGATCAGGCCGGGTACGCGTGCGTCTGGGCGGCCTTGACCGCGGCCCAGACCGTCGCCCCGGGAGCGAGGTCGAGCTCGGCGGCCGCGGCGGGGGTCAGGTCGGCGGCCATCGGGACCGCGCCGGACAGGTCGGCCCGGACCTGGTCGCCGTGCAGGTCCAGCCCGGTGACCGTCAGCTCCCAGACGTTGCGCGCGCTGCCCTCCGGCCGTTCGCGGTGCAGCGTGACGGCGGACGGCGGGAACGCCACGAAGGCCGGACCGGACAGCTCCTCGGTCGTGGCCAGCACGGTGCCGTCCGCCAGCGTGACCCGCCGGCCCTCGGCCGCGCCCTGGTACAGGTTGAGGCCGACCAGCCGGGCGATGTAGTCGGTGCGCGGCCGCCGGGCGATCTCCGCCGGGCTGCCGGACTGCACCTCCCGCCCGTCCTCGATCACCACCAGCCGGTCGGCCAGCACCATCGCGTCCAGCGGGTCGTGCGTGACCAGGACCGCCACCGCCTCGAACTCGGCCAGGTGGCGCCGGAGCTGCGCCCGGACGTCGAGCCTGGTGCGGGCGTCGAGGGCGGCCAGCGGTTCGTCCAGGAGCAGCAGCCGCGGGCGCACCGCCAGGGCGCGGGCGAGCGCCACCCGCTGCGCCTGGCCGCCGGAGAGCCGCCCCGGACGGACCTCGGCGTGATCGGCCAGGCCCATCCGCTCCAGCCAGCCGGCGGCCTCGGCGCGCGCCTCGCGCTTGGACCGGCCCCGGCAGCGCGGGCCGAAGGCGACGTTGTCGAGCGCACTGAGGTGGGGGAACAGCAGGTAGTCCTGGAACACCACGCCGACCGGGCGTTCCTCGGCGGGGGTGTGCAGCCGCCGGGCCGGGTCCTCCAGGACGTGGCCGTCGAGCCGAAGACGGCCGTCGGTGAGCGGCAGCAGCCCGGCGAGCGCGCGCAGGGCGGTGGACTTCCCGGCGCCGTTCGGCCCGAGCAGGGCGACCACCTCACCGGGGGCGGCGGCCAGCGAGAGGTCCAGGGTGAAGGCGGCGCGGTCCACCCGCAGCCGGGCGTCCAGTCCGGAGGACGGGGCGGTGGGCGGGGTGGAGGACGGGGCGGCGGGGCCCGCGGGACCCGCGGCGGGACCGGTGGGATCGGCGGGGTGTGTCATCGGCGGTGCGCTCCAGGGGTGCGGCCCGGGGTACTGCCCGGGCCGGGGTTCGGGCGGTGCCCCGGGCCGAGGGCCGGGAGGCCGCCCGGGACGGGGGCCGGGGCGGACGCCGGGGCGGGGCGGCGGGAGGCGGGCCCGGTCACGGCGCCGACAGCCAGCGGTCGCGCAGACCGGCCAGCACGGCCACCGACACCACCAGCAGCACCAGCGACAACGCGATCGCCGCCTCCGGTTCGGACTCCATCGCGAGGTAGACGGCGAGCGGCATGGTCTGGGTCCGGCCGGGGAAGTTGCCCGCGAAGGTGATCGTCGCGCCGAACTCGCCGAGCGCCCGGGCCCAGGCCAGCACCGCGCCGGCGCCGATCCCGGGGGCGATCAGCGGCAGCGTCACCCGGCGGAACGTGGTCAGCCGGGATGCCCCCAGGGTCGCGGCGGCCTCCTCGTAGCGCGGGTCGGCGGCCCGCAGCGCGCCCTCGACGCTGATCACCAGGAACGGCATCGCGACGAACGCCTCCGCGATCACCACGCCGGTGGTGGTGAACGGCAGGGTGATGCCGAAGGCCGAGTCCAGCCACGAGCCGACGATGCCGCGCCGGCCGAGGACCAGGAGCAGCGCCACACCGCCGACCACCGGCGGCAGCACCAGCGGCAGCGTGACCAGGGCCCGGACCAGCCGCCGGCCCGGCAGCTCGGTCCGGGCCAGCAGCCAGGCCAGCGGCACCCCCAGCACCAGCGACACCCCCGTGGCCGCCGTCGCGCAGACCAGGGAGAGGCGCAGCGCCTCCCACACCTGTGGGCTGGTCAGCTGGTCGGACAGCGAGCTCCACGGTGCCCGGACCAGCAGGCCGACCAGCGGGAGCACCAGGAACGCCAGGCCGAGCAGCGCCGGGAGCAGCAGCGTGAACGGGACGCGGCGGGACTTCCGGCGCCGCGGGCGGGCCCAGGGCGCGGCGGCGCGGCCCGGCGCGCCGCCGTCGCCGGACCGGTTGCCGGACCGGTCGGCGGACGACGGGCCGGGGCCGTCCCCGACGGGCGGGCCGGGGTCGTCCCCGGCGGACCGGCGGGCGGTGCGGCGGATCACGGCGCCTGGAAGCCCGCCGCGGTGAGCACCTGCTGCGCCTCGGGCGACGCGATGTAGGCGACGAAGGCGGCGGCGCCGTCCTTGTTCGGCGCCTTGGCGAGGGAGGCGATCGGGTAGTCGTTCACGGCCTGGGCGGCCTCGGGGAATTCCACGCCGTCGATCTTCGCAGCATCGGCCTTCACGTCGGTGCGGTACACCAGCGACGCGTCGACCTCGCCCAGTTCGACCTTGGTCAGCGCGCCCTTGACGTCCTGCTCCAGCGTGACGGGGGTGAGGGTGACGTTCCCGGCCTTGAGCGCGGTCAGGGCGGCGGCGCCGCAGGGCACCTCCTTCGCGCAGAGCGCGACCTTCACGCCGGGGGCGGCGAGGTCGGCGAGTCCGGCGATGTGCTTGGGGTTGCCCTTGGGGACGGCGATGGCGAGCGTGTTCTTCACGAAGGTCCTGGGCGTGCCGCTCGCGCCGCCCGCGTCGGTGACGGTCTTCATGGTGGCCGGGCTGGCGGCGGCGAAGACGTCGGCGGGGGCGCCCGAGTTGATGCTGGCGGCGAGGGCGGAGCTGCCGCCGAAGTTGAAGGTGACCTTGGCGCCCGGGTTGGCGGCCTCGAACTTCTTGCCGAGCTCGGTGAAGCTCTCCTTGAGCGAGGCGGCGGCGAAGACGGTGACGGCGCCGGAGGCCTTCGGCGCCGTCGCGGCGGCGGTGCCGGGGGAGGCGGGGGCCGAGGTGCCGGTGGCGCCCGCGTTCTTGGAGCCGCCGTCGCTGCCGTCGCTGCTGCAGGCGGCCGTCCCGAGGCCGAGGACGAGGGCCGTGGTGGCGGCGACGGCGAGTCTGCGGGTGTTCATTCCCTTGGTTCCCCTCCTGGACGCGCCGGAAGGGGCGCGGGGTCAACACCGCAGGTGCGGCGATTTCGGTGATTATAGTGCCGCAATTGCGGGCTAAGAGTCGTCTGTTTCATCGCACAGGCGAGGGCGGCCCTGCCTGCCGGGCCCCTGTCGGAAGACGCAAACCCCGGCCGTCCGGCCGCTGGTGCCACGGCCGGTGGGTGCTCGACGGGCGGGTGGTGGGCGTGGGACACGGAGGGGGCGTGCGGGCGGCGGGAGGGAGCGCGTGCGCACGGGGAGGGCGGCCGGGTGCGCGGGGTGTCGAGGGCCGAAAACCCTTCGCGCGCGGGCGGTCCCACAGGTCAGAGTGGCTCCCGTCCGCACGTCCCGCACGTCCCGTACGTCCTGCCGGCCCCCGGGGGCCGGCACGCCGTGCACAGAGCCGGCCGCCCGGTCGGGCCCGGGGGAGGAGTACGTCCATGTCCACGCTGCGAGTCACCGTCGAGCAACTGACCATCCTCGACCATCCGAACGCCGACGCCCTCGAACTCGCCCAGGTCGGCCTCTACCGCGCGGTGGTGGCCAAGGGGGCGTACCGCACCGGCGACTACGCCGTCTACATCCCGGAGCAGGCCGTGCTGCCCGCCCCGCTGATCGAGGAGCTGGGGCTGACCGGCCGGCTGGCCGGCGGGAACGCCGACCGGGTCAAGGCGGTCCGGCTGCGCGGCGAGCTGTCCCAGGGCATCGTCTGCCGGCCCGGCGCCCTGGCGGGCACCGACCTGGAGTCCGCCGCCGGCAGCGGGGAGGACTTCGCCGGGCTGCTGGGCGTCACCAAGTGGCAGCCGCCGATCCCGACCTCGATGAACGGCGAGGTGGTCCGCGCGC
The DNA here is from genome assembly GCF_036013975.1 of Kitasatospora sp. NBC_00458. Lineage (NCBI taxonomy): Bacteria > Bacillati > Actinomycetota > Actinomycetes > Kitasatosporales > Streptomycetaceae > Kitasatospora > Kitasatospora sp. NBC_00458. The sequence goes on from NZ_CP107904.1 coordinate 7,283,539, forward strand.
CGGACCTGCTGCCGTGGGTGGACATCGAGAACCTCAAGCGCTTCCCGGACGTCTTCACGCCCGGCGAGCCCGTCGTCCTGACCGAGAAGCTGCACGGCAGCTGCTGCCTGGTCACCTACCACGCCGCCACCGGCGAGGTGCAGGTGTCCTCCAAGGGCATCGGGGCCCAGGGGCTCGCGCTGGTCGAGGACGAGCGCAACCTGTACTGGCGGGCGGTTCGGGCGCACGGCATCCCGGCCGTCGCCGCGCGGCTGGCCGAGCGGCTCGGCGCCGAGCGGGTCGGCATCTTCGGCGAGGTCTACGGCGCCGGGGTGCAGGACCTCACCTACGGCGAGTCCGGCCGCACCGAACTCCCCGGCTACGCGGCGTTCGACGTCTCGGCCGTGGTGGACGGGCGGCTGTGCTGGCTGCCGGCGGCCGAACTGCTGGACGGGGAGCTGCCGGTGGTCCCGGAGCTGTGGCGCGGTCCGTTCGAGACCGGGACGGTCCTGGCGCTGGCCCAGGGGCGGGAGTCGGTCTCGGGGCGGGGACTGCACCTGCGCGAGGGTGTGGTGATCAGGCCGGTGACCGAGCGGTACAGCCCGGTGGTGGGCGGGCGCGCGATCGCCAAGGTGGTCAGTGACGCCTACCTGACCCGCAAGGGCGGCACCGAGTACGAGTAGGGCCGGTGCCGGTGCCGGGTGTGGTGGCCCGGGGCGGTGCCGGCCGGGGCGGACGGACACCGGGGGCGCCGCGCTTTCGGTGCGGCGCCCCCGGTGTCGCCTTCGCGGGCGGTCAGCCGCGCGACTGGAACGCGATCCGGGTCCAGCTGGAGCCCGGGCAGTTGCCCCAGACCGCCCACGGCTCGGGCCGGGCGCCGATCCAGAGCCCGGTGCTGGACGTGCCGTTGGCGCAGTACGTGATGGTGCGCAGTTCGCCGGAGTAGATCCGGCAGTTGCCCTCCCAGCGCCAGCCGTAGTCGGCGGTGATGACGCAGCGGTAGGAGGCGGTGATCGCGGTGGGCGACGCGACGCCCGAGCCGGCCGTGATGGTCTGGTCGGCGGCTCGGGGCCGCTCGGGGGCGGGGGCGGGGGCGGCCGGCCGGGCGGCGGCGGGGAGGGCGGTGGTGCCGAGCACGCCGAGGGCGGCGAGCGCCGCCATCCCGAGCTTGGCGATGTTCCGGGCGGTACGACCTGTCATGGCGTTGACTCCTCGCTCATCGGGTGTGGTCCCGCCCGGGAAGCGGGGGAATTCCAATTCCCTTACGCCGCCCGGGTGGTGACGTATTGCACACGAATGACTGCGGACAGTGGGGTGACGAACTATGATGTGATGTGCGTCACAAGCCGGGTGGTCGGTGTCCGCCGCCTGGGCTTTCGGGTGCCGATTTCCGAGGGGAGCGGCATGGATTCCTCGTCAGGCTGTCGGGGTGGGCGGGATCCGGACTCCGGCTCCGGGGGCGATCCGGCCGATTTCGACCGGGTGTTCACGGAATTGCTGCCGCGGCTCCACCGGGCGGCCGTTCAGCTCACCGGGAACCGGTTCGGTGCGGGGGACGTCGTCCACGACGCCTATCTGCGAATAGCCCGCCGTCCCGACCGGTTCCTCCGCCACCCGCAGCCCTACGCCTACGTGTTCACCACGATGGTCAACATCCTTCGCGACGAGTGGCGGCGCGACCGCCGTCGCATGCTCCTCCCGGAGGTGGGGGACGGCGTGGCCGGCCGGGCCGGCCGGGCCGACCCGTCGTGCGGCGGGGTGGGCGAGCTGCAGGCGCACTGGGAGGTGGTCCGGCTGCTGGGCTGCCTGACCGCCAAGCAGGCGCGGGCGGTGCTCCTGGTCGACCTCGACGGGTACGGCCTGGAGGAGGCGGCGCGGCTGCTCGGCGTGCACCGCTCCACCCTGGCGGTCACCCGGCGGCGGGCCCTGGTCCGGCTGCGGGCCGTCCTCGAACGGGAGCGCGAGGCGGGGGTGCCCCCGGCCCGCCTGCCGGCGCCCCGGCCCGAGCCGCCGTCGGAGCCGCCGTCGGAGCCGCGGTCCGACCGGCGGTCCGACCCGCCGTCCGGCCTGCCGTCCGATCCGCCGGACGGGCCCGACGCACCGAACTGACGGCAAGTCAGCTCCTCCGCCGACTCGGCCCGTACGCTGAAAATCGTGATCACGTACGAGGAGCACCGGCTCCGCTCGCTGGCCGATGAAGGCCGTTGGACCGAACTGCTGGGCGCCTACCGGCAGGCCCGGGCCGCCGCCGTCGCCGTCGACGGCCGTTCCGGCCTCGGCCGCCACGGCGGCCTCGCCGACCGCGACGGCCTCGATGGATGTGAGGGCTTCGACGGACGTGACCGCTGCGCCGGGCGGGGCTGGGACGGCACCCGGGCTCCCCTGGGCGGCCCCGTTGGCCCCGTTGGCCCTGTTGGACCCGGTGGCGGCGAGGGTGTCGCCGGTGTCGCCGGTGTCGCAGGTCCGCCGCCCGTGATCGACGACGCCGCCCGGACCCGGGCCGCCGTCGCGACCGCACCCCTCGGCCACCTGATCGCGTACGCCGCACCGCCCGAGGTCGCGGCCCGGCTGTTCGACGCGGACGGCGGTCCGGGTACCGCCGCAGGCGTCCGCGACCACGACGCCGGGCCGCTCTGGGAGGTGCTGGCGACCCGGCACTCCTGGCGGAGGCTGGCCCCGCTGCTCGGTCCGGCGGAGGTGCGGCGGCTGGTCGCGCAGACGCGGGTGCTGCTCGGCGAGGACCTCTCCTACGGCGCCGAGCCGGACCGGGAGGGCGTCCCCCTGCTTCTGGAGTCCTGGGAGGCGGTGGGCTGGGGCGAAGGGGTGAGGGTCAGGGAGTACCTGCCCGGCGGCGGTTCGCGCAGTGCGCTGCTGACCCTGCCCGCCAGCCGGGAGGGCCTCGGCCCGGTGGAGCTTCCCGAGCCGGGGGCGAGGCTTCCCGGGCAGCGGGCCACCCGGGCGCTGGCCGAGCTGGCGGGCTGGGCGGTGGCGGTCTGCGTTCGGGGTCCCGCGCCGTGCGCCGCTGCGCAGCTGGCGCCGGGGCGGCTGGTCACCGGCGGGTACGTGCCGTTCGCGCTCGCCTGCCCGGCGCTGGTCCAGGCGGGTGTCGCGGACCGGGAGCACGGTGCGGCGCACGGGCGGCTGGCGCTCTGGCGGGTGCTGACGGCGATGACCGGGGCGGAGCGTCCGGATCGGTCGGAGGTCAACGCGCTGGTCGCGCGGATGCGGTGCTTCACCTGGGCCGACCCGGCGGACCGGCTGCGGCACCTGCACCTCGTGCTGGAGGATCCGGCGACCGGCCTGAGCTGGGCGGTCAGCGGCTCCGAGGAGGTCTGAGCGGCGGCGTCGGCGGGCGGGGCGGCCACCTCCGGCGGGCGCGGGGCGGGCGTCGGTCCGGAGGACGGACGGGACCCCCGGCCCGGCGCCGTCCGGGGGGTTGGGCGGGGCGCCGGGCCGGGGGAGTCTCAGGGGGGCGGGCCGGGGGTCAGGCGGCCGCCGCCGTGCTCGGGGCGCCGTGCGCGGCCGGGACCGGCTCGGGCGAGGCACCCGGTACGGGAGCCGCTCCCGCACCCGCCGCACCCGCCGACTCCGCACCGTCGGCGGGGCCCGCGTGGGTGTCCACCAGCGTCCGCTCGTCGAACGGCACCGCACCCGTCAGCACCTGCCGGGCCCGCTCGCGGTCGAACTCGCCGGTCCACTGCCCGATCAGGACGGTGGCGACCGCGTTGCCCGCGAAGTTGGTGAGCGCCCTGGCCTCGGACATGAACCGGTCGATGCCGACGATCAGCCCGACGCCGTCCACCAGCGCCGGCTTGTGCGACTGCAGTCCGCCGGCGAGCGTGGCCAGTCCGGCTCCGGTGACCCCGGCCGCGCCCTTGCTGGCGATCACCATGAAGACGAGCAGGGACAGCTGCTCGCCGACCGACATCGGCTTGTCCATGGCCTCGGAGATGAAGATCGAGGCCATGGTGAGGTAGATCGCGGTGCCGTCCAGGTTGAAGCTGTAGCCGGTCGGGACGGTGATGCCGACGACCGGGCGGCTGACGCCCAGGTGCTCCATCTTGGCGATCAGCCGGGGGAGCGCGCTCTCCGAGGAGGAGGTGGAGAGGATCAGCAGGAACTCGCGGCCCAGGTAGCGCAGCAGCGTGAAGACGTTGATCCCGGCGACCAGCCGCAGCAGCGTCCCCAGCACCACGACCACGAACAGGGTGCAGGTCGCGTAGAAGCCGACCATGATGACGGCGAGGCTCTTCAGTGCGGCCGTGCCGGTCGCGCCGACCACGGCCGCCATCGCCCCGAAGGCGCCGACCGGTGCCACCCACATGATCATCGACATGACCCGGAAGACCAGTCGCTGGACGTGCTCCACGCCGCGCAGCACCGGTGCGCCGGCCGGGCCCATCGCCTGCAGCGCGAAGCCGGCCAGCAGGGCGACCAGCAGGGTCTGCAGCACCTTGCCCTCGGTGAGGGCGGAGAGCATGGTGGTCGGGATCATCCCGAGCAGGAAGTCGGCGGTGGACTGCGCGCCCCCGGCGGCGGCCTGGGCGTGGCCGGACTTGGCGAGCGCGCTGGTCAGGTGGAGGCCGCCGCCGGGCTCCAGGAGGTTGCCGACCAGCAGGCCGATGGCGAGCGCGACGGTCGACATGGCGAGGAAGTAGCCGAGCGCCAGGCCGCCGACCTTGCCGACCTTGGCGGCCTTGGTGACCGAGCCGATGCCCAGCACGATGGTGCAGAAGATCACCGGGCTGATCATCATCTTGATCAGGTTGACGAAGCCCGTCCCGATCGGCTTCAGCTCGACGGCGAAGCCGGGCGCGGCCAGCCCGACCACGACGCCCGCGACCACCGCCACGATCACGGCGAGGTAGAGGACGTGGGTGCGGTCCTTCCGTCTGGTGGTCCCGGCCTGCGGCCCTGCTCCGGTGATCGACATCTGCGGCTCCTTCGCCCAGCTGTGCCCTGCGGTCCTGGCGGCCCCGGGTGGTGGGCCGCTCCGACTATGTGGGGTGGAGTGACGGGGGTCACGTTTGCGTTCATAGAGTTCACGTGCCGCGGCCCGCGGCCGGCGGAGTCCCCGGGCGGGCCGCGGAGTCCGGGCACGGGCCGCGGAGTTCGGGCAGGGGCCGGCGCGCCGCGGGCCGTGGTGCACACTGGCAGGCATGTCCGCGCGTACCCTCCCCCCGCCGCGCCGGCTGGTGCGCAGCCTGGCCGGACAGCTCTTCGTCGTGCAGGTCGTCATCGTCGCCGCCGTGGTGGCGGGCGGCGCCGTGCTCGCCTACCTGTTCACCGCCGACCGCACCGAGGACGCGGCCCGCCGCCAGGTCACCGCCGTCGCCCGCGCGGTCGCCGACTCGCCGGCCGTCCTGGCCGCCGTCTCGGGCCCCGATCCGACCGCCGTCCTGCAGCCCTACGCCGAACGGGTGCGGGTGGACACCGGGGTCTCCTTCGTCACCGTGATGGACACGGCGGGCGTCCGCTGGACGCACCCCCTCCCCGAGCAGATCGGCCGGACCTTCCTCGGCCACATCGACTGGGCGCTCGCCGGGGAGACCCGCAGCGAGACCTACACCGGCACGCTCGGCCCCTCGGTGCGGGTGGTCACCCCGGTGCTGGACGAGCGGCACCGGGTGGTCGCGCTGGTGAGCGCGGGCATCACCGTGCAGTCCATCTCGGCCCAGCTGCGCGACCCGCTGCTCTCGCTGGCCGGCGTCGCGGTGGCCGCGCTGGCGGTCGGAGGGTTCGGCACCTACCTCGCCAACTCCCGTCTGCGGCGGCACACCCACGGGATGGGTCCGGCGGAGCTGAGCCACCTCTACGAGTACCACCAGGCCACCCTGCACGCGGTGCGCGAGGGGCTGGTGCTGCTCGACCGCCGCCACCGGGTGGTCCTCTGCAACGACGCGGCCCGCGAACTCCTGGGCCTGGAAGGGGAGCTGGAAGGCCGACCGATCGGGGAGCTGGGTCTGCCGGAGGCGCTGGTCGCCGCCGTGCTGGGTGCGGAGCCGGTCCGGGACGAGGTCCACCTCACCGCCGAGCGGGTCGTGGTGCTCAACGCCTCCACCATCGGTACCGGCCTCGGCCGGGTCATCGCCCTCCGTGACCACACCGAACTTCAGGCGCTGAGCGGTGAGTTGGACTCGGCGCGCGGGTTCGCCGAAGCGCTCGGCGCACAGGCGCACGAGGCCGCGAACCGACTGCACGCCGTCGTCTCGCTGATCGAACTCGGCCGCCACCGCGAGGCGGTGGAGTTCGCCACCGCCGAACTCGCGCTCTCCCAGCGGCTCACCGACCGGGTCGTCGCCGCCGTCGGCGAACCGGTGCTGGCCGCCCTGCTGCTCGGCAAGGCCGCCCAGGCCGCCGAACGGGGCGTGGAGCTGACGCTCACCGCGGACAGCTCTATAGACGACGGCGTGCTGCCGCCCGGGCTGCCCGCCCGCGACCTGGTCACCGTCCTCGGCAACCTGGTCGACAACGCCGTCGACGCGGCGATCGCCGGCGCCGCCGGGAGCCCGGACGCCCCGGAGGTCACCGTGACCGCGCGCATCGACGGCGACCACCTCCTCCTGCGGGTCGCCGACACCGGGGCCGGCATCGACCCGGCGGCCGTGGACGACGCGTTCCGGCGCGGCTGGAGTACCAAGCAGGACGGTCGGGGGCACGGGCTGGGGCTCGCCCTGGTCGCCCAGGCGGCCCGGCGCAACGGCGGCACCGTCGAGGTCGGGCGGGACCGCGGGGCCGTGCTCACCGTCCGGCTCCCGCTCGCCCGGGCGCCCCGGCCGCGCGAGGCGGTGGCGCCGTGAACGCGACCCGGGGGACGCCCCAGGACGGGGCCGCGCACGGACCCGCGAACCCGGCGCCGACTCCGGCCCAGGCTCCGACCCCGGCGCCGACTCCGGCCCAGGCTCCGACCCCGGCTCCGACTCTCGCCCAGGCTCCGGCGGGAGCCGGGCGGCGACCCGAGATCTCCGTCCTCGTGGTGGAGGACGACCCGGTGGCCGCCGCCGCCCACGCCCTGTACGTCGGGCGCGAACCCGGCTTCCGGGCCGTCGGCACCGTCCACGGCTGCGCCGACGCGCTGCGCTTCCTCGACCGCGCCCGTGCCGCCGGCAGGCCCGTCGACCTGACCCTGCTGGACCTCTACCTGCCCGACGGGCACGGCCTCCAGCTGTGCGGCACCCTGCGCGCGGCCGGCCACACCACCGACGTCATCGCCGTCACCTCCGCCCGCGACCTCGCGATGGTCCGCCAGGCGGTGTCGGCCGGGGTCGTCCAGTACCTGCTGAAGCCGTTCGGCGCGGCCGCCCTGCACGACCGGCTGGAGCGCTACGCCCGCTACCGCGACACCGTCGCCCGGGCCGGCGAGGCGACCGGGCAGGACGAGGTGGACCAGGCCCTCGCGCTGCTCCGCACCCCCGAACGCACGGCTCTCCCCAAGGGCTTGAGCGCACCCACGCTCGCCACCGTCGCCGCCGTCCTGCGAGAGACCCGCACCGGGCTCTCGGCCGCCGCGGCCGGCACCGCCGCGGGCGTCTCCCGGATCACGGCCCGCCGCTACCTGGAGCACCTCGTCGACACCGGCCTCGCCGTCCGCGAACCCCGGTACGGCACCGTCGGCCGCCCCGAGCTCTGCTACCGCTGGACGGGCGGGGGAGGGGACGGGATCAGGCCGGGATGAGCATGACCCGCTTGTCGCAGAGCGTCGCCATGTCGTCGATGTCGCCGGTGATCAGCATGACCGGCCCCGGCTGTGCCATCGCCGTCGCCGCGACGACCGCATCGATGGCGTACTTGTGGCCGTGGAGTCCGGCGGAGCGCAGGAGCGCGACGGCCTGATCCGTGAGCGGGCGGGTGACCTCCTCGACGCGGACCCTGGAGATGACGTACTGCCAACGGGGCTGGCGACGTTGGGGATTCATCGCTTCGACCAGCGTCAGCGTGCTGACCACGACCTCGATGTCGTGGCTCCTCGCATGCTCAAGCTGGGCGCTGATCGCAAGGTCGCCGTCGATGGCGAGGGCGAGTCCCTGGCAGTCGAGTACCAGTACGCCCCGGCTCAGCTGGCCCGGGCCTTGTCCGCCTGTTCGGCGAGCCATAGCTCGTACCTCCGCTCGGCTTCCTCGAAGTTCCGGGCGGCCTGGGCCCGTGCGGTGTCGGGGATCTCGCCGAACTGCTCGATCTGGTCGTCGACCAGTTCGGCGAGCCGTCGGCGCTCTATCTGTCTGCGGACGGCGGCCGTCACGAAGGCGCTGAAAGATCCTTTGCCCACAATGGCGCGGACCTCGTCGGCCACGTCCTCGGGCATCGACACGCTGTACTTCTTCACCGGGCGTGAGGCCGGCGCGGCATCCATCGGCTCGGACATGCGGCCAGGTTACCACCGGCGGTGTCAACTCCAGGTTGACCGTGTCGCCCGGACGGGCGGCCGGGTCGCGGTTGCGCCCCCACGGTTCCGGTGTGACCGGGTCTCGCCGCGGCGGACGCGTAACCTCTTGGCCGCACTGGTCGTTGAGGTGACGGGTCGTCCGTCCTCGCGGGCCCCCCGTCACCGATTCGGGTGGTTCCGGCGGCCCCGGGGCGGGGTGGGGGCGGTCTCCGTTCTAAAGTTAGGCTTACCTAACTTTCTGGGAGTCCGCCTTGACGCTCGCCGCCGAGCCCGCCACCGGTCCGACCGTCCCCACCGTCCCCCCGCCCGCCGCTCCTCCCGCCCCCGCCGCAGCCGTCCTGCGCCGCCAGCGGGTCCGCGAGTCCGCCGCCCGCACCTACGCGCGGTCGTTCCCGATCGTCCCGGTGCGCGCCAACGGCATGACCGTCGAGGGCGCGGACGGCCGCCGCTACCTGGACTGCCTCTCCGGCGCCGGCACCCTCGCACTCGGCCACAACCACCCCGTGGTGCTGGAGGCGATCCGCCGCACCCTGGACAGCGGCGCGCCCCTGCACCTGCTCGACATCGCCACCGCCGAGAAGGACGACTTCACCACCGCCCTGTTCGAGAGCCTGCCGCCCGCGTTCGCCGACGGCGCCCGGGTGCACTTCTGCGGACCCGCCGGGACCGACGCCGTCGAGGCCGCGCTCAAACTGATGCAGACCGCGACCGGCCGGGCCGGGGCCCTCGCCTTCACCGGCGCCTACCACGGCATGACCGCCGGCGCCCTCGCGCTCACCGGCAACGTCGCCGTCAAGGAGCCGCTGCCCGGCGGCGGCGAGGTCGTCCGGCTGCCCTACCCGTACGGCTACCGCTGCCCGTTCGGGGTCGGCGGCGAGGCCGGCGCCGACCTGTCCGCCACCTACGTCGAGCGCCTGCTCGACGACCCCTCCGGCGGGGTGGTCCGGCCCGCCGCCATGATCCTGGAGGCCGTGCAGGGCGAGGGCGGCGTCGTCCCCGCCCCCGACGACTGGCTGCGCGCGATGCGCCGGATCACGGCCGAACGCGGCATCCCGCTGATCGTCGACGAGGTCCAGACCGGGGTCGGCCGGACCGGCGCGATGTGGGCCGTCGAGCACAGCGGGATCGTCCCGGACGCGATGGTGCTCTCCAAGGCGATCGGCGGCAGCCTGCCGCTGGCCGTCGTCGTCTACCGCGAGGAGTACGACGGCTGGCGGCCCGGCGCGCACACCGGCACCTTCCGCGGCAACACGCTCGCCATGGCGGCCGGCGCGGCCACCCTGCGGTACGTCACCGCCCACGGCCTGGTGGAACGGGCCGCCACCGTCGGCGCGCGGATGGTCGAGCGGCTGCGCTCGCTCGCCGGGGAGCTCCCGGCGATCGGCGACGTCCGCGGGCGCGGCCTGATGATCGGCGTCGAACTGGTCGACCCCGACGCGGCGCCGGACGGCTGCGGGGCACGCCCGGCCGCGCCCGGACTCGCCGTCCGGGTCCGCGAGGCGTGCCTGGCGCGCGGGCTGATCGTCGAACTCGGGGGGCGGCACGACGCGGTGCTGCGGCTGCTGCCGCCGCTCACCCTCACCGACGAGCAGGCGGCGGCGGTGCTGGACCGGCTCGCGGACGCCATCGCCGCCGCCTCGGCGGCGGGTGCGGGTGCGGGCGCTGGTGCACCCCCCGGCGGGGGCGTCGGGCAGGGGACCGCCGCGGTGCCCGGCACCGGTGGCGGCACGGGCTCGCGCGCGGCGGGGTCCGCGTGACCGGGGCCGGGGCCGGGGACACGGCCGGGGAGGACGCGGCCGCGGAGGGCGGGCCGGTGCCCCCGGCGGCGCGGGCCGACGCCCTGGCCGGCGGCGTCGGCGGCCCGGCCGCGCTCGGCCCGCTGCTGGCCGCGGTCCTCGACGCGCTGGAGCGCGGCGCCACCCGGAGGGGCGGACCGCTGCCCGTCGGCAGCCCCGGCGACGTCGCCGCCCGGGTCGCCGCCGCGCTCGCCACAGAGCCCGGCCCGGACGCGCTCGCCCGTCTCACCGAACTGCTCGCCCACGGCGCCGCCGACCCCGCCGACCCGTTCTGCGCCGCGCACCTGCACTGCCCGCCGCTCGCCGTGGCCGTCGCCGCCGACCTCGCCGTCAGCGCGCTCAACCCCTCCCAGGACTCCTGGGACCAGGCCCCCGCCGCGACCGCGCTGGAGACCGCGCTGCTCGCCGAACTCGCCGCCCTCGTCGGCTACGACCCGGCCCACGCCGCCGGAGTGCTCACCTCCGGCGGCACCGAGTCCAACCTGATGGGCCTGATGCTCGCCCGCGACCAGCGGCTCGACGGCATCGTCGAACTGGACGGCCTCCCGGCCGGCGCCGCGCCCCGGATCTTCGCCTCCCGGGCCGCGCACTTCTCCGTCCAGCGCGCCGCCGCCCTGCTCGGTCTCGGCGAACGCGCCGTCGTCCCCGTCCCCGTCGACCGGGAGCTGCGGATGGACCCGGCCGCACTGGCCCACGCCATGGCCACGGAGAGCTGGGCCGGCCACACCCCGGTCGCCGTGGTCGCCACCGCCGGCACCACCGACACCGGCGCCGTCGACCCGCTGCCCGAACTCGCCGACCTCGCCGCGCGCTACGGGGCCTGGCTGCACGTCGACGCCGCGTACGGCGGCGGCGCACTGCTCTCCGACCGGCTCGCGCCGCTCCTCGACGGCATCGCCCGCGCCGACTCCGTCTCACTGGACTGGCACAAGCTCGGCTGGCAGCCCGCCGCGGCCGGCGTCTTCCTGGTCCGCCGCGCCGAGACGTACGTCTCGCTCGCCCGCCGGGCCGAGTACCTCAACCCGGCCGACGACGAACAGGCGGGCTACCCGAGCCTGTTGGGACAGTCGCTGCGCACCACCCGGCGTGCCGACGCCTTCAAACTGGCCGTCACCCTGCGCACCCTCGGACGGGCGGGCCTCGGCCGGCTGGTCGACGCCTGCCACGACCTCGCGCGGGGTGCTGCCGCGGCCGTCCGGGCCGATCCCGAGCTGGAGCTGCACGCCGAACCGGTCCTCACCGCCCTGCTGTTCCGCTACTGCCCGCGGGACGCGAGGGGCACGCTGGCGGCCCGGCCGGCGGGACCCGTGAGCCCGGCGGGACCCGCGGACCCGGTGGGGCCCGTGGACTTCGCGGACCTGGCGGCCCTCGACCGGGTCAACGCCGAACTGCGCCGGCTGCTGCTGCGGGAGGGCCGGGCGGTGGTCGGGCGGACCGAACTGCCGGGCGAGGGCCCCGGGCGCGTCCGGCTGAAGCTGACGCTGCTCAACCCGCACACCACGCCGGACGAGGTGACCGCCCTGCTGCGCGAGGTCGTCCTGGCCGGGCGGGAGGCGTGGGCCGGGCGGGCCGGGTGAGCCGGGCGGGACGGGTGAGCGCCGGGCCGTGCCCCCGGGTCAGACGGCGCCGGCGGGCACGGGCCTGGCGACCTCCAGGTGGTAGTCCACCGAGGTGCTGAACGAGCCCGAACCGCCCTGGAAGCTCAGTTCGTGGCTGCCGGCCGGGAGCGGCTCCAGCCGCACCCAGAGGCCGCACGACCAGGTGTGGAAGTGGTCCTCGACCCCGGTGAAGGGGTTGCCGTCGTGGGTGCCCAGGTCGATCGGGGTCGCGCCGAGCTCCTCGGCCTTCAGGGCCCTGCCGTCCAGGGTGGCGCTCCCGTGCGCCCCGTCCATGAACTCCAGGCAGTCGGAGGCCTCGCCGAAGGTGTTGACGATCGGGAACACCACCGGGAGCCCGAGCGGGACGGTGCACGTGCGGCGGGCCGCGCCGCCCCGGGTGCCGGCCAGCCGCCAGACGTCCTCCGCCTGCCCCTGGGCGCACAGGTGGCCGTCCTGGTCGGTGATCGGGTTGCGGGCCTCGCCGGTCGAGGCGGCCCAGTTCCACCAGCCGCCCTGGAGCTCGGCGGAGGTGAGCGCCCCCACCGTGACGGGGGTGGGCTCCGGGTACGGTTCGTCCTCCGCGGAGGGGGAGGACGAGGCGGCCCGGTCGGCGGCGGCCGGGTCGGGGTCCTGCGCGCCGGTGCAGGCGGTGGTCACGGCGAGGGCGCCGACGAGCAGCGCGACCAGTCGTCTCGGATACATGATCGAGATTCTAGGAGGGCCCCGGCGGCCCGTCCTCCGGGTTTTCAGCGGGTGAGCAGGATCTCCCGGGTGCGTTCCCAGGTGGCCGGGTCGGCGGCGACGAGGAGGCCGTCCTCGCAGCCGGGGGCCTCGGGGCGGTAGGGGGTGGCGTCGAGGCGGGCGGAGACGCCGCCGGCCTCGGTGACCAGCAGGGATCCTGGCGCGTGGTCCCAGGGCAGGGTCCGCCAGTAGAGGATGAAGTCCAGGGCGCCCTCGGCGACGTCCGGGTACTCGATGCCGGCGGCGTGACGGCCGGCGGTGATCTCGCCGAAGGCGCTGGTGTTGGCCTCGACCAGGCGGCGGCGGTCGGGGTCGAGGAAGCGGCTCTTCACCGCACCGCGCCACTTGCCGGGATCGGCGGCGGCGGGGGAGCGGGTGAGGCGGTGGCCGTCGCGCCAGGCGCCGGAGCCGAGTTCGGCGGTGTAGGAGGTCGCGGTGGAGGGCTGCCAGATCCAGGAGGCGACGGTCTCGCCGGCGCGCACCAGGGAGACCATCACGGCGTACTCGGGGCGGCCGGCGATGAAGTTCGACGTGCCGTCCACCGGGTCGACGAGCCAGACGGCGGGTTCCGAGTGCAGGGCCAGGGCCAGGGCGGGGTCGGCGGCGACGGCCTCCTCGCCGACCACCGGGAGGGGCAGCAGTTCGCGCAGCCGCCGGGCGATGATCACCTCCGCCTCACGGTCGGCCACGGTCACCACCTCGCCGGGGGCCTTCTCCATCACCTCGCCGGCGGCGAGCGCCCGGAACCGGGGTTCCACCACCTCGGCCGAGGCCTCGACGAGGATCTCCGCCACCTTGTCCATCAGCACGTGCCCGCTCCCTTCACCGGCTACCACTTTCGCACGTCAGTGCGGTGGGGGCCCGCGCCCGTCCACGGGGTGGGCGGGCCCGCGGCCTCCGGAGGCCGTCCCGGACGACGTCCCGGACGGCCTCCGGACGGCCCTCGGGTGACAGGCGTCGCCACCCGTCACCCGAAGGCCGCCGGCGGGGACCCGCCGTCGGCGTCGCCGAGTCCGGCCCTCCGTCGACCGTTGTGCGTCGCGGGCCGGTCGCCGGTCGCCGGTCGGTCGCCGGTCGTCACCCCAGGTGGTGGAACCCCGGGCGCGGGTGCATCAGGAACTCGTGATGGGAGATGTTCCAGGCGTAGGCCCCGGCCATGTCGAACACCACCCGGTCCCCCGCCCGGAGGCCGGCCGCGGCCGGGGCGGCGTGGGCGAGGACGTCCTTCGGGGTGCAGAGCTGGCCGGCCAGGGTGGCGCGGCCCCCCGTCACGGCCGGGCGCGGCCACGGGTGCGGCCAGGACTCGACCGGCAGGACGGTGAACGGCTGGTCGTGACCCCGGGTGGCCGGGGTGCGCAGGTGGTGGGTGCCGCCGCGGACCAGCACGAAGTCCTCGCCGTGGCTCCGCTTCACGTCCAGCACCTCGGTGGCGTACCAGCCGCAGTACGCGGTGAGCGCCCGGCCGGGCTCGATCCGCAGGGTCAGGCCCGGGTGCCGGTCGAGCAGCTTGCCGAGCCCCTCGCCGAACGCCGTCCAGTCGAAGCGGGCGGCCGGGTCCGCGTAGTCGACGGCCATGCCCCCGCCCACGTTGACCTCGTCCAGCCCGAACGCGTGCCGCTCCGCCAGCCGGGCCGACCAGCCGACGATCTGGTCGGCGAGTGCCAGCTGCTCCGCCGCCGCCAGCCCGCTGGCCAGGTGGGCGTGCACGCCGCGCAGCCGCAGGCGCCGCCGGACCGGGCCCAGCGGGCCGAGCGGATCGGTGAGCAGCCGGACGCAGGCCTCGGCCCGGACCGGGTCCAGCCCGAACGGCGTGGGCCGGCCGCCCATCGCCAGCGCCACCGAGTCCAGCGCCCCGCCCCCGACCGGCAGGTTGACCCGCAGCAGCACGTCCACCGCCGCGTCCGGCCGGTCGGCGAGGGCGGCGGCCAGCCGGTGCAGCTCCTGCTCGCTCTCGACGTGCCAGCGGTGCACGCCCGCGTCGACGGCGGCCGCGATCTCGGCGGGCGTCTTGCCCGGGCCGCCGAAGGCCAGCGGGGCGTCCGGCACCGCGGCCCGGACGTGCGCCGACTCGCCGCCGCTGGAGACCTCGTAGCCGTCCACGGCGGACCGCAGCGCGGTCAGCACCGGCACGTCCGGGTTGGCCTTGGCGGCGTAGTACAGCTCGACCCGCTCGGGCAGCGCGGCCCGGACGGCGGCCGCATGCGACCGCAGGGCCGCCAGGTCGTAGACGTAGCAGGGCAGTTGGTCCGGGGCCAGGTCGGCGACGTGGCGGCGGACCGGCTCGGTGGCGGTCATCGGGTCCTTCCGGCGGGGACGGGCGGGGCCTGGACGGCGCGCGGGACGCGGGCGGCCTCCGCGAGGACGGAGCGGGCCAGCGGGGAGGGGAGCCGGACGTACCCGGCCTCGCGGTCGCGCTTGCGCTCCCAGCGGGTGAGCAGGTTGGCCTTGGCCGGCAGCGGCACGCCGGCCAGCAGCGCGCGCAGCCGGGGCGGGTCGCCGTGGGCGGCGGCGTACTCCTCCAGGACGCGGCGGACGGCCTCCCAGAGCGCGCCCTCGACGGCCGGGTGCAGGTCGGCGATCGCGGCGAGCAGCTCGGCGACGTGGTTGACCAGCAGGCAGTAGACCACCCGGTCCCAGCCGCGTTCGGCGTCGTAGGCCAGGGCACGGGCGACCTCGGGCGGCAGGGAGTCGAGCAGGGCGGCGTGCCGGTCGGGGACGAGCTTGGTGCCCTCCAGGTCGCGGAAGAGCACCTGGGCGGGGCGGCCGGCCTGGTCCACGCCGATCAGCACGTTCTGCAGGTGCGGTTCGAGCACCACGCCGTGGTCGAAGTAGGCGGCGAGCACCGGCGGGACGAGCAGCCGGAGGTAGGCGGTCCACCAGTCGAGCGCCCGGCCCGCCCCGGTGGCGCCGTCCGCCCCGGTCACGCCGGGCCCGGCGCTCCCGCCGTGCCGGCCGGTGCCCTCGTGCCGGTCGTGCCCGCCGTTCTCGTCGTTCGTGTCGCCGAGCAGCCGGGAGACGTGGGCCGAGCTGGTCGGGTACTCGTCGGCGACGGCGGCGGCCAGCAGCGGGGTGACGCCGGGGCGCAGCACGCCGCCGAACCCCTCGCGGACGATCAGGCCGAACCCCTCGTACAGGGCCCGGTCGGGCTGGCCGTCGGCGCCGGGCAGGGCGAGGGTGCGGAACGCCGGTTCGCGGAGCATCGCCGCGTTCGGGAAGCGTGCGGAGAGGTCGGCCAGGACCGGGGCCAGCAGCCGGGTCAGGGCGACCGCGCCGGCGAGCTCGTAGGCGGCGTTCTTGCGCAGGCAGTTGGTGATCCGGACGTTGAGGCTGAACTTGAGGAACGCGTCCGCCCCGTAGAGGGTCCGCACGGACGCGGTGGCGGCGAACGGCGTGCCGCCGGGGCCGAGGTCCAGCACGTCCCCGCGGGCCAGGGCGCCGCGCAGCAAGGGGTGGTCCTCGATGAGCTGGTACTGCCAGGGGTGGGCGGGCAGCAGCCGGTAGCCGGCGGGGACGGGGGCGAGTCCGTCGAGCAGGTGGGTGACGTCCGGGTCGGTGGAGGTGCCGGCGGTCAGCTCGCTCCGGACGGCGAGGTGGCGCAGCCGGAACGCGGCCCGGGTCTCCGGTGCGTACGCGCGCCAGTCGCCGCGTTCGGCGGAGCGGGACTTGGGCGCGGGGTGGAAGCGGTGGCCGAGGAGCAGCGCCTGCTCGGACTCCAGGTAGCGGTCCGGTCCCGGTTCGGGGCGGTCGGTCAGGGCCGTCCGGACGGCCTGGTGGCTGGAGGTCAGCTGGGGGAGGAACTCGTCGTTGACGGTCCCGGTCCGCAGTTCGAGCTCGCCCTGGACGTACCGGGCGAGCTCGTGCCAGTTCAACTCTGCCCAACCGTCGGTCCGCTCCTCCTCGACCGGGCCGCTGAACCGGTGTGCGCCGAGCAGTGAGGTGCGGCGCAGCGCGATCCGGAGCTGGGCGCCGCGCCGGGGCAGGCGGATCAGCAGGCGGCCGCCGGTGACGGCCGTCTGGTGTTCGGGTGCGGAGACCTCGCGCAGCAGGCAGTTGAGCAGGGTGTGGGTCACCGCGTGGTCGGCGGTGGGCAGTTCGTGGGTCATGGGCGACTCCAACGGTGGCGGAGGGGGAGGTCGGGCGCGTCGTCCGCGGCGGTGGCCGGTGCGGTGGCGGTGGTGCTGACCGGTGCGATGGCTTTGCGGCCGCTGCCGGGGCCGCTGCTGCCGGGGCCGGGGCGGTCGGCGGTGCGGTCGTCGGGGCCGCGCCGGGGAGCGCCGGAGGGCCCGGTGAACGGCGCCGGGTGCGGCCACGGCGTCGGCGTGGGCGGTATGACCGCCACGAGCGGTGGCAGCGGTGGCAGCGGGGAGGGAGGGCCGGCGACGGTCGGCGGCAGGACGGCCATCAGCACATACTGCCGCTGCGGGTGGACCCGGGGCGAGGCCCCGGTGCCCGTGGCCGCGGCCGTCATCGGGCGGCGCCCGGTGCGGTGGCGCCCTGCGGGGACGGCAGCAGGTAGTTGGGGCCGGTCGTGTAGTGCTTGTTGATGTCGGCGGCGCCTGAGCGCTGCTTGCTGAGCAGGGTGCCGGCGGTGACCATCGCCTTGACGGGCAGCCGTTCGGTGTCCAGCAGGGCGGCGCGCAGGGGTGCGCCGGCGGGACCGATCCGGTCGACCGCCTCGGTCAGCCGTCGGCGCAACAGGGCCAGCAGGGTCGCCAGTTCGGCCCGGCCGTGGGCGGCGAGCCCGAAGGCCAGGGCGCCGGTGCAGAGGTGGCCGGTGATGGTGGCGAACAGGTCGGTGAGCGGCCGGTCGTCCGTCCCGAGGATCCGGGCGTCGTCGAACTCCGCCACGGCCGGGGCGGGGTCGCCGAGGGTGGCGGCGAGCCGGGCGGTGTGCAGGCGCGGGCCGTCGTCGTCCTTGTAGAGCAGGCGCAGGCCGCCGTGCTCGTCGAGGACGAGCGAGGTGTTCTGCTGGTGCGATTCGAGGGCGATGCCGTAGCCGAAGAGCGTGGTGTGCCAGTCGAGCAGGGGTTCCAGCAGCGCGTCGTAGAGGGCGACCGGGTCGCCGTCGAAGAACCGGTCGGCGAGACGGTCCACCACGAGCGGGCCGTGACCGCCGTGATCGCCGGAGCCGGCGTGGCCGGGTGAGGGGGCGAGCAGGGCCGCGAGCGGGACGGTGACGGACCGCTCCAGCCCCGTCGGGTAGCGGCGGAGCAGGACGGCGAGCAGCTCGTGCCCGGCGTGCGCCCAGGTCTGCTCGTCGGCGTGCAGGATCCGCCCGGCGAACCGCGGTTCGCGGGCCAGTACGGCCTCGATCAGCTGCTGGCCGGCCGCGCCGTCGCGGAGCGTGCCGGGCTTGATGGTGCGGCGGTTGAGCCGGCCGAGGGTGGCGGTGGCGAGCGGCAGCTTGAGGTGGTGGGAGGGGTCGTCGGCGACGGCGACCGTCCGCATCGACAGGGTGGGGACGACGGTCAGGTAGGGCCGGCTGGCCAGGACCGCGCGGTCCGCCAGGCCGGTGGCGCGCAGGGCCTCGTCGAGGTGTGCGCCGACGGTGAGCGGGTGGACCGGGAGGGTCTCCCAGGCCCGGTCGCCGCCGGGCAGGGCGAGGCCGAGCCAGCTCGGGGTGGGCCACCAGCAGGGCAGCGGCCGGTCGCCGTGCCGGGTGAGCGTGCCGACCGGGAGCGCGAGCCAGCGGAGCTCGAAGGCCGGGTGGAACTCCGGTGCGTGGGAGCGGAGTTGCTCCTCTTTGAAGCCGGAGCGGCCGCGTGCGGTCGGGTAGACGGGGTGGTCGAGGTAGGCGGCGAGGGTGTCGAGGCCGAGGGCTGCGGCGGGCCCGGTCCAGTGGGCCGGGTCGGCGCCGTACAGGTCGGTGAGCGTGCTGTGGACCTCGCCCCGGACCCGCTCGTGCAGCTCCATGGCGGCGAGGGTCTGCCGGCACTCCTCGGCGAACGCCTCCCAGCCGGGCCGGTCCTCCTCCTCGGCGAGGGGCGCGAGCGATGCCAGGATGCCCTCGGCACCCGTGACCCGGCGGCCGTCCAGGTCGATCGAGGGGAGCCTGGCCGCGTACTCGCTCTGGAACCCGTCGGGGGCGACCGGCACGGCGACCGCGCGTTCGGCGCTCAGCAGCCACGGGCCGTCGGCGCGTTCCTCCGGCACTCCTCGGGTGCGCAGCCCGAGCACGTCCTCGCGCAGCAGGGCGGACAGGACGCGCAGCGCGAGCCGGTCGGAGGCGGAGGTGTTCACGGGGTGATCTCCCAACGGTTTTCGGCGATGAACCGGGCGACGGCGGTGTCCACGGCGGCCTGGTCGGGGCCGACCGCCCAGACCACGCCCAGGTAGTCCCGGTTGGTGCGGTAGTGCTCGTGGCGTTCGCCGACCGCGCGCAGCGGCCGGTAGGCGAGCCGGACGCCGTCGCGCCGCTCGTCGTGCGGGGCGGGGGCGGCGCTGAGGGTGCCCGCCCGGTCGGCGCAGACCGGCTCGTTGCGGCCGCGCAGCGCACCGGCGGCGCACCGCTCGCCGAGGTCGGCGGGGAGTTCGCGGCCGAGGTGGACGGCGAGGACGAGTTCGAACAGCGGGATGCCGAGGAGTTCGGCGAGCATGAGGTCGCACTGGTCGCCTATGGCGCGGTAGTTGACCTCGACGATCCGGGCGCGGCCGTCCGGCTGGACGACGAACTCGGTGTGGCAGGCGCCGAGTCCGACGCCGGTCGCGTCGAGCTGGGCGAGCACCTGCGCGACCACGGCGGGCGGGTGTGCGGGGACGAACTCCAGCATCTCCTCGATGAAGTGCGGGGGCGCGGAGAGCCTGGTGCGGAACCCGCCGAGGACGTGCCGCCGCCGCCCGTCGCCGAGCGTCTCCAGGGTGTGCAGCGGCCCCTCCAGGAACTCCTCGACGACCAGCGCCTCGCCGCCCCGCCGGTGCTGGATCTCGGCGCAGCGCCGCACCAGTTCCGCGGCGTCGGGGACCAGCGAGACGTCCTCGCTGGCGACGCCCTCGCGCGGCTTGACCACGACGGGGAAGGTGAGGTCCGACTCGCGCAGCACGGAGGGGTCCCGGCCCGCCGGGAGTTCGACGGAGCGGACGGTGTCCAGTCCGGCGGCGGCCAGGTGGCGGCGGAGCTGGCCCTTGTTCTTGGCCCGCAGGGTGGCCTTCCAGTCCTTGCCCGGGAGCCCGAAGTACTCCGCGGCGAGGGCGGTCTGGGTCTGCAGGTGGTCGCTGTTGCTGAAGACGGCGAAGGCCGCGCCCGGTGCCCCGGCAGGGTCGGACGCGGTGCGGTCGCCGCCGGGCGGGGCCGCGGGCGCGTCGGTGGCCCGGTGCCGGGAGATCACTCCGACGACCTCGCGGAAGTCCCGGACGTCGCACTCCAGCACCTCGGGGACGCGTGCCAGGCCGGCGTAGGCGCTCCGGTGGGGACCGGCGTGGTCGGTGAGCACGGTGACGTCGAGTCCGAGCCGGGCGGCGGCCGGGAGGAAGCCCTGGGTGACCGAGTCGGTGGGGTTGAGGGCGAGCAGGTAGAGCCGCATGTCGGGGCGGGCTCCTCTCGGTGCGGGGGCTGGTGCGGTGGCTGGTGCGGTGGCCGGAGCGGGGGATGCGGTGGCCGGAGCGGGGGAGGGGAGGGCGGCGGCGGTCGGCAGGGGGCGGGCACCGCAGGGCCTACCCGCCCCGAGGGGGGCGATTCGCCGGCGGCCGGTTCCACCGGGCTCCGGCGCTCCCACCGCCCGCGACGGCCCGTGCGGGTCCGTGGCTGGTCCGGCGGCGCGGGCCCGGAGGCGTCGCTCCGGACGTCGGACGGGGCCGGGCGGGGCCGGGCGGCCCCGCGTGGCGCCCGCCGTGCCGGTGGCGTCGGCGCGCGCCGTGCCGGGCGCCGCGGCGGGGGTGTCCGGCGGCGGCGTCCCGTCCGGCGCCCCGACGACCCGGCGGCCGCGGGCCGGGCGCGGCCCCCGCCGGGCCGGGGCGCCCGGTGCCTCGCTCCGCCCGGTCACGGCGTCGGGCGGGCGGGTGCGCGGACCGCGGCGGCGGTGGCTGCGCCGACCGGCGGGAACGCGGGTCGGGCCGACGAGGGGCGGGGCTTCGCCGCGGCTGAGGGGGCCGGCGGATCGATGGTGAACACGGAGTCAAATATTAGGTTAGGCAAGCCTAACAACGTCAAATCCCGGCCGGATTGGGCCGTACGGGGACGGTCGGGGCGGGGTGGCGCGGAACGGCCTCCGCATGCCTATAAGGTGAGGCTCACCTAACACGATCTCGGGAGTGCCGATGATCTCCTCGGGCCCGCCCGTGCCCGCCGCCGTCCGCGCGGCGAACCCCCTGGACGCCGACTACCGGCGGCTGCTGGACCTCTGCCCCGTGCTCCGGGTCCGGCTGCTCGCGGACGACGAACCCGCGCCCTCCCGCCTCCAGGGCTGGTACTCCGCCGCCGAACTCGCGGGCGACCCGGAGGCGTTGGCCGACTCCCTGGCCGGCGAGGCCGCCCGGATCGCACCCGTGGCCGCCGGGTACGGCACCTCGCCGCGCCCCCACGTCGTCGCGTCCCGGCTGCTCCACCACTACCTCTGGTCGGTCTCGGTGCTGATCGCCGGGCCCTGGTACCTGGCCCGGCGCGTGCCGCTGATCGGCGGCGCGGACCTCTGGATGCACGCCGCCACCGGTGACCTCGCGCTGCGTCCGCGCGCCCACGTCACCCTGGCGGGGGAGGACGAGCTCCGGGCCGAGCTGCGGGCCGCCGTCGTCACCCACGTCGAACCGCTGCTCACCGCCTTCGCCGCCCCCGCCCGGCGCGGCACCAGGGCGCTGTGGGGCATGGTCACCGACGACCTCGCCTCGGCGATCTGGTACCTCGGGCGGATGCTCGACGCGACGCACCCGGCCGGGGAGGCCGGGGAAGCCGGGGAGGCCGGGGCGTCGGCGGCCGCCCGCGCGGCCGCCACCGTGGAGGCCGTCCTCGGGGGCGCCGTCCACGGTCCCGCCGAGCTCCGGGCCGTCTTCACGGAGCCGGCCGGTGCCCGGAGCGGCGCGGCCGGGGGCGAGGGGGAGTCCTGCGCGGCGGCCGGGGCTGCGACGCGGGCCCTCCGGGCGGAGGAAGCCGCACGCCCCGGCCCGTCCGAGGCCGCCCCGCACCCCGCCACCCACGAGGCCGCCGCCGTCGCCGCGGCCGGGGCCGTCCTGCCCGGGCACACCGAACCGCTCCCCGGGGCCGCCGACTTCCGCCTGCTGCGCGGTGAGGACGGACGCGCCCACCACACCCGGACCAGGCTCGGCTGCTGCCTCTACTACGCGATCCAGCCCGGCAACGCGTGCCTCACCTGCCCCCGCACGGCCGACGAGGAGCGGCTGCGCAGGCTCTGACGCCCCGTCGGCGCCGGGTGCGCCGGAAGCCCGGCCGGCGGGTGACCCGGCCGGGTCGGCGGGCGACGGCGCGTCAGGCCGGTGGCGCGGGCAGCCGCGCAGGTGGCGAGGCGGGTGGGCGCGCGGTGCACGGGCCGCCCGGTGCGGCCGGAGGGCCGCCCGGTACGCTCGGCCTCCATGATCGACTCCACCACCCACGTCCGCATCGCCCGCCCCTCCGGGGACCTGGCCGCCGCCGAACGCTTCTACGTCGACGCGCTCGGCCTCACCGTCCTGTGGCGCACCACCGAGCGCGTGTCGGGCGAGCACGACCTCCTGATGGTCGGCCCCGCGGGGGGCGGCTGGCACTTCGAACTCACCCACGACCCCGAGAACCCGCTGGAGCCGACCCCCACCGTCGACGACCTCTTCGTCGTCTACCTCGGCGCACCCGTGGACCCGGCCCTCCTCGACCGGCTCCGGGCCGCCGGGGGCACCCGGGTCCCCGCCCACAACCCGTACTGGGACGAGTTCGGCGTCACCGTCGCCGACCCGGACGGCTACCGCCTCGTCCTCTGCACCCGCAACTGGGCGTCCTGACCCGCCTGTCCACGCGCCGGTCCGCCGGTCCGGTCTGCGAGGATGGGGCGGTGCTGATCGTCATCGGAGGCCTCCCCGCCACCGGAAAGACCACGCTGGCCCGCGTCCTGGCCCGCCGGACCGGCGCCGTCCACCTGCGGGTCGACACCATCGAGCAGGCCATCCGGCGGGCGGGGCGCGCGGACGTGCCGATCGGACCGGCCGGCTACGCCGTCGCCTACGCGCTCGCGGAGGAGCACCTGCGCCAGGGCCTCACCGTCGTCGGCGAATCCGTCAACCCGCTCGCCGTCACCCGCGACGCCTGGCGGGACGCCGCCCTCCGGGCCGGAGTCCCCTTCCTGGAAGCGGAGGTCGTCTGCTCCGACCCCGCCGAGCACCGCCGCCGGGCGGAGCGGCGCACCGTCGACATACCCGGCCTGGCCCTGCCCGACTGGGCGGAGATCACGAACCGCGCCTACGAGCCGTGGCACCGTGACCGCCTGGTCGTAGACACCGCGGGCCGCCGGGTGGGGGATTGCGTGGAAGAGCTGTGCCGGGCCGTCGACACCTCGCGGACCGGGCACCCGCAGACAGAGGAGAACGGAACCACATGACGACGATCGCCGTGCGCGGCAGCTCCGTGGACGTCCCGACCGCCGACGGCGTCGCCGACGCCTACCTGGCCCACCCCGAGGACGGGCGGGCCCACCCGGGCGTCCTGCTGTACATGAACGCCTTCGGGCTGCGCCCGGTCCTGGAGTCGATGGCGGACCGGCTCGCCGCCGAGGGGTACACCGTGCTGGTGCCCAACGTGTTCTACCGGTACGGGCGCGCGCCGCTCGTCGAACTGCCCGCGCCACCCGCGCTGATCAGCACCCGCACCGACCCGACGCTCTTCGAGCGGCTCGGCCCGATGATGGACTCGCTCACCCCCGGGATCGTCGCCCGCGACGCCGGCGCGTACCTGCGGTGGCTGGCCGACTCCCCGGCGGTCGCGGACGGACCGGTCGGCATCACCGGCTACTGCCTGGGGGCGGACCTCGCGCTGCGGACCGCGGCCGCCCATCCGGACCGGGTGGCCGCGGCGGCCGGGTTCCACGGCGGCCTGCTCGCCACCGCGGAACCGGACAGCCCGCACCTGCTCGCCGAACGGGTCCGCGCGGAGCTGTACTTCGGCCATGCCGACCAGGACCCCTCGCTGCCGGTCGAGCAGATCGACCGGCTGGCGAAGTCCTTCGCCGACGCCGGTCTCCGGTACACCTGCGAGGTCTACCGGGGGGCGCCGCACGGCTTCACCCAGGCCGACACCGCCTCCTACCACCCCGAGGCCGACGCCCGGCACTGGGCGGCGCTGCTCGCGCTGCTGGAGCGCTCGCTCTGACCTTCCGTCGGGCGGTCAGGGCGTCAGGGTGAGATTCCGGCGAGCCGGTCCAGGTCGTCGCCGACGGACTCGCGTTCCGCCGCGGTGAGTCCGTCGGCGACGGCCGCGGCCCGTGCGGCGAAGGCGGCGGCCGAGACCGCGTCGGACATCCGGTCGGCCAGATCGGCGCGCAGGGCGAGCATCCGGAACAGCACGGCGGGCTCCGGGCGTTCGCCCTCCGAGGCCAGCGCCCGGTCCAGGAGCCGGGCGGCGGCGGTCAGGTCCTCCTTGGAGTCGGCGAGCAGCGCCGCGTGGTGCAGCGCCTTGGCGAACGGCTCGTCCGGGGGCGGGCGGTGGCCCTGGTCGTCGTCGATCGGCCGGACGATCCGCAGGCAGTTGCCGCCCGGATCGGTCATCAGGAACTGCCGGACGCCGTGCGACGTGTCGCCCACCGCGCCGATCCGCGGCAGGCCCCGGGTCGGCACCCGGCCGTAGGCGGCCTTGAGGCCCGCCCGGAAGGCGGCGTGCAGCCCGTCCACGTCGTCGGTGCAGATCAGGCAGGTGCTGAAGGAGCCGGCGGGGTCGTACCGCTTCATGCCGAAGAAGTGCAGCTGGATGCCGCCGCGCTCGACGACGGCGTAGGGGTTGGGGCTCTTCTGGTGGTAGGTGACCTCGAAGCCGAGGGCGGTGTAGAACTCCAGTACG